>NZ_CP049715.1:1200000-1800000 GCF_011082725.1 Apibacter sp. B3706 | reverse complement strand
CCTAATGCTTTAACCGATTACGAACCCCCTGTAGGAGAAAACAAAGTAGAAATAAAAGTCAAATTCGAAAACAAAGAGAATGGATGTGGAAATGAAGGAACGATTATAATCACCCAAAAAGAAACGCCACGTCCACAACTGATACCTCAATTTGTATGTGATGGAGACAATAATGGAAAATATGATGACCTGTTACTCAAAGACCTTGATCCTAAAATTAAAGATAAATCAGGACATAATTATTTAGATCAACGCGTATATGAAATTACCTATCATGAAGGATATAAAAAAGCATTGAACGGAACAGGGGTATTAGATAAAAACAAATATTTTAATTTATCCGATTCAATTTATTGTAGAATTAAAAATATTCAAACCGAATGTATCGGCATTACAAAAATAGAATTTGAAACCAATGATCCTGTAGAACTTAATGATGCTACCCTATATGCTTGTGATGGAGATAAAGACGGATACGCGTATTTTCAACTTCCGTTAGTTGAACATTTATTTAAAAATCAACCCAATTCAACAATTCGTTTTTATAGAACCGAAAGGGATGCAAATAATGCCTTGAAAGATGAAGCAATGGGTAAACCTTCAAAACAAATACAAGAACCCGAATTATCTAATTATAAAAGTAATAAAGGATATGTATATGTTCGTGTGGATAATATAGATGATGATTTTTGTCCATCGGTAGCAAAAGTAGAGTTGATTCCTTATGTTTCTCCAACGCCTCCTAATGAAATAGTTTATATCTGTCCAAGATATGCTGCAACACTAGACGCAGGAGATGATGGATACGATCAAATCCGATGGTATTTCAAAGGAAAATTAGTTGGGACCGGTCAATATCTGGAAAATGTTAGAGACATAGGTATTTATACGGTTGAACATACTAAAATTTTAAATTATAATATCAGCTGTACTACTACGCATCAAATAGAAGTTAAATTATTGGAAGAACCGATTATTGTTGAATTACAGCAAGGAAAAGATTATATAACCGTAATAGCAAATGGACCGGCTCCGTTGGAATATTCCATCGATAAGATAAATTGGCAAAGAAGTAACACATTTACTAATTTAAAACAAGGAATTTATACATTCTATGTACGTTCTGTTGCCAATTCTTGTGATGCTATAACATCCAAAGGAATAATTTTCGGAATTAATAATGTGATAACTCCCAACGGTGATAATTATAACGATGCATGGAGAGTATGCGGATTAGATTTGTTTAAAGGCGAAAATTCTCAAGTTAAAATCTTTGACCGATACGGTAAACAAGTTTTTGAAGAAACCTCTAATACATGTTTTGTATGGGACGGAAAACATTTAGGCAGAAATCTGCCGACATCTTCCTATTGGTACATAATTACAATTGCCGACGGGAGAGAATTTACCGGTTGGATTATGTTAAGGAATTACAATGAATCAGATCGATAAAGAGTTTGCTTATAAACAATACAAAATAGAAAAGACATTCATTTACGAATGTCTTTTTTAATTTAAAAAAGCCGACTGATATTATCGGCTTACATACAAAAGATAAATTAGGACAACAACTTCCTAACAGTTTCTGATATTGTTTTTCCTTCGGATTTTCCTTGTAATTTTTTTGAAGCTATGCCCATAACCTTTCCCAGATCTTTGATATCTTGAGCACCGGTTTCGGCTATAATCTCTCGAAGTTCTTTTTCTAATTCTTCAGGAGTAAGTTGTGTCGGAAGGAATTGCTCAATGACTTTTGCTTGTGCTAATTCATTTTCAGCCAATTCATTCCTGTTGTTAGCTAAAAATTGTTCATAAGCCTCTTTTCTTTGCTTAACCAATCTTTGTAATAAAGCAATTTCCTGGTCCGGAGAAATATCTTCCGTCTTACCATCTGTTTTAAGTAATAATAATTGAGATTTAATAGCTCGTAATGATTCCAATGCTACTTTATCTTTATCTTTCATGGCGACTTTCATCGCTTCCATTATTTTAGTTTCTAAGCTCATAATTATTTGTTTTAGTTAGGGACTAATCAACATTATCATGGAAAAAATTATTCGGTCGGATTTGAACTTCATTAGAATTTTTGTTAAAGTACATATCCGAACTTTTATTAGAATCTATATTTTCATCTAAATTAATGCCTTGTCTTTTATAAGCAGGAACTTTTTCTACTTCATCAACATTTTGTTTAGATAATCCTTGAAATTTGCTGTTCAGTTTTTTCAATCGTTCTCTTCTTTCTTGGATTTTTTTCTCCATAAGCTCATTCAAGGATTCTGAAGAATAATTTTTATCTTCAGAAACGGTTTGATCTTCTGTGAAAATTTCCTTTTTTTCTTCAGGAAGCTGAAACTTGTTATTATAAGAACTAAATTCTTCGGTTTCCGTTTGAAAATTTACTTTTTGAGTAAAATCCTCAGCTTCATCTAAAGTGAATATAGTTGATTGGTTTACAGGAGGCTCGGGAAGTTTATCTTCTTTGATTTCCTTAAATGTATTTTCTGTATTAGAAAATAAAGTTGTTTCATTATTTTGGGGAGGATATACATCCTTTTTAATAATATTTATTTCCTCATCAATAGGAAAAGAGGGAACAATCGGATCTTTTCTGTTAGAGATTCCAAAAGTGGTTACCTCTTCTTCATCTTCTAGAGTTATTATTTTTTGAATCGTTTTTTCTTCGTTTTTTTCCTGAACATAATTTCCTTTATTAACTGAAGAAATTATTTGTGGTTCATCAGATCTATTATCTTTATGACTATTGAAATTTGCAGCTTTTGCATTTCCTAAATTCAAGGGATTAGAAGTTGGAAAATCATCAGTTAACGTATGTACGATCTTCTCTTTTTCTTTACCGCTGTTTCTTTCATCGTCTACAGGAAAACCGGTTGCAATGACAGTTACTCTGATACTATCTCCTAAACTTTCATCCTCACCGATACCCATAATAATATTTGTACTATTACCGGCCTCAGATTGAATATAATCGTTAATGATACCTATTTCGTCTACTGTTATCTCATCATCGCCGGATACGATTAACAATAATACATTCTTAGCCCCCGTAATTTTATTATCATTAAGCAAAGGAGAATCCAAGGCAGCCATGATAGCATCCTGGGCTTTGTTAGGTCCGGAAGAAACAGCAGATCCCATGATGGCAGTTCCGCTATCTGCCAGAACGGTTTTAGCATCACGTAAATCTATATTAATGGAGTAATTTTTGGTAATAACTTCAGCAATTCCTTTAGCAGCTGTGCTTAGCACCTCATTGGATTTTGAGAATCCGGATTTATAACCCAAGTTTCCATACAATTCTCTCAACTTATCGTTTTTTACGACAATTAAAGAGTCAACGTTTTTCCTGATTTTTTCAAGACCTTTTTCTGCTTGTTCCAATCGCGATTTACCTTCAAAAGAAAAAGGAATAGTGACAATACCAACAGTTAGAATACCCATTTCTTTTGCAATACCCGAAATAATAGGCGCTGCTCCTGTACCGGTTCCTCCTCCCATTCCTGCGGTAATGAAAACCATTTTAGTTTGATCACCTAAAGCATTTTTAATGTCATCTATACTCTCTAAAGCAGCCTGTTCTCCGATTTCAGGATTAGCTCCGGCACCTAAACCTTCCGTAATGGTATTTCCCAACTGAATTTTATTTGGGATAGGATTATTGATTAATGCCTGTGCATCCGTATTGCAAATTATAAAATCTACACCGGTAATGCCTTGATCATACATATAACCAACAGCATTATTTCCTCCACCTCCGACACCAATTACCTTGATGGCTGAAGTTTTATTTTTGGGCAGCTCAAAAAATAGCTTATTGTTCTCTGTATTATCCATTGTATTCTATCTGTTTATTCTGTATCGTTAATATATTTAATAAATTTTTCTTGAAAAGAAGCGAATATAGATTTTTTCTTTTCTTTACTTTTCTTCTTTTCTTCTTTCAAAGTTTTTTGCTCAATATTTAGGGTAGTTGTATTAGAATTTTCAGTCGGAATATCTGAAGAAACTTCAGGTTTCTTTATATTTTTAGTTTCCTGTTGAATTTTATTTTTCTTTAGTTCAAGATTATTGAGCCCTGTCATTAATAATCCTATGGCAGTAGCATATTCAGGACTGGCTAATTCTTCAGGCTGTCCTCCGGCTAAATGTTCATTACAATAACCAATGCGAACATCCATACCTGTGGTATATTCTGTTAATTGCCTTAAATGCTTTAACTTAGAGCCTCCTCCCGTCATTACGATTCCTGCAATCAACTTTTTCTTTTGCTCCTCACATCCGTAATTTTTTAATTCTAAATAAGCTAAGGAAATAATTTCTTCAACCCTTGCATGTATAATTTGAGATAATTTCTTAACGGTAATTTCTTTGGGTTCTCTTCCGTGCAATCCAGGTATACTGATAACTTCAATCTCTTTATTTTCAGATGGCCAGGCAGAACCATATTTAACTTTTAAAATTTCTGCTTGTCTTTCAATAATTGAACAACCTGATTTGATATCATCAGTAATCACATTTCCACCGAAAGGTATTACCGCTGTATGACGAATAATATTATCTTTAAAAACGGCAATATCGGTTGTACCTCCTCCTACATCGATCAAAGCAACTCCGGCTTCTTTTTCTTCTTGACTCAAAACCGCATCCGAAGAGGCAAGGGGTTCCAATGTTATACCTACTAAATTTAACCCAGCTTCTTTAACACATCTGGCAATATTTCTAATTAAAGAAATTTGACCAACTACTACATGAAAATTAGCTTCCAATCTGCTACCGTGGAAACCTCTCGGTTCAATAATTTCAGATTGAGAATCAACCTTGTATTCTTGAGGAAGAACATGTATAATTTCTTCTCCCGGAAGCATGACTAGTTTATGTACTTGTTCTTTTAACTTTTCAATATCCGTATCGTCAATAACATCTTCAAAGTTAGGTCTGGAAATATAATCGCTGTGTTGAAGACTTCTAATATGTTGTCCTGCAATTCCAACAGTAACATCGGTAATTTTGTAATTTGCTGCTTTTTCAGCCTCAGAAATTGCTTTTTTTATTGAATCAATAGTCTGAGTAATATTATTTACTACACCCCGATGAACGCCTAAACTTTTAGCTCTTCCCATTCCCAGAATAACCAATTTTCCATGTTCATTCCTTTGCCCAACTATAGCAACAATCTTTGTTGTGCCTATATCCAAACCTACTGCAATATTGTTGTTGTTGTCCATATTTATCTCTTTGTTGCAACTATTTGATTGTCATATTTTAAACTTATTTTCTTATAAACGCCAAAACCTACATAATCTAGATATTGTTTGTAAAATTCTTTTAGATTTGTAAGTTTCTGATGATTGTTTTTAAGATCACCATATTCTATATATACTCCGGCTACATTTAAAAGTAAATTATAACTATTTTTTTTGTCTTTATCAATGCTTATAATGTGATTTTTTAATATCTTATCTTCACTTATTAATTGAGATAATTTTACTAATTTTTTATATTCCTCTGCTTTAATATCACCACTTACAAGTAAACAAGGCAATGAAAAGTTTTGGGACAAAGGAAATTTCGTACCGTTTTGATCCAAATAAAATTCATCATTAGGAGTCTTAATTCGAACAATTGGAATTTTTTGACTCACATGTATATTTAGGGAACCATTTAAGTCTATATAAACATTACTGTTTGAAATAAACGGTATGGTATCCAAATTTTCTTCGGTTTTTGAAATATCAATATCTTTTATTTTACTTGCTTTCTTTTCATTTTTTGATGATCGATTGACAATGTCATAAACCATGGCATTGGTGATAAAATGTATATAATCAGAATTATCAATTAGAATACTGACGTTATCTATACTTTTATCATTATGTCTTCGAACTGCAAAGTTCATCAAAAATCCTAGTACTATTAGTAATAAAAAAATTTTAATTAATCTATATTTTAATTTCATTAAGCCAATTTATAATGGGATCATATAAGGTATCAATATTACCGGCTCCTATGGTTAAGAGCACATCAAAATCTTTTGTCTTAATACTTTTTAAAACATTATCAATCGAGCATACTTCCTTGTCGTCAAGTTGTATTTTATCTGCCAACCATTCCGAAGTTATTCCTTCGATAGGAGTTTCTCTGGCCGGGTAGATGTCCAATAAAATAAGCGTATCTGTTTTGCTGAGACTTTTAGCAAAATCCTCTGCAAAGTCAGCGGTCCTTGAATATAAGTGAGGCTGAAATACTGTCAGTAATTTTTTGGTAGGATACAAATTTCTAATTGTATCGATAACAGCATTGATTTCAGTTGGATGATGGGCATAATCATCGATGTAAATTTTATTATTTTCAAATATATGTTTATTAAATCTTCGTAAAACCCCTTTAAAATCAATTAAAGCCTTACGAAGTATATCGGCTTCAATACCCAGTTGTAAGCTGATTGTTAAAGCGGCTATTGCATTTTCAACATTGTGTTTTCCGGGTATGGGTACAATAAAATCTTTTATAATTTGATGAGGCGTTACTAAATCAAAATGGAATTGCCCATTGATTATCTGTATATTTTCAGCATAATAATCTGCCTTTTCATAAGCTGAATAAGTAAGGTGTTTTGCATTGATGGGTAACCCTTTTTTAACTATTAAAAATCCGTTTTCGGGAATTAAGTTTGCAAATTGATTAAAAGATTCAATAATATTTTCATGATTTCCATAAATATCCAAGTGATCTGAATCTGTAGATGTTATAGCTGCCATGTTTGGAGAAAGAGACAAGAAGGACCGATCAAATTCATCAGCTTCAACAATGGAAATCTTGGCCCCATTGTAAATGAAGTTAGAATTATAATTGGCAGAAATACCGCCTAAGAAAGCAGTAGCAGGTAAATTTGCATACTTACAAATATGTCCTAATAAGGTTGAAGTTGTCGTCTTTCCATGAGTTCCTGCAATAGCTAAACACAGAGTACTTTTAGTGATTTCACCTAAAACTTGGGATCGTTTGAAAAGTGTAAATCCTTTTTCAATAAAATAGTGTTTAATTTTTAAATTTTCAGGTATAGCAGGTGTATAAATTACTACCGTATCCTCTTTGGAAATATTTTTCGGAAGTAATGAAATCGTATCCTCATAAATAATGGATATATTTTCCTTTTCCAGGTTATGAGTCAGTTTAGTAGGAGTCTTATCATATCCATACACAGTTGCATTGGAAAATTTGAAATAACGAGCCAAAGCACTCATTCCTATTCCTCCAATTCCTATAAAGTAATAATTTTTATATGTATGAATATCTTTCATAGACTAGTAAATTTTCAATTCATTTAATATATGAGTTACAATTTCTTCAGTTGCATTGGGCTTAGCCAATTTAACAATATTTTCAGACAATAGTTCTCTTTCTTTTTTATCGTTACAAAGATTTTGTATCTCGCTTAATAATTTTTGAGAAACCTCTGAATCCTTTACCATTTTTGCAGCGTTTGCGTTAACTAATTGCCGGGCATTTTTAGTTTGATGATCTTCTGCAGCAAAGGGGAAAGGTATAAGTATTGTTGGCTTTCCGGCTAAGGTTAATTCCGATATGGCTATTGCTCCGGCTCTAGATATAATGATATCAGCGGCAGCGTAAGCAACGGACATATCTTTTATAAACTCAAAAATAAATATATTGTTGTGTTTTAAGTTGTTATTGGCTTTAATGTCAGAATAATCCAATTTTCCGGTTTGCCATATGATTTGAATATTGGTATCAGCAATTATCTTGGAATTTTCCTTCCAAAAATTATTGATAGTTCTCGAACCTAAAGACCCTCCTATAGATAAAATTGCCAATTTCGATGGATCGAGTCCTAATTCTTTTTTTGCTTGTTCTTGAGTTATAGTTCCAAATAAAGATTTCCTAACAGGATTTCCCGTAACATATAAGTTATCTTTTGGGAAATAGTTTTCCATGCCTTCATAAGCAACAAAAATTCCTTTGGCTTTAGTTCCAAGTTTTCTATTGGTAATACCGGGAAACGAATTTTGTTCCTGTATAAAAGTGGGAATGTTTGCTTGAGCCGCAACATATAAAGCAGGCCCGGATGCATATCCGCCGGTACCTATCGCTGCATTTGGTTGGAAAGATTTAATAATTTTCCGTGATTTTACCAGGCTCGAAATAATTTTAAAAGGAAATTTAAAATTAGATAGCATGGACGATCGTGAAATTCCTGAGATCCATAATCCTTCAATAGCATAACCGGCTTGAGGTACTTTTTCCATTTCCATTTTATTTTCCGAACCAATAAACAGAAATTCTGCATTAGGAATACGATGTTTTATTTCATCTGCAATGGCAATTGCAGGAAAAATATGTCCACCGGTTCCACCTCCGCTTATTATAAATCTAGGCGATCTCATAATTCATATCTCCTTTATTATTTTCTTTAACTGTGTTTTCATTTGAAACAATATCACGACTTACACTAATAATAATCCCTAAAGCCATATAAGTTACCCACATGGAAGTTCCTCCGTAACTTAATATGGGTAGAGGCTGTCCGGTAACCGGAATTAAATTTACGGCTACAGCCATATTGGAAAATGCCTGAAATATAACCGGTAAACCAATACCCACCACTAATAAAGTACCGAATATATTTTCTACCTTAGTGGCTATAACAATGATTCTCCAAAGTATAAGTAAATAAAGGAAAAAACATAAAAACACACCTGCATAACCGTATTCCTCTACTATAATAGCAAATATAAAATCCGAAGAAGATTGAGGTAAAGATTGCTTAAAAGCGCTTTTTCCCGGTCCTCTGGGTATAATACCGCCCTGAACTATAGCTGCTTTAGCTTGTTGTACCTGGTAACTTTCTTCTCCATCTTCTCCTGCAAAGTTTTCAATTCTGCTCTTCCAAGTATGTACCCTGTGGCCGGGAAACATATCCGGATATTCCAACACGATTGTTATAAAAAGAATAGCCACAATTATACCAACCCCGATAATTGAAAGTAATATTTTGATAGGATATCCCCCGATAAACAATAAAGCTAAAACCATCAAAAAAATTAAAATTCCCGTTGATCCGTTTGCAGGAAATATAAGTCCGACTACCATAAAAATAGGTAGTAAAATGGGTATAAAACTATTATTGAAAGTTATTTCTTTATCTTTATTTCTATCAAGATATCGGGCAACATATATATTTAATACTAATGCAGCAAAAACAGAGGTTTGAAAGGCAAACGGAACCCCCGGAAGTTTCAACCAACGAGAAGCATTCGCTCCATCAATACTTTTTCCTTGCATTAAAGTAAGTATCAATAAAAAAATAACTACCGGTAATAATAATTTGGAAAATCCGCCAAAATATTTATAATCAATTTTTTGAAAAATAAAAACAATACCTATTCCGACTATGATAAACCCGGCATGTTTGGCAAAATGTCCCAAAACAGATCCTTGTCCGACTACATATTGCAAATTCGAACTGGCAGAATATACGGGTAAGAAGGAAGCTAACGAAATCAGTAATATCGCTGCCCAAAGAGTTATATCTCCCTTAAAGTATTGTTTTAATTTTCTCATTTATTAAAGTTTTCTAACTTCCTCCTTAAACTGATTTCCTCGATCTTCATAATTTTTAAATAGATCGAAACTTGCACAAGCGGGTGAAAGAAGAACAGAATCTCCTTTTGAGCCTAAACTATAGGCTGCATTTACGGCATCTTTCATACATTTAGTTTCAACAATGTTTGAAACTATATCCTGAAAAGTATCAATTATCTTTTTATTATCAACACCTAAACAAACTATGGCTTTGACTTTTCTTTGAACAAATGGAATAAGTTCACTGTAATCATTTCCTTTATCGGTTCCTCCCACAATCCATACCACAGGTGTTTTCATACTTTCTAAAGCATAATAAACAGAATTTACATTGGTCGCCTTACTGTCGTTGATAAAATTAATTCCATTAATTTTTAAAACAAATTCCAAACGGTGTTCTACCGCTTCAAAATCCATTAAACTTTGTTTTATGAAATCATTTTTAATTTTAGATAGTTTTCCGGCAATTCCTGCTGCCATGGAATTGGCAATATTGTGTTTTCCTGTAAGTGCTAATTCGTTGATTTTCATTTTAAAAGTATCTGAGTTAATGTGGAAGTTTATATTTTCATGATCGCTGAAAGCTCCGTTTTCAATTTTCATATGTAAAGAAAAAGGAAGCTTTTGCGCTTTGGTATTGTGATTTTGAAACCAATTAGTAGTCATTGGATCATCCTCATTATATATAAAATAATCCTTAGTATCTTGATTTTTAGTTATTGTAAATTTTGCATCGATATACTTTTGATAGGTGTATTCATATCGATCGAGATGGTCAGGGCTTAAATTCAAGACCATGGCTATATGGGGTTTGAAGTTTTGAATGTCATCTAACTGAAAACTGCTAATTTCAAGTATATAATAATCAAAATTTTCTTCAGCTACCTGCCAAGCAAAGCTTTTACCGATATTTCCTGCCAATCCAACTGAATAACCTGCTTTTTTATACATATGATAGGTTAATGAGGTAGTGGTTGTTTTACCATTTGAACCGGTAATTGCAATAAGTGTAGCATCGGTATATTGCGAGGCAAATTCAATTTCTGATGAAATAAGAATTTGTCTTTCATTAATTTGTTGAATTATGGGTGATTTTTTAGGGATCCCCGGGCTTTTTATGATCCAATCAGCATTGAGTATTAATGCCTCTGTATGTTGTTTTTCTTCAAATGGAATTTCCTTTTCAGATAAAATCGCTTTATATTCATCCTTCATAGAACCCATATCGGAAAGAAAAACTTCAAATCCAACTTTTTTTCCTAATATGGCTGCACCTACGCCACTTTCTCCACCTCCTAATATAACTAGCCTTTTCATTTCTTTTTATCTTACTTTTAGGGTTATGATACAGAATATGGCCAGCATAATTCCAATAATCCAAAAACGGGTTACTATTTTACTTTCGTGATATCCTAATTTTTGAAAATGGTGATGAAGGGGAGACATTAAAAATATTCTTTTTCCTTCTCCGTATTTTTTCTTAGTATATTTAAAATAAATTACCTGGAGTATTACAGAAAGATTTTCAATTAAAAATATTCCACACAATACAGGGATTAGTAATTCTTTTCTTAAAACTATAGCTAAAACTGCGATAACGCCTCCGATAGTAAGACTTCCCGTATCTCCCATAAATATTTGAGCCGGATACGTGTTATACCATAAAAAGCCGATCAAAGCACCGGCAAAGGCTGCCGAAAATATTACTATTTCGCCCGAATTAGGGATATACATCAAATTTAAGTAATCCGCCATCATTATATTTCCGGATACATAAGCAAATAAAGCTAGAGTGGTAACAATAATTGCAGAACTTCCAGCTGCTAATCCGTCAATTCCATCGGTGAGGTTGGCTCCGTTAGAAACTGCAGTAACGATAGTTATAACTACCGGAATTAAAA
Source organism: Apibacter sp. B3706 (assembly GCF_011082725.1). Classification (NCBI taxonomy): domain Bacteria; kingdom Pseudomonadati; phylum Bacteroidota; class Flavobacteriia; order Flavobacteriales; family Weeksellaceae; genus Apibacter; species Apibacter sp. B3706. The sequence continues at coordinate 1,788,475 of NZ_CP049715.1, read as the reverse complement.
TGATCCATACTAAATCTTCTGATTCTTTTTCATCCATTCCTATCCATTTGAGAACTTTTCCGTAATCAAATTGATTGTTTTTAAAAAATGGAATAGTAGTTTTAAATGTTTTTTCTCTGGGATAGAAATCTTTTGCGAATTCTATATTATGTGAGCCTTCAATTTTTTCTTTGATTACAATATCTTTATTCGTATACAAAACTACTCCCACAAAAATACCGAGACTTATCTGACCTAAAACTTTGAATTTACCTTTTAATCCGACTTTATTTTTTTTATGAATTTTTAAAAAATCGTCTAAAAAGCCAATAATTCCCATCCAAATGGTTGATATGACCAATATAATAATATAGATGTTGTTTAATTTACAAAATAAAAGTACCGGAATCAACGTTGCCAAGATGATAATAATTCCTCCCATAGTCGGAGTACCTTCTTTTTCTTTTTGTCCGCTAAGTCCCAGTTCTCTTACTGTTTCACCTAATTGTTTTCTACGAAGGAAATTGATAATTTTTTTACCAATAATTAAAGAGATAAATAGAGATGTAAATACCGCTGCTAAGGCTCGGAATGTAATATATCTATATAAACCGCTTCCGGGTATATAATAATTTACATTTAAATAATCAAATAAGTGGTAAAGCATCCTTTTTATGTGTTTTTTAATAATTCTTTAGCTATTTTCATATCATCAAATGGAAAATGCTTTCCATTAATTTCTTGATAATTTTCATGTCCTTTTCCTGCAATCAGGATTATATCTTTAGGTGCTGCTATTTTAATGGCTGTTCGTATGGCTTGTTTTCTATCTGTTATGGATAAATATTTATTGGTATTTTGAGGTTCAATTCCAGTTTCAATTTCTTGTATTATTTCATCCGGATTTTCATCTCTGGGATTATCGGATGTTATAATTGCTAAATCGGATAATCGAGTGGCAATATTTCCCATTTTGGGTCTTTTCTCCTTATCTCTATGTCCTCCACAACCAAAAACAGTAATTAGTTTTTCATTTCTAGTACGGGATTGATTGATGGCCTCCAAAATGTTTTGTAACGCATCGGGAGTATGGGCATAATCCACAATAATGTATTTTTTGTCATCGCTCACATAGGTTTCAAATCGTCCTTTCACTCGTTGTAATTTACTTAATGCCGTTACAATATCTAAAGAATCAAAGCCTAATTCAGAAGCAATAGTATAAGCTAAAAGTTCATTGTATGCATTGAATTTTCCTGCTAAAACTGTCCAAAATTCTTGATTATTAAATTGTAACAACATTCCGTCTAATCTATTCTCAATAATTTTTCCCTTATACTCTGAATTTGATTTTAAGGAGTAGGTTACTTTTTTAGCGTTCGTATTTTGAAGCATTATAAGACCATTTTTATCATCCATATTAGTGATCGCAATCGCGGTCTTTGGTAATTCATCAAAAAATTTCTTTTTTGCAGCAATATAATTGGAAAACGTTTGGTGATAATCCAAATGGTCATGCGTGATATTTGTAAAAGCTCCAATTTTAAAAGTTAACCCTGCTAACCTATTTTGATGTATTCCGTGAGAACTGACTTCCATGAATGCATATTGACAACCTTCGTCTACTGCTTGAGCTAGTAACTGGTTTATGGTAATAGGATCAGGAGTCGTATGATTTGAATTTAAAACTTTATCTGAAATTCTGTTTTCTATTGTTGAAAGTAAAGCACAACGAAAACCTAATTGTGTAAATAAATTATAGAGTAAAGTTGTTGTGGTCGTCTTACCATTAGTTCCTGTAATCCCTGCAAGTGTCAATTTCTCGGAAGGATTGTCATAAAAGTTTGAAGCGACTATACCTAAAGCTATGCTTGAATTTTTAACCTGAACATAAGTTACGTAATCTGATAACTCTTCAGGAAGTTCTTCGCATACGACAACAGTTGCCCCTTGGGTTATAGCTTGGGGTATATATTTATGACCGTCTAAATCGTATCCTTTTATGGCAAAGAAAATATATCCCGATTCAATTTTTCTTGAATCAAATGAAATATTTTTAATTGAAGAACCAACATTACCAATTAGTTTTTCAATGGATACTTTATATAATAGGTCTGAAAGCTTTTTCATGCGCTTAATTTTAAATATACAGTCATACCTTTTTTTATGGGATAGCCAATTATGGATTGTTCAATGACTTTTCCATTTCCTGAATAAACTACTTTTAATCCCAGGTTTTCCAAAGCGGGGATAGCATCTTTTCCATAATAGCCAATTACGTTTGGAACCAAGGCAGTAGATGGGCTAATAGTTAGCTTTTGGTTTTTAGTTAATAATACATTTATATTTTGTGACTCTTTAGATTTATCTTCTTTGGGAAGATTTAATGGTTTTTTAAGATATACTTTACCTGCTATTTCTTTAAATACAGGAGCCGCAACCTGAGATCCATAAAATCCTTTTTTTGGTTTATTAATGACTACTATACACGAATATTCAGGATGATCTGCGGGAAAAAATCCGCAGAAAGAGGCTTGATATAATCTGCCTTTTCCTTTATTCCAGTATTCCACCTGAGCAGTTCCTGTTTTACCGGCCATTGATAAATTCGGTGTATAAATACTTTTTGACGTTCCTGTTTCCACGGCATAGGTTAACATTTTCTTTAAATCGTTGATCGCTTTTTGGGAAGCCATTTTTTGATTTATAACTATAGGCGTAAATTTTTCGGTAACGATGCCTTTAGATTCAATTTTATACAGAAGTTGAGGTTTCATTAATTTGCCGTTATTAGCTACTCCATTGTAAAAAGTAAGAATTTGCAGCGGAGTAAGTTTTACGCCATAACCGAATGACATCCAAGCAAGGGTAACCGGACTCCATTTTTTACCGTATTTAGGTATGTAAGGAGCGCTTTCTCCGGGTATATCAATGTCTGTTTTTTTATTAATGCTCCATGAATTTATTTTATTTAAAAAATCTTGCGGATTTTTAGAAAAATATTTATCTACTGTTTTAGAAATTCCCACACTGCTCGATTGAGAAAGAACCTGTGATAGAGTGATAATACCGCTTCCGTGATCATCTCGTATGGTATGTTTATAGTATTTCCAATACCCGGGGCCAATATCAACCGTGGTATTCGGTTCTACATATCCGTCATCCAGAAGAGCCAACATAGATATTGATTTAAATGTTGATCCCGGTTCTGCTGCCTCCCATACAGCAAAATTTCGTAAATCGTCATATCCTCCGTCCTTTGTTCGTTGAAGATTGGTAAGGGCAACGATCTTACCGGTGGCAACTTCCATAACTATAGCACAACCATGATCCGCTTCAGATTTTTCAAGTTGTTCTTGCAAAGCAGAATAAGCAATGTCTTGAATCCTCATGTCTATAGTTGTATACACATCATTTCCATCTTGAGGTTCTAACTCTATATTAATGGGTTTCCACTGTTTTTGATTAATTCTTTGTTGGATTTCTCTACCGTTTTTACCTTTTAAATAACAAGAAAATGCACCTTCTAACCCTGATTTTCCTCTTTCATCATCAAATCCTAAGGTTCTGATTCCAAATCCTGAAATGGTTTTTATTCTCTCGGTTCTTCTTTCAACTATAAAGCCACCTTTGTTTTTTCCTTTGTTTAAGATTGGAAAATTTTTAAGTCTGGCAAATTGTTCGTAATCAAGGCCTTTGGCTAGTTTTAAGTATTGATTTTCTTTTTTTCTTGCTTCGTTTAATTTTGAATAAAAATAAAAGCTTGGCTTTTTAAACATTTTTTGCAAAGAATCGCATAATGCTCCAATGTTATTTTGATACAATTCATTACGGATAGTTTTCATATCCATATATATATCATACTTAGTAATCGTGGTGGCAAGTAAGATACCGTCCGACGCATATAAATTACCTCTTGCGGCTACAACTTCTACATTTCGGAAATTGGTGGTTTGAGCAAGATTTTTATATTTTTCGGTATCATGAGTTTGAATATAAATAAGGCGAGCAAACACGGATACCGCAAATAATAAAATAAGTGCGGCAACCAAGTAGGTACGTGCTAATATTTTTTTTCGCTCATTATTCATCTTTAACTTTAGGTACCAAAATTTTATAAGGTTGTTTATCTAATGCATGAAGTGAATCAGAGATGACCATGTCCTCCAATTCTGATTCTACTTTCAATTTCATTAGTTTATTATGTATTAAAGCATATCGGGCTTTATATTCTTCTGATTTTTCTTTTAACTCTGAAATTTCAACTACTTTTTCGTCAACTATATGAGAAGAAGAAATTGAAATTAAAGACAAAATCATCATAAATAAAATAAACTTCCAAACGGAAAAAGCATCTCCCTCTACTAAAAATTTTCCTTTTAGTATATCTAAAATAGTTCTAGCTTTTTTATTTTTAGCTCTTCTTTTAGCCATTGTACCGTTTTGTTGCTATTCGCATTTTTGCACTACGTGCTCTTGTGTTATCTAAGATTTCTTCGTTATCCGGGATTAAAGCTTTTGAATAAGGAATATCAAAAGGTTTGTCCCAATTCCCGTAAATATCTCTTTCCGGCTCTCCTTTAAATAATCCTGTTTTTAAAAATTTTTTAACCAATCGATCTTCAAGCGAATGGTAGGAGATAAACACCAATGTTCCTCCCGGCTTAAGCATTTCATAGCTTTGAGTTAATAGTTCTTTCAAAGCATTTAATTCGTCATTTACTTCAATTCTAAGTGCTTGAAATAATTGAGCGAAAAATTTATTTTGTTTAAAAGAGGGAATGCTCTTTTCAAATATTACTTTAAGATCTGAGGTTGTTTCTATATGTTTTTCTTTTCTTGCTTCTATAATTTCTCTTGAAATTTTTCTGGATTGTTTTAATTCTCCATATAAATAAAAAATTTCAGCTAATTGATCTTCTGTATAGTTGTTAATAATATCTTTTGCACTTAGGGGTTGTTTATTATTCATCCTCATGTCTAATGGGCCGTCAAATCGAGTGGAAAAACCTCTTAACGGCATATCAAATTGATGGGATGAAACCCCTAAATCGGCAAGTATACCATCAACAGCGTCCACTTTATAAAATCGCAACGAATTTTTTAAATAACGAAAATTCTGTTGAATGAACGTAAAGCGACTATCTTGAATAAGGTTGGCAATTGCATCATAATCTTGATCAAAAGCAAACAGCTTTCCTTCAGGAGATAATTTTTCCAAAATTAAACGAGAGTGCCCTCCGCCGCCAAAAGTGCAGTCTACGTAAATACCTTTGGGATTAGAAATTAAAGCATCTACGCTTGGATGTAATAATACAGGCTTATGATAATTCATCTTCAGATATATTACCCATTACTTCCTCTGCTAAATTGGCAAAGTCTAAATCATTTACATTAACAGAATCTTCATAAAGGTTCTTATCCCATATTTCTATAACATTAATAGCTGCCGCTACTACAATATTTTTTTCAAGCTTAGCAAATTGTATCAAATCTTTACTTATCTGTAAACGTCCGCTGGTATCTATTTCCACATTTTTTAAACCGGCTGTAAATTGGCGGATAAAATCATTATTTTTTTTCACAAAACGGTTTAATTTATTTATTTTGCCCATTACCTGATTCCATTCAGACATGGGGTGAAGCTCTAAACAAGGTTGAAATACGGATCTTTTTAGGACAAAACCTTCTTGCAAAAGGGTATCCATTTGCTTCTTCAAACCTGAAGGGAGCAACATTCTTCCTTTTGAATCAAGGGTACATTCATATGTTCCAATAAGATTTACCATATTAGTCTTCAAAATTAGAAATTATTTTCCACTTTGCTCCACTTTTACCCACTTTTGTTGATAACTTTTGTGGGCTAAATAATTCGGTAAAAAAAGGATATTTAAATACATAAAGAAGGAAAGTTATTAGTAAATAATGTTTTTATTTAGTAATAAATGATGTATTTTTGCATCTGCACAGCAATAAGATTGACTAATGATTTTTAATCTTCGTAAAGAAAAAAAATTTGCATATACGGTAGAGGGAGAAGGCAAACCAATAGTTTTATTGCATGGTTTAATGGGTAGTTTAAGCAATTTTTCGGATCAGGTTAATTTTTTTTCCAAAAATGGCTATAAGGTGTATTCTATTGAACTTCCTTTATATTCTCTTCCTACTTTGAGGACTAACGTAATGGGATTAACTAATTATGTGATTAGCTTTCTACAAAAGGTTGTTGATGAGCCATCCATTATTTTGGGGAATTCTTTAGGTGGACATTTAGGATTAATGATTTCTTTGAAAAAACCTCAATATGTTGATTCTTTGGTTTTAACCGGTAGTTCAGGATTATATGAGAGAAGTTTTGGAGAGTCCTATCCTAAAAGAGGCAGCTATGATTATATAAAAAAGAAATCGGAAGAGGTTTTTTATGATCCTAAGATTGCCACTAAAGAATTAGTTGAAGAAGTATACGAAACATTGTCTGACAGGAGCAAAGTTTTAAAAACAATTCACATTGCAAGAAGTGCCATCAAGCATAATTTATCTAAAGAGTTAAAAAATATTCATCAACCGACATGTCTGATTTGGGGAAAACAAGACAATGTAACTCCACCGGAAGTAGCGGAAGAATTTCATGAAGGAATTCCTAATTCTCAATTATTTTGGGTAGATCAATGCGGTCATTCGCCAATGATGGAAAAACCGATTGAATTTAATGAAATTCTTTTTAATTGGCTGAAAGAGATGAAATTGTAGAAAATCAAATCATGAATATATATTCAGCAGAATTTATAAAAAGCAGTAAATTAATTGAAGATTGTCCGGAAGGCAATAAGCCTGAATATGCCTTTATAGGCAGATCTAACGTAGGTAAATCATCTTTAATTAATATGCTTACCAATAAAAAAGGGTTAGCTAAAACTTCATCCACTCCCGGAAAGACTCAATTGATAAATCATTTTTTAATTAATGACAACTGGTATTTAACAGATTTGCCGGGATATGGTTATGCGAAAGCTTCTAAAACGAATAGGGCTGCATTTTCTAAGATGATTGAAAAATATGTGTTGTCTAGAAAAAATTTAGTAAACCTTTTTGTATTAATAGACGCTCGTCATTTACCTCTTAAAATTGATATAGATTTTATCAACTGGCTGGGAGAATCTGGTATCCCTTTTTCATTAATTTTCACCAAGTTGGATAAAGTCACTCAAAAAGAGTTTTCTTTTAATTTTAAAAAGTATTCTCAAGAATTACGTAAAACTTGGGATGATCTTCCTGAAATGTTTAAATCTTCATCAGAAAAGAAGATTGGAAAAGAAGAGATACTTTCTTTTATTGAAGATACCAATAAATATTTGGCAAGAAATAAAATTTATTTTGGGGATTAATAATCTAACCAAATAATTAGTAGAAGCTTGACTAAATATTTATAAATTACCCTCATTTAAATATATGGAAAAAGATTTTATATTCGGAATACGGCCTGTTATGGAGGCTTTAGAGGCAGGAAAAACTTTTGATAAGGTATTTATTCAAAATGGTTTATTAGGAGATAATATTAAAGTCTTGAAGATGAAATTTTCACAAGCGGGAATTCGTGTTAAGTATGTACCGATTGAAAAATTGAATCGATTGACCCGTAAAAATCATCAAGGTGTATGTGCTTTTCTTTCACCGGTACAATTTTTTGCAATTGAGGATGTTATACCTCAATTGTTTGAAGACGGGAAAATGCCATTAGTCCTTATTTTAGATCATTTAACTGACGTTAGAAATTTTGGAGCAATTTGCAGAACTGCAGAAATTGTTGGTGTTGACATCATAGTTATTCCAGATGAAGGTTCGGCTCCAATCAATTCGGATTCTATTAAAACATCTGCAGGGGCTATTTACAATTTAAAAATTTGCAAGGAGAAGAATTTATTAAAAGTATTGGAGTTTTTAAAGCTAAGTGGTATAAAAGTTGTTAGTGCTACTGAGAAAACAGATACATATTTATATGATGAAGTATTGGAACTTCCGTTAGCTGTTATTGTAGGAAATGAAGAAAAAGGAATTTCAAGGGATCTACTTAAAAATTCTGATGCAAAATTAAAGCTGCCTATTTACGGTAAAACGGATTCTTTAAATGTATCTGTAGCTTGTGGCGCCTTTTTATACGAAGTGGTAAGGCAGAATTTAAACTCAAATAAATAAATTTTCATAAATTTATTATCTAAAATATATTATAATAATGAAAAGTTCAATAATTATTGGTATTCTATTTTTAATCCTGGGAATAGCCTTAGGGTACATCCAATGTAATGGATCAAAAGAACCCTTTTTAACAATTACATTAGTTATTGGTTTATTGGCCGGTTCCGGAATAGGTCTCATATTAGGTGCTATTGGCGGTTATAGCAGTAAAACGCAAAGTATAAAGAGAAAAGCTAGAGAAGCCGAAAGAGAAGTTATGAGAAATAAGCTACAAAATCAAGAAACAACAACCAATAACGATACTCCTAACGGGAATTAGTGGGTAAATTTTTATAATAATATATTGCGGGTATAAGCAACAGTAAAAATATAGGCTGAATTAAAACTCTTCTTATATAAAATGTTGGCATGTAACCCAAACTAAAATTGGTTAGTAAGGAAAATAAATAAAGGGATATAAAAATAAGGAATCCTATACCTAAAATATAGGAACATACTTTCGTTATTTTTTTATCATTGTACCATAAATATATAATCACAAGCGTTATAATAGAATTTAATCCGTATCGAAAGATAAGAGACGTTGTAACTTTTATGAGATTAAATTCAGGAGGAATTTGATGATTAAAATCTTTTTGTTTAAAAAATAAGAGTAGAGGATCATAAAACAAAGAGGTTTCAAATTTTCGTACCAAAATTAAAGCAAGCATGCTTAATAGAATTCCAATAATTTTACCTGTTTTTTTCATATTTTTATTTCTTTTTAAATATGAAATATTTTATCCATACAATCCATAAAAAAATTATTAATCCATATATAATTGATGGAAATAAATAGTCATGGCTGAATTTTCCATATTGCGGATAGTAATAAAATATATAATTAATAAAGCTTATCCTTATAATGTTTATTAAGTATATAAATATGATTGTGATAACCAGATAAATACAGGTTTTTTTGAAAGAATTAGCAAAAGCTATTATAAACGATAGGTAAAGAATAATTACCGACAAAGCATTGCAGCCCTCATTTACAATGCTAACAAATTTATTATTGATATAAAAACGCATGAAATTTTCATGATCTATATGGATCGCCTTGCTTGTAATGCCAATCCATTGGAGTAAGCAAGACGATTGTTTAGCTACGTTAAAAGTATAAATATCACAGGTCGCCAGGTCATTTTGATAATAAGTAAGATACCAATAATAAAGTGCTGTTAAAATTAAATAAACAGAGAAAAATTTAAGTAAACTTATAAATATGGGCCTATATTCCTTCATGAAAAAGAAACTAAAATATAAAAATATAAATTATTATAATTATAAGTAGTGCAATTACTAAATAAATTATACTTTAATTATAAGTTTTAAGATATATAGTTAAGATGAGAACTAGTCGGATTATTTCAATTTTTTGGTAATATCATAGTTTTAAATATTTTATTGAAATAATAAGTGGTTGAAAATAAGGGTTTTACTAATATGCGTAAAAAAGTAGGTAAAATCTGATTTTTATAAAATATATTTCATTCGATGAACTAAATAAAAAAAGGTTGAAATTAATTTCAACCTTTTTTATTATAAAGTATTATTTTTTACTTTCAGAATCCTTTTTTTCAGGTTTAGGTAATAAGACTTTTCTTGAAAGCTTAATCTTTTTCTTATCGTCTACACCTAAATATTTCACTTCGATGATATCTCCAAGCTTAACGGAATCTTCAACTTTTTCCAAACGTCTCCATTCTAACTCAGAAATATGAACCAATCCTTCAACACCTTTAGAAATCTCAACAAATGCTCCAAAAGGTTTTATTGAAACCACTTTAGCTTTATAAGTAGCTCCAACTTCAGGAACGAAAGCTATTTGTTTAATTTTTTCAATTGCTTCATCAATTTTGGCTTGATCAACTCCCGATATTTCAACTTTTCCTACATCATTACTCTCTTCAATCGTAATTACAGTGTCTGTATCTTTTTGAAGTTGTTGAATGATTTTTCCTCCGGGTCCGATAACAGCGCCAATAAAGTCTTTAGGAATTTCCAAAGATACCAATTTAGGTGCATTGGGTTTCAAATGATCATTAGGAGCGGAGATGGTTTCCAATATTTTACCTAAAATATGTAAACGCCCTTCCTTCGCTTGATTCAAAGCTTTTTCCATAATTTCAAAAGATAACCCTTGAATTTTAATATCCATTTGGCAAGCGGTAATACCGTCGGCAGTACCGGTTACTTTAAAGTCCATATCTCCTAAATGGTCTTCATCTCCAAGTATATCAGAGAGAACGCTCCATTTGCCTGATTCCTTATCAGTGATTAATCCCATGGCTATACCGGATACAGGTTTCTTTATTTTAATACCCGCATCCATTAATGCTAATGTTCCTGCGCAAACAGTTGCCATTGAAGAAGAACCGTTAGATTCTAAAATGTCGGAAACAACACGTATAGTATACGGAGAATCTTTTGGAATAACATATTTTAAGGCTCTTTGAGCTAAATTACCATGACCTATTTCTCTACGAGAAACCCCTCTTACCGGTCTAACCTCACCGGTTGAAAATGGCGGGAAATTATAATGTAAATAGAATTTTTCTTCGTGTTGAGATATTACATTGTCCACTCGATTAGCATCCAATGAAGAACCTAGGGTAACAGTAGTCAATGATTGAGTTTCACCGCGTGTAAAAATGGCTGATCCGTGAGACCCAGGAAGGTAATTAACTTCACACCAAATAGGTCGGATAGTTTTTGTGTCTCTACCGTCTAAACGAATGCCTTCATTTAATATAAGTTGTCTAACAGCGTCTTTTTGTACATCATGAAAATAAGTAGCGGCTAAAGATTTTTTTTCTTCTAACTCTTCTTCAGTGTATCTTGATAAAAATTCTTCTAAAACAGCATCAAATTTTTCGCTTCTCTCATGTTTTTCAGAAGGTGTTTTGGCTATATCATAAATTTTTTGATAGGAAAATTCTGTAATAGCACTTCTTAATTCTTCATCATGAGTTTCATGGCAATATTCCCTTTTAGGCTGAGATTTTCCAACCTTAGCGGCTAATCTTTCTTCAGCATCAATTTGTTTTTTAATGGCTTCATGAGCTACCGAAATTGCATCGATCATATCTTTTTCAGAAATTTCGCTCATTTCTCCTTCAATCATAACAATTGAATCTTTGGAAGCACCCACCATTATATCAAGATCAAATCCTTCATCCATTTGAGCAAGGCTCGGATTAATGATGTACTTTCCGTTATGGCGAATAATTCGAACTTCAGAAATTGGTCCGTTAAAAGGAATATCAGTGATGCTTATAGCTGCTGAAGCAGCTAGTCCTGCTAATGAATCGGGAAGTATGGAGCCATCGTACGAAATAAGTTGAATCATTACCTGTATTTCGGCATGAAAGTCGTCGGGAAATAAAGGGCGTAACACACGGTCTACCAATCGCATGGTTAGTATTTCTTCATCCGTTGGTCTTCCCTCTCTTTTCATAAATCCACCCGGAATACGTCCTCCGGCTGAGAATTTATCTCTGTAATCCACTGTAAGAGGTAGAAAATCTACTCCGGGATTAGCCTCTTTTGCAGCTACTACTGTTGCTAATAACATGGTTCCACCACAGGTAACTACCACAGAGCCATCTGCTTGTTTAGCAAGTTTTCCGGTTTCTAAGATGATTTCTCTTCCATCATCCAAGACAATTTTTTCTGTAATTGCTTTTGGAATCTCCATAAAAAATAAAAAATTTGTTAATAAATATATAATAAAGCAAAAAGAAAAGATAGTATTTATAAAATATTTAGTTACTTATCCTAAATAGGAAAACACCAGAGAACACTCAAGTCCATTAAAATAATGAAGATTAATGGAATTCAGTGCTCAGTGTGTTAAAATATATAAAATGAATAACTTATTAAATTAAACTTTTTTCTTTTCGTGCTTTTTTCAAAAGATAATAAAAGAGGCAATTGATCAATTGCCTCTTTTATTATCTTTTACTTACGAATACCTAATTCTGCAATAATTGCTCTATATCTGTTGATATCTTTTTTCTTTAGATAATCAAGTAATTTTTTTCTTTTTCCCACTAATGCCACTAAAGCTCTTTCAGTGTTGAAATCTTTATGATTTCTTTTAAGATGCTGTGTTAAATGGTTAATTCTAAAGGTAAACAAAGCTACCTGTCCTTCGGCGCTACCGGTATTTTTTTCATCTTTACCGTGTTTAGCGAAAATTTCTTTTTTTACATCTGATGTTAGATACATGCCAATATTATTTTAATGATTATTATGTATTGAGCAGCAAATATATAACTTTTTTTTAGATGTAAAGAAAATAAGAGTGCTTTTGTGAAAAATACACTCTTATTTTTATATAGTTTGCTGTATCTTACTATTATTTACTTATTTTGTTAACGGAGCAAATTCAAGTACTACTTTACCATCTTGAACAAATTGTAAGGTGTAGTTGGTAAATACTAAGGTACTTCTTTTACCCATTAATTCTAAAAATCTAGGCTCTTGGTTGTATTCAGGACAAGCCATAAGAGTTGAAACCATTGGACTAGGATTATATACATTACCAATTAGAGCAAATGAACCGTTATATTGATTGCATCCTGCATTACCATTGGTTCTGTTTTTATCAAAGTCAAAATTTAAAGTAGGAATTTCTCCTTTAAATGAATTTGTTGCCAACGTACCGTCTATAGAAGTTAGATACCATGTACCTCTTAGTTTAATTTGTAATTCTTTATCATCCACTTTTTGTGCAACATTTTTGGTAGAATTACAACTTTGAAATGTAGTACCTAAAAATAATAAGAATAAACTGGTAATACTAATTTTAATTAAATTTTTCATATATTATTTTAAATTAAATTTTTAAGCTTATATAAGCCTTTTTTAACTTTTAAAGCGTTATCTCAAATATTTTGCCAAAGTATAAATTCAGGATAAATTAGGAATTTAACAATTGATTAATCTCTTTAAATCCACCGCCATTATATATGTCATTAATTCCTTCTTTTTTGAGGTAGTTAACTATTTTTTCGGATCGTATTCCTGATCTGCAAAAAACTATAAGTGGGGTAGGAAATTTGCGAATTTCTTCAATTTTTGATGGTATCTCATTCATGGGAATTAAAATAGCTCCTTCTACTTCTCCTTCTTTAATTAGTTCTTCTTTTTCTCTTACATCCAGAAGGGTTGCTGTGCTTTTTTTCAAAAGTTCTTTTAAATCCATAATTACCAAATAATAATTCTTTCTTTTTTAGGTTTAAACATTTTATCTCCTTTTTGTACGTTAAATGCTTTATAAAAGCCTTCAACATTTTCTAGAGGGGCAATAGCTCTATAATAACCCGGAGCATGAGGATCTGTTTTAATTTGGTTAACTAAAGCTTCTTCCTTGGATTTGGTTCTCCATATGGTTGCCCAAGATATAAAATATCTTTGTTGCGGTGTAAAATTATCAATTTTACCGGGATTACCTTTTTCTTTTAAATAAATTTCTAAGGCATCATAAGCAATGGCAACTCCGCCTAAATCTGCTATATTTTCACCTAATGTCAATTTTCCGTTTATATGTAAACCCGGAATGGGTTCATAAGAATTATATTGTTTTTCAAGTGCTTGAGTAGCTTTCTCAAATTTTTCTTTATCTTCGGGTGTCCACCAATCTTTTAAATTTCCATCTCCATCAAATTGAGAACCGCTATCATCAAATCCGTGAGATATTTCATGGCCGATTACGGCTCCGATTCCACCAAAATTTATTGCTGCATCTGCTTTATAATCATAAAATGGAGGCTGTAAAATAGCTGCCGGAAATACAATTTCATTATAAGAAGGATTATAATAGGCATTTACTGTTTGAGGAGACATCAGCCATTCGGTTTTATCAACCGGTTTACCTATTTTGTCTTTATCTCTCTCATAATTAAATACAATAGCATTTAATTTATTTTGAAAATAAGATCCACCTTCTTTTACAGATTTTATTTCTAACTTAGAATAGTCTTTCCATTTATCCGGATATCCAATCTTAACCGTAAACTTACTTAGCTTATCTAAGGCTTTTTGTTTGGTAGGATGTGACATCCAAGTTAAATTATTAATATGGATGGCAAACGATTTTTTTAGATATTCAATCAATTCATTAGCGTTTCTCTTAGCTTCTTCCGGAAATACTTCAGCTACGTAAAGTTTACCAAATGCTTCTCCTACTAAAGAATTGATACTTGTAAGAGCGCGTTTTTCCATTGATCTTTGCTCTGATTGTCCTCCCAATGTTTTATTGTAAAAATCAAAGTTTATATCATCCAATTCTTTGGTTAGGCTATTGGCTGCAGATCTAACAATATTTATTTTTATATAATCTTTTACTAATGAAAGGTTTTGTGGAGTAATATTATTATCTAGGTTCTCAAAATATTTTTTTTCGGGAATAATTACAGTATCTACACGTACTCCCAGTTTTGTCAAATAATCCGTTAAATTTATATTTTTGGATAATTCGGATAAACTTGTAAATGAATAAGGATTATTTTGAAGTTGTGCGTTTCTAATTTGCTCTACCGTTAAGAGATTAGAAGCTAATTGTTTCTCGAAAGCAACAATAGCAGAAGCGGTTTTATCCGGTTGTTTGTGTCCGATTACCTTTAATAATTTTGATAAATAGATTGTATAATCCTGTAATGTTTTTAAGGATTTTTCATCGTTTTTTTGATAATAATCTCTTCCCAAGCCCAAACTTACATCTCCTAAATATACCGCATTTTTATTGCTGTTATTTAAATCGGATTGAACGCTGTATTCATAAAAAGGATTCATTTCTAACGGAGTGAACTCGATAAGTAAATTTTGTAAGTCCGTTAAGTTTTTAACCCGGTCCACTTTTTTTAAATAAGGTTGAATAGGGGCTATGCCTTGTCTGTTTCTAGCATCCATATCCATGAATGAACTAAACAAATCTTTAATTTTTTGTCCTTCAGAACCTTTAGGATAATTTTTATTATTTGATTTTTTTAGAATCGTAAGTGATACAGAATCTGTAAATTCACGTAATTGGTCAAAGCTTCCCCATCTGGAACGGTCAGGAGGAATTTGAGTGGTTTTCATCCAATTTCCGTTAACATAGTTATAAAAATCGTCTTGCGGTCTTACTTTCTTATCCATGTACTCTTCATTAATTGCATGTTTTTGAGCAAATACTCCGGTAAAAGGCAGCAGCGCAGTTGCAATAAATAATATTAAATTTTTCATTATTAAAAATTAATTCTCAATCAAAAATAGTTAAAAATAGTCATATAAGCTATTTTTAACAAAACTTTAAAATGGAGTAAAATAAGCAATATATTTTAAATTATTATTTTTGTGAAAATTAATTCTCTTTTATAACTTATACAACTTTTACTAATGAGTGAGCCTATTTTGTACTTAAGAAATGCTAATATTTATCAAAAAAACTTTTTAGTTCTAAGTCATGTTAACATGAGCTTAGAAAAGGGTGAATTTTATTATCTTATTGGTAAAACGGGTAGTGGGAAAAGCTCATTGTTAAAAATTTTATATGGAGATATTCCTTTGCTTGAGGGACAGGGGAAAGTAGTTGATATTGATTTGGTTTCCTTGAAAGATAGTGAAATTCCTACATTAAGAAGGAAGTTAGGTATTGTATTTCAAGATTTTCAATTATTAACGGATAGGAGCGTAGAAAAGAATTTATTGTTTGTTTTAAAAGCGACCGGATGGAAAGATGCGTATGCCATCAATGAAAGAATTGAGGAGGTTTTACAAAGCGTTGGAATGGCAACAAAAAAACATAAAATGCCGCATGAACTTTCCGGAGGTGAACAGCAACGGGTAGCTATCGCAAGAGCCTTATTAAATCATCCGTCCTTAATTTTGGCAGATGAGCCGACCGGAAACTTGGATCCTGAAACATCTAATGAGATTATGCTGTTACTTAAAGGCATTGCACAACAAAATCATTGCACCATATTAATGGCTACTCATGATTATTCGATGATTAAGAACTTTCCTGCAAAAACTATTAAATGTGAAAATGGAAAGATTTATCATGGTGATTCCAATGATCTTTTTATTTAAATTATATTAATTGAAATTATAATATTTAATGTTCTATGATTTCAATTCTTGTTCCAGTTTATAATTATTCCATTATAAATTTAGGTAAAGAATTGGTAAAACAAGGAGCAGAATTAAATGTAACCTATGAGGTACTTTTTCTTGATGATGCCTCTGTAAATCATGAAATCACTAAAAGTAATCAATTATTTTGTGCAAAAAACAATCTTACTTATATCATTTCCGAAGAAAATTTAGGAAGAGCTAAAGCTCGGAATTTATTAGCACAAAAAGCTAACTATGAATGGTTAGTATTCATGGATTCCGATGTTATACCGGCTACTTCATCGTATCTTAAAACTTTTGTTTCATCTATTCATTGTGAAAGTCAGGTTTTAAGCGGGATTATATTATATAGGAGGAATTTGGAACAAACTATTCAGAAGTCTTTACGTTGGAAATACGGAGTTACTTATGAAGAAACTTCTCTAAAAAAAAATTCTGGTAACTCAAATTATCTCTATTTAAAAACAGCTAATATAATGATTAGAAAAAGTATTTTTCATTCCATTCCTTTTCCTGTTTTAGAACGCAATTATGGATATGAAGATACAATGTTTGGGTTAACCTTAGAAGCAAATACTATTAAACTTGAATTAATAGAAAATCCTGTTTATCATGAGGGAATTGAATCGAACCATATATTTTTAAACAAAACGGAAGAAGCTATTAAAAATTTATCAAGTTTAATAAAACATGATGAAATACTATGTAAAAAAATCAGACTAGCAAAAGTATATTTTCAAATAAAAAAAGTGAACGGCGTTAAATTCGTTACCTATTTATTTAAAAAAAATCGTGGTTTAATGAAAAAGAATTTATTGTCCGAAAATGCAGATTTAAAAATTTTTCAATTATACAAAATTGGGTATTTGTGTTATTTACTCGCCTGATTGAAAATATTTAACAAGGTTGATTCCTGTGCTTCCCAATTGTATTTTATTGAAGTTTTTTCCAAATTATTTTCATAATGTTTTTTTCCTTTAGAAAGTAATAATTTTATTTTTTCTGAAATTTCAATCGCTGAATGATTAGTAATTACTTCGCCAATTTGATTTTCATTTATCATGTTTTTTATTTCCGGAAGATAGGTTCCTAGAACAGGTATTTTAGCATGAACATAATCAAATATTTTATTAGGAAGAGCATAACGATAACTTAGACCCCCGTCTTCTTCCAGACTTATACCTAAGTCAGCTTTAGGAGTTATTAATTTTAGTTGTTCAGGAGAAATTTCTCCTAAGAAATAAATTTTATGATCTAAACATAATTCTTTACTTAAATTTTCGAATATGTTTTTTAATGGGCCATTACCAATAATCCATAATTGTGCATTTTCAATATATTTCATGGCTTCTATCATTTTATCAATCCCTCTGCAGTAATTAATGGCTCCTTGGTATACTATAATTTTCTTATTACATGGAGTTTCAGGTAATTTAGTATGAATATCTTTATTCTTATTGGATATAGTAGGGATGATTGGAACATTTTTAATTATAATAGGGCGGTTGCTGTATCTTTCTTCAAAAAAATCTGCATATCCTTCACTAACGGTATAAAAATATTCAATTTTGGGTATAAGATATTTTTCTAGTTTTCTCCATAGTTTTTGAGCATATCTACCTTGTATGGACGGCAGCTCTGAGTATATTTCATGACTATCAAAGACTAAAGGAATTTTTCTAAATTTTGAAACTAAATAATTAGGCAAAAGAGAATCCAGATCGTTAGCTAATAATATGGTGTGTTTATCGGATTGAAATAATAGTTTCCAGAATAATTTAAAATTAAATTCCGCAAATAATAAAAATTTTCTTTGAAAGATAAGATGGAATCGGTGAAAAGAATAGGGTCTATTTAATGGGGGCTTTCCATATAAATTAGTACCGATAATTGAAATTTCGTAACCATTTTTATATAAGGAATTGCAAACCTTTTCTACTCTTTGATCCGTAGCTATATTATTAATTACAGAAACTAATACTTTTTTTCGTTGAATCATTTTAACTAACAAAAATAATAAATTAATTATCTGGATAAAAATAATATATTTGTAGTTTGTTCTCTTTTACTGATGCGACAAAAATTACATATTCTTTTTTTACCTTATTGGTTTCCTTCCAAAAAAAATCCTAAAAATGGTAATTTTATCTTACGACATGCTCAAGCGGTTGCAACAATACATAAGGTAAGTATTCTTTATGTTGAAAGAGATGAACGGTTAAAAAATGAATTTGAAATTACTACGGATAAAGAACAAAATTTATTTATTTTAAAAATTTATTATAAAGGAAGTTCTTATAAACTTATTAACTACGTAAAAAAATGTCAAGCCTATATAAAAGGTTTACGGATAATAGAAAAAGTAGATTTACTTCATATTCATGTCTTACATTATTATGCTATTCTTGCTTATTATTTTAAGATGAGGAAGAACATAAATTTTGTAGTTACAGAACACTGGTCGCGTTGGCTCACAAACAATTCTAGTCTGTCTCTCAAACTTTATTATCTACTAATGAAGCTAATTTGTTCTAAAGCAAGTTGTCTGATACCCGTAACTAAAGATTTGGAGTTAAACATGAAAAATAAAGGAATTAAAGGGAAATTTAGTATTGTTCCAAATGTGGTAAATACGGAAATTTTTAAACCAATAGAGAAAAAAACGAAAAAAAATGAATTTCTTCATATTTCGAATTTAAACAATGAATACAAGAATATTACAGGTATTTTAAATGTAACTAAAAGATTAGCTGATTCAGGATATAGATTTACACTTCAAATAGGGGGGGATGGAGATAATACTCATATAAAAGAATTTATAAAAAATAATAAGCTGGAAGAATACATTTTTACTTTTGGTTCTTTATCTGAATTTGAGGTTTCGGATAAAATGAAGAATGCGGATCTATTAGTCATGTTCAGTAATACTGAAAGCCAACCGTGTGTAATTAATGAAGCTTTTTCGTGCGGTTTACCGGTAATTTCGACTAATGTAGGAGGAATTTCTGAGTTGTTTCCTGAAAATTTTGGGATTCTTATAGAAAAAGGTAATGAGGATCAATTGTATGAAGCAATGGAAAAATGTATTACGGGTAAAGTAGAATTTGCTGAAGCTGATGTTATGCATCAATTTTCTGATAAGCATTTTAGTATAAAAAGTATAGCCAAAAAAATGGATCAAATATATATGAATGTTATGTTCAAATACACTAAATAGATACTACCAATGATAAAAAGTTTATCATCTTTTTTACTTGAATTCAAAAAAAATAAAGGAGGGTATATTGCTATATCTCAAATAGTAAGTAAATTGGCTATGGTAAGTAATTCGTTTTTTATAGTTAGAATTCTTACCAAAGAGGAATTTGGATCGGTTACATTAGCCTTGTCCATTTTATCATTTCTTATGCCTTTTATAAATATGGGAAGTCAAAATGCATTACTTCGTTACGGCTCATTAGTTTCCGACAATAAGGAAAAGGATATATTAAGTATTTATAATTTTAAAGTAGGTAATAAGCTCAATAGTATCACCATATTTTTATTTCTTATTATTTGCTTGTTGTATGCTACAAAATATAATTATCTAACAATAATTTCATTAATATTGAGCTTACGTTTCGTCAGTCTTTCCTTTTTTTATCAAATACGCATAGATTTTCAAATACGAGATAATAATTATGGTTATGCTATGACGGATATTGTCTTTAATGTTAGCACATTAGTAATTTCTTTATTGTTCAGTTTTATATTTGGAGTTTATGGATATGTAATTTCATTATCCGTTTCATTTATTTTTTTTTATTTCTTCCTTAAGAAATATAGTAAGTCTAAAGAAAATGTGAAACTTCCCGTATCTAAAAAAGAATTTTGGAAGTATTCAATAGGTAGTTCCGTAGCTAATTTTTTACATACTTCTATTTCATCGATAGATACTTTTATGGTAGGATATTTTCTTTCGGCAGTTAGTATTGCAGAATATAGAATTTCATCTATCATTCCTTTTAATTTATTCTTTATTGCTCAAATGTTTATAGTAACAGATTATCCTAAATTTGTAAAGAATTTTAACAACAAAAAGTATTTTCAAACTTATATGAAAAATTATTTTATAATTTTTTTTAGTTTGGGAAGTGTTCTTATATCGATATTTTTTTTATTTGGAGATTTTATAATTAATTTATTATTTGGAAGTAATTATCAGGCAAATACGGCCTTTTATATTCTTATGATTGCTTCGGTTTTTTCTTTACTCGTATTGATTCCTTTTGGAAATATTTCAGCAGCATTAGGGTTACTAAGAAAGAATATTTATGCTTCCGTAGGAGCTATTATTATTCAGCTAATTGTAGGATTATTATTGATTCCTCACTATGGAATAGCAGGAGCAGCAATAGCAACCGGTTTAGCGTATATATTTTCCGGATTTTACAATATGAGTACTGTATATTTATATTTTAAAAAACTCTAATTTTCAAAGCTTTTCCATAAATTATCATTTTCCGGAACAGGAGCTTCCAGTACAATATTTTCCTTCTTAATGGGGTGAATAAATTCAATTTTTCTGGCTAATAGGTGAATGCTGCCATCAGAGTTGGAACGATCAGCACCGTATTTTAAATCTCCTTTTATTGGACATTTAATTGCACTGAGTTGTGCTCGTATTTGATGATGTCTTCCTGTTTCCAAATCGATTTCCAATAATAGGTAGTGGTCAGATTTTTTTATTATTTTATAAGTTAGAATGGCCTCTTTGGAACCGCTTTGAGCACTCGATGTATTAAAAATAATTGCCTTATTATTCTTTTCATTCTTCTTTAAATAGTGAACTAACCTTTGTGTTTTAGGAATTTCATTTTTTTTTACTACTGCCCAATATGTTTTTTTAATTTCTCTTTTCTTGATCATTTCCGTCAATCGAGTAAGGGCTTTACTGGTTTTAGCAAATATAACAATGCCGGAAGTAGGACGATCAATGCGATGAACAAGTCCTGCAAAAACATTTCCGGGTTTGGAATACTTTAGCTTAATATAAGATTTTACCTCATCTAATAAGGAAATATCACCGGTCTTGTCTCCTTGAACGAGCTGACCGGCTTTTTTATTTATAATGATGATATGATTATCTTCAAAAAGTATTTGATTTTCAGTAAGCATATTTTTAAAAAAATAATTCCAATAATTTAGGACACTAAAATTTTGTATCCTTAAATAGGTGAAAAATTTAAAAGCTTTCTTCTTTACTTGGAAATTCTTGGCTTTTTACATCTTGAACATAATTTGAAACGGCTTCAACAATTTGTTCATGAAGATGTAAATATTTTCTGGCAAATTTCGGTTTGAAATTTTTATTTAAGCCTAGTAAATCATGAATAACTAAAACTTGGCCATCTGTAACATTTCCTGCACCGATACCAATGGTAATAATATCTAATTCATTGGTTACCTTTTCTGCTAATTGAGCCGGTATTTTTTCTAATACCAGTGAAAAACACCCTATTTCCTCTAATAATTTAGCATCGGAAATTAGTTTATCCGCTTCGGCATCTTCTTTCGCTCTTAACTTGAAAGATCCAAATTGATGAATGGATTGAGGAGTTAAACCTAAATGTCCCATAACGGGAATTCCGGCTTTAACAATGGCTTCTATAGAATCTTTTATTTCAATTCCACCCTCCATTTTTATTGCGGAAGCACCGGTTTCTTTCATAATTCGAACGGCAGAATGATAAGCTTGTAAAGGATCGGATTGATAGGTACCGAAAGGTAAATCTACAACTAATAAAGCTCTTTTAATTCCTCTTGATACACATTGGGCATGATAAATCATTTGATCCAACGTTATAGGTAACGTAGTTTCATATCCTGCCATCACATTAGCTGCAGAATCGCCAACTAAAATAGCATCTATTCCGGCTTCATCTGCAAGACTTGCCATAGTGTAATCATAAGCAGTTAACATAGATATTTTTTCTCCCGAAACTTTCATTTTTTTGAAAGTTTCAGTAGTTATCTTTTTAATTTCCGAGTGTATTGACATTATTATTAGTTTTTGGTAAATTTATGATAATATTAATTAAAAAGTATTTTTTAAGCTTTATCTTGTTTGTAGTTTATTATATTAGATATTTATAAACTTTAAAAATATCTAAGCTATTAAATTGATGAATGCAAATTACATTCCTTAACTGAAAAATAAATAATAATACAGTGTTGTTATTGAGAATATCGAACGTCTGATAATTTTTGATGATTATATATACTATGATTATTAATAAGGTATAATTTTAAACTAAAATAAGTAATTGTATTTATCCCATACAAGATATATAAATTACATTTAAAATATAGAAAAATAAAAACAGTTAAATATTAATGCGTTATAGTACTCTACAGTATTTAAGTAAACGTAAAATCTTAAATTCAACTTTTTTAAATTGTAAGTAAATATTCAATAATTAAAATTCAAACTTTTAAGCTTTTTGGAAGTAAATAAAATATATCAATAATAAAGAACCTATAATAATTCTGTACCAGCCCCAAATTTTAAATCCGTATTTTTTAATCACTCCAACAAAAAATTTAATAGCAAAAATTGCTACTACAAAGGCAACAAGGTTTCCTAAAATAAAAAGCCACATTTGATTACTATTTGAAGCCAATAGTTCATACCCTTTCATGCTGATTCCGTTT
Organism: Apibacter sp. B3706; assembly: GCF_011082725.1. Classification (NCBI taxonomy): domain Bacteria; kingdom Pseudomonadati; phylum Bacteroidota; class Flavobacteriia; order Flavobacteriales; family Weeksellaceae; genus Apibacter; species Apibacter sp. B3706. The sequence continues at coordinate 1,765,447 of NZ_CP049715.1, read as the reverse complement.
TCTTCCCATGTTTTTAATGTAAGAGAATATACAGTAACCGCCAGCATAGTTGGAACTGCCAGAAAAAAAGAAAATTCAGCGGCAACCTCCCTGCTTAATTTTTGTTGCATTCCGCCAATAATTGAGGCTGCAGATCGGCTGGTACCCGGCATCATTGCTAAACATTGCCAAAAACCTATAATTATAGCTTGTTTAATTGAAATATCCTCTTCTTTAAGTATAGTAGGATTTTTAAAAAAACGATCTACAAACAGAAGTATAAATCCGCCAACAACTAAAACGATGGCAATAGGAATGGGTTTTTCTAAAATAGCATCAATTTTTTCATTAAATAATTTGCCTAAAATTAAAGCAGGAATTACAGCACATATTAATTTCAAATAAAAATTTAATCTTTTAAAATCGAAAAATTTTTTCCAGTATAAAACAACAACAGCTAAGATTGCGCCCAGTTGAATACAATATTCAAACATTTTTACAAAGTTATTTTCTTGTATTCCTAAAATGGAACTGGTAAAAATCATATGGGCAGTGGAGGAAACAGGTAAATATTCTGTAAGACCTTCAACAATAGCAATAATGATCGCTTCTAACGTATTCATTTAGAGTTCTTTTTTGGATTAGAATGAGTCATGATTGAATAAATTTCGACTAAAAATCCAAGAACAATAAGAATTGGGGCCAGTCGAATTCTTCTGAAACTAAAAATATCTTCGTTCCAGTTATTCTTATCATAAACTCCATTTACAGTATTCGCATCCGGTCCTGTCATCAAAATAAGACCTAGAGCAATTAAACCCAAACCGATAAACATAAATTTATAATTTCTTTTTCCAAATAAAAAAGGTTTATCAGATTCAGAATATATATTTTTTGATGGTTGATCTTTCATAAAATTAAATTTTCAGCCAATTTAAGAATTATGAATAATATAGATCGTCTATTTTAAGTTTTAAATATCTCCAAGTAGCAAACCAAGTACTAACCGTTGTGATCAAAATTCCAATAAGCAAAATAAACAAAGACAAGATAATGTGGTTAGAATAATCTACAATTGGCGGAAGAATATTATAACGGATAAGCATATAATTTACGGCAAATAAAAGAACTAAGGCTATTGCAGATCCTATGGCTCCTAAAATTACCGATTGAATTAAAAAGGGTTTCATAATAAATAAACGCTTTGCGCCCACTAATTGCATGGTTTTGATTATAAATCTTTTAGCGTAAATTTTCAATCGAATGGAATTATTAATTAATGAAATGGCAATTAATAAGATAATACCGGCGAGTATGGAAATACCTAACGTAATTTTTCGAACTCCTTTATTCATCTGAGTTAATAAATTACTGTCGGATTTTACCTCATCAACTAAAACATTTTTTTGAATTTGCTTTTTTATAGTTTCAATATGTACGGAATCAGTATATTCCGGTTTTAAAGCGATAGTAATGGAAGCCGGAAATATATCTTCTTCGAAAAGAGATTGAGAGTCAACTCCTAAATCTTTTTTTGCGGTGTAAGTTGCTTGTTCTTTAGATATATACTTAGCCTTTTTTACGTAAGGATTTACTTGTATACTATCAAGATAATTTAGTTGGGCTTTTTCGTTTTTTATTAGATTATTTTTGTTTCTGTCGTTTTTAAAGAAAACTTCAATCACCATTTGTTCTTTCAAATAATCAATATAAGAATTGGCATTAATTACAATCATGCCAATGATTCCAATTAAAAATAAGACTAAAGAAATACTGATGACTACAGTAATGTTAGAAGAACGCAATCTTCCCTTATTTAGCTTGTCTGTTTTATTGGCCATATTTTTATTAAATATTCGCTAAAATATAAAAACTTCATTTATTTTAGTGTAATTTTGGATATAAATTATTGTTAAAATAAAGATACAATTGAAAGTTAAACCTAAAAAGCATTTAGGGCAACATTTTCTAAATGATCAGAATATCGCCTCAAAAATAGTAGATTCATTAAGCTATCATCCGTATGACTTAGTGTTGGAAGTTGGTCCGGGTATGGGAGTTCTGACTCAGTTTTTACTTCAAAAACAGGTGAAAGTATATGTTGCTGAAATTGATAAGGAATCTGTAGATTATTTAAAAATAAATTATCCTCAACTGGAAAACAATATCGTAGGTGATTTTCTTAAGTTAGAATTTGAGGAATTATTTTCAGATAATTTTGCTGTAATCGGTAATTTTCCCTACAACATTTCTTCACAAATTGTTTTTAAGATTTTAGAAAATAAGCATGCAATACCTGAAATGGTTGGAATGTTTCAAAAAGAAGTAGCAGAAAGAATTGCCGCTCAAAAAGGAAATAAAATTTATGGTATATTATCCGTTTTAACCCAAGCATATTATAACGTAGACTACCTATTTACTGTTCATGAAAATGTATTTACACCACCTCCCAAAGTTAAATCGGCAGTTATACGCTTAAAACGATATAGAGATAAAATTGAGGGTATAGATGATAAATTCTTTTTTAAGTTAGTAAAGGCAGGTTTTAATCAAAGACGGAAAACACTGAAAAATGCATTAAAAGTTTTAAACATTCCTCAACATCTTGAATCCCATGAATTTTTAAATCTACGCGCCGAACAATTATCCGTAGAAAATTTCATAAATTTAGCTCGATTATGGAGTTCAACTTAAAACATCACATTTAAAATTCCTAACTAATGAAAAAAAATATAAAATTTATCGCACTCAATATAATTGTAATGATGTGGATGACTTCTTGTGAATTTAAGAATAATAATAAGGATACTAGCAAAGAAGAAATACTCTCCAATGTAAAAGTTGTGAATGAAGTAGATCCTGTATGTAGTATGTCTACCCATGAAAATTTAAAAGATACCTTAAATTATCAAGGTAAATTATATGGTTTTTGCAGTTCACATTGTAAGGAAGAATTCAAAAAAAATCCGGGAAAATATTTATCTAAAAATGAGTAAATTATTTTGACATTCGAAAAATAATAATGTTAGTAACATATATAATTGGAAACTTTAATATTCAAAATAAAGTTTCATAACTGAATGGTTTTAATTCTTTAAATAGCTCTTAATTTTAGCTCATTGTAAATAAAAAATTAAATAATAAGTAAAATCCTCCTTCTTTTTAGCGCTAAGCCCATTTATTTTAATGAATTATAACCATGCCTACTTAAAGTAAATTTTAAATTAATTGAACCTCAATAATTAAAATCAAATTACAAATAAATATTGATGTTGAAAATTCTTTTTTTTGAAGTTTGACCTCAAAAAATAAGATTTTAATTAGTAATTCTAAATTTTCGGCATAATTTTTTAATAAAAAATAATGATTTGTTTAACAATAATGAATATGAGTTGTTTTTTATAATAAGTGAAAGCAACTATGATAATTATGCTAAAAAAATATAATTATATAAATATCTTAATTAAATTATTGTTATATAATGATAAAATAAATCATGACTTATAGTAAAACTTTTTATTAAATGATTTTAAAAGTTAAGAATTATTATAAATTTGCACCCTTTAATTTGTTTTTTCAATGAATGATTTTATTGCTGCTCGATCGCAGATGGCAGTTTCATTAGGATTCCATATCATATTTTCATGTATAGGTATGGTTATGCCTTTCTTTATGGCAATTTCACATTATAAATATTTAAAGACCGGAGATGAAGTATACAAAGGTCTAACAAAAGCATGGAGTAAAGGAATCGCAATATTATTTGCAACCGGAGCGGTTTCAGGTACTATGCTTTCATTTGAATTAGGATTATTATGGCCTGAATTCATGAAACATGCAGGTCCAATTTTTGGAATGCCTTTTTCTTTAGAAGGTACTGCCTTTTTCGTAGAAGCTATAGCTATAGGATTCTTTCTTTACGGTTGGAATAAATTCAACCCTTGGTTTCACTGGTTAACAGGATTATTAGTTGGAATTAGCGGATTGTCATCAGGTATACTGGTTTTAGCAGCTAATGCTTGGATGAATAGTCCCGCAGGGTTCGACTATGTTAACGGAAACTATATAAACATAGACCCTGTAAAGGCAATGTTTAATGATGCTTGGTTTTCTCAGGCATTACATATGATAATAGCCGCATTTGTGGCTACCGGATTTGCCGTAGCCGGTATGCATGCATTCATGATTTTAAAGAAAAAGAATATCGAATTTCATAGTAAAGCATTTAAAATTGCTGCCACTTGTGCATGTATTGCAGCTTTGATTCAACCTTTAAGTGGAGACATCTCTGCGAAAGATGTAAGTAGAAGACAACCGGAAAAGTTGGCGGCCATGGAAGCACACTTCCATACAGAAGCCCCGGCCTCATTTATTTTAGGAGGTATTGTAAATGAAAAGGAAGAAAGAGTTGATTACGCTATAAAAATACCCGGTTTATTAAGTTTTTTAGCTTATGGAAATGTAAAAGATCCGGTTAAAGGAATCACTGATTTTCCCAAAGACGATAGACCGCCCGTTGCAATTACGCATTATTCCTTTCAAATCATGATTATATTAGGTGTGGCATTAATGATATTGGCGGTTATATATTTATTAGCAAGATTCAAAACTAAAAATTGGCTTACAAAAAAATGGATTTATAAATTATTTGTAATAGCCACCCCCTTGGGATATATAGCGCTGGAGGCTGGATGGACCGTAACGGAAGTTGGACGTCAACCGTGGATAATTTATAAAGTAATGAGGACTGCTGATGCTGTAACACCTATGCCCGGAATAGCATATTCATTCTATTTATTCACAGCTATTTTTATTTCATTATCAGCCATTGTAATTTTCCTTTTATATAGGCAAATGAAAATGGTTCCTATATTATATGACGCAACGGATAAGAATTATAAACCTAATAAGAAGTAGAGTATGTTTTATTTATATGTAGTAATTTTTTTCCTCTGGACAGCGATCGCTTTGTATTTATTATTAGGAGGTGCAGATTTTGGAGTTGGAATTTTAGAATTATTCAGTAAACACAAAAATGAAAAAAGAATTGAAAAAATCATGTATGAAGAAATGGGACCCGTATGGGAAGCTAATCATATGTGGTTGATCATTGTAATTGTAATTCTTTTTGTAGGATTTCCTGATATTTATTCGGTACTATCAACCTATTTACATATACCTTTACTATTAATGCTTATAGGTATAATTGCCAGGGGAACTGCCTTTTCTTTTCGAAATTACGATGCGGTTAAAGATCATTGGCAATTTGTTTATAATAAAATATTTAGATATTCCAGTGTAATCACGCCTTTTTTCTTAGGTATAATTGCAGCAGCAACGGTTTCCGGAACTATTGATGTAGAACCTACCGATTTTATGAATGCTTATATTTGGAGTTGGCTTACTCCGTTTGGATGTGCGCTGGGTGTTTTCACTTGCAGTATTTGTGGATATTTGGCAGTTTCCTATTCATTGTCTCAAGTTAAAAATTTTGATGATCGTGAATATTTATCTAAAAAACTTACTATATTTTTATTTGTAGTGGTGGTTACCGGAGGTTTAGTATTTGTATGTGCTTATTTTTCACATGTTCCTTTAATTCAATGGATATTTGGAGAAACAGTCGGATGGATTGCGGTAATTTTAGCAACCGTCTCTGTTTTTGGAACTCTATATGCATTGAAAGAAAAAAAATATTCTTGGATAAGAGTATTAGCAGGATTTCAGGTATTAACCATATTGTTTGCGGTAACCTACCGGCATTATCCTAATTTAGTTATATTAAAACAGGGTAGTCTATCTTTGATTGAAGACCAATACATACATAAAACAATTGCTATGCTAGCATGGGCACTAATGTTAGGAAGTATTTTTATACTTCCGGGAGTATTCCATTTAATTTATTCATTTCAAAAAAGAAGATAGAGAAAAGCTTTATTAAGTTATAAAATTCCATACTATTAAGGATTTAACTAATTTTGTTAAATCCTTTTTTAATTTTCATCTGAATGAGTTCAAGCTATACGATATACAATGCATCTGCAGGTGCCGGGAAAACATTTACTTTGGTGAAAAATTTCCTTTGTATCCTGTTGCAAAATGATACCGTAGAGTCTGTGCGTTCCATAGTAGCAGTAACTTTTACCAATAAAGCAGCTAATGAAATGAAAACGCGCATACTTTCATGGTTAAAGGATTTTTCAGATGAAAAAAATTATCAATCGAATATAGTTTTACAGCAGATATCTCAAGAACTGAATATAGATATATCTCTTTTACATCAGCGATCGTATAGGGCCTTATCCTATATCTTACATCATTATTCTTTATTTTCCATCAGTACCATTGATAAGTTTAATTTACGATTGATGAAGGCATTTACCAAAGAATTGGGGTTGTCGTATTCGTTTGCGGTGGAACTGGATTCTTCGGAATATCTCAAACAGTCAATTGATGAATTAGTAGATGAATTAGGAACAGATAATCCTTTTGCTGAGGTCATTTTAAATTATATATTTTGGAAATTCGAGAACGAATCATCTACAGATATTAGAAAGGAACTATTGACTTCCTCACAAAATTTTTTAAAAGAAAAGAATCTGGAACAGATTAATTCTTTGACTTCTAAAGAGATTGAAGATTTTAAAAAATTGAATCAGTTAATAAGTAGGCGAGTACAGGAAAATTATACCTTAATACAAAAAACAGCCGATGAAATTATAGCGTTATTTGAATCTAGCGGTTTAGAAGTAGGAGATTTTTATCAAGGAGCGAGAGGTATGGCCGGATTTTTTTATAAAATGCAGGACACGAGCAAAATACTTAGTATAAACTTATCTTCTTCTTACTATAAAGCTTTTTGTGAAGAAGAAAAATATGCAAAATCAAAATCGAGTCATGAAGAAGATATAAAAGGTATTGCACCGCAAATTATTGAAGCATTTTATAAAATAAAACAAGCGATCATTAGAATTAAAGTAGATGAATCTGTTCGTAAAAATCTAATTACGATTGAATTGCAATCTGAAATTAATCGATTTTTACACAGACGAAAAACAGAAAATGATGTAGTATTTCTATCAGATGTAAATCCTATTATAGGAACTCATTTAAAAGAGGAACCGGTAGCCTTTATATATGAAAAATTAGGAGGGAGATACAATCACTACTTTATAGATGAATTTCAAGATACTTCACAACTTCAATGGAATAATATAATTCCTTTGTTAGATAATGCAAAAGTCTCAGATGGAAATTCAATTACTTTGGTTGGTGATCCCAAGCAAGCCATATACAGATTTCGTTCAGGAAATCCTGAAATATTAATCGATCTTATAGCTAATGCAGAAGACAAAGGCATTCATGTAAAAACTTTGCAGAATAATTTCAGAAGTTTGCCCAATATTGTTGATTTTAATAATACCTATTATCAATATGTATCTTCTTATTTAGTAAATAATCCCGAATATTCTTCATTGTTTGGAGTCCATGCACAGCAAATCTCCCACTTACCCAAAGGGGGAAGGGTACAGGTATCATTTATCTCTCCAAAAGAAGAAAATCTTTTAGAAGAAAGAATTGTTGAAATAATTGAAGAGTCTTTACAGAATGGTTTTGATTTTAAAGATATAACTATTTTAGTAAGAAATAAAAAGCATAGTGTTTCCATTGTAGATAAAATTGCAGAAAAAGGATATCCGATTCTGACAGAAGAAGCGTTATTAGTTGTATCGTCCCCTGAAATCCAGGCTCTTATTTATGCTTTACAATGGATTTCCAATCCTGAAGACAAAGAAAATTTGGTGAGAATGCTCCATCTTCTTTTTACCATAGGTAGAGCGGAATTTGAAGATTTTACAGAAGAAATTTGTAAAATAAAAGATTTGGATTTTGACGATATTATTAATTGGTTTAAAGAAAAATTGAATATTTCTTTGCCTTATCAACAAATATATAATTTAAGCTTTTATGATTATGTAGAAGAATTTATTAATTCTTTAGGGTTTGGAGAGAAAGAAGATTTATATATTTCTGCCTTATTGGATATGATAGTTCAGCTGGAAAAAAATGGAGTTATAAGTTTACAAGAATTTTTAGAATATTGGGAATTAAAAAGCCCGGGATTATCCATACGATTTCCCGATAATCGAAATGCCATCCAGATCATGACTATACATAAATCTAAAGGATTGGAATTTCCAATTGTAATTTATCCTATGATCGATAGCAATTCTAGAAAGGAAGAATATTGGTTTCCACTTGATAAAGACTTATATAATGGGTTTGATAAGTTTTACACATCTTCAAAATCAGGCTTAGATGATACCGGTGATAGTATAAAAGAGGTGGTAACTATCCGAGAATTTGAAAATAAGATAGATGAATTATGTATACAATATGTTGCAACCACACGGGCGTCACAACAATTATTTTTATTGGAAGAAAGAAAAGATAAATTAAGTTCGTTGGGTGAATTTTTAATTCAGCAAGGGAAATCTTCAGAAGGAATAGTTGAACTTTATCCTGCTCCCGATTTTAAGAAAAATAATGAAAAAAGCGCAAAAAATATTGTTCAAGAAGAAAAAATACAATGGACCTCTGAAAGATGGAATTCTAAAATAAAAGTAAGTTCCGAGGCTCATAAATTTTATAGTGAGGAGAACGAAGACATTCAATACGGTAATAGTATACATGCTATTTTAGCAGAAATTAATACTCCGGAAGATCTGCCACTGGTAATTAAAAAATTAACTTTGACGGGATTTATTCCAATCGGTCAGGAAGTAGAAATTGAAAAAATAATACAAAAAGTTATATCCAATCCTCAATTAAAAGATTATTTTTCAAAAGGGATAACTGTATATCAAGAACGGGAAATAATATATGAAGGAAAAATTTACCGCCCCGATCGAATCATAGAAAAGCAAGATTCATTAACACTTATTGATTTCAAAACGGGTGAAAAATTAACCGGTCATAAAAAACAAATTTCGCTATATGAAAAAGCCTTAGTGGGAATGAATAAAAAAGTTGCAAGTAAATTATTGGTATATATTTCTTCAGATGATGTGGAAGTGATATATGTTTGAACTTAAACAAAAGTTTATTTCATATTACATTTATTGAAATAATTTTTTAAAAAACTAATTCAACTTTTTTTATGAAAGAAACTATGAAATACTTATTAAGTAATTATCCCATATTTCATCGAATTCCGTAGTAAGAAGATAAATCTTTTAGCCATTAATGTTTTTAAATTGTAATAAAAAACATTGAGGCTTATTTTGTATATTTTTAAAAATAATAAGTTTATATAGTATGTTTCCGAACAACTTATAAGTTTACATAGTGAAAACATAGTTTCTGAATTTCAAAGAAATTTTACGATCTCATTTTTTAATAAGTCTATATTTGTTTAGTACAATTTATTATTAGTTTATAAAAATTTTAACCTATACACTTATTCTAGAATATATACTATTTAATACTTTTAAAGTTCATAGTTAACATCTTTTTTTACAGTTGATTTATGATGAAATTTATTAAACAAAAATCGCTTACATTTTATAATAAGCTTTAAGATATTTCACAATAAATAATTAATATGCAAATCCTGTTTTATACTTCGTCTTAATTAGTAATAGTTTTAAATCTCAAAAGCTTACGAGCTTTGTTAAGAATTTTTAACTTTACTTATATAAATATGAATTATAAAACAAAATGGTATTTGTATCTATTTAAATTTAGATTTTAAGCATCCGTCTAATAATGTATTACATTCCTAAAATATATCTATGTCGTAATTTTTTGGATTTATATGAGTAATATAGTTTTGATCAGCATCAAGTTTCATTCCTTTAATGTACTTATCGCTCACTTTGTAATAATGTTTCCATAAATAAGTTATTTCGTCTAATTTTTTTTTATCGTTTAAAAGATAATATAGTTTAAATAAAATTTTATCCTCCCTACGAAAAAAATCTTCTTTTATTTCAACAGACATAAAATTAATAGTTTGTTTTTTATGATTTATTATTTTAATGGCTTGCTTATATTGGTGAGAATAAATATAGGATTTGTACAAAGGAGCCCATAGTGCATACAACCACATAAAAGATGTACGGCACTTTTTTTTTTTGGTATATTCAAATTTTTTATAGGAGAATACGAACTCACATTGTTTAATTGTTTCCTGATAATCTTTGTATTTATAAAAATATAGGCTTATTAATTGAATTCTAGAGTCAAAATGATCGTAATCAATATCTAACGCTTTTAAATACATTTGTTCGGCTTCATTAAGCTTTCCTTGATCTTCATAAAAGACACCTTTTATTAAAAACCAAGATTTTTTATGTTTAGGTTGTGTAAGTACTGCCTCATTTATAAATTTTAATGTTAAATCCGGGTTTTTGTTTTTGTAATATACTTGGGCTAAATGATAAAAATAACTAACCTTAGGGTATTGCTTAGTTAAATGATGTAAAATTGTCAAACAATCTGTAAATTTTCCATATTCCTCATAGTATATGCATTGTTCTATTATTTTTTTTAAATTTTTTTTGTTCATAATATTTTGTAGTTTTCTTTATTTTACAGTCACTTATAATTAGACAAAATATTTGTTATTTTGAAGATACTTTTAACAAAAAAATAAAATTATTGGTATTTATAATATATATTATATTTAAATAAATCTTCCCCTTTTATAAATACAATATAAAATAGATCTTTTGAAATCAATCTATAAAGATTAGATTTACAGTTATATAATTGTAAAAAAAATAAAATTTAAGATAAGATATCTTTTTTTAGTATAAATTGGTATGTGTAAGGTCTATTCTTTAGTATGGTACGAAAAGTAAATCTAAATTATCTCTTTTTATTTTATTTCCAAATATTGAAATATTATTATTTAAGTTTTTAGATAATAAATCTAGCAATTTAAATAATGGTATGATGCTCAATATTTTGTAGTTAAAAAAAGCAAAATAATCATACAATTGAATTATATTCATACTTAAAATAGCATATATAAATTGATTACTAATAATTTGAGAAACGTATAAACTATACAATTTAATAATCAATGGATAGGTTTGTTTTTTAAATTTGAAAGGTTGTGGAAAAAACAAGTAATTAGAAAAGTTGAATAAATTATATTTGAAAGTATAATAACATTTAGATAATAATTTGCTAATATTAGTTTTTAATTTTTTTATTTCAAAAGGAATTAGGATAATAAATTTTTTTACATTCTGATAAATTCTATAATTAATAAAAAAAGAAGGAGCTTTAAACATAGCGAAATCATTATAAATTGGTATCAACATTTTTTTTTTATCGAATAAATTCATAAGATTATATTTTTCAATAATAAGTTAGTTTAATAATAAATAATCGTATATTTTATCTAATTTAAGTGGCAAATATAATTAATTTATTCTTTATTGGGTAAGAAAAATAAATAGTAATAGAAATATGATTCAATATTTAAGCTATTATATGTTTTAATAATCTAATAATTGAAGTAATGTATTCGGATATTTATATGTGTTACTATAATTGAGATTGATTAATAAGGTAGATATAAAATGCAAAAAGCTACATTATAAATGTAGCTCATAGGTAATTATATAATCATTTTTAGTGTTAGTTAATGCAATAGATTTGAGAATAATAATTTATTGTTTATTACTTTCAATAATAAATTTAATTGTATTAAGATTTAAAAGTTTGTGTATTTTTTAAAGGGTAAATTTTGATTTATTTAGCAACTATATAATTGATAATTATTTCTTCTGTGTTGTTAAGAATAATTTTTGTAGGATAATCAGGATGTAAGTCTTTATTATATTCATAATTATAAACAGTTCCCTTATTATCACCGGTAATATTATTAACCAGATTGTAAGTGAATGGAAAATTTCCTTCGAATGCTGCAAATAACCAATGAGGAGTTTTTACGTTGTTCATCAAGCCTTTTAAGATGTCATAAGTATAAATAGTAGTATCAAATTGAGTTAAATTTCCGTATTTGTCGTATTTGAAAAGATGGGTTTGTGCGTCTTTTGGATCTTCTATTTTTAGTAATTTATCGCCCGAAACAGCTAAGGTTCTTGTATAAGGTTTAATTTCAGGATATCCGGGAGGAGGATTTGTTTTAAAACTTCTATGCTCAAGTATAATACCGGGTTTGGTATATTCATAAGAATACAAATAAGTTCCTCCGGCATTCTCGGTAGTAACGGTATAAACTTTACCATTACTTTCATTATAAGTGATCATATGAATATTAATTATCGAATCTGAGATAGACGATTTAATATTTATTAATCTATTCAAATTATCGTATTGCATAGAAGTAGTTACAGTTAATTTATTCCCTGTATTTTTATCTATTTCAGTTTTTATATATTCTGAAGGTAATAAACCTTTATGGTTATCAAATTCATGATTAGGATAGGGTTCAAAATTTTCGTCTCCACAGGAGAAAAAAATGAAGAAACTAAAAAAACTAAAAAATAATAGGGTCTTATTCCTCATACAGGATTTTTTTTCAAATATAGTATATTTGTATTTCATATAAATATAATTTTAATTAATAAACTAAAAAATATAGTGTGGCTTATCATAATGAATTTGGAAAAGAAGCAGAAATGAAAGCATTTTATTATCTTTTAGATATAGGATATGAAATATTAGATAGAAATTGGAAATATGATAAGGCGGAAATTGATATTATTGCTAAAAATGCTTCTGAGTTGGTAATAGTAGAAGTTAAGGCTAGAAACTATACAACTATCATTGATCCTATAGAGGCAGTAACCAGATCAAAAAGAAAATTATTGATTAAAGCAGCAAATGAATATGTGCTTTGTAAAAAAATGGATGTCAATGTAAGGTTCGATATTATTTCCATCATAAAAAAAGATTACAGATGGCAAATTGAACATATAAAAGACGCCTTTTCTATGATATTATAAATAGAAATCTGATGTTAATTTTTTATATTCTTCCGACCAAATACGGCTTTTTTCTTCTATAACAAAGTATTTAATTATAGGATTTTTATCTTCTCTGCTAAGTTCAAGGAAAATTCTTTTAATTTTTCCATTTCTTATTCCTGAAATATATATAATGCGATTGGGAAATAAATTATATCTATTTGATAGTTCAAGTATTTCTTGCTCATTTTCTATAGGAAAAATGTATCCAATTTTTCCATTTTGAGATAGTAATGATGCCGATTTTTTAATAAGAAGATGATAATTAAGTTTTATTTGCTGCCTGGCGACAGGATGTTTACGATGTAATACTTCTGAAATTTTAAAATAAGGAGGGTTACAAATAATATAATCAAATAATATATCACTAAAGAAACGGTCTAAATCGCAATGGATACCTGTGATCCTTTGAGAAAAAGAAGAATTTTTAAAATTTTCCAAGGCCAAAGAATACGCATTGTATTCAGAATCCATGGCTGTAATATGAGAAATGGAATTTCTTTGCGCGCACATTAACGAAAGTATCCCTGTACCGGTACCAATATCAAGAATGTGGGAGGCATTATGTATATCAGCAAAACAACCTAATAATACACTATCTGTACCTACTTTGAATACGGAATTATTTTGAAATATATTAAATTTTTTAAACTTAAAAATATTATTCACCTTTAGGGATTTCAAATTTGAAAATAGTTCCTTTCCCTTCTTCAGACATAAAGGTTATAGACCCATTATATTCTTCAATTAGTTTTTTAATGATAGCTAAACCTAAACCACTTCCACTGGTTTTAGTCGAAAATTGAGGAGTAAAAATTTTGCTTTTTATTTCTTCCGGAATTCCATTTCCGTTATCAATAACAGAAAAATAAACCATTCGTATGTCTTGTCTGATTTTTACAATAATATGGGGAGTTCTTCCTTCCGGTATCGATTGAAAAGCGTTTTTTATTAAATTGGTTAATATACGGTTCAATAAATTAGGATCGATATTTAAAATGACCAATTCATCAAGTGTATCAAGTGAAATTTGTTGAGATGGAAATATTTCTAATGAAATTTTAGCAACTTCAATTACGTTTAACTTTTCATCCTTTTTTACAGGCATTTTTGCAAAGTCCGAAAATGCGCCGGCAATCGAGGCAATAGTATCTATTTGTTGTATTAATGAACGGGTTAATGAATCTAACTTTTCATGAATTTGTGGATCTTCTGGATTAAATCTTAATTGAAAACTTTGAATTTCGAGCCGCATAGGGGTAAGCGGATTTTTAATTTCATGAGCCACTTGTCTTGCCATTTCCTGCCAAGCATTATCTTTTTCTTTTTTAACCAGTGCATCAGTTTGCTCTCTAAATTTATTCAGCATAATATTGTAAGCTTTAACCAATGGACTCACTTCATCAATATAATTATATAAAAGGGGTCTATTATGAGTAAGTGCGCCGGTATCCCTAAGCCGATAAGCAATATCTTTAATTTTTCTGGTTAAAGTAAGTGAAAAGAACCATGAAAAAATACCACTTACAATTAATACGATAAGCATGATAACTAAATATCTATATAATAAGGAATAAAAATCTTTTTTTAGAAATGCTTCATCATGTAAAAAAGGAAAATTTATAATTGTAATAGGTTGATAATCATTGTTGTAAAGGTATCTGTATACGGACGTAAAACTTTCTTCTGAATTAGGAAGCTTGTTTATAACCTCTATACGGTCGTTATTTACATTCAGATTTTTTAAGATTTCTTTAGGAACAAATTCAGTCTTAGGATTGGGTAATTTATTCCCTAAAATATATTTTCCATCCAGAGAATAAAAATTTATATCGATATTATTAATATCTGAAATTTCATAAATTTTATTGCCAATTTTATTTTTAACCTCCTCCGGTTTTGTATTTCGATTGGAAATGAGATAATCGAAAGTTTCTATAATTAATTGTTCCTTTCTTTCTAGCCTTTTATTATTATATTCCTCCGCAATTCTTATATATTGATAAAAAGTTATCAATCCCATGGCAAATATAGTGCTGACCACAACGAGGATCATCACTAAAAAAATTCGCAAGGATAATGGGAATCTTTTGTACATTTAAAATAAAAAATAGGGTTAATTTCATCTATTCTTCAGGCAAAGCTTTCCAGTTTTTTATTATTTTAGCTATAAAGAATAAAATGATACCTACAAATATAAGATTAATCCAAAAAAAGGCGATAGAATGATTAAAAAAGTAAAGGTATATAGTACTAATATAATGATTCAGATATTCACTACAAGAGGTTTCATTCATTATTATCATAAACGTTGTAAAATAAAGTATAGGCATATAGGGTAATATCCATAAAATTAAATTTATCAGTACAGTTGATTTATTCTTTGCGCTTTTTTTATAGAGTTTAAGTACAATATAAATGCTCATAAATAAGAGTATCAATGTCCAATAAATAGTTATTAAATAAGTGATATTATACTCATTAATTTCAAAAGAAAATAGACGGAATAAAACAGAAATAATTCCGTTAATAAAAATAAGTAATCCAAATGTTATAAATGCGATTAACCAGGCTTTTCCACTTGTTGTACGAAAGGATAATATTGCTATAGATAAACTTAAAGCAATATATAAAATGATTAAAATAAACTCATTGGAAAAATTCCCATTATTATATGCGTCAAACATTTTTTGATAAGCAAAATCGAGTTTTTTAAATTCCACATAATTTTTTATGTTATCATCATTTTGATTTTTTGCATTGCTAATATAATTTGATTCAGTAACAATATAATTGGGTGGATTATAAACTATTTTCATCCAACTGTTTACAGTAAGATTGGTAGAAAGATTATGTTTTTTTTGAAGATCTAAATATTCTCGAATTAAATTTCTTATGCTATCCTTTTGTTCGGTAATTAACCAATCTTTAACCTGCTCAATCTCCTTATTATATGGATAAAAATTAAGAAGAGATAAGTGCATGGGAGTTGAATCAGGATCTTTTTCTAAAGAATCAATAGTTTTCTCGATAGGATTGAATTGATAATAATTATACGAATCAGGTATTAATATTTGAATTTGATTCAATATTTTTTTAGCTTCATAGATTTGTTGTTTTGAAGCAAAGGCTCTTTCCTTATATGTAATACCTTGATAATAACTGTAAGAATATAATTGATTGCCGATGAGTAAGATGAAAGTCAATAGCCATTCCACATATAGAGCATTAGATTGTTTTGGGTAAAAGGACTTAAAGCCATTATTCTTTAAATAAAATACTAACCATATAATGAGAATTAATAAACTAGCTAAAACTGAAATAAGATAGATGACAGTGGTGCTATTTAAATCATAATCTGTTTCATAAAAATTAATAGATCCGGAAAAATAACCCGTAATAAAGAAAAAAATATTAATAAATAGAACTGTTATACCCATCGGAACAAATTTTGTGTTCCATAAAATAGGGTAATTTTCTAGCAAACGTTTTTGTGTTTTTGTAAACATGATCACGGATTTTTAAAAGAATTAAATAAAAAATCTACGAGTTGAATCAGATATATTTCTAAAATACTTAATGGGTATCTGATCATCAATACAAAGAGTTAAAAAATTATTCACCGACGTAGTATCAGGAAAATGCGCAATATAAGAACCTCCATTATATTGTAATTTTAGTAAAGAGATTTTAGATAAAGAAGCATAAAGTTTTTCCTGAGGCCATTCCGATTCAAACTCAATAATCAATTCAGGCAATTCTTTTTTATCAGAACTCTCACTTTTTATATTTTTTTGTTCCCCATGTTTTAAGAATAGCACTTGATCGGAATTTTTTTCCACTTCATACAATTGCTGAGAGCTTACAACGATACCCAAAGGTCTGAATGGAGATTTTGCTATTGCTTTAAAATCTTCCAATACCGTTTGTTGAGAAAGAATATCTAAATTAGCTAAAGGCTCATCAATCAGTAAAAGTTTAGGTTTTCTAAGTAACATTCGGGCTAATTCAAACCTCATTTTATATCCTGAAGAAAGATTAGCCCAATTCATTTTCCGATAGTTTCGCAATCCCATTCTGGAAGTAATCAAATCAACCATTAATTCGTTTTCTTCTCCCTTAATATTATAAGAAGATGCAGTAAATTGAAGATTATCTAATATAGAACCGTACCATAGATTCGGCCTTTGAGGAATATAAATCAACTTAGTTCTTAACTCATATCGATCTTTAAAATCCAGCGTATAAGATATATTTCCTTCAGTCACTTCCAATTCTCCACATAAAAGTCTAAGCAAAGAAGTTTTACCATTTCCATTTTCTCCCACTAAACCAATAATTTCTCCTTCGGAAATTTTTAAGCTTATAGGACCTAAAGAAAAAGCAGATTTACTGTATGATTTTTTAACTTTTTCGGCTTCAAGAAGTTTTTTCGGTTCATGAATTTCTTTTTTAGAAAGAAATTGATAAAGTTCATTTAAGATGACAGAATATTTTTCCTTTTTTCCTTTTTCATTGGATTCATTATAATCAACCCATTGAAGTAAATCACTTGTTTTCTTATAAAAAGATATCTCTTCCGTATCTAACGTTAAGTCAATAATTCTCTTTAAAACTAAAGAATAATCGTCAAACTGTAAAAAATGTATAATATCTTGAAATTGCTTTTCGAATAAATTCATTTAATATATAGGTATTAAAATAATACTAGTTCTCTGTTGATCAAAATTCAAAGGCAATAGTAAATAAAAAATAAAATTATACACAAAAAAATAAAAACAGTTTAAATAAAAATATTAGATAAGATACTAGCAAAAATCAATCCTAAGAAACTATAATTCTATCTAAATTTAATTAGATGCAACAATAAACAAAAAATTTAAATGTTTTTTAAAAAGTCATAGTATCAACAGGTCAAGCAATCTTAAAAAAATATCAATGTGATTCCGGTATATTCAATTAGAAAAAAAAAGGGCAAGAAAATTAATTCAAGCCCCTCAAAAAATATTTAAGTATAATAATTTTATATAGCTGTTAAATATTCAGTATTACAATATCCTTCGGTTCCATCTTCAGATCGTATTAAATACCAATCGTCATTATATTTGCTCAGAAAAGTTACCGTAGATTGATGTGCAGCTTTTCCTAAAATAGGTTGATCCGTACCCGGTCCTTTTCTAATGTTTAAATTAGAACTTTGAGTGGTTACTTTATATTTTGAAGAAGGAGCATTGGGTGATACATTAATATTTAAAATTAAATCAGCGGATCTGAAATCAGGATCAATTTTATTATAAGCAGCCCACAACTGATCTTTAGATTCTCCATTCGGAACTTCTCCATCAATATAAAGAACATTATTTTGTTCTTTAACAGAAAGATTTGTTGTTCCCAGACTTTTCGCCTTATTTATTAAATCTGCGTATTTATCTTGTAAAGCCATACTTCTATTTTAGTAATAATTTTTGTTCAATTTTTTTAGGTTGGAGCGTGTTAATTGCTTGCATAAGTCGAGGCAATTCGCTTCTATTTAATTCACCGTTAAGAGTTACCACACCATCATTTATATCCGCTGTAACACCTGTATACCCTTTTAAAATATCATTTACTTTAGATTTTAATACGGAATCCACAGAAACCACTACATCACCTGATTCTGATTTAACCGTTGCATTATCTTCAACAGATTTTATACCCGGTATTGCTTTAACAGCATTTTCAGTTGTTTGTTTAGCGTCATTATCTTTATACTCTCCGGTAAGTGTAGCCACCCCTTTTTTAACATCAATAGTAACTCCTTCAGGAATAACGGATTTTGCTTTGGTAACTAAATCTGAATCTTTAGGCTCGTTTTTACATGATGTCAAAGAAAAGCTCAGCGTACCCATTAATGCAAAAGCCCATAAAATTTTTTTTAATTGTTTCATAATTTGGTTTTTTAGGTCTATTTAAAATTAACATTGTTTAATACCCATCCAAAACAAAAATTATTCCATATATATAGATTTACTATTGTGTTAAAAAACAGGATCTAAGGATAAAAGTTAATTTGAATAGGTTCAATTTTTTTTATAAGTCAATAATTGTATGATTTAATAAAATATTTATAGTAATTTACTTAGCAAGAAATAATAAAAATTATAATGTCTGATTTCCGATTGAAAATATTTTATGCTGTAGCTAAAAATTTAAGTTTTACCAAAGCTGCCGAGGAATTATATATTTCACAACCTGCTGTGACTAAAAATATAAAGGAGTTGGAATCCGAATATGATTTAACCCTATTTCTTCGAAAAGGAAATAAAATAGAGCTTACCGATGCCGGTAAAATATTATTGATCCATTCAGAAAAAATCATGAATATTTATAAACAAATACAATATGATTTTGATTTACTGAAAGAAAATTTTTCAGGAACTTTTCAACTAGGAGCAAGTACTACTTTAGGACAATATTTACTTCCTGCTTTAATGTCTCAATTTCATTCCAAATATCCGAAAATTAAAATGTCTCTTATAACCGCAAATACAGAAGAAATTGAAAAATATCTGATTGAAAAAAAAATTGAGTTAGGAATGGTTGAAGGCAAACCCAAAAATAAGCAACTTAAATACATTCCTTTTTTAAAAGATGAAATTGTTGCCATTGCACACACCTCACAGGAAATTTCAAAAATAGAAATTTTGACTTTAGATGAATTACAAAAAGTACCCCTAGTTTTGAGAGAATTAGGATCAGGAAGTTTGGATATTATACGAGATGCTTTCCAAGCTGTCAATATACAGCTTAAAGATCTGAACATTGCTATGCATTTAGGAAGTACAGAAGGCATCAAGTCCTACCTTACCCATACCAACAGTATAGGTTTTATATCCATAGCAGCAGTAGCTAAAGATATAAAAAAAGGAGAATTTCAAATAATTGATATAGAGGGAATAAATATAAAACGCTGGTTTTATTTTGTTTATAAGCAAGGAGTTCCTGAAGGAAATTCAGATCTTTTTATAAAATTTGCTACTTCACATTATAACCCATCGTTATAAGGAATAACATTTTTTCATTGGCAGATTTGTATTCATTAAAGGATATTTGTACAATGAATCAAGCAACAACCAAGAAAAAATTAGTCGCCAATGATCGGGTAAAAAAAATAATTTTTATTCTTTTAGGTTTATTTTGCCTGATTGTATCTATAGACACCCCTCTAGCGTTATTGATGGGAATGTTATTTTCCTTTAGTTTCGGTAATCCTTATCCCATCTATACTAAAAAAATAACGCGCTATCTTCTTCAACTTTCTGTTATAGGATTGGGATTTGGGATGAATTTAAATACAGCAATTCAAGTTGGTAAAGAAGGATTGTTATTAACGGTTGGATCAATTTTTCTTACCTTATTCTTGGGAATATTGATAGGAAAATTTTTTAAAATTGATAGGAAAATAACCTTGTTGATATCATCAGGAACTGCTATATGTGGAGGAAGTGCTATAGCTGCCGTTGCCCCACTTATCCATGCAGATGAAGAAGAAACCAGCCTGTCTTTAGCCACTATTTTTATTTTAAATTCCATTGCTTTATTTATATTTCCGGCAATCGGACATCTAATACATCTTTCACAAGAACAATTCGGATATTGGTCTGCATTGGCTATACATGATACAAGTTCTGTAGTTGGCGCTGCACAGCACTATGGTTCAAGAGCCTTAGAAATTGCGACGACGGTTAAGCTGGAAAGAGCTTTATGGATCATTCCCTTATCTTTTCTGATTATATTGACTTTTAAAGAAGATCAGGAAAATATACATAAGAAAATAAAACTACCTTACTTTACATTTTTATTTATTGCGGCCATGATAAGTAATACCTATTTACCCCAATACTTTCCTGTATTTAAGATTATTGACCATGGGTTGGTTATGGAAGCTAAACGAGGACTAACCGTAACCTTATTTTTAATAGGAGCAGGATTAAGTTTACAAACCTTAAAAAAAATTGGTATAAAGCCTTTACTTTTGGGCGTTATCTTATGGACAAGCGTATCTTTTTTAACTTTGATTTTACTCGTATTTAGGATGTATTAATCCATCCAATAATCATCCATTTTCCTTTTAATTTCCTCTAAACACAAATTATTTATGCTTCCTTCATGCGTATGAGTAGTTTTTTTAGGAGATTGAAACGTTCCCTGTTCCACCTGTTGACCGATCATTTTATATGCATCACGAAATGGAATTCCTTCAGCTACCAATTCATTAAGAGCATCTACGGTAAATAAATAATCGTATTTAGGATCTTCGAGGATATTTTTATTAACTTGTATATCTTGAAGAGAATAATGAGCCATTTCTAAACATGCCTTACAATTTTGTATTCCCGGAATAATTCCTTCTTTTAATAACTGTAAATCTCTATGATATCCACTAGGAAGATTATTGGTTATCAAAGTCAACTCATAAGGCAAAGCTTGTATTTTATTGCATTTTCCTCGTATCAATTCAAAAACATCGGGATTTTTTTTATGAGGCATAATGCTGGAACCCGTTGTCAAATGGGTGGGAAGTGAAAGAAAGTTAAAATTTTGACTTAAATATAAAGTTACATCCATTGCTAACTTGGATAAAGTACCGGCCAAGCTGCTAAGAGCATATGCCGTGCTTTTTTCCGATTTACCTCGACTCATTTGTGCGGCAACGGAATTAAATTTTAATGTTTTAAAATCCAATTCCCGAGTAGTAAACGTTCGATCTATAGGAAAAGAACTACCATATCCCGCTGCTGATCCTAAAGGGTTTTGATCGACTATTTTTAAAGCTGCATTAAGTAAAATTACATCATCAATCAAACTTTCAGCATATGCAGAAAACCACATTCCGAAGGAAGAAGGCATAGCTATTTGAAAATGCGTATATCCGGGCAATAAAATGTTTTTATTTTTTTCTGCAAGAATCAGTAGAAGATCAAAAAGTTTACGACTTTGATCTTTAATCACTTTTAATTCATCTTTCAGATATAAGTTCATATCCACTAAAACCTGATCATTGCGGGAACGAGCCGTATGAATCTTTTTACCGGCATCTCCCACTTTTTCAGTTAGTAAAAATTCTATTTTAGAATGAACATCTTCAAAATTTTCTTCAATTTTAAACGTATGATTTTCAATATCTGTGAGAATTTCATTTAATGCTTGAAGTAAATCTTTTTTTTCATTTTCCGTAATAAGCCCTACTTGATACAACATCTTAGTTTGAGCTAATGAACCTAAAACGTCATATTTAGCTAAAACAATATCTAATTCCCGATCATTACCTACGGTAAATAAATCAATTCTCTGATCAGTCGGTATACCTTTTTCCCAAAGCTTCATTTTTTAAAATTTAATAGTTTCAATTATCTTTTATAAGATCGTTTGATTTAATAATTCTATATACAGAGGAATTGCTTCTACAATTTCCTCCCTAAAAATGTATTCATCGGCAGTGTGAGATCGTAAAGAATTTCCCGGCCCCATTTTTAAAGAAGGACATTGTAAGACGGCTTGATCTGAAAGAGTAGGAGACCCATAAGTTTCTCTCCCCAGAGCAATTCCGGATATAACCAACGGATGAGTTTTGGGAATGGAAGAAGATTTAAGTTTCAATGATCGGGGAGTAATTATCACCCTTTCAGATGATAAATTTTTCTTTACTATTGATAGTATCTCTTCGTTTGTATAACAATCATTCACACGGATATCTACCACCAAGCGACATTCTTCAGGTACAAGATTGTGTTGTTTACCTGCTTCAATTTGAGAAACTGTCATTTTCATAGGTCCCAAAACTTCTGATATTTTTTCAAATGAGAAATTTTTAAACCATTCAATTACCTCAAAAGCATTATAAATGGAATTATCAGGATTATTATGAGCTGCATGACTGGCAGTTCCTTTTATGAGAACGTCTAAAACAAGCAAGCCTTTTTCAGCAATGGCAAGTTGCATTTGAGTAGGTTCACCTATAATAGCACATTCTAATGGTGGCAAGTGAGCCAACACACTGTTTAGACCTTTTTTTCCACTGTTTTCTTCTTCAGCGGAAGCCACCATAATTAAATTATATTTCATATTCTTATGTAAATAAAAATAAGTAAATGTGGCTAAAAGAGACACCAAACATCCTCCGGCATCATTAGAACCTAAACCGAATATTTTACCTTCTTTTTCAATGGCATCAAAAGGATTATGAGTATAGTCTTTGTTAGGAAAAACAGTGTCTTGATGAGAATTCAGCAGTAAATAAGGTTTGTTTTTATCTACATATTTATTATATGCCCATATATTATTATTCTCTCTTTCATAAGGAATTGAATGATGTCTGAACCAAGCTTCGATCAATAAAGCGGTATGATGTTCTTCTCCGGAAAATGAGGGCGTTGCAATTAATTTTTTTAACAGATCAATTGCTTCATAAGTTAGTTGTTCAATGGTTTTCATAAGACTTAATTATAAGGTAATACAAGTATGAGAATGATTAAAGTTGTTAATTATTTCAGGGTTAGAAATAATAATATTTTTAACTCCCTGTTTCAGCGCTTCAAAACAATTATCAAGTTTTGGGATCATACCCGAGTGAATAATATTATCCTTTTTTAATTGTTGATAGGAACTGTAATTTATCGTTTCAATAATACTATTTTCGTCTTCAATATCTTGTAAAACACCCTTTTTTTCAAAACAATACAATAAAGTGGTTTCATAAAAAGAGGATAGGGCCACAGCCAAAAATTGTGCAATGGAATCAGCATTCGTGTTAAGCAACTGTCCTTTTTTATCGTGGGTAATTGCACAGAATACAGGAATCGTATCGGTATCGAGTAAAAATTTAATCCATTCGGAGTTAATTTCAATGATATCCCCTACATATCCATAATCATAAGCGCTATTTTCTCTCCTTTTCGAAACAATAGAATTTCCATCTGCACCGGTTAGCCCGATAGCAGAGGTTTGTAAACTTTGAAGTTGAGCTACAATTTTTTTATTGCAAAGTCCTGCATATGTCATTATTGCCACATCTAGCATTTCTTCGTTGGTTACTCTTCGTCCTTCAATCATGATCGATTCAACTCCCAATTTACCCGCTAATCTTGTAGCTGCTTTTCCCCCTCCGTGGACTAAAATTTTTGGGGTTTCCAATTTAGAAAAATCTTGTAAAAATTGAGTAAGGACTTTTTGATTATCAATTACATTTCCTCCTATTTTTATAACGGTTAATTTTTTCTTTTCCATATTCAACTTATTGGGTTGTTTGTTAGTAATTAGTTAAATATCTGTTTTTTTACCAAAAATCAAATAATTAATATTTATGTGAGCCCTTCCAGAATTCGAGTAAGAATGGTTTGAGCAGAATACGTTCGATTATTTGCTTCAGGTATAACTATCGATGCATCGCTGTCCAATATGTCATCAGTTACAATCATATTTCTTCGTACCGGTAAACAATGCATGAATTTAGCGTGATTTGTCAATTCCATTTGTCTTTTTCCGATGGTCCAATGAGGGTCCTCATTTAATATTTTACCATAATCGTTGTAATTACTCCAATTTTTAGCATATATAAAATCAGCATTTAAAAATGCTTTTTCTTGATTATATTCAATGGGAACACCTTTGGTAATTTCAGGGTTCAATTCGTATCCTTCCGGATGAGTAATAACAAAATCCACCTCCATTTTTTTCATCATTTTCACGAATGAATTGGAAACAGATTGAGGAAGAGCTTTTGGGTGGGGAGCCCAACTCAATACTACTTTAGGACGTTCCGTTTTTTTGTATTCTTCAATGGTCAACGCATCAGCCAAAGCTTGTAGGGGATGTTCTGTAGCCCCTTCTAAACTGATGATCGGAACGGTGGCGTATTTGACGAAAGAAGAAATGACTGTTTCCGCTTCGTCTTTTTCCTTATCCTTTAAAGTGGGAAAGCTTCGAATGGCTATTATATCACAATAAACTGATATAACTTTAGCGGCTTCTTTTATATGTTCGGAAGCAGAACCATCCATTACCGTTCCATCTTCAAATTCTAATGTCCAGCCTTCTGTGTTTAAATTCATAACCATACAATCCATACCCAGATTGCGAGCTGCTTTTTGTGTGCTTAATCGCGTTCTTAAGCTCGGATTAAAAAATAAAAGCCCTAAAGTTTTATTTTTTCCCAAAACTTGGTTGGCTAAAGGAGTAGCTTTAATCTTCTTAGCCAAATTTAACATCTCGTTTAGGTCAGTAATATCATCGACAGAAGTATACTTTTTCATTATTTCTTATTTTATAAGGTTGTTAAAGACAAGACTGTAAACTGTCATAAAGCATATCAATTTCATTTTTGGAAATAGTTAACGGCGGAAGCACACGCAGTAGATTTTTATTATTGGAATTACCCGTAAAAATCTTTTTTTCATAGATTAATTTTTTACGGAGATCTGCGACTTCGAAATCAAATTCTAATCCCAGCATTAATCCTTTACCCTTAATTTTCTTAATTTGCGATAGAGAAGAAAATTTTTTAATGAAATATTCATATTGTTTTTGAACATTGTTTAAAATATCTTCATCCTCCATTACTTCTAAAACCGCTAATGCTGCGGCACAAGCGAGATGGTTTCCGCCAAAAGTAGTTCCTAATAATCCAAAAGAAGAAGTAAATTCAGGAGAAATTAAGATCCCTCCGATAGGAAATCCGTTTCCCATCCCTTTCGCTACCGATATAATATCTGCTTTGATTCCGTGATGTTGATGGGCAAAAAATTTACCGGATCGTCCATATCCACATTGAATTTCATCCAGAATTAGAACTACCTTATTATTTTTACAAACCTTTTCCAATTCCCGAAAAAATTCAGTACTTCCTTCATCCAATCCACCCACTCCTTGAATAGCTTCGATAATTACGGAAGATACCTCCCCTTTAGCAATCTCTTTTTTAACACTTTCAATGTCGTTTAATTCGCAAAATACCACTTCCTGTTGAGCATTGATAGGAGCAATAATTTTTGGATTATCGGTCACGGCAACTGCTGCGGAAGTACGCCCGTGGAAGCTGTTTTTAAAGGCTAAAATTTTTGATTTTCCGGTATGAAAAGAGGCTAATTTTAAAGCATTTTCATTAGCTTCTGCTCCTGAATTGCAGAGGAATAACGAATAGTCGGGATATCCGCAAATTTGAGGTAATAAATTACCCAGTTTTTCCTGAACAGGATTGATAATTGAATTGGAATAAAATCCGATGGAATTGATTTGTTCAGTTACATGTTTGATATATGTCGGATGCGAATGACCGATGGAAATAACCCCATGCCCACCATAAAAGTCAAGGTAAGCATCTCCTTTTTCATCCCATACGGTACAACCTGATGCTTTAACAGGGGTTACAGAGTAGATAGGATATACATTGAATAGACTCATATTAGTATCCTTTATAAATTTTTATTATTGTTTCTTTGTGGTATTCATGTGATACTTTACCATTTATTTCTTAGTCAATTGGTTGATTTTGGTATAGGAAGCTAATAGCCCTTTAATAATGGCTGAGTTAACTCCTTGATGATCCATTTCATTAATTCCGGCTATGGTGCATCCGCCCGGAGTTGTGACCTTATCAATTTCTTGCTCGGGATGACTTTTTTTAGACTCAATTAATTGTGCCGCTCCCATACAAGTTTGAGTAATCATGGATAGGGCTTCTTGCGCCTCCAGTCCCATTTCTATAGCTCCCAACATATGTGCACGAATGATTCTCAGCCAAAAAGCTATACCGCTGGAACAAATAATTGTTGCCGCTTGCATTTGCTCTTCAGGGATTTCTACAGCATGTCCCAATTGATTAAAGATTTCCAACGCGATATTGATCCGATCCTTTCCTTTTTTATTGGAACAAAGACAGGTCATGGATTTATTCACCGATATAGCAGTATTAGGCATGGCCTTAATGATTGGAAAATGACTGCCTATGATTTCTTCTAGTTTACTTAAATCAAATCCGGCAACTACTGATAGTAAAGTATGATGTTCCGTAAATAAATGCCGGCATTCTTGTAAAACATTGGTTAAGACATTAGGCTGAACCGCAAACAGTATAATCTCTGAATTTTTAATTGCCTCGTTATTATCTGAGGTAAGAACTATATTTTGTTTATTTTCCAGTTCATGTAAGGTTTTAATATTTCGCTTAGTAATATATAATGATTCAGCAAAATTGCTGTTAATAATTCCTTTTGCGATTGCCAGACCTAAATTTCCGGCTCCAATAATTGCTATTTTCATATTATAATTTTGTACTAATTATATAATTTTTATTATTCATTAAAATCAGTAATTTATCCTTTTTTTAGTTAACATCTCTAAAAGAACCATAAGAACTTTTTAAATAAACTAAGGAAACTGATATTGTATTTTGAGTTTTTCTGGTTAATCATTTTAAGATGGAATAGTTAATTCATAACTCTAATTTTATCAAAATGCCACCGGTTTTAAATGTAACCCTTCCGATTCCTCAAATCCGAAAATAAGGTTCATGTTTTGTACGGCTTGACCCGAAGCACCTTTACTTAAATTATCAATCACCGAAGTGATTAATAGGGTATCTTTATGTTTTTGTATTTCTAACATACATTTATTTGTGTTGACTACCTGCTTTACAGATAGAGGAGTGTTAGAAACAAAGGTAAATGGATGATCCTGATAATATTCACGATATAAAGAAAAAGCTTCCTCCTTTGTAATTTCACATTTTAAATATATGCCGGCAAGAATCCCTCGAGTAAAATTTCCCCGCATAGGTAAAAAATAGAGTTGATGTCGGTTGGTTCCTAACTGATCAATACTTTGTGAAATTTCTGCCTCATGCTGATGACTAAATTCTTTATAAAAGGAAACATTATTATTTCTCCAACTGAAATGAGCAGTTGCTGAAAGTGATTGCCCTGCACCGGTAGAGCCGGTTACAGCATGGATATGAATATCTTGCGACAATAAACTTTTCTTTGCTAAGGGAAGTAAAGCTAATTGTATGGCGGTGGCAAAACATCCGGGATTAGCAATATTTTTTGCCTTTTTTATTTCTTCTTTTTGTAATTCGGGAAGACCGTAAATATATGTCCTGTCTTGAAACACATGATGAGGTTTAACCCTGAAATCATTACTTAAATCTATAATTTTTGTGTTTTTAGAATACACATTTTTTGTCAAAAAATCCCTGGATTTACCATGTCCCAAACATAAAAAAACAACATCTGCCTCTTGATCAATGCGATCAGAAAAAATTAAATCGGTTTCTCCTATAAGGTCTTCATGAACCGTTGTGACAGGATTTCCTGCATTGGAAGTGCTGTAAACGGATGTGAGTTCTATTTTTGGATGATTAATGAGGATTCGCAATAATTCGCCAGCAGTATATCCTGCCCCTCCCACAATACTAGCTTTTATTTTGTTCATTGGTTTTTTAAACTAAACTATACTTTCAATTTTTATTTACTTTAATTCAAGATAAAGTTCGTAAATTATTCTAAATCATTGAAACTATGGTGAATTTTTAATTGATTTCCAAAAATTTTAATGAATCCTCGGGCATCTCTACTGTCCCAAGCTTCATTTTCTTCACCGTAAGTAGCAACTTTTGATTGCATCATATCATAAGGAGATTTTATACCGATCATACGGAAATAATAGGGATACAACTGAATCTTTACGGTTCCGCTAACTCGTTTTTGAGAGGACGTAAGAAATGCTTCAATGTCGCGCATTACAGGGTCTAAATACTGAGCTTCATGCAATAAAGTACCATACCAATTGGCCAATGAATCTTTATGTAAGAGTTGCCAACGGGATAGGGTATGTTTTTCCAGCAGATGATGTGCTTTAATCAGTAACATAGGTGAAGGAGCTTCAAAACCCACTCTTCCTTTAATTCCTAAAATGGTATCTCCCACATGTATATCTCGCCCAATGGCATATTTTCCTCCTATTTCATTCAGTTTTTGAATTAATGGCACCGGATTCATTTTTTCTCCATTTAATCCGATAGGTTCTCCTTTAGAAAATTCAAGTTCAATTATGGAAGGTGTGGTTTCAGAGAGGGGAGTAGGGAAAGCCTCGTCCGGCAAAGGGAGATCAGAGGAAAGTGTTTCAACACCCCCCACAGAAGTTCCCCATATTCCTTTATTGATGGAATATTTTGCTTTTTCCCAATTCATGTTAATTCCGTTTTTTTGTAAGTAGTCAACTTCTTCTTGACGAGAAATATTTTCATCACGAATCGGTGTAATTATTTTTGATTTAGGGGATATGACTTCAAAGGCTACATCAAATCGGATTTGATCATTACCGGCTCCCGTGCTTCCATGAACTATATATTCCGCATTTATTTTTTTTGCATATTCCGCTATAGCCAGTGACTGAAATATTCTTTCTGCACTAACTGATAAGGGATAGGTATTGTTTTTTAATATGTTTCCATAAATGAGATAGCGTAAACAATTTTTATAAAATTTTTCAGTAATATCAATGGTTATATGATGATTGGAACCCAACTCATATGCTCGTTTTTCAATTTGTTTTAATTCTTCTTCAGAAAATCCTCCGCTATTTACTATAACTGTATGAACTTCCATATCATGTTCTTTAGTTAGTTTAACCAAAGAATAGGAAGTATCTAGTCCTCCACTATATGCTAAAACTGCTTTTTTCATAATCAAGATTTTTTAGATGGTTTTAATTTGGGAATTATTACAATCCTTTTTAGATTTTAAGTGAAATACTTCTTTTATTTTATTGAGATGAGTAATGACCTTTTTATCGAAACTATTTTTATGGGAGATATTCTTATCTTTTTTTTGATCTTTAGGATCGAATAACATTCCGGTACATAAGCACATTTTATTTTGTTTACTTTGTAGAATATTAAAATTCGTACATGTTTTACAGCCATTCCAAAAGTCAGGATCTTCAGTTAGTTCAGAAAAAGGTACCGGCTTATATCCTAATTCCGAATTAATTTTCATTACAGCCAAACCGGTAGTTATACCAAAAATTTTAGCTTCCGGAAATTTTTTGCGTGTATAATCAAAAATAAAATGTTTAATTTTTTTGGCTAAACCTATTCCTCTGTAGTCAGGATGAACAATTAATCCTGAATGGACGACGAATTCTCCGTTCTGCCATTTTTCGATATAACAAAAACCTGCAAATTTTGTGTTATCAAGAGCTAAAATCGCTTGTCTTTGATCCATTTTTTTTTGGATGTATTCAGGTGTTCTTTTAGCAATACCTGTACCCCTTACAATAGCCGATTGGTAAATAGTTTCGCATATTTCTTCAGCGTACTGATAATGTTCTTCTGTTGCAACAACAATATTAATATTCATCTTATGTATAAATAATATATGTATAAATAATATAGTAAATGGATAAATTGAAAAAACAGTAGTAGATAAATTACTGTATAAAAAACGGAAGTGTCGGCTTTGGAAAAATCGAAAATCAAAGCCTAACCTGCCTACTGAAGTAGATAGGGTAAGATAAAAGGGTAATTTTATTAACCGGCAATGTTAAATTGCGTAATAACATAACTAAGATTTTTAACTTTTAAAATCTAAATTAACATAACAAAAATAATAATTATTTTTTTATACGAATAAAATTTTTTAAAAATTATACGGTTAAAAATATTTATTTTATATATATATTTTGTTTTTTAATTTTAAGTTTAATTAAATCAACAACATGAAATACTGGTGAACTATAATGATTATTCTATACTTATAACAAACAAAATTTTCTAATTTTGTATTTAAAATGCTAATATTTTTTATATGGGATCTAAGATTACATTTTACATAGTACGTCATGGTAAGACAATTTTAAATACATTAAACAAAGTTCAAGGTTGGAGTGATACACCGTTAACAAAAGAAGGGATTGAGGTGGCAGAAAATTTGGGTAAAGGATTGAAAGATGTTAAATTTTCTTCAGCTTTTTGCAGTGATTTAAGGAGAACCAGAGAGACTATCAATATAATTTTAAAAAATTCAGATCAAAAAGAACTTCCGGTTACAGAAAAACCTGAATTAAGAGAAATCTGTTTTGGAGCGTATGAAACTGCCTTAGCTACCGAAATGTTTAAGGATGTTGCTTTATATCTTCATTACACTAATGCTCAGGATTTATTCAATGATATCTTTGACAAGAATAAAGAAATTACTTATAAAGAAGCGGTAAATACCATAAGTATTTTAGATCCTATGAAAATGGCAGAAGATTTTAATACAGTTGAAAAAAGAACGCATAAAGCTTTATCGGATATTGTACAGATCGAAAGTAAGAATAAGGAAAATAAAAACGTTCTGATTGTATCTCACGGATTAAGTATAACTCTAATGCTTCATAATCTGGGAGGTAAAAGGTTATTTGTTAAGGATTTGGAAAACGCTTCAGTATGTAAAGTTGTATTTGAAGATGGAAAATATATCATCGAATCGGTTAATGATATGAGCTATGCAGAAAAAGGAAAAAATAGCTAAATATTTTTGAATTAAATTTTCACATAATAGTTTTGTAAAGTATCCATTGAGTTCGCAATTTTAAAGGGATTGCTAACTTCCTCTAAGCTATTTTGAATCTTAGGTTATTATTTTACAGCGATTTAAAAGAAATAGTATTTCATTTTTTTAATATAAAAATATAATTTTTTTACGTTACCATAATAAATGGTAACATTTTAAAAATTAAGCTCTTGTAATTATATATTTATATTAACTTTTATGAATTTACGCCTTAAAATGATAAAAGAGCAACGTATAGGTGTTCTTTTGTTGCTCATAATTATATGTATTTTAGAATTATTAATTCATAGGAATGCTTTAATTTCTTCGATATTTGAGAATAATAATGCTACTCCTTTTCAATTTGTTGAAGAAATTAATGAACAGAATTTTAAGGTAAAGGATAAAAAAGATAAATTTATAGAACCTTTTAATCCAACTGATTATAATACAGAAGAATGGCAGAGTTTAGGTTTCTCTAAAAAACAAGCACAGGTAATTATTAACTATAAGGCTATGCTTGGAGGTAAATTTACTTCTAAAGAACAGCTTAAATCTTGCTATGTAATCTCCGAGGAAATGTATGCTAAAATATCTCCATTTCTGTTATTACCGGAGAACGGCTTGAATGAACCAACTACTAATTCTAGTAAAGTAAAGAAGTATCGGTTATTAACATTTGACCCGAATACATATAATGTAAACGATTGGATGCGTATAGGTTTTTCAGAAAAACAAGCGGAAAGCATTATAAGATATAAAAATTCTATCGGTGGAAAATTCAAATCCAAAGAGGATTTAAAAAAATGTTATATTATATCAACTGTAAAATATCAAGAATTGGAATCGTACATTAAGCTTCCTTCTCAAAATATTGAAAACACATCAAATATAAAAGTACTTCAAATTTTCAATGAAAAAAAGGATATTAATACAGCATCTTTTAACGATATAAATTCCGTAATTGAAAATGAAATCATAACTAAAAGAATATTGAGTTTTAGAAAAGGTTTAGGTGGTTTTGTGTCGATGGAACAAATTAAAGATGTATATGATATAACTTCTGAAATGGTTTCAAAAATTTTTGATTCTTTTGTTTTAAATCCATCCCAAGTTCTTAAAATAAATTTACAAACAGCCTCAGAAGAAGATTTACACAAGCATATTTATTTAAGGAAGTATAAAAATAAAATTATAGAAGCAAGAAATAAGAAGAAAGATCCTTTACGTGTCATTACCGAATCAGATCCAAAATATCATTTTATAATTCAATACTTGGTTAAATAAAGAAGCTACTATATAGCTTCTTTATTTATAATTTATGAGAATGAAATTTAAATTTTAATTTCATTTACAATCTTAATTCCATATCCACTACTTAAAGGGAAATTTTTGTTAGGATTGGTTGTTAAAACATTGATATTTTTAATTCCTAAATTTTTAATTATTTGTGCACCGATTCCTAAATCCCTTTCGTCTGATTGTATGCCAAAATCAGCTATTTCTCCCGATATGTATTTTTTGAGTTCGCTCAGATGATTTTCAATTACCTCTGTATTGGAAGGATTGTTTATAAAAATAATTACTCCTTTGCCATTTTCATTAATAAAATTAATAGCTTTATTTACAATGGTTTCTTCTCCTTGAGCAAGGGTTTTGAAAAGATCCAAATATATATTGTTAGCACAAACTTTAACAGGTATGATTTCATCATCATTAATTTCTCCCTTCACTAAGGCAAAATGAATTTGATCGTTGGTTTTATCTTTATACGTTACAAATCGTAATTCTCCATAATGGGTTTTAATTACTTCATCGTCGATTTTTTCAATCAAAGAATCATTTTTAAGTCGATATGAAATTAAGTCTTTAATAGTTATAATTTTTAAATCAAATTTCTTAGCAACTTCCATTAATTGAGGTAAACGAGCCATTGTTCCATCTTCATTCATGATTTCAACTAAAACTCCGGTAGAAGGAAGTCCCGCTAATTGTAATAAATCGACTGTAGCTTCAGTGTGTCCGTCTCTTTTAAGTACTCCTCCTTTTTTTGCAACTAAAGGAAAAATATGACCCGGACGTGCAAAATCACTTGGCTTGATATTTTCATCGACAAGAGCTTTAACGGTTTTGGATCGATCAGAAGCGGAAATACCTGTAGTAATCCCATGTCCAAGTAAATCTACTGAAACAGTGAAAGCCGTTTGCTTAGGATCAGTATTTTTTCCGACCATGTATTCCAAGTCCAGTTCTTCAGCTCTTTTTTGAGTTAAAGGCGTGCAAATCAAACCTCTTCCGTACTTAGTCATAAAATTTATAGTTTCAGGTGTCATAGTTGAAGCTGCAGCAACAAAATCACCCTCGTTTTCACGATCTTCATCATCAACAACTATAATTACCTTTCCCTGTCTTAATTCTTCAAGAGCTTCTGATATGGTATTCATTTTTAAGTCTGTAATAATCATTGGTATCTACTGTGTTCTAATTTTTTTTGTTTGATAAATTTACTAATAAATCTTTTAAAAGGTTTTAAATAATTATCCACGTCAAATAGTTCAGAATCTCTCATGGATTTTATAGTTAGAAAAATTCCAACAGGTAGAAATATTGCATTTGGAATCCAAGAAGCCCAATAGGCGTTGATTACCTGATTTTTCGCCAAATTTTCCATATAAAGCCCTAAAATATAAAAAATGATAAATATTATTATGGCTACAACTACAGGCAAACCGACTCCCCCTTTTCTAATGATTGATCCTAGCGGAGCTCCTATTAAGAAAAATACAATACAGGTAACAGAATATGAAATGATATTTTTTTGCTGCCATAAAATCATTTTAGCAATAAATTTTTCAACCGCTTTCATTTCAGTGGCTTTTGAACCTAATTCATATTTAGACAGAGTAACCTGATTTATGGCGGCTTTAACTAAATTATATTTAGTGTTTTCATCTAAGTTAGACCATTCAAACGGAAAATCTTCATTATAATGACTATAATCTAGGGAATCCAACGAGTTCGTTTCTCCTAACAAAAGTTTCATGCCATTTTCTCCAAGCCCTTTAAAGTACACAGTATTGGAAGTTTTGATGGAATCTATATAGGTGCTTAATTCGGATACTGATTTATATCTAAAATTATCCCCTTCGGATTGTTTATCTAGTGACTTTTTAATTATATCTGAAATATCGTAATATTGAGTTAAGGTGTCAAACTTAATGGAATTACCCGGTTGTTTTTTTAGTTCATTTAAATTCTTACCTTTAATGTTATCTTGATATATATATCCGTTATATAATTCAATTTTTAAGTAATGGTTATCTTTGGAAATTATATTTCCTTTATCTGCTATAATGGTTTGTTGATCTTCAAAAGGGGAAGCATTTTTATGAATAAATACTTGATCCCATTCACTATCATTTTTACCACTTTTTCTGCCAATTTTAATGCTTAAAGGATTCATTTCCTTAATAAACCGTCCTTCTTCAAAATTAAGGGCAGGTCTTGTTTGTGCAATATTGATGAGCATATTACGCGCTCTTCGTTGGTTTTCGGGAAGTGTGGTGTTACAGAAATAAAATAACCAGATGGCCAGTAAGACTACAAGACTAAAAAGAGGATACATTATTCGGGCTAATGAAATTCCAGCTGATTTCATTGCAGCTAGTTCATATCGCTCTCCGAAACCACCAAATGTCATAATTGATGACAACAAGATAGTTAAAGGTAAAACGAGACGAATCACATCCAAGCCCAGATAATATAATAATTTAGATATGTCCCATAAGTTCAGTCCTTTACCTAAAAATTTATCCATTTGGTTAAAGGCAAACTGAACTACAAAGATGAACATTAAAACGCTAAATATAAATAAAAAAGGACCAAAAAAAGTGCGGATAATATACCAGTCTAACTTTTTAATCATCTTTTATAACTCTGTTAGTGTGTAATCTTTATAGTTATTTTTATCAAATGTAAGTAAAGATTTATTTACAATTAAATTTTCTTTAAAATCAATGATCATTAAAATTAAAGAACTTCCGTCGTTATAATTTTCAGATACTCTTATGATCTTATTATTAGAAAGAGCAAGAAGTATAGATTTTGATTTTTTGGTATCAATAGGAACCAATTTAATAACGGAACATTTAACATTATTAATAGTTGTATTTCCTTCAAAAGTAATATTAAAACCGCTTTTATAAAGACTTAAAATATTGGTAGGAGATAGGCTTTCACCGTCTTCTTTGTCAGAAGAAGTAATTTCTTTATCTTCCTTAGAAATAGTGTAAATCTTATTTCCGTCATAAATTTGGGTAATACTGGGCAAAATTAAATGATACTTTTCTTTAGCGGCATAAACCTGTCCAATTTCAGATATACTTTTTTGTCCGGGTATAGAATATAAATAATTGAATTTTATGTAAAATGTTGAATTTTGGCTGAGTTTCGCACTAGCTGTATCTAAAAGTCTTTTTGCTTCCGGATCAATTTTTTGAGCCCATATTAAAAATGAAGAACAAATAAATAAGAATGCAAATATCTTTTTCATATTATTAGGTAATGTTTTTTAGGGGTTTAAATTTTCCAATAATTGTTCCAAACTAACCAGGTCGGTAACCAGAACTTTACGTGCCTTACTTCCTTCGAAAGCCCCGACAATGCCGAAGGCTTCAAGTTGGTCCATAATTCTTCCGGCTCTATTATAACCCAATGATAATTTACGTTGAATTAAAGAGGTGGATCCTTGTTGAGCGGTTACAATTACTCGAGCAGCATCATTAAAAAGCTCATCTCTTTTTGCTTCAACCGCATCGTTTGAGCTTACACTTGAATTTTCTTCATAAAATTCCGGCAATAAATAAGCATCCGGATATCCTTGTTGAGAACCAATATATTCTGTTATTTTATCAACTTCGGGTGTATCAACAAAGGCACATTGCATACGTATCAGCTCATTACCGGTGGTGAACAACATATCTCCTTTCCCGATTAATTGATCGGCTCCATTTCCGTCTAAAATAGTTCTTGAATCTATTTTTGAAGTTACGCGGAATGCAACACGAGCGGGGAAGTTGGCTTTAATCATTCCGGTAATAACATTTACGGAAGGCCTTTGTGTAGCTATAATAAGATGAATTCCTATGGCTCTGGCCAACTGAGCTAGTCTGGCGATAGGGAGCTCTACTTCTTTTCCGGCGGTCATAATTAAATCAGCGAATTCATCAATAACCAAAACAATATACGGTAAGAATCGATGACCTTTTTCAGGATTTAATTTACGTTCCTTAAATTTTTGGTTATATTCTTTGATGGTTCTTACATAAGCTGATTGGAGAAGCTTGTAACGATTATCCATTTCCACACAAAGTGAGTTCAAAGTATTAATCACTTTAGTCGTATCGGTAATAATGGCTTCATCCGTATCCGGTAATTTTGCAAGAAAATGACGTTCAATTTTGTTGTATAAAGTAAGTTCCACCTTTTTAGGATCTACAAACACGAATTTTAGTTCACTAGGATGTTTTTTGTATAACAGAGAAGTTATAATGGCGTTTAATCCCACCGATTTTCCCTGTCCTGTAGCCCCGGCCATGAGCATGTGAGGCATTTTAGCTAAATCTGTAACGAAAGTTTCATTAGATATGGTTTTTCCAAAAACAATAGGTAGTTCCATATCGATTTTTTGAAATTTTTGAGAAGCGATCACCGAGCGCATGGAAACCATCGTTGCGGCACTATTGGGTACTTCAATACCAATAGTTCCTTTTCCGGGTATCGGAGCAATAATACGAATTCCTAAAGCTGCGAGACTAAGGGCTATATCATCTTCCAAATTTTTAATTTTGGAAATACGGATACCTGCTTCAGGAATAATTTCATATAAAGTTACTGTTGGACCGACCGTTGCTTTGATACTTGAAATTCCAATGCCATAATTTGCAAGTGTTGTTACAATTTTATTTTTATTTTCTTCTAACTCTTCACTGTTTATCGTAATATTATTATTCGTATTATAATGAGTTAAAAGATCAAGAGTAGGGTATTTATATTTAGGTAAATCTAATTTAGGATCATAAGGTCCGAATTGGTCATAAATATTTTTATTAGGCTCATTTTCAGACAAAATTTCTTCTTTTTTAGTTTCTTCAATAGTCAGTGAAATATCATCTTCAACCGTTTCTTCTGTAGTAGGAATATCAATTTCTAATTCTTTAGAATGAGTGGTTGCGTCAGGATGGGAAGATTCTTCTATCAGAATATTGGTATTGGATAAATTTATAGGATTACTTTCCTCTTCTATTAGTGACTCGACTTGTTGTATACCTGTTAAATTTTCTTCTTGAATTTCATTTTTTGTTGGAACTTTTGCGATAACAGTCTCAGATTGAACGGTTTTAGGGTCTTTTATTTTCTCATAAATTTGGTCTTCTTCAAAAGGTTCTTTTAAAACATCCTCTTCTTTTTCTTTTTTAGACGGTTTGAAAGAAGGTGTTGAATGCAATTTAGATTTTACATGATCCACGCTCAAATTAAATTCAAGGATAAAATATATCGACAGGGTCAGCAACAATATAATACCTGTACCCACACTGCCCAATAATGATTTTAAATAGTCATATACTTCATAGCCTATCAAACCGGAAAGCAACCATTTAGATCCGAAAATCATAGCTAGAAATATAGGGGTCCAAATAATAAAGAAAATTCCATGAGAGAGAAGTTTCCATATTTTTAGAATTTCTTTATTAAATAATACTTTAAAAGATAAAATAAATAAGAAGAACGGAATAAAAAATGCAATAACTCCTACACCATCAAAAATAAATATTTCCCCTAAGTAAGCGCCTGTTTTACCGATTATATTTTGCGCTGTAACATTTTTATTTAGATAAGAAGTTAATTGGCTTTGATCTTCTTTCCAATTAAAGTAAAATGAGAGGAATGAAATAAATAAGATGATGGAAAAGCTAAATAAAACTAAACCAAGGATTGTTTTTAATAAGGGCTTTTTTTTATTATTTTTATTATCTTGTGGATTGTTCTCCATATTTATTTATAAATAAATTTAAAATTACAAATTTTATAGTTTCTGTTAGATTTATATTTTGTTTTAATAATGGTATTTTATTATATATAAATAGGTGAATAAAAACTTTATTCACCTATAAACTATTTTAACGTTTTCAAAAAGTAAATTTATCTTCTTGAACCAAGAAATCTAAGTAAAAATAAGAAAAGGTTAATAAAATCTAAATAGAGAGACAAGGCACCTTGAATCGCAATTTTAGAATAACTTTCTCCATCTTCAGAGTTTATTTGTGATCCTATATTTTTCAGAGTTTGAGTATCATAAGCAATTAATCCCACAAATATTAAAACTCCAACTACTGAAATAATTAAATCCAACATGGAGTTATTTAAGAAAATATTGACAACTATGGCTAATAGTACACCTAGTAAAGCCATAGATAGAATTCTTCCAAATTTTGTAAGATCTGTTTTGGTAAAATAACCATATAAACTCATTATAGCAAATGTACCGGCAGTAATAAAAAATGTGGTAGCTATAGATGAAAAGGTATAAGCCAAGAAAATCATAGCCAAAGTCATTCCGTTTAAAAAAGAATAAAACAAAAAGACTGCCGATGCTAATCCTAAAGTCATTTTATGGATTGCTCCGCTTAAAGCAAATACTAATCCTAATTCACCTAAAATTAAAGCATAATATAAGAAAGTA
Organism: Apibacter sp. B3706; assembly: GCF_011082725.1. NCBI lineage: Bacteria > Pseudomonadati > Bacteroidota > Flavobacteriia > Flavobacteriales > Weeksellaceae > Apibacter > Apibacter sp. B3706. The sequence goes on along the minus strand of NZ_CP049715.1, from coordinate 1,726,151 downwards.
GGGCCAGTAGTACCAAACATTAAGCTTAATAATCCCGGAGAATTTGCAGTGAAATAAGCAGTTGAACCACTTATAAATAAAGCCAAGCTCATCCACATATATACTTTAGATATAAATGTAGCTTGCTGTTTAGCTATGGCATTTTTTTGAAACGATGGTTCAAGAGTGTTTCCGTAATCTTTATAATCCATTTGCTTAGTTATTTATTATTTCAAATATACAATATTTTGTATTACATAAAAAGTCAATATCTATTCCAAAAATTATTTATGAAATTTTGTCATATTTATAAAATTCGCTTTACCATTTGGATATCTTATCTACACGCATTTGATGTCTTCCCCCTTCAAATTGAGTGGATAAAAAAGTATCAATTATATCCTGAGCTAATTCTTTGGCAATAAAACGCGCAGGAATGGAAAGCACATTCGCATTGTTATGTTGTCTGGCTAAACGGGCAATATCTGTTTGCCAACAAAGGGCACAACGTATTCCGGAATGTTTATTTGCGGTTATGGATACCCCTTCACCACTGCCGCAGAAAAGTATGCCGAAATCAAATTCATTTTTCTCAACAGCAATAGCTAAAGGATGTACAAAATCCGGATAGTCTACACTTTCTCCCGAATAGGTTCCAAAGTCATGTACCTGATTTCCTTTTTCAGTGAGATATTTAAATATATAATTTTTATATTCAAATCCTGCATGATCTGAAGCTAATGCGATTTTCATGACCTATTATTTTTAAATTTTTGATTCTAAATTTTTTAAACGTTGTAAGCTTTCTGTTTTTCCTATTATTTCCATAATAACCGGAATATCCGGTCCTTTAAGATCACCAACTAGAGCTAAACGTAAGGGTTGCATTACTTTTCCAAATCCCAATCCTGAGTTTTCCACAAATTCATGAATCTTGTCATGTAATTCTTTTTCGGTGAATGAAACAGACTCCAGATTAGAAATTAATTGAGTAAGTATTGCTTTTGTATCGTCTTTAATAACCTTTTTATAACTTTTTTCTTGGTAAGATGAAGGCGCAATCCAGAAAAAAGAACCTACTTCCCATATTTCTTTTACAAAATTAACTCTTTCTTTTAATAGTTCGATGATTCGAATATCTTTAGTGTCTTCTGTCTTAATACCTTTTTCTTTCAAAATTTTTTGAAATTCAGGGAGTAAGTCAGAGGCTTTGGATTTAATAATATATTCATGATTAAACCATTTTGCTTTATCAGGATTGAAACGAGCTCCTGCTTTGTGGACTTTCTCCAATTCAAACTCTTGAATCATTTCGTTTAGAGATAGTATTTCCTTGTCATTGGAAGGTGACCATCCTAATAATGCCAACATATTTATAAAGGCTTCAGGCAGGTAACCTTCTTCTCTGTATCCTATGGAAGATGTACCTTCTTTTTCGTTTTTCCAAGCAAGAGGAAATACAGGAAATCCGTATTTATCCCCATCTCGTTTGCTCAATTTACCCTTACCTTCCGGTTTTAAAATCAAAGGCAAATGGGCAAATTCCGGTGATTTCCATCCCAGTGCTTCATAGAGCAATACATGTAAGGCGAGGGAAGGAAGCCATTCTTCTCCTCTTATCACATGGGTAATTTCCATGGTATGGTCATCTACTATATTGGCAAAATGATAGGTAGGCATTCCGTCAGTCTTAACTAAAACTTTATCATCTAAAATAGATGTATCGATAGAAAAGTTGCCTCGAATAATATCTTTTAAAACCAAAGTTCTGTGTGGCGGGATTTTAAATCGGATCACATAAGGAACTCCCTCATTTAATTTTTTTTGGACTTCATCGGGCGATAGAGAGAGGCTATTATTGAGTTGATTTCTGACTTCATGGTTGTAAGAAAATACTTTGCCTTGTTCCTCATACTCTTTTCGTAACTTTTCTAATTCTTCCGGCGTGTCAAAAGCCAGATATGCGAAATCTGTTTTAAGTATTTCTTCGATATATTTTTTATAGATGTCTTTTCTTTCAGATTGTTTATATGGAGCATAGGGTCCTCCTTTTTCCGGACTTTCATCCAATTCTAAGCCACACCATTTCAACGATTCACTTATGTATTTTTCGGCATCTTCAACATAGCGGTTTTGATCGGTATCTTCAATGCGCAAGATAAATTTTCCCTTATTTTTTTTTGCAAAGAGATAATTATATAAAGCGGTTCTTACTCCTCCAATATGTAAATATCCGGTAGGACTGGGTGCAAATCGAACTCTGATTTCTGACATTTTCTATATTTTTCTACGCAAAAGTAACAAAGAAAAAATATATATTATAGAGAATTGAAACTTAAATTTCACTTAATTTTTTTATAAGATTGATAGTAATTGAAAATCTTATTATATTGATTATCTAAATATCGTAATAAATTACTTTTATCTTTTTCATTAAATTCAGCTATAAATCGGGTCGTATTTTTTCCTTTAGCACCAAAGAATTGAAGATTTTTATCATCTTCTGAATAAGGAATCTCGGTCACTTTATAAGTAATGTCATTTTCTTCCAATCTAGTTACGTTTGATTTAAAAAAATAATCGATAAGAATAGGGGATTTTTTCCCAAGCTTTTTCATTTGAGAAATCTGATAATGGGTATTTAAACTAAGATAAAAATTTAAGGTAAGCGAAATTATGATGAACATTAACGTATTAATGCTAATAAATAATAGAGTTATAAGAGTTCCGAATTTTAGATATTTAGAATTTATTGATTTATATTCCATTAGTAAAAGAATTAAAACAGGGCATAAATAAAGTTGCGGAACCATTCTTGCAAACCAAAAATCTGGAAATGATAAAATACTTGCAATAACCCCTAAAATTAAGTAGTACAATCCTGAAGGAGCTTTAGAAGGAATAAAAAAAGAAATAATGAAAAGAAGGGTCGATAGAATAACAATTCCTCCAAAGAAAGGTCCAAATCCCCCATAAGTAATGGTTACATCACTAAGAACTTTAATTTCGGATAGTTTTAATGAAAAAGGTATTTTTAAATTTGTTGTTTTTTTGCTGCCACCGGTATAAGAAAAATATGATATAAAGGCTTTTTCAATTCTGTTTTTTTTGTAAAAATCATAATTTACATGAGAGGATAGTAAGTTTTCTATTTTTTCTTTACCAAATGCGGGATGAAAAACGTGATGATTATTTTTTAAATTGGTGAAATAGGGATTTATATTGGTTATTGGAAAGATGATTATTCCGGATATTAAAAATGGAAATAGGTACTTAAATTTAAATTTATGATTTTTCCATAAGTATATAAAAGAAAATAATACAAATATAAAAACTAATAAAATAGAAGTAAATTTCAATGATGAGAAAATTGATAATGTAAATATAAAAGTCGTTAAATCAATTTTGTTATATCTTTTCAATAGGCAACTAAAAGAACAAATTAGTATGATTAAGCAAGAATACATGAAACCGTCTAAATAATGGGTAAATAGTTCAGTAACTACTATTGGATTTATACAGATAAGAAACGTATATAGATATCTCTTCAACTTGCTTAACTGAGTTTGTTTAAGCAATTTAAAAACATATATTAGAGAAGCTATCAGAACAATTATATTGATAAGCTTTCCTGATTCTACTTTTTGAGTAAAAGAGTAAATAGAAGCGGCTATAATTTCATATCCTTTTGGATAGGATTGAACATATATTTGTGCAACATTAGTTTTTGATATTTCATAGATTGGATTCCATCCATTCTTTAGATTTATAATACTTTCTAAATGATACCATTGACCATCGGAAGATAGATCATAGAAAAATATACTAAGTGAATATGATATAAGGTAAAATAAAAGAGTTAAAATCCATTCGTACCAATGAGTTTTTCTTGTTAAGAAAAAAAGAACTAAATAAGATAATATAAACGAAAAAAGTATTGTAAATCCGGAGAGGCTGATTTTACATATAAATAATAGATTTGATAAAAATAATGTTATGAAAAGGGGAGATAGTAAAAGAAAAATTAATGCGGATGAATTTAGAAGAGTAGATTTTTTAGTAATTATAAACATTTAAATGTAATTTTAATTTGTAAATATAAAAAAAGGAATATGTATTTTGCATATTCCTTTTTTTATATAATACTAATTAATTATTTTCCGGTCGTAATTCTCTAACAACAGCTCCGGCCTTCCACATTTCGCTTTCACGAAGAGCCTTAAGTTCTTCTTCTAATTTTTCGCGATAGTCAGGCTTAGAGTTGGTGTCGATTGATCTTTGTGCTTCATTTCCTGAAGCTACTTCTGCATATAACTTAGCAAATACAGGTTTAGTGGCATCATGAAAAGGAGTCATCCAATCTAATGCACCTCTTTGCGCAGTAGTAGAACAGTTTGCATACATCCAGTCCATACCTTTTTCAGCAAAAAGAGGCATTAAAGATTGTGTAAGTTCTTCTACTGTTTCATTGAAAGCTTCAGATGGAGTATGTCCGTTTTCACGTAACACTTCATATTGAGCTAATAAAATTCCTTGAATAGCACCCATTAAAGTACCTCTTTCTCCTGTTAGATCAGAATAAACTTCACGTTTAAAGTCAGTTTCAAATAAATACCCTGAGCCAACACCAATACCTAAAGCGATAGTTCTGTCTTTAGCTTTACCGGTTGCATCCTGGAAAATTGCATAACTGGAGTTTAACCCTCTTCCTTCCAAGAACATACGTCTAAGGCTGGTTCCTGATCCTTTAGGGGCAACTAAAATTACATCAATATCTTTAGGAGGTATAATTCCGGTACGGTCATTAAAAGTAATACCGAAACCATGAGAAAAATATAAAGCTTTACCGGCAGTTAAATGAGGTTTTAATTTAGGCCAAACCTCAATTTGTGCGGCATCTGACAATAAATATTGAATAATAGTTCCTTTTGATGCTGCTTCTTCTATATCAAATAAAGTTTCACCCGGAACCCAACCGTCTGCAATAGCCTTATCCCAGGTTTTACCTCCTTTACGTTGTCCAACGATTACATTGAAGCCGTTATCTCTTAAATTTAATGCTTGTCCGGGACCTTGTACTCCATATCCAATAACAGCAATGGTTTCATCTTTTAATGTTTCCCTAGCTTTTTCTAAAGGAAACTCATCACGAGTAATTACATTTTCAATTACTCCACCAAAATTCATTTGTGCCATCTTGTTAGTATTTTTAATTTTTTATTAAAGATTCTTTTATTTTTAATTCACTTAACATATCACTTAAGCGTTCTATTTTTGAAGTATTTACAGCTATTCTTCCAGAACGAATAAATTGCAATACTTTAATATTTTCACTCAATTCTTGAAACAAAGCTTGCGTATCGGTGTAATGCCCTGTTTTTTGAATGACAACACAAATCTCGTTAATTTCAAGTATCTGAGCATTATATTTTCTAATTAAATTTTCCACCGAACCAATTTTTAAAAATTCAGGAGTGGGTAATTTATACAAAGCAATTTCCTGATGAATTAATTCATCGTCGGTATTATAGTAAGATTTCAACACATCCACGCATTTGTCGATTTGTTTTACTACTTTTTCAATCATTTCTTTATCACAAAGTACCGTAATGGTAAATTTATGTATGCCTTCAATAGCTGACGGCGATACCGATAAAGTTTCAATATTTAAAAATCTTCTGGTAAAAACACTGGTTACTTGACCTAAAAGTCCTACAGTGTTTTCAGAAAATATAGTTACAGTATATAACGTTTTGTTTTTCATGATTATTTCTACTTTTTAGCATATAAAACAGCAAAGTCATAATATTTATAAAGACAATCAACATGTTTAAAACCCGCATCTTTCAGCCATTTTAATTGGGCAAGTATGGGACTTCTTTTGTCTAATTTAATTCTTTCATATGAAGCCTTAATTTCATCAGCGGTAAGTCCGCTGTTTTCAATTTGATATCTCCAACGGGTATCATAAAATTTTGAAAAATAATCATCTTCACCGCTAACTTGCTCTGCATTTATAAATGTGCCCTCCTCTTTAAGATAAGAAAAAATGGAATTATATAGTTTAATTTTATCCGAGTCTTCCAAGTGATGAATAGCCAATGAGGACACAACGGCATCAAATGGTTGTGTCGATGTATATGTGGTAAAATCTTGTCGAATAATATGGATAGAGGTATTAGTTTCAAACCTATTTTTAGCAACTTCTAACATTTTTTCTGACAGATCAACCAAAGTAATTTGAGCATTTGGATATTTTTGAAGAACAAATTCGGATAATAATCCGGTACCGGCCCCTAAATCTAAAATTTTAGGAGAAGATGATGAAAGGTTTATATTTTCAACCGCTATTTTATAAAAATCTTGAAAACAGGGAATTAATTTTCTTCGCTGTTTATCGTATTGTTGGGCGACAGAGTTAAATTGAGTTTCAATAGTTTCCATAACATAGATTTATATTTGGTTAGTTTCTCCTAATAAAATGTTAGTAACACACGAACCGGCCGGAATCATCGGATATACCATACCCTGAATTTCAACCTGAACATCTAATAAGTAAGATCCCTTATGATTAATCATTTCTTCAATTGCCTGATCCAACTCTTCTCTTTTGCTTATGGTTTTAGATTTAATATTGTAGGCCTTAGCAATAGCTTCAAAATTTGGATTTTTCATAAGAGTTTCAGAATATCTTTTGTCAAAAAACAATTCTTGCCATTGACGCACCATACCTAGAAAATGGTTGTTTAATATGATAATTTTTACATCAATGTCATATTGCATGATCGTTCCCAATTCTTGAATCGTCATTTGAATTCCGCCATCGCCCACAAATAAACAAACGGTTCGATCAGGAGCACCAATTTTTGCACCAATGGCAGCCGGTAAACCAAATCCCATAGTACCAAGTCCTCCGGAAGTAATAACACTTCGGCTTTGTTTATATTTAAAATACCGAACGCCCATCATTTGGTTTTGTCCAACATCGGTAACTAAAATACCTTCATGATGGGTAGCTTCCGATACTTTTCTTACGACTTCTCCCATTTTTAAGCTTCCGGATTCAGGATACAATTCTTTTTCAATTACAGCATCGTATTCTTTTTCGTAATATTCTTTAAAACTGTCTAACCATTCGGTGTGTTTATTTTCGTTTACTAATTGGGTTACCTCAGCTAAAGTTGCTTTAGCATCACCTAAAACTTTTACATGAGTTTTTACGTTTTTATCAATTTCAGAAGGATCAATATCAAAATGAATAATTTTTGCCTGTTTAGCATACGTTTTTAAATCACCGGTTACCCGATCATCAAATCGCATACCTATAGCTATTAAAACATCACATTCATTAGTTTTCACATTTGGGGCAACATTACCATGCATACCTAAAAGTCCCACATTTAAAGGGTGGTCAGTAGGAATGGCCGATAAACCTAACATCGTGGATGCGGCGGGAATATCAGCTTTTTCCAAAAACTTTTTAAGTTCTTCTTCCGCTCCGCTTAAGATAACTCCTTGACCGATTAATGCCAACGGTTTTTTAGCTTCATTGATAAGTTTGGCAGCTTCACGGATTTCTTCCGGTTTTAAATCCGGAATGGGTTGATAACTTCTTATAAAATTGATTTTTGCAGGGGCATATTCGATTTGTCCTTGCAAAGCATCTTTGGTTATATCTAAAACTACCGGACCTTTACGACCATTACTGGCTATATAAAAAGCTCTGGCTACAGCCCAGGGAATATCTTCTGCATTTCGTATCTGATACGTCCATTTGCTGATCGGCTTAGTTATTCCTACTACATCAGCTTCTTGAAAAGCATCACTTCCCAGTAAACCGGAAAATACTTGTCCCGAAATTACTACCAGGGGAGTACTGTCAATCATGGCATCTGCTATCCCGGTTACAGTGTTAGTGGCACCCGGACCGGAAGTTACCAAAACGATTCCGGGTTTGCCTTTAGCACGGGCATAGCCTTGTGCAGCATGAGCCGCAGCCTGTTCATGACGTACAAGAATATGATTGATTTTATCTTTATAATCGTATAAAGCATCGAATACCGGCATAATAGCGCCTCCCGGATATCCGAATATGGTATCTACCCCTTCTTTAAGCAAGGATTGTATTAAAGCCTCACTTCCTGAAATATTAGTATTCATAGTCTTTATTCTCTTATTGTTTAGTCATTTATTTTATTATTCTTACAGCTCCTAAATCAGCAGAGCTAACCATACTGGCATAAGCCTTTAAAGCTTTCGAAATTTTTCGATCTCTTTGCGGTTTAAATGCATTTGATCCTTTGGAAATTTCTTGTTCTCTTCGGAATTTCAATTCTTCATCGGATATTTTAACATTAATGGTTCGATTAGGAATATCGATTTCTATGATATCTCCGTCTTCAACCAAACCAATGGCTCCTCCTGCTGCAGCTTCGGGCGAAACGTGCCCTATAGATAAACCGGAAGTTCCTCCAGAAAATCTACCATCTGTAATTAAGGCGCATTCTTTTCCTAAGTGCTTAGATTTTATGTATGAAGTAGGATAGAGCATTTCTTGCATGCCGGGTCCCCCTTTAGGTCCTTCATAAGTAATAATTACTACATCACCTGATTGAACTTTTCCCGATAAAATCCCCTCACAAGCGGCATCTTGAGATTGAAATACTTTGGCAGTTCCTGTAAACTTAAATATACTTTCGTCCACACCTGCTGTTTTAACTACACAACCGTTTAGAGCTATGTTTCCTTTTAATATAGCTAAACCACCATCTTTAGTATAGGCATGATTCCAATCTCGAATACATCCTTCGGAACGATCGGTATCCAATGTAGAATAGGTTGAATTTTGCGATCCCATTACTAAATTAAATTTATTACCCGGTGCCGATTGGTATAAATCTAATGCTTCTTTAGTAGGGTTTGATTTAGTAATATCGTATACATCTATTGCTTCTTTTAAAGTATAACCATCGATACGGTGGGTAGATGTATCTATTAAATCAGCTTTAGCCAATTCTCCTAAAATACCCATAATTCCTCCCGCTCTATTTACATCTTGTATATGATATTTAGTTGTATTAGGAGCAACTTTACAAAGACATGGTGTTTTTCTTGATAATGCATCAATATCATCCATAGTGAAATCTACTTCAGCTTCATTGGCGATAGCTAATAAATGAAGAATAGTGTTTGTTGAACCACCCATTGCTATATCTAGCGCCATTGAATTTAAAAAAGCTTGTTTAGTTGCAATATTTCTAGGTAAAACCGATTCGTCTCCCTCTTGATAATATTTATAAGCGTTTTTAACAATTAGGGCAGCTGCATCCTTAAATAATTTTTTTCTGTTAGCATGAGTAGCTACTATAGTTCCATTTCCGGGAAGTGCTAATCCAATTGCTTCGTTTAAACAATTCATGGAATTTGCCGTAAACATGCCGGAACATGATCCGCAAGTTGGACAGGCAGATCGTTCAATGGCATTCACCTCTTTATCTGAAACCGTTAAGTCTGCAGATTTAATCATAGCATCGATTAAATCTAAATGTTGATTATTTAATTCACCGGCTTCCATAGGACCGCCCGAAACAAATATAGTCGGTATGTTGAGGCGCATGGAGGCCATAAGCATACCCGGAGTAATTTTATCACAGTTACTTATGCAAATCATGGCATCTGCTTTATGCGCATTTACCATATATTCAACACTATCGGCAATTAAGTCTCTGGAAGGAAGAGAATATAACATTCCATCGTGTCCCATGGCTATTCCGTCGTCTATGGCAATGGTATTGAATTCGGCAGCAAAACAACCTAAAGCTTCTATTTCTGATTTTACAAATTGACCTATTTGATGCAAGTGCACGTGTCCGGGTACAAATTGGGTAAAAGAATTTACAATTGCGATTAAAGGCTTCCCCATTTGTTCCTCGCGCATACCGTTAGCTCTCCATAGAGCTCGGGCTCCAGCCATTCTTCGACCATGTGTACTGGTGTGACTTCTTAACTGGTATTTCATTTTTTTAGTTTATTTTATTTTTTATAAAATTTAAGCCCTTTCCTTAATAAGAGAAAGGGCTTATGAATATTTTTAATAACTACAATTGATTTTACGTATATCCCTTTCTCTGATTAATATATATTGACCAGAACGAGAAGAAGTAATAGTATGTAGTTATGTTGATACATTGGTTTTAAGTATAAATTTTATAATAATGGGACAAAATTAAGATTGTTTTTTGTTATGTCCAAATATTATTTGTAAATAAAATAATATTTGATGAAATTAAATTATAATTTAATGTTAAAAATATAAATTAAAGTTTGCTATTTATATTGTATTGATTTATTCAATGGTGATTTTTTTTGTATTTTGGATATACTCTGAAATTTATGAATCTTTTTATAATAATTAATTAAAAAACAAGTAACCTAAATAATTTTATTTATCTAATTAGCAATTTAAACAGGTAATTTATTAATTGAAAAAGCCAGTTATTCTTTAAAGTAGAATTTCTTTTGCTTATAATTAGATTTTAAAGTTTTATAAATCAAATAAGAAATAAAAGGACCTCATTATATGAAAGCCCTTTTATTAACTAAACTATGAATTTTTAATATATTCTACAATCCAATTACCAACTTCAGAAGTTGAATAAGCTTTACCATCGAATGCGATATCCTCGGTAACTATTTTTTGTTCCATTGAAGCATCCACCGCTTTTCTGATTAGTGCTCCTTCTTCTTTTAAATCAAAAGCATATTCAAACATTAATGCCGCAGAAAGTATGGTAGCTAGTGGATTTGCTATATTTTTTCCGGCAGCTTGCGGGTAGGAACCATGTATAGGTTCAAAAACGGAAGTATGAATACCGATTGAGGCAGAAGGTAACATTCCTAAAGATCCGGTTATAACGGAAGCTTCATCGGTAAGGATATCTCCGAAAAGATTTTCTGTAACTAAAACATCAAAACGCTTAGGCCATTGAATAATCTGCATCGCAGCATTATCTACAAACATATATTCAGTTTCGATATCTGGAAATTCTTTTTCTATTTCTTGAGATACCTGTCTCCATAAACGAGAAGAGCAAAGTACATTTGCTTTATCAACTATAGTCAGTTTTTTATTTCTTTGTCCTGCTAGTTTATAAGCTAACCTAACAATTCTTTCAATTTCTTCTCTGGTATATACACAAGTGTCGTAAGCGGTATTACCATCTTCACTTCTTCCTTGAGGACGACCAAAATATAAACCTCCGGTTAATTCTCTTACGCACATAAAATCTGCACCATCCACAAGATCAGGACGAAGCGGAGATTTATGTAGTAAGGATGGAAAGGTATTTATCGGACGAAGGTTTGCGTATAACCCAAGCTCTTTTCTCATTTTTAATAGACCTTGTTCCGGACGAACTTTAGCAGATGGATTGTTGTCATATTTAGGATCTCCGATAGCTCCAAATAAGACGGCATCAGAATCCATACATAAATCATGGGTTTCCTGAGGGTATGGATTTCCGGTTTTGTCTATAGCTATTGCTCCAACTAAGGCTTCTTTATAAGTAAGCTCATGATTAAATTTTGCGCATATAGCTTTAGTTACTTCTAAGGCTTGAGCTATGATTTCAGGGCCTATCCCGTCTCCGGGTAATACGGCTATATTTAATTTCATTTTATATATTCTTTATATTTATATTCTTTATTTGTTATGCATTTTTAAACCTTATACCGGTTTAGGTTTAAAAAATTTTCATCATACCTAAATTTAAAGCGTTAATACATTTTAGTTTGGAAATAATTTCCGCATCAAAATTATATAAACGATTAAAATTTTTTAAATTAAATAAGTTGAAAACCTAATTTCCTCAAATAATTACCAATTTTAATGAAGGTTTTCAATTATATTCAGCATTTTTTCAGTCGCTTTTATAGCAGCTTCTGTTTGGTCAGCATCCAGTCCTCTGGTTTTAAATTCGTAATCATTTAACTTCCAAGATATAACCGTTTGTACAAGCGCATCCGTTTGTCCCCCGGGTGGAATAATTACTTTATAGTTAGTAAGGATAGGTTTAGCCTTGTTCAATTTTTCATAAATGAGACTGATAGCTTCAGAGAATGCATCATATTGTCCATCACCTGAAGCTGTTTGTTCATACATTTTTCCGTCAATTTCCATACGAATGGATGCTGTTGGATGCAAACCTTTACTTAAAACTAAAGCATAAGAAAGTATTTTTACTTTCTTTTCATTTTCATTAGTATTTAAAACATCCGAAATGATGAATGGGAGGTCTTCTTGTGTAATAATTTCTTTTCTGTCTCCTAATTCAATAACTCGGTTGGTTACTTTAACCATATCTTTTTCATCCAATTCGATTCCTAAAGCTTCAATATTTTTTTTAATATTAGCTTTTCCGGATAATTTACCCAGGGCATATTCTCGAACTCTACCGAATCGATCCGGATGCAAATCATTGTAATACAAATTGTTTTTATTGTCACCATCGGCATGTATTCCGGCTGTTTGGGTAAAAACATTTTCTCCGATTACCGGTTGATTGGATGAAATATTTAGTCCTGAGTAGGTTTCTACTACACGACTTACTTTATTTAACATGTATTCTTTTACGGAAGTTTTTATCTTCATTTGATCATGGAGAACAGCAATTACACTCGGTAATGGAGCGTTTCCGGCTCTTTCTCCTAATCCGTTCATGGTAACATGAATTCCTTGAATTCCGGAATCTACTGCGGCCATTACATTGGCAACAGCCAAATCGTAATCATTGTGCGCATGAAAATCAAAGTGAATATTCGGGTAACGATGAACTATTTCCGTACAAAAAAGTTTTGTGTTAAGGGGGTTAAGAATTCCTAAAGTATCAGGAAGCATAAAACGTTGGATAGGAAGGTCTTTCAGTTGATTAATCATAAAAAAAACATAGTCTTTTGAATGAATCATACCATTAGACCAATCTTCCAAATATATATTCACCGAAATCCCCATGGATTCTGCAAGTGAAATATCATGCTTAATATCTTTTACATGTTGTTCGGGTGTTTTGCGTAATTGTTCTGTTACATGTTTAAGAGACCCTTTGGTTAATAAATTGATTGTTTTACACCCGGTTCTTTTTATCCAATCTAAGGACACCCCTTTGTCAACAAATCCTAATATTTCTAACTTATCTAAGTGTCCGGCGTTCTCTGCCCAAGAGGCTATTTTTTGAACAGTTAAAAATTCTCCTTCAGAAACTTTAGCAGAAGCAATTTCCAATCTATTTAATCCCATATCTATGAGTAGACGGGCAACGCTTAGTTTTTCTTGCATGGAAAATGAAACACCGGAAGTTTGCTCTCCATCACGGAGAGTGGTATCCATAATTTCTATCATACTGTTGTTTTTATTAATGATACGTGATAGACCCAATGGGACCTTTACTTAGAAAAATGAGATGATAAAATCGTATCTAATTTAGTATTGAAAAACACGGTTTTTTTCATATTCTTCAATTTTATCTTTTTTAGATAATAAGTAATCTATATCATCAAGCCCTTGAAGAAGGCACTCTTTTTTATAAGAGTTAATGTCAAAAATTTCCGTTTTTCCCGTTTTATTATTGGTGATTGTTTGCTTTTCCAGATCAATAGTAATAGTATTGTTAGGATCTGAATGTACATTTTCGAAAAGATCCGATAAAAATTCAGGACTTACTACTACCGGAAGTAATCCGTTGTTAAGGGAATTATTTTTAAAAATATCAGCAAAATAGCTGGAAACCACTGCACGGAAGCCATATCCGGAAACTGCCCAAGCAGCATGTTCTCTACTGGAACCGCTTCCGAAATTCTTTCCTGCAACTAATATGTTCCCGCTGTATGTTGGATTATTCAATACAAAATCCGGTTTTGGATTTCCGGTTTTATCATATCTCCAATCAGCGAATAAATTATCTCCGAAACCTTCTTTATTAGTAGCTTTTAAGAAACGTGCGGGTATGATTTGGTCTGTATCCACATTTTCAATTGGTAGTGGAACATAGGTTGATGTTATTGTTTTAAATTTTTCCATTTTGTTTTTTTAGAGGATTAGTTTAGTTTTCTAGGATCGGTTATTTTTCCTGTTACAGCAGCAGCAGCAGCTACTAAAGGGCTGGCCAAAATTGTTCTAGCTCCGGGACCCTGTCTTCCTTCAAAGTTTCGGTTAGTGGTGGAAACGGCATATTTTCCGGCCGGAACTTTATCATCGTTCATAGCAAGACAAGCAGAACAACCGGGTTGACGAATTTCGAATCCTGCTTCTTCTAATATTTTATATAATCCTTCGTCGATAAGTTGTTGAGCTACACGATGACTTCCGGGAACTAACCAAGCGGTTACATTTTCTGCTTTTTTCTTGCCTTTTACAAAATTTGCAAAGGTTCTAAAATCTTCAATTCTTCCGTTGGTACAACTTCCAATAAATACATAGTCAATGGGTTTTCCTTCCATTTTTTCTCCCGGATTAAAGCCCATGTAATCCAATGATTTTTTGAAAGATATTTTACCGGTTTCATCCAATCCGTCTAAAGTAGGTATGGATCCGGTTATAGATACTCCCATACCCGGGTTAGTACCGTAGGTAACCATAGGTTCAATCTTAGTAGCGTCAAAAGTATATTCTTTATCGAATTGGGCTCCTTCGTCGGTTTTCAACGTTTTCCAGTATTCAACTGCTTCCTTCCATTTATCTCCTTTAGGAGCAAAGTCTTTACCTTTAAGATATTCAAATGTGGTTTCATCCGGTGCAATTAATCCGCCTCGTGCGCCCATTTCAATACTTAAATTACAAAGAGTCATTCGTTGTTCCATATTAAGATTTCGAATAGCTTCTCCTGCATATTCAACAAAATAACCGGTAGCTCCACCTGTGGTAAGGGTAGATATCATATATAATGCTAAATCTTTAGCCGTTACTCCTTCACTTAGGGCTCCGTTAAAATTAATTCTCATTGTTTTGGGTCTGCTTTGAAGAATACATTGAGTAGCCAAAACCATTTCAACCTCACTGGTTCCGATTCCAAATGCAATAGCTCCGAAGGCACCGTGTGTAGAAGTGTGACTATCTCCGCAAACGATGGTCATCCCCGGTTGGGTATAGCCATTTTCAGGACCAATAATGTGAACCACTCCATTTCTCTCATTTCCAAGAGCATAAAGGGTAAGGCCAAATTCTTCCGCATTTTTAGAAAGGGTATCTAATTGTTTTTTTGATACAGGATCTTTTACCGGTTGATCTTGATTACAAGTGGGTGTATTGTGGTCGGCAGTTAACGTTGTTTGAGAGGGTCTAAAAACTTTTAATCCTCTTTCTCTTAGTCCGTTGAAGGCTTGGGGACTGGTAACTTCATGGCAAAAATGCCTATCTATATATAATTGGGTGGGCCCATCTTGTATAGACGTAACCGTATGAGCATCCCAAATTTTGTCAAAAAGTGTTTTCATGGTATATTCTCTTTTTTAATTGGTTTTGTATATAGTGTTAAACGGTAAATTTATTTATTGCATCAAGATAAGCTTCAACGGAAGCAGTCACAATATCGGTATTTGCTGAAAATCCGTAATAATTTTTACCCTTATATTCAACTTGCATGTGAACTTTTCCTAAGTCGTCACTTCCTTTGTTAATAGCCTGAATTAAAAACTCATGAATAGTCATTTGTTTTTTAAGAATGTCTCTTACGGTGTTAATTGCTGCATCTACAGGTCCGTTTCCGAAAGAAGTCGAAGTGAATTTTTCGCCGGCTATATTTAGGGTAACAATTGCAGCATTTTTAATTCCTTTTCCGGAAGTAACTTGTAAGTAATCGAGTTTTATACGGTTACTTTCATTAGGTTCTTTTCCTACTAATATTAAAAGATCATCGTCATTAATATCTTTCTTTTTATCAGCAAGTTCTAAAAATCGTTCGTAAATATTGGCTAATTCATTCGCTTCTACTTTAATTCCTAGTAAGTTCAGTCTGCTTTTAAGGGCATGACGACCACTTCGGGCGGTAAGCACTATAGCATTGTCATCTATTCCAACTTCTTTAGGATCAATGATTTCGTAAGTTGAAAGATTTTTTAATACTCCGTCTTGATGAATTCCGGAAGAATGGGCAAAAGCATTTCTACCAACTATTGCCTTATTAGGTTGAACAGGCATATTCATTAAGCTGGAAACCATTTTGCTTACCGGGTATATTTTCTTTGTATTAATATTTGTGTCAATAGATAATTCTTTATGACTTTTTATAGCCATAACAACTTCTTCAAGTGATGTATTTCCTGCTCTCTCACCAATTCCGTTAATGGTTACCTCTACTTGTCTGGCGCCATTGATAACTCCCATAAGTGAGTTGGCTGTTGCCATTCCTAAATCTTGATGGCAGTGAGTAGATAAGATGGCATTTTTCATATCTACATGGTCAATTAGGTATTTTATTTTTTCGCCATATTCTGTAGGTAGACAGTATCCGGTGGTATCAGGGATATTGATAACTGTTGCTCCTGCATTAACAACTGCTTGGACCACTTGGGCTAAGTATTCATTGTCAGTTCTTCCCGCATCTTCAGCATAGAACTCAACATCTTCAACGAATTTTTTTGCATATGCAGTTGCGGCAACTGCTCTTTTTATGATTTCTTCTCTGGTAGAGTTAAATTTATATTTTATGTGGAAATCAGAAGTTCCGATTCCTGTATGTATTCTTTTTTTCTTGGCATATTTGAGAGCATCGGCAGCTACTTCTATATCTCTTTCTACAGCACGGGTTAGAGCGCAGATGGTAGGGTTTGTTACAGCTTTGGAAATAGCTTCTACAGAAGTGAAATCTCCCGGACTCGAAATGGGAAAACCGGCTTCAATAACATCGACCCCTAATTCTTCTAATGCTTTAGCAATTTCAATTTTTTCAATTGTATTTAATTGACACCCCGGGACCTGTTCTCCATCCCTTAAAGTAGTGTCGAAAATGAATAATTTATCCATCCTTGGTATCGTTTTCTTTTTGTGATTAAAAAACATTAAAAAGCCTTTCTCCTTAGAGTGAGAAAGGCTTTTTATATTTTGTATAATTTACAACACAAGCATTACTCACCCTGAGCTTGACCCAGAATCAGAATAATGCTAATTATGTTAGTAAACAATGACATTCTTTGTATTAATTATAATTGGGCGCTAAATTATGATAATTTTTTTAATTGCCAAAATAAATTTAATAAAAAATATTTTTACTTTATATTGATTTGTATAATTTTTTAAGACGCTACTTTTTTGGTTTGCGAAATTATAGATTTGAAATTTATCAAATTGTAATAAAAAACGAGTTCATATCTTATTGTTTTATCTATTATTCAAAACACTATTAATTTAATAATCATATAGTATTTTTAATTAATTGCTGAAATTTAATGAACAATAAAATATATATATTTGGTATTTTATTTCAAATAAATTATTTCTACAGTTATTTTTTTGTCCACTTATATAATTAATGTAAAATATGAATATGATAAAGAAAACTCTTTATTAGTAAATTTTTTTATTTTAATTGAAGTTAAACTAAAGTTTATAGGTTATTATTCCAATGAATGGTTAATTATTAAAGGGGCTTATATAAATTATGAAGCAGGTTTTATTATAAGGGGATTATTCGGGAGTATTTTATTTTTTTTAGCTAATAACACACCTATTGAACCTTTTAAATTTCAACCTATTTTTGAAATTATACTTATAATTCTTTTGGTGTTTTTTATAATAAAAGAATGTTAGAGCCTTATATATTATTTGGAAGCTTTATGCTTATTAATGTTATTGCATATAAAATGTTTTTTACATTAGATGTTTTATTGATTGTTTATTTTCTTTTCCAATTATATGTTACTAACAAAATAAAATCTTTTAATTTAAAAATTGTAATATGTAATTTGATGAGCATATTTATGATTCTTATACATGAAGCTTATTTTGTTTTTACTTTTTTTCCAATCCTTTATTGTCTCAATATTACTAATTTAAATAGTGTATCTATTAAGAAAATTTCATTATTAATCCCTTCTTTTTTCGTTTTTTTATTAGTAGGAATTTGTTTTAATGGCAGCAATAGGGATATAAATATAATTATAAACAGTTGGAATAAATTTGGAACAGATCATTTGAATAGTATTAAAGAGCTTTATTGGGTCTTTAATTCAACAGATGAGGTAATTATGTGGAAAATTCCTATTTTTAAAAAACATCCAATTTATCTCTTAGGCTTTTTTTTAAATACTTGTTTAATTTTTTTAGCATGTTTATTTATTTGAAAAAAATTTTTCGTTTAAAATCAAATAATATATTTTTATTTTTAACATGTCAATATATAGCTATTCTTTTGATATGCTTGATTGCTGTTGATTATGGTAGATGGTTTTGGCTTTCTAATATAATAACTTTGTTTACCTTAGTACAGGTAAATTCATCTAACAGTTTTTTTTAAATCTATAAATATATCAATACCTGCTAAGGTTTGCGCATTAAATAAATATATTATCTTATTTATAGGGTTGCCCTTAGGTGGGAACTGGTCCCCAACACAGTTTATACATACCATGCCTATAAAACACCTTTTTGATTTTGTAAATAGAATTTTATTGTATTTTAGTTAGGGAGAGTTCATGATTTATTAAAGAAGGTAGCTCTTCTTTATAGTGGGTCACGTAGATCAAAGCTTTGCTTGAATCACAAAATTTTTCGATAATTTGCAAAACACGAAATTTATTATTCATATCCAGTCCATGAAGGGGTTCATCAAGAATAACGAGCGAAGGATTTTTTACAAATACACGAGCTAATAAAACTAAACGTTGTTCTCCTGTCGATATAGAGAGAAAAGAAGAATTTTTAAGTTTTTCAATTCCCAAAATTTCCATCCATTGCAAGGATACTTTTATTTGCTCTTGATCACATTTTCTGTATAAACCAATAGTATCAAAAAATCCCGATCCAACTACTTCCAAGCATGTTACATTTTTTTGATAATATAAATGCATTTCCGGTGATATATATCCTATATGCTTTTTAATATCCCAAATACTTTCTCCTGTTCCTCTTTTTTTATCAAAAAGGAGAATGTCATTAGCATACGCTTGAGGATTATCGGCAGCAATTACACTCAATAATGTTGATTTTCCGGAGCCATTAGGACCGGATAATGCCCATTTTTCACCTTTTTTAACTTTCCAAGATATGTTTTTCAAAATGGTTCGGTTGCCATATCGGATATTTATATTATTTAATTGTAAAGCATAGTTATAACTAATTTCCTTTGGTTGATTAAAGGGGTATGGAAGTTTTTTTAATTCATAATCAAAATGAGGAAACAATTCATTTTGCAGTTTTTTATCTTCAAAAAATTCTTGAGAGGTTTTACTTGGGAATAATGTTTTGTTGATAATGGGTAAAACTTGAGTAATGATTGGAGAAATATCAGCAATGTTTGAGATGAGTACTATTACCTGTAAGTTTTGTAAATTTTTAAGGTCGAGTAAAACCTGATCTAAAACTTGTCTGGCTTTAGTATCTAAGCCAATATACGGATTGTCTAATATTAGAATCTCGGGTTTAGTGGATAAAGATTGAATAATTAAAAATTTTCTGAGTTCTCCGCTCGAAAGGAGATCAATATTTTTCTCCATTAAGTCTTCAATTCCTACTAAGGAAATGAGATATTCCATCCATTGTAAATCAGTATTCTTGAATAATAGATCCTTAACTTGGGGCGTTTCATCTTCCAATCCTTTGTTCCACCTTTGTTGGTAATAGCTGTTTTGAGTCTTGGAAAGGGCATGAATATTCTTAAAAGCAACTATTTTTATAAAATCAGAGAGATGATTAAATTTTTTAGTATAACTAATTTTACCTTCTTGTAAAGCATATTTGCCTAATAAAATATCAATTAATAAAGATTTTCCCGCTCCATTTGGTCCAATGACAGCCCAATGTTGGGCAGGTGTTATTTTCCAATTTATAGGAGTAGAAAATTTAGCAAATTCTTTTTGTGGGATTATGTTATCCAATTCTACCATAGTGTTCATTTTAAAAATACCTTTTTATTTATATTTATAATCTATAAAAAAATAATTATTCCTATCAAATGTAAAATATTGATAGTAAATTTATTCACAAGGGTAGGAAGAATATTTTACAAAACCTTATCTTTGTAACAATATATATAGGAAAATACGAAAAAATGCCTTTTTTAGATAAATATAGATCAATCATTAGAGATGCTATAAATAAACATAAATTAACAAATCCTCCCCATCAACTTTATGACCCCATCAATTATATTTTATCAATAGGAGGAAAACAACTACGTCCTATATTTTTATTAATGTCATGTGATCTGTTTAAAGGAAATATTGAAAGAGCTGTAAAACCCGCTTTGGGAATAGAGTATTTTCACAATTTCTCTTTGATGCATGACGATATTATGGATAAAGCCACTTTACGTAGAGGCAAAGAAACCGTTCATGTTAAGTATGATGAAAATGTAGCAATTCTATCGGGGGATGCGTTGATGGTTAAGTCTTTTCAAATGTTAGAGGACTTAGAACCTCAATTATTTAAAAAATGTTTTCATTTGTTTTCCCAAACTGCTTTAGAAGTTTGTGAAGGACAGCAGTATGATATGAATTTTGAAAAACAATCGAATGTGTCATATGAAGAATACATACACATGATTACCGGGAAAACGGCTGTATTGTGTGCTTGTGCTTTTCAAATGGGCGCATTATTAGCAGAAGCAGATGAAGAGGACTCAAAAAATATGTATGAATTTGGCAAATCATTGGGAATTGCTTTTCAATTAATGGATGATTATTTGGATTTATTTGGAAATCAAGAATCCGTAGGAAAAAAACATGCAGGAGATATTGTTGAAAATAAGAAAACGATCTTATACATCTTAGCTCGACAAAAAGCAAATGATGAACAGAGACAAAAATTAAATCGTTGGTATACAATTACAGGAGAAAATATAGACAAAGTAAACGAAGTTTTAGCTATTTTTAATGATTTGAATGTTGGAGATTCTTGTTTAGAATTAATTAAAACCTATTCAGATCAAGCAAGAAACTATTTAGATAAAGTTACAGCAGATGCTACCAAAAAACAGTCTTTTTATAAACTGATCGATTATTTATTAGTTAGGGAAAGTTAATAAAGATGATATTTAGAACAGAATTACCATATAATCCTAATTCAATTAAACTTGATTACAAAAGTAAAATATTTACTATAGGTTCCTGTTTCGCTACCGAAATTTCCAATAAATTATCTCAGTATAAGTTTTCAGTATTTCATAATCCTTTTGGTGTTATATTTCATCCTTTAGCTGTTGAAAATGCAATCATGAGAATTTATTCCCAGGAAGAATATCAATCATCAGAACTTTTCAAATATGAAGAATTATATTTAAGTTGGGATCATCATTCTTCTTTTAATGATATATCTAAAGATAGGGTGTTATCTCATATCAATCAGAATATAAATTTAGCTAATAAGTTTCTACAAGAGACCGATATGGTTATAATTACTTTAGGAACTTCATTTGTATACAAATTAAATCAATTTGATATAATAGTAGCTAATTGTCATAAAATTCCGAATACACATTTTTCTAAATTATTATTGGCAGAACATCAAATAAAAACTTCTTTGAAAAACATCATTGAAATGTTGACGGATATGGGAAAGAAAAACATGAAAATTTTTTTTACATTAAGTCCGGTAAGACATAGTAAAGATGGTTTGGTTGAAAATAATATAAGTAAATCCAAGCTTTTATGTGCCATCCATTCGGTGGTCGAATCGTACGATAATTGTGAATATTTCCCATCGTATGAATTTATGATGGATGATTTACGGGATTATCGTTTTTATAAAGAAGATTTAATTCATCCAAATGATGTAGCCATAAAATATATATGGGAGAAATTTAAAAACGCTCATATTTCACCTGATGAATTTTCAACCATGCAAATGGTGAAAAAAGTAAACGCTTCTTTACAACACAAAATTCAAAATACCCATACGATAGCCTATAAAAAATTTTTATATAGTATTGTAAAAAATATTCAGAATTTAGAGCCACTTTTACCACCGGGTGCTTTTAAAGAAGAATATCAGGAATTAAGAAAAAAAATGAATGATTCTTATTAAGATAAGTTAAAAAATACTCAAATTAAACAATGCTATTAATAGATAGTCATACTCATTTATATTCCGAACAATTTGATCACGATAGAGAAGAAGTGATTCAAAGAGCCCTGGATCATGGAGTACAACGTTTTTACTTACCTTCCATAAATTCATCTTATTACCCTAAGATGGAAGAACTTAAAAATAAATATCCTGAAAACATGTTTTTAATGATGGGGCTTCATCCTTGCGATGTAAAATTAGATTCATACGAAAAGGAATTAGCCTTTATTGAAAATAAACTTTCCGAGGAAAAATTTGCAGCCGTTGGAGAAATAGGATTGGATTTATTTTGGGATACTTCAACTTTGGAAATTCAAAAGTATGCTTTTATAAAACAAATTCAATTAGCTAAACAATATAAACTTCCGATCGTTATTCATGTTAGAGAAGCTTTTAATGAAGTATTGGAAATAGTAAGAAAAGAAAAAGATACGAATTTGTATGGCATAATTCATTGTTTTACGGGTAACTTAGAACAGGCAAAAGAGTTCATAGATTTAGGCTTTTATTTGGGAATCGGAGGAGTTGTTACTTTTAAAAATGGAAAAATTGATCAATTTTTAAAAGAAATTCCTATTGAAAAGATTGTTTTGGAAACTGATTCTCCATATTTGGCACCTTCTCCTTTTCGTGGCAAAAGAAATGAATCATCCTATTTAAAAATTATTGCCGATAAACTTTCAGATATCTATGAGATGTTGCCTGAAAAAATAGGGGCTGTAACTTCTGAAAATGCCGGAAAAATTTTTAAATTATAATAATAAATAAAACTACAGCTAATACTGCTCTGGTTACTAAAAGATAAATAACATTCTTCGGAAATGAAATATAGTTCTTATGCAAAGAAATAAGCTCTTTGATTCGTTAAAATTCGGATTAATTTTCTTAATGGTTTATGGACATACCTTGCAATTTAATAGCGGGCATATAAGGGATACAATCTTTGGTTTTATTTATACCTTTCATATGCCATTATTTATTTTTATTTCCGGTTATTTTTCAAAAAATATTACCTGGGAAAAATATAAGAAATCTTTTATATCATTAATAATTACTTTTACCATATTCCAATTTATTTATTCACTTCCTCTAATTTTTACAGGATTTAAAAATTGGATAATTTTTTTTATTAAACCCAAAGGATGGTATATCATCGGATTATTAGTATGGCGTTTTTTATTTTTAATCGCAAAAGATAAGGTTTCAAATGTTTCTTTTTTATCAATCTCTTTTTTATTCCCTTTGGTCATAGGATTTTTAGATTCCGAAATTTTCATGTTCAGAATACTTACCTTTTTCCCTTATTTTTTACTCGGTGCCTTTTGTAAGGAAGTCAGTATTGTAAGGATAAGGAATATCAATAAATTATATACAATAATTTTTTTGGTTATAGTATTTATTAGTATTTACTTCATTGTAAATAAAGAATTTTTGATTTCTTTATTCGGGGAAGATCCTTACATAAAAAATTATAATACCCGATATGAAGGGTTCTTATATAGGATTTTAGCGTATGTTTTAGCAATAACGGTTTCAATTGGAATCATAAATGTAATACCGGATACCCTGGGTAAATATGGTTCTAAAACTTTGGAAATTTACTTGATGCATCACATTATTTTAAATTTCTTTTTTGTTGGTTTATTTCCTCTATTGAATTTTAACCCAAACTTACTCTTAAATTTAGGTGTTACAGCTCTAATTGTCATTACTTGTTTATATCTAGCAACATTTAAAATTGTTAAATTCATAATGTCCCCATTAGATTATTTAAAAAAAATCATAGTACATAGATAACTAAATTAAAAAATCAATCCTAAGGGTATGGTATGCCATAGTTTTTAGTTGTTGTTGATTTAATTAAACCAATAAAGTCGATTTTTTATTTAAAAGTTAACAAATAAAAAAAATCCGGTAGTACTACCGGATTTTCATATTTTTAATATAATCGTATTAAATTTTAAGCTTGAGCTTCAGTACTAGGTTGTATTGAAACATAAGAACGATTATTTTGTTTTTTTCTAAAAACTACTACACCATCTGTAAGAGCAAACAAAGTATGGTCTTTTCCCATTCCAACATTATCACCTGGGTGATGAGTTGTTCCTCTTTGTCTCACTAAGATGTTACCTGCTTTGGCGTCTTGACCACCGAAAATCTTTACTCCTAATCTTTTGGAATGTGATTCTCTACCGTTTTTGGAGCTACCAACTCCTTTCTTGTGTGCCATGCTTTAATTACTTTATTAAATTAATCTTCTGCTTTTACTTCTTTAACTTCCGCTTCTTTTTCTTTTTTAGGAGCTGCTTTTTTTGCTGCCTTTTTAGGAGCTTCTGCACCACCTATGGAAACAATTTGAATTTGAGTAAATTGTTGTCTGTGACCATTTTTTACTTTGTAACCTTTTCTTCTTTTCTTTTTGAAAACAATTACTTTGTCTCCTTTTACTTGATCTAAAACTTTAGCGACTACTGTCACTCCATTAATAACCGGGGCGCCAACTGTTACAGAACCGTTATCGATAAGCAATACTTTGTCAAAAGTAACTTCATCGTCAATATTTGCTTTTAAACGGTTTACGAACAATTTTTGGTCTTGCTCAACTTTGTATTGAAGCCCTGCTATCTCTACAATTGCATACATAAAATTTTCGTTTTTTTTGAACTGCAAATATAATGATTTTTTTCAGAACAAAAATGTAAATTGTATAAATATAAAAAAGAGATAAATGTATAATACAAAAAATACAATGTTTACCTTTGTATTATACAAAATTTATACGCGTATTTTACATGACAAAAAAAGCTCTAAGAATAGTCTACATGGGAACTCCGGAGTTTGCTGTAGCTCCTTTAGAAGAAATAATAAAATCCGGATATGAAGTAGTTGGAGTAGTAACTACTCCTGATAAACCGGCAGGAAGAGGACAAAAAATGGCTGAATCAGCCGTTAAAAAATATGCAGTAAGTCAAAATTTGACCTTGTTCCAACCCGCAAAAATGAAAGATCCCGAATTTATAAATCAGCTTCAACAATTAAATCCGGATGTAATCGTTATTGTAGCTTTTCGTTTATTGCCTAAAGAAGTTTGGTCTATTCCAAAATTAGGAACTTTTAATTTACATGCATCCTTATTGCCTCAGTACAGAGGAGCTTCACCTATTAACTTTGCTATTATCAACGGGGATAAAGAATCGGGGGTTACCACATTTTTTATTGATGATAAAATTGATACCGGTGAAATTTTGTTGCAAGCTAAGACAGAAATTGAGGATTCCGATGACGCCGGAATTTTACATGATAAACTAAAAAATTTAGGAAAACAATTAGTAGTAAAAACTCTTGAAGGCCTTTCAGAAGGAACATTAAAACCTCAAAAACAAATTTTAAAAGAGGGGGTTGAATATAAATATGCTCCTAAATTATTTAAAGAAGATTGTCAAATACATTGGGATGCACCTTTAGAAAATATACACAATTTAATAAGAGGTTTAAGTCCTTATCCTGCTGCTTTTACCCATTTGTCGATAAATGGAGAGTCTAAAATATTAAAAATTTATAAGGGGCATTATAAAATTGAAAAACATATTCTAGATATTGGAACTGTATGTATTGAAGGCAAAAAAACATTTAAAATTGCAGCCGCCGATGGATTCTATTTTTTAACTGAAGTTCAATTAGAAGGAAAGAAAAGAATGGGAATTTCAGATTTTATAAACGGATTAACAATAAAACATAATTTAAAAGCTAACTAAAATAATATATGGACTATAGTAAGTTAAAACTGGTAGTTACAGATATGGATGGAACACTGCTTCATTCAGATTATACACTCAATCAAGAGTTCTTTACAATATATGAAAAACTGAAAAAGTTGGATATAAAATTTGTCGTAGCAAGTGGAAGACAATATGAAAGTCTCTTAGGGGTTTTTGAAAAAATTAAGAACGAAATATATTTTATTGCTGAAAATGGAGGAAATGTAGTACACAGAGGAAAGCAGTTATTTATCCATGAATTGGATCAAAATGTTATCCATGAAGTAGCCCAATTGATACGTCCCTTACCCGATACTCAAATGCTTTTATGCGGTATAAAAAGTGCATATATTGAAGAAGGATTTTCGGAATTTGAAAAACAAATAGCTCCCTATTATCCTAAAAGGAAAATTATTCCGAGCTTTCAGGAGCCTATTGATGATCAGATTGTTAAAATGGCGATATACAACAGTGTAGGTTCGGAAGAAAATATTTTACCTTATGTGAAACACCTTAGTGAAAATTACCAAGTAGTTGTATCAGGTAAATTATGGCTGGATATTTCTGTTAAAAATGCCGATAAAGGATTTGCTTTAAAAGAAGTTCAAGAAATATTAAACATATCTAAAGCAGAAACTATGGCTTTTGGAGATTTTTTAAACGATATAGGAATGATGCAGGAAAGCCATTTTAGTTACGCAATGAAAAATGCACATCCTAAATTACAGGAAATTTCCAAATTTAAAACAGATTCCAATGATGAAGATGGGGTTTTAAATATTTTAAAGGAGGTAATAGCACAAAGAGAAAGATAGTACATGTAAGCCTAAGTCTCTAAATGATCAGAATATTTTAAAATAGGATCATTATTTATGAATAACTCTGAAAAGAAATTTATGAATAAGAAAACAGTTAAATATACCGGCTGAATTCAATGGTTGTTTTATTAATAACTCTGTAAATTATCAATTTTAAATAATACATATTAATTTTTTAAATAATAAAAAAATGAAAAGAAAAATACTTACCTTATTACTGGTTATTTCTCTTATAGCGAAAGCAAATGTGGTAGCCGGTACTCATTTTACTCTCTTATCCAAAGAGATTGAAAAAGAACCAACATTAGAATCCGTTTTAAATCATTATTATGTTGCTGTGGCCGGTAGTAAAGAAAAATTACAACAAATAACCACTTTGATTTCTGAGGGCAAAATAACATTTGCTCAGTTGCCGGAACCTGCTGATTTAGAAATTAAATACAAAGCACCTAATAAATTTGTATCTAAAATATCAATCATGGGCCAGACCATTATTAAAGGTTTTGACGGGAAAAAATTATTTTCAAATTTACCCGCAACCGGTGAAAAAGATGAATTAAATGAAATGAAAGTTAAGAAAGGGATTTTTTCAGAATTGTATATTACCAAAGATAATGCGGTGTTAGACGGTAAGAAAAATTTAGACGGTAGAGAAGTTTATAAAATCACGGTTACAGAAGGACCCATTAAAACTATTCTTTATTTCGATGTAGAAACGGGATTTAAAGTAAAAGAAGAAACTATAAAAGAAAATGAAGTTGTATCAAAAGAATATTCAGATTACAAAGATTTTGAAGGATATAAGTTCTCCACCAAAATAAAAACCAAAGTACCCGGTCAAACAGCGGTTCAAACGATAACCAGCTATAAAATAAATCCTAAACTAGACGATTCCCAATTTAAACTATAAATATAAAAGAAGAAAAGGCCTTTTTAAGGCCTTTTTTATTATATTGTATCAATTCAATCATTGGATTGGTGTTTGTATTGGGAAGGCATTACAATTTCATTACCATCGCGTTCTGCATAAAAATGAGGCGATAAAATTTC
The DNA here is from genome assembly GCF_011082725.1 of Apibacter sp. B3706. Lineage (NCBI taxonomy): Bacteria > Pseudomonadati > Bacteroidota > Flavobacteriia > Flavobacteriales > Weeksellaceae > Apibacter > Apibacter sp. B3706. The sequence continues at coordinate 1,698,276 of NZ_CP049715.1, read as the reverse complement.
AATTCCTTCTTCATGAAAACGATCCATAATATTTTTATGAAGATTTGAATAAACTTTAGGCATAGCCAAATCCCGATCCGTATAGGCGTTAATCTGATAACAGCAATAGAAATCTTCCAATTCTTTCACCAATACAAATGGAGCAGGATTTTTTAACACTCCTTCTGCATTAGTAGCCGCTTCAATAAGTAAATCTTCTACTTGTTTGCGGGGAATATCATAACCCACCGTAATATCTGAATATATTATAATCCCGTAATTTCTTGCCGAAGCGCTATAATTAACTGTTTGAGAAGAAAGAATAAAAGAATTAGGAATAGTAATCAATTCATTTTTTGAAGTTCTAACTCTCGTTACAAAAGGTGTTTTTTCTACGACATTACCAATCGTATCATTCAGCTTAATCTGATCTCCGATTTTAAATGCACGCATATAAGTAATAACCAATCCGGACATTAAGTTTCCTATTACGGTAGTAGATCCTAATGATATAATAAGACCGATAAATACGGAAATCCCTTGAAAGGCGGGAGAATTAGAATTAGGAAGTAGTGGCCAAATCATAATAAACATAAAAGAATAAAGTAAAAATCGAAGTATATTGAACGTTGAATGCGCCCAATCCGGATAGAAACCTTTGATTTTAATTCTTTCTTCAGCTATTTCTCCTGAAAAATACTTTAATATTTTTATTATGTATTTGAAAATTAAGTATATAAAAATTATCTTAACTAAATTGGGAATATAATGAATAATGGTATTTCCCATGTCTTTAGCAAGATTTCCCATAAAAGTAAACATGTGATATACATATTTTTCTGTTTCAGGGAAAATTGAAAATATGATAAATATAGATATAATTAATTGGACAATGATAAATGAATATTTGGTAACTTTTGTTATAGAAACCAATAAAACTTCCTGTCGATCATTGGTAAGAAATTTATTCGCTTTGAATTTCTCATTAATTATTTTTTTTAGGCGACTCTTAATTTTTATAAATAATTTTTGGGTAAAATATATGGCAATTATTTGAGCAATAATGACTAAAAATAAAATTAAAAATGACTTAATTTTTTGTTGAAGACCATATTTGGAGTGTAATTCAGATATTTTTTTGGAAATAATTGCTGTATATTTTTTTGCAAGATCTTGACGAGTGGTATTTTGCCATAAACCATCTTGATCCGATAAAGTAATTATAACCTTGTCTCCGGACATAATATCTGTAACGTATTCGGTTTCATACATGTATATAGAATCGGGCTTAAGCTTTAGTTTTTTTCCTTCCGCTATTATCACTTCCTTTACCTTACTTGCCCGGTCTGCGGGCATTACGCCGCCTCTCCGAGCATATAAATTAAATAAAGTGTCATTATCGATTACAACAGGATACCCTTTGGTGATCGCCCGTAATGAGTCAATTTGTTTTTTTTGTAATGCTTTTTTTAGGGAATCGGTTTTTCCCATATTTTTCTTTTCATTCAGAAGGGCAATTTGGCTTAATTTTAATTCCTGAACTTGCATTTTAAGTTCTTGAATCTTAAGCGAATCTTTTTTTTCTTTGGATAATAGGGAATCTTCGTGTATGTTATTCTTTTCATTAATATGTTGAGCATATATACCTATCGCTGTGTATAAATATAGGATAACAAAATATATTTTTCGGTTAGTTTTTCTCATGAGGTGGTTTTTATTGGCTTGGTGTACGTAATTAATTTTTAAATGATTTATGATAAATTTAAAGAAATTGATCAACTAAAGATTACTATTCAAGAACTATAATTTTAATACAATATAATAGTTTTTTTCAAATTTGTTATATAATATAAATAGTAATTAATGGAATAAATATTTTATTTTAAAGCAAATAAACTAATAATATTTCAAAATAAAAAATAAATATTTAAGACAGATTATGATATATTTAACTGAATAAGATACAGTTATAATAAAAAAGAATTATAAGTAGGAGAGGTGGATAAGATTAGCTTAAATTTTCATTCAATAACTCTGCTAAATCTTTAACATAGATTTGAGAGTTATTATTTTTTGATTGAAGACCGTCTGTAAGCATTGTATTGCAAAAAGGACATCCCGTTGCTATTATATCGGGATTAAGTAGTAAAGCCTCTTCTGTTCGCTCAACATTGATATCTTTGATACCGGGTTCCGGTTCTTTAAACATTTGTGCTCCACCCGCACCGCAACATAAACCGTTTTGTTTACATCTTTTCATCTCTAACAAATTAACTTCCAATTGGGCCAACAATTCACGAGGAGCTTCATACACATCATTAGCTCTTCCCAAATAACAGGGATCATGGAAAGTTATCTTTTTTCCTTTATAAATTCCTCCCTTAACTTTTATTCTTCCTTCATTTAAAAGAGAAAGTAAAAACTGTGTATGATGTAAAACTTCATATGTGCCTCCTAATTGAGGATATTCATTTTTTAGAGTATTAAAACAATGAGGACAAGCGGTAACAATTTTTTTTATTTCATATGAATTCAAAACTTCAATATTCATCAAGGCCTGCATTTGAAATAGAAATTCATTTCCGGCTCTTTTGGCCGGATCTCCGGTACAACCTTCTTCCTGCCCTAAAATAGCAAATTCAATATTGGCCTTTTGAAGTAAAGAAGCAAATGATTTTGTTATTTTTTTGGCTCGATCATCAAAACTTCCGGCACATCCCACCCAAAAAAGTATTTCAGGGGATTTTCCTTCTGCCTTAAATTCTGCCATAGTTTTAATAGGTCGTTCCATATTTTACGTTTATTTACAAAAATAAATTAAAATTATTCTTTAGTCCAATTGGCTCTATCATTTTGACTGAATTGCCAAGGGGCATTATTATTTTCAATATTGCTCATCATAGAATTTAATTCGCTAGGAGCAGCAGTTTTCTCCATTACTAAATATCTGCGCAAATCAATTAGTATGGAAAGAGGGTTTATCAATAACGGACAAGCCTCCACACAAGCATTACAAGTTGTACAAGCCCAAATCTCTTCAGGAGTAATATAGTTACCTAAAAGTTGTTTGCCGTCATCTAAAAAATTCCCGTTTTTGTCAATATTTCTACCGATTTCCTCGATACGATCACGAACATCCATCATGATTTTTCTTGGAGATAATTTTTTTCCGGTTAAGTTTGCCGGACAACTTGATGTACATCTTCCACACTCAGTGCAGGTATATGCATTCAATAATTGGATCCAAGATAAATCAGTAGCGTCACTGACTCCGAATTTTTCAGGTACTGATTCTTCCGTTGATGCTTGATAAGGATCAGCATTGGGATCTAATAATAATTTTACTTCTTTAGTTACAGAGTCCAAATCATTAAGTTGACCTTGTTTTTGAAGGTTAGCAAAATAAGTATTTGGAAAAGCAAATAGGATATGTAAGTGTTTGGAAAAATATAAGTAATTTAAAAAAAAGAGAACCCCGAGGTAATGAAACCACCAGGCTGATTTTTGCATTATATACAAACTTTCAACTGAAAAAGTCGAAAATACGTTATTAAAAATGCAATTGCTTACTGGAAAAAATCCGCATGAATATAAAATACCTTTTTTTTGAAGAGTAAAATCGGCAGCATTCATAATGAGCAAAGAAAGCATCATTAAGAACTCAATAATCAAAATTAGATTTCCGTCCATATGCGGCCAACCCAGCAAATCTTTAGAATTAAGCCTTGGAACTTTGATTATATTTCTCCGTATAAAAAATAGGGTTACCGCAATTAAAACAGAAAATGATAGAATATCTACCGTTCCAGTTGTCAAATTATAAAGAGGAGAGGGGAGAATTTTTCCGAAATACCGATGGGTTCCCCATATACCATCAACAAATATTTCAATTAATTCTATATTTATGATGACAAATCCTATATATACAACAAGATGTAAAATTCCGGCAACCGGACGGGCTAACATTTTCCCTTGCCCAACGGCAATACGTAAAACTAATTTCCATCTTTTGGAGGGATTATCCGAACGGTTTTCTGCTTTACCTAATAATATATTTCTTTTTATTTTAAGGATATTACGAACAAACAATCCAATTCCTGCGAATGCAAGAAGTAAGAATATGATGCTCTGTATGTAATCCATAAATAGTGTATTAGTGGATATTCAACCCTTATAACATACTATATTATTTGGCTGTTCCTTCTTGTTTACTCTTTTTTCCGCCACCTCCGAAAATTGAAAAGTGAACATATCTTTTTGGATTGGTTTTTAAATCATCCAATAAAACACTTAAATTTTTCGAAGCTTGAGTTAAGTTAGTATATAAACCGGGATCATTCATTAGTTTGCCCATTGAGCCTTCTCCCGAATTTATTTTACCGGATATTTCGTTAAGATTATTTAACGTTGATTCTAATTTTTTAACGGCAACATCTAAATCTGCTTTATTGATCTTATCAGCCATCATTCCATATTTTTCAACCGTAGTATTGGTTGTTACCATCATTTTATTGGCATTATCTATAGCTAAATTAATTTTTGAAGAATTATTAGCCAGTAATTGGTTCGCTCCTTTACCTAACTTATTGAATTCTGCAATAGCTTGATTTAAATTTGCTAAGGAAGATTCTATATTTTGTCGATTTTTTTCATTAAGAAGTTTATTAGTTGAAGCTAGAGTAGAATCCAGTCTTAATAAAACTTTATTGGCATTATCACTAATTGGTTTTATCTTTTCTTCGGCTAAATCCATTAGGCCCGGCAATAAACTTCCTTTCAAAGTATCTCCTGTTTTTGCTATTTCTGCTTGATCTTCAGCTAAAACCAAATTAATTTCTGCACCATTCATAAAACTGGTAACTATTTGAGCTACAGAATTTTTAGAAAATTTATAATCTTTATCAACATTTATTGCTACAATAAAGCTTATATTTTTAGTTTTGGTTGGTACAGGAATGATAGATTCCACCATTCCGACTTTTAAGCCGTTTATATTTACATTTTTAGATTTAGATAAGCCTTCTACTTTATTATATTTTACATAATAGGTGTTTTGATTTGTAAAAACGTTTTGCGCTTTTAAAAATTTAAACAACCACCAAAAGGCTAATAAAGTTACAATTACTATTATACCCGCTGTAAATTCCTTTCTTGCTTTCACTTTTAAATTTTGAATAACTTTTCGACAAATATAAACAATTAATAAAAATTCTATTCTTTTTTTTAAGTTGAAGATGCATAAATCAGATATAAATAGAAGTTTTGAAACCTTTTTAGCCTAAGCGTTACTAAATTAGTAATTTTTTAATAGATTGAATACTAATGGTATAAATCATGTAAGAGTAAAAATAGTTTAAAAAATGAAAAAAAAGTTTGCAGATAAGAAAAATCAATTCTATATTTGCAAACCAATTTACAAGAAAGACGTTAATTGAAGCGCGAAAATAGCTCAGCTGGTAGAGCACGACCTTGCCAAGGTCGGGGTCGCGGGTTCGAGTCCCGTTTTTCGCTCAGGTTTGATAATTAAAATACTAAAAATACTAATGCCCCGGTGGTGGAATTGGTAGACACGCAGGACTTAAAATCCTGTGGCCATTAGGCTGTACGGGTTCAAGTCCCGTCTGGGGTACTCAAAGACCGTTAATCATTTTGAAATTCAAAAGATTAGCGGTTTTTTTATTTGGGAATTATCTCTCACACAATCATTTTAAATATTTATCCTCCTTTTAATATAGTCATGAATAATAATCTAAATTTTTCTTCATTATTTTGTGATTTATTGATTATTAGACAAATATAGCATTGAAAATAACGGATTTGAGTAATGAGCCGATTATATTAAGATACTTAACCATATGATAATTAATAAACTCCTTTAATTTATCAAAAGTTAAAAGGGTAGGAGTTTTTAAATATTTTCTCTTTTTCAGGGTTTTAAAAGTATTCTCAATGCCTATACATTTTAAAAGAAGTTCAATTTCCCAACTAATCTTTTGTAAACTGGAATATATTTATCGATATATAATACATAGCCATTTTTGTCATCACAAATAAAAACTTCTCCATATTTCATTGACATTTTAAATTGATAATCCATTGGAGCTATTAATCTTTCATGCCTCTTATGATCTTTTTTATCGTGAAGTTAATTGAATTTGGAATAAGTACATTAAAGAAAGCACAATGTAATATTTCAAGAGCTATGTCTTTTTCTTGTTTTGTTGCTTTTATCATTCTATTAAAACAGCAATAAAATTAATTTTTAATGAAAACAAATAATTAATTATAAACATAATAGCTAATCTAAGATAAAAAATAAAAATGAATCAAACATTAATTTTAGTTTTTATAAATTTTATGAATATATAATTTCATAAAAATATAAGAAATACTAAGCTCAATATCTCATATTTTAATTTGTTTAGGTATATAAAACAATGATTTTCAATAAAATGATGGATAAAATAATGGGTTTGTTTTTAAAATATTAATTTTTAACATAATTTTTATTTAATATAAATAATGTCAATTTTATACTTATTGATAATTATTATTTTTTCATCTTATTTTTTAAGAGATAAAATATAATACAAGATATATATTGTGAATAATTCATCTATTTTGAAATTATTATTTTAATTATTAAATTACGGTAACAGCCAAAGGTTAAATTTCTTACATTTGATGTAATAAATTCGTAATCAGGGTTTATTAACACTAAAATTTTGTAATAATTTATTTAATCAAAAAGAGTAAATAAATTTCAAATGCCAAAAAAATACTTTTTTTGGCATTTGTTTTTTAATAATTATTATAGTTAATTTTAAAATTAACGTAGCTATTTCAATAAATTTTAACTATCCATTTTAAGTCATATTATATATTTTATATATCTTTCTCTTTATAGATAAAAATAGTTCAAAAAATATTTTAAATTTAATATGAGTAATAAATATCACGGGGAGAGCGATAATTCTTCCCGAGATTTAAAATATAATAAAAAAATATCAAAAAAAATATAGGTTAAACAATAAAATTATAAATTTTATAATAATTGATATATTTATATATCCCTAAAATCTATATTCTTATATTATATATAACTAAAGATTTTAAATTTTAAAATAGTAATGAATAAAAAAACGATTATAATAGAAAGTTCAAAAAAAGTTCAAAATAGGAAGTCTTAATTTTGGGATAATAGATTTAAGATTTAAATCGAAATACTGCTAAAATAAAAATATGTGTATTTATAAATTAAAAAAATGTTTACTTTATGTAGTTTTGGTAACGAAAATCATGAATTGTTTATGAGGAAAATATTCATTTTTTGTGTATTTGCGATTGTTTTATTTTCATGCAACAAGTCAATAGAAAACATGGTTGCTTCTAAAAACGAATACGCCACTAATTTTTCAATTCAAAATGAAAATAATCAACTAATTATAACATCAGCGGGCCGTAGTTTAGTTTTTCCGCAGCATTACAAAAGTAAACGATGTGTAATTACTACTACTTCCGCCTCGGCGTATATTGATGCATTGGGAGAGATTAACTCCATTGTAGGTGTTTGTTCACCCCATTATTTCTATAATCCAAAAATCAAAGAAAAAATTAAAAACAAAACCATCGAAGATATAGGAAATGACGGAACGTTAAATTTTGAAAAAATCTTAGCTTTAAAACCGGATTTAATTATATCCGGACATAACCCCAATTATGAAAAAATTTTAAATCAACTGTCTAAGCAGGGTATTAAAATTCTTTATGTAGAAGAATTTATGGAATTACATCCATTAGGAAAAACAGAATATTTGAAATTATTCGGAACAGTTTTTAAACAGCTCCCAAAGGCCGACAGCATCTTTTCTATAGTAAAAGAAAACTATTTAAATTTAAAAGAAAAATCGGCTCATATTAGTATGAAACCCACCGTTTTTACCGGAATTATGTATGGAGATTCCTGGTATATGGCAGGAGGAAAAAGCTTTCTAGCTACTCTTTTCAGAGATGCAGGAGCTCATTATTTATGGCAGGATAATACAAATTCAGGATCGGTTCCCATGACTTTTGAAGAAGTCCTAAGTAAAGCTAAAAATGCCGATTTATGGATAGGAACCAGTAATTTTAAATCCAAAAGAGATTTGTTAAATTCCAATACAAACTATGCATGGTTTAAAGCGTATCAATCAGGAAATGTATATGCATTAAATAATAAAGAAAACCAATCATTCGCTAATGACTACTACGAGTACGGAAGCATTTATGCGGATAAAGTATTATCGGATCTTATTAAAATCATACATCCCGAACTAGTTCCTGAATACCAATTAACGTATTTACGGAAATTAGAATAAATTAAAGTAACACACCGCTTAAAATTAGAGAAGCAATAGTAAAATAAATAATTAATCCGGTTACGTCCACCATCGTTGCCACAAAAGGAGCAGAGGAGGTAGCAGGGTCCAATTTAAATAAACGCAAAATAAAAGGAATCATAGAACCGGAAAGGGTTCCCCACAATACGATTCCGATAAGTGAAGTAGCAACCGTAATTCCGATGAGCAACCAATGAGAACCATAATCGTAAAAATTAAGATTTTGCCATATAAGTATTCTGATGAAACCAATTACTCCTAAAGTGATCCCTAATAATAGACCCGAAAAAATTTCTTTTTTCATAACGTACCACCAGTCTTTCAATTTGATTTCATGCAAAGCCATAGCCCGTATAATCAGGGTAGCCGCTTGAGATCCGGAATTTCCCCCACTGGATATAATTAGAGGCACAAAAAGGGCTAAAACCACGGCCTTTTCAATTTCCTCTTCAAAATGGACCATAGCACTGGCGGTAAGCATTTCTCCAAGAAAAAGTATGATTAACCATCCGGCCCGTTTTCTAAATAAAGTTAAGAGTGGAGTATCACGATAAGGAATATCCAAAGCTTCCACACCACCAAATTTTTGTATATCTTCCGTATCACGTTCCTTAACAATATCCAAGATATCATCCACGGTAACTATACCAACCAATACCCCGGTTTCGGAAATAACTGGAAGGGTGCTTCGGTCATAATCTTCAAAAACGCGAATGGCATCCTCCTGGTTCATCATGCTTTTTAAAGCAATGAAATTGTCATCTCCTAATTCTTCCAATTTACTGTCATCATCGGCAAGTAATAACTTTCCTATTTTGATGTCATCCAGTAACTTGTCATTCTCATCGACAATGTAAATGAAATTTAGAGTTTCTGCTTTCCTTCCATATTTTTTAATATGTTGTAAGGTATGTTTTACTGTCCAGTATTTTTTAGCTTGTATATAATTGGGCGTCATTAAACGTCCTACGCTGTCTTCCGGATATCCTAAAAGCTGTAAAGCAATTTTTCTCTCGTTTTCGTCTAATAAATTTATGGTGTTTTTAATAAGATCGTCCGGCAGATCCACAAAAAATTCTGTACGGTCATCCGGAGCCATTTCGTTTAACAAATCGGCAATGTCTTTTTTACCTAAACCATGCAACAATTCTTGTTGAATTTTAGGATCTAAATACGTAAAAACATCCGTTTTTTGATTACGAGGAAGCAGAAAAAAGTTTAAAATCCGATCTTTTTCGGAAAGCTCTTCAAGTTGTTCTGCGATGTCATTTGGGTGAAGATCTTCAATAGGAGTGCCTTCAAAGATATTTTTTTCCATAGACTTTTTTTTTAGGTTATGTTATTGAAGAGTACTGCAAATATAATTCTAAATTATATATAAAGAAGCATATTTTTTAGTATTGTGTATATTATTTATTCATCAAAGCCTAAGGTTTCGTCAGAATTTAATTCTAAAGCTTGTATATTTTGAATTGCATTTCCTGCTATTCCTTTAATGGAGCCGTACATGGAAATTGTATTTTCTATTACCTTTTCGATTTGCTTTTCCCGTTTGGACCATATATTCATCATTGCCCTTTTTTCTTTACTAAGCTCATCTTGCATTTGAGTAAATCCTTCTACAATACCTTCTATTCGTAAACGGAATTCATTTCCGGTAAGAAAATCATAGAGCATTTCCATCTTATCGCCTTTATTTTCTTGGGATTTGATAATGGTACTGAATTGAATGATGGAATGTCTTAAAACGGCACTCAACCCCTTAAATTCATTATAGGTACAAATCCAAATGCCCTCTTTCATTCCCATTCGGTCCATGTCTGAAGGCATTACTTCAGTAATAAGAACCCCGGTATTTGCTTTTTTCTCACGGATATCATTTTTGAATTTTTCAATCCATGAGTTTTGGAAATCTTTAGTTCTTTTACTTTCATAATAAATTGAACCGCAATTTTGGATTTCACGGGTATTTACAATTTGAAGGCAGTCGGCACCACGGACCCCTTTTTTTATTTCGTTAATAGTATCTAAAGGAAAATTTTGAGCTAACCATTCTTCTATAGCTAATTCCTGAACTTCTCCCTGCAATTGCATGGATCCTTGTTCTTGTTTTCGCTTCATTTCTTCGGTGAGCCTTTTCTGATCTTCCAGTTGTTTAAGTAATTCCTTAAACTTTAACTCATTTTTTTCATTTTCTTGTTTGCGAATTTTTTCTCTTTCTCGTAAAAGTTCATCGTTTAATTTTTTTTGAGCTTCTGCTTCAAAAACGGCTTTCAACTCTTCTTTTTCTCTACTTAATTTGAAAATTTCCGCTTGCATCTTATTTAACTCTTGAAGCTTTTCAGATTTTTCGGCTAATTCTTTTTCATAAAGAAAAATGCGTTCTTGATTCTCTTCCTCAATTTTCTTTTTCAAATAACTTTCAATTTCAAGAGTCTTTTCTTTGGTTATTTTAGAGAGTCTTTCCTGAAAAATTTCATTCTCTTTCTTCTTCTTGGCCTCAAATTCTTCTTTTTGCCGCTCCAATAAATTGTTTTTTTCTTGAAGTTCTTTCTGAGATGAAAGAAATTTTTCTTGGTATTCTTTCTTTATGGATTCCTCTAATTGATGTTTAAGAATATCATTTACATCGATTACATTTCCACAATTCGGGCATTTTATCTGAGTTTGAGAATTCATAGTACACATTTACTATTTAACAACGCAAAGGTACAAAATATGTAAATAAATGTAAATGAGTTATTAGGAGGCTGTCTTAGATTTTACAACTGAAACCGGCTTCATGTTACTTCATTGCAAGAAGTATAAAATAAAAATTGTACTAAGTACTAATTTTATGTAATTATTTTACCAGCTCCACTTTTAAATCCGTTTTTTGAGGAGCAGCCAAATACTCGGAAGCATCAAATACCATAGAAAGACTTTTTTTGTCTTGAGAAATTACGGCCGAAGAGTTGTTTACTTTCTTTATTTCTTTCGGAAACGTATAAATGGTTTTAAAAGTACCACCGGTAAATAAGGGGAGAATGCTTTGAGCCACAGAATCATTTTTTAAACTTTCGGATTTCACGGACTTTTTACTAAATACGTTGCCCTTCCAATGAAAAGTTGAGTTGGTGAGAAATTCCATGTTTTTAGAAGGATTGTTTTTTGAATTATCAATAGAATTTAAAGCGGCGAGAGCAGAATTTAAAGACGCACTATTGGTAAAATCCCCGTAAATCAATACATAAAATTCCCCTTTCTTTTCATCTTGGTGCACTTTGATAAATAGAGGCTTAAGTGCTTCTAACTTTTTTTGATTCTCGAGAGATAATTTTGATATGCTATCCTTTTTTTGAGTAAGTAAGTTGTTGAATGAAATTAGAGTGTCTTTATAAATACCTTTATTCAGACTATCAGGCATAATTTTCATAAATTCACCGGCATCGATCAAATAAGAATACGTAAGATTGCCTTCAGGATTGAACGTAATTTCCTCGCGTATGGAACAACTTATTAGTAAAACAATTGAATAACATAGAATTAAGATTTTTGAGATAGACTTCATATATTAATGATTATAATTATTTTTTACTTTACAAGTTCCTTTCCATTTTTCAACCAGCTGTTAAGTCCTCCGTCTAAATTATAAATGATTTGAAACCCATGATCTTTTAAAACATTAGCCGCATAAAAACTTCTTATTCCGGATTTACAATAAACGGCTACCGGACTGTTTTTATCTAATTCTTGAATTTGGTTTTCAAAGCTGGGATCATCTACGCTCATATTAACAGCATCATATATATGGCCACTTTTGTATTCAACCAGTGTTCGTACATCAACAATCTGCGTTTGGCGTATTCCTATTTCCCATGAAAAGGTGGATACCGGAACTGTTTGAATTAAAGGATTTTCTCTATTAATTGTGTGGTAGGCAGAAGAAACGGTATCCTTAGAAGTAACTATGCTGTCTTTTTTTAAAGAAGAAAGAGACTCATCTAATTTAACAGGATTTACGGATGCCGGAGGTTTGCTATATCTGGGTAAATCGGAAGTAAGAATTCCTACTTCGGGTGGGGTAGTATAGGTATTCACTGATTCCCTGTGATGAGTTTTACACGAAAGTAAAATCAAAGAGAACAGAACTATAAAAAATAATTTATTCATAGATTTGAAGCGTTTAAAAACTCAAAAATAACTATTTTTACAAGTATATGAAAAGATTTATTCCGGCAATAGTCAGCGGATTGCTTCTTGCTCTGTCTTGGCCTGCATATGGCTTTCCCTTTTTGCTGTTTATTGCTTTTGTTCCCCTTTTATTGGTTGAACATGATATTACTGTAAAAAAAGAAAAATTCTCCGATTGGAAGGTTTTTGGATTTTCCTATTTAGCCTTTTTCCTTTGGAACTGGGGAGCAACCCAATGGCTGCATTTCGCCCAAAATCCGGACGGGTCCCATTCTTGGATGGCATTTTTGTTTCCTCTATTCGTAAACAGCTTGTTAATGGCTTTCGTTTTTACTTTTTTTCATTTTGTAAAAAGAAAAACAGGTACTCGCTTCGGGATTATTTTCTTTCCAACCCTTTGGATCTGTTTTGAAAAATTTCATTTAACTTGGGAAATGTCTTGGCCCTGGCTGAATTTAGGAAATGCCTTTGCCAATTATCCTGAAACCATTCAATGGTATGAAGTAACCGGCACTTTGGGCGGAACTTTATGGGTATTAACAGCAAACCTGATATTCTTTTATTACCTACGAGCTTATCAAGTTACGCATAATAAAACCTATATATGGAAATCTCTATGCTATAACCTGGCCATTATAGGGATTCCCCTGGCTATTTCCCTCCTTAGATATCAATCGTATCATGAAAAAGCTTTTGAAAAAATAGAAGTGGTTTTAGCTCAACCGGCACTTGACCCATATGCCGATAAGTATCGTTTGGACGGGACTGTAATTCTTCAAGAATTATTACAAACAGTAGATAAAGAAATAACCCCTGCCACACAATTTGTAGTTGCTCCTGAAACCGCTTTTCCGGGAAATGGATTCGTAATGGTAAACAATCTTGAAAACGATATCTACATAACTCAAATAAAGCAATGGCTGAAAAATTATCCTCAATTAAGTTTGGTGTCGGGAGGATCGTTAGCTGAACATTTTACCCAACAACAAACTCCTACAGCCCGTTATCTCAAACAGTATAACCAATGGATTGATCTTTATAATTCTGCCGTACAGGTAAATTTGAATGATCCGGTTGAATATTATAATAAGTCAAAATTAGTGGTAGGAGTAGAACATTTCCCTTATGCATCCGTATTAAAGCCTATACTTGGAGAATATATGATGAATTTTGGCGGATCTATGGAAAGTTTAGGAGTACAAGACCATCCGACTATATTCACAAATTCGAAGAATCGATTAAAAGCCGCTCCCATAATATGCTATGAAAGCATATATGGGGAATATGTCGGAGAATTTGTGAAAAAAGGAGCTAACGCATTATTTATAATGACCAATGACTCTTGGTGGAGCGATTCGCAAGGACATAAGCAGTTGTTGGCTTATGCGCGATTACGAGCCATTGAAACCAGAAGAGATATAGGGCGCTCAGCCAATAGTGGAATTTCAGCATTTATAAACCAACGGGGAGATATCGTGGAAAAATTAGATTATGGAAAACGGGGGGCTTTAAAGGGGGATATTAATTTAAATACTTCACTTACAACTTATGTAAAATACGGCGATGTAATTGCCAGATTGGCATTGCTGCTGGCGGGAATATTATTGGCTTATGCGATATCCAAAACCGTTTTAAATAAAATAAATAAGAATTCCCTAAAAAGGAAACACAATATCAAAAAATAAAAAGTAAAAAAGTTGGTAGAGTCAAAAATAATTTGTTAATTTGCAACCCGATTCAAGGAAAAAGAATATTATTTAGATTTAAGATAATGGCTAGAATTTGTCAAATAACAGGAAAGCGTGCAATGGTAGGAAATAATGTGTCGCACGCCAATAACAAAACAAAAAGACGTTTTGAAATAAATTTGATGGAGAAAAAATTCTATTTACCATCAGAAGATGCTTGGGTATTTTTAAAAGTATCTGCACATGGTTTAAGAATTATAGATAAAATAGGAATTGAAGAAGCTGTAGCAAGAGCTCGTAAACAAGGTCTTATCAATTACTAAAAATTAAAATTAAAATGGCAAAGAAAGGTAATAGAGTACAAGTAATTTTAGAATGTACTGAGCATAAAGAGAGTGGAATGCCGGGAGTGTCTCGTTATATAACAACTAAGAACAAAAAGAATACTCCGGAACGAATTGAATTGAAAAAATTCAATCCGGTGTTAAAAAAATATACTATACACAAAGAAATTAAATAATAAATTTTAGTCATGGCAAAGAAGGTTGTAGCAACATTACGTACAGAATCTAAAAAAATGACCAAAGTGATCAAAATGGTTAAGTCTCCTAAATCCGGAGCTTACGTTTTTGAAGAAAAAGTTGTGAATGCGGATAACGTAGACACATTTTTAAAACAGAAATAGTTTTCATAACATAGGTTTTTAAGGTTTTAAAAAAATCATTCACTTCATTGTGAATGATTTTTTTTTTATTTTTGTTATATTATATATCCTATATGAGTTGGTTTAAGAAAATTTTCGGAAAAGAGAAAAAAGAAACATTAGACAAGGGATTGGAAAAATCTAGCCGATCTTTTTTTGATAAAATTGGGAGAGCTATTGCAGGAAAAAGTAAAGTCGATGATGAGGTTCTTGATGAATTGGAAGAAGTGCTGATTTCTTCGGATGTAGGAATTGAAACCACACTTAAAATAATAAAAAAAATAGAAGAACGGGTTGCAAGAGATAAATTTATGAATACTTCAGAATTAGATCAAATTCTAAAAGAAGAAATTATGAATTTATTGGCAGAAAATAAAAGTTCTGATTCTGAATTTGAAATTCCGGAGGATAAAAAACCGTACGTTATCATGGTAGTGGGAGTTAATGGAGTTGGAAAAACAACGACTATAGGAAAACTTGCTTATCAATTTAAACAACAAGGAAAGAAAGTTATATTAGGAGCGGCGGATACGTTCCGAGCGGCAGCCGTAGATCAATTAGTCATATGGTCTGAAAGGGTAGGGGTTCCAATAATTAAACAAAGCATGGGATCAGATCCTGCTTCTGTGGCTTTTGATACCGTTCAATCTGCCAAAGCGCAAGGTGCCGATGTGGTATTAATTGATACTGCGGGTCGTTTGCATAATAAGGTTAATTTAATGAATGAGCTTAGTAAAATAAAAAGGGTTATGCAAAAAGTAATTCCCGATGCTCCTCATGAAATATTATTGGTATTAGACGGTTCCACCGGACAAAATGCATTTGAACAGGCCAAACAATTCACGGCAGCTACCGAAGTTAGTGCTTTAGCGGTTACCAAATTAGACGGTACAGCCAAAGGAGGAGTAGTGATCGGTATATCCGACCAGTTTAAAATTCCGGTAAAATATATTGGAGTGGGCGAAAAAATGGAAGATCTCCAACCCTTTAATAAATATGAGTTTGTAGACAGCTTTTTCAAAAAAAATTAAAAGTTTAAGCATTTCATTCTAAAGTGAAAAGAATTATCTATTTAGTTATCATGCTGGTTACTTGCTTTGCTTGTAAATCTCAGCAACCTAAAACGGTTAGCAAGGATAAGCTTTGCAAAGTTGAGTATTCTAATTATGGAGGAATGAATGGTTGGGAAGAATCTTTTATGATTACTCAAGAGAATAGTTCGTATCATTCAATTATCAGAAGAACGAACACAATCGCAAAAGAACTGGAAAAAACGCCTGAAGACGTTTGGAAAAAATTAGAATCTACTTTAGATATTCATTTACTTGAAAAAATTAAAAGCGGTGAAAGTAAACGTTTGTATGATGGGAAAGATACTAAATACAAGATAGTCTTATGTTCCGGTAAGGAATATTCGTTTATAAATTCTCAGGATTCAGAAGAGTTCCAAAAAATGAACGAGTTTTTTTCTACACTTCTGGATAGTAAAAATAAAATACTGATAAAAATCAACAACCCAAAAAAACTCAAACCTTAAAAAAATGTATAAAATAGCATATCTGACATTGTTTGTCATACTAACATCTTGCGGAAGTTGTTTTACCTCTTCAGAGAAAGCAATTATTTATCAGTCTCCCGACTCTCCGGCAAGAGTTTTAAAGATAAATCACAAGGAGGATTCACTGATTGTTAGAAAACCTTCTAAACGAATAAAAAAAATACACAATAATAAAGACTTGGAGCAGCTGATAAAGAAGCTGTACTTAACTATGTTGGAAGAAAACGGAGTAGGAATTGCAGCACCTCAAATAGGAGTAAATCGAAATGTTTTTTTATTTTATCGATTGGATAAGGAAGAAAAAACGGTAGAAGTTGCTATTAATCCACGAATTATTTCTCATTCTACCGAATTACTATGTTTTCAGAATGACGGATGTTTATCCGTACCTAACCGATATGGAGCTTCGCAACGTTATGCCTGGATTGAGGTGGAATATACGGACCAAAATGAAAAAAAGGTTACTCATAAATTTTTAGGCGGAAGTCGCGCCGAAGATTATACCGGTACTATTTTCCAACATGAATTCGATCACCTGCAAGGAAAGCTTTATATTGATAAACTTTGTAAACCTAACTAGTTTTTTTATTATCTATATTAATGTTGTTTGAAGATACTATTTGTGCATTAGCTACTCCACCGGGAACAGGGGCATTAGGAATTATCAGGGTTTCCGGTAAAAATTCAATCTCTTTAGTTAATTCTGTTTTTAAGGGTAAAAATCTAAATGAGGTACCTTCTCATACGGTTCATTATGGTTTTATTAAAGATGAAAATGAAACGATTGATGAAGTGATGGTTTCCGTTTTTTTAGCTCCTAAAACTTTTACGGCAGAAAATTTGGTGGAAATCACATGTCACGGTTCCCAATATATTGAACAGCAAATTCTTTCCTTATTACTTAAAAAAGGGTGTCGATTGGCTCTGGCCGGTGAATTTACACAACGTGCTTTTCTTAATGGACGTATAGATTTAAGTCAAGCCGAGGCAGTTGCCGATTTAATTTCTGCCGAAAATAAAGCCAGTCACGACATGGCTTTATCTCAAATGAGGGGGGGATTTTCCTCTCTTCTCAAGGAATTACGAGTTGAATTATTGGATTTAGCCTCACTTCTAGAGCTGGAATTGGATTTTTCAGAGGAAGATGTTGAATTTGCCGATCGTTCTCAATTAGTACAATTGATGGATAAGATTTTAGGGGTTATAAATCCATTAATAGAATCATTTTCTTACGGAAATGCTCTTAAAAACGGGGTTCCGGTTACTATTCTAGGAAAGCCAAATGCGGGAAAATCAACCTTATTAAATGCTTTATTACAGGAGGAAAGGGCCATCGTCAGCGATATTGCGGGAACTACTCGCGATACCATTGAAGAATCGTTAGTTATTAATGGTATTCAATTTCGATTTATAGATACGGCGGGATTACGGGAAACGGAAGATCAAATAGAAGCTATCGGGGTAGCCAAGGCTTTGGAAAAGGCTAAGGAAGCCTCCATTATATTATATTTGGCAGATGTAACAGAGTTAAATTGGGAGGAGATAAAATCTGATCTTATTAAATTTCAGAGAGAAGATGTATCTATCATTGTATGTTTAACTAAGCTGGATAAGAATAGCGAATTCAATGTTTCTGAAATTCCCGATGAAATTTTACATAGATATACAGTACTGATGGTTTCTGTTAAGCAAAATCCGGATCTTTTAGAACTTAAAGAAAACATGTATTCGTATATAGAATCTCAAAAGTCCACTTCTCAAACAATTGTAACTAATGTACGTCATGTGAATGCTTTGATTCGAGCACGAGAATCTTTACTTTTATGTAAAGAAGGTTTACAAAACGGATTAAGCAGCGAATTGATTGCCATTGATTTGCGACGTGCGTTGGAAGCGCTCGGGGAAATCGTGGGACAAGTTTCTAATGATGAACTGCTAGGAAACATTTTTGGTAAATTTTGTATTGGAAAGTAATCTCTGATTTAAAACTCTTATTTCTATGTAGAAAGTACGATTAATAAAGAGTTTTCAATACATTCTTAGATTGTTTTGTTTATTCTTTTTAATTGATTTTTGTTTACTAATTTGCTTACTATGTTTTCTAAAATGATATTTTTTAGGAAATTTATACGACCAAAGTTAGAAAAACCTTATGAGTAAAGTGAAATTACCTTATATTTTTGATTTACTCATTAACTATTTAGTTTCAATGTGGTAAATGAATAAAAATGTAGTTAATAAGTCATTTAGAAATTAAAAGAAAATATGTAATTTGTAATAAAGAATTTATAACAAAAAGTAGTAAAAGTATCTATTATTTTAAACTTGTTATAAGTGTAATTGGAGGCTGAAATAAAAGAAAATTTTGTAATTATTCCATAGGACAAACCTGTTATAATTAAAGAGATTTTACAAAGTAAACTTTATTTAACTATAAAGGAAAGTGTGATTTACTTTGAAATAATTATTTCATTTATTTCTTTTTCTACTTCATCTATTTTTAACATAGATAAAGAATTCAATGTAGGAGTATCTTGCCATACAGAGCTAATTTTGTTTTGTTTACACAATTGATAAATCTTATATCCAAAATAGTTTTTAGTTTTATTAAGGTTATCTTCAGATACTCCTTTAATATTGTTTCTCCTCCATGTTTTGAAAAATGGTTTATCTCCATCTCTATCATATTTTTTATCTCTAGTTTTAATAGTTGAAAATGAAGATATTATTTCATTATCTTCAATTTTTTCTATTTTAGAAATATCTATTTCATTGAATAATTTATCTAATTCTATCCAAAATGGGGTAATTTTATTTTTTCCT
This sequence comes from Apibacter sp. B3706, assembly GCF_011082725.1. Classification (NCBI taxonomy): domain Bacteria; kingdom Pseudomonadati; phylum Bacteroidota; class Flavobacteriia; order Flavobacteriales; family Weeksellaceae; genus Apibacter; species Apibacter sp. B3706. The sequence goes on along the minus strand of NZ_CP049715.1, from coordinate 1,678,974 downwards.
GTATGATCTTTTATATTTTCTATTACTGAATTCAAAAAATCACGTGGAAGACTACCATTTAAGAAACCATTGTTACTTATAGATTTTATACATCCTTTATTTTTTGAGATATTTGATATTAAAAGAGTATTAATTTCAGTAAATAATATACACTTAAATTTTAATTCTACAAAAGTAAAATCAAATAATAATTTATTTTGTTTTAGTTCTTCTACTCTATGAATAAAATTAGGATAATTGTTAAGTTGCATATACTTTAGTTAAGAGTTTGTGGTTATATTTAATAAACTTATCTGATATAAATTTATTGTAGATGTGTTTTTAAGGTAGTAAAACAACTTTAAAATAATAGATGAATTTTTATCAAAAGGAGAATAAAATGTCGTATAATCTTTTAATTAAAGTTATAAGAAGATTTGTGATTGTAGTTAACAATATACATTTATATTCAAAATACTATTTTAAAATTTAGTCTTCCTAAAATTATATATGGTAAATACTAAAAATTATAGATTATTATATCGGAAGAATTCTAAAGTTTATATAAGAGTAATTTATCAGAATAAAGAATATAAAGTTAGAACAATTATCTTTAACTTTTAATTCATGGATATTAATATAAAATGAAGAATTTTAACATTTTAAATTAACTATTTGGTTGATTAATAAGATATTAAAATATTGGATAAAACTAAATTTATATTTGATTGTAGGTCATTACTTTAATTTTACAAAAAGGTAAGGTTACTTAGTTAATTAAATTTTAGCAAAACATAACACACAAAAAATAAAAAAATATAATTAATTTGGATTATATGTGTGTTTTTTGTTATATTTGTAAAAAATATTAAGATGGAAATTGGTGATAAGATAAGAGAACTTAGGATGAAAAAAGGATTTTCTCAAGAAGAACTTGCTGTTCGTTCAAATTTTTCTAAATCATATATTCAGAAATTTGAAGAAGGTAAGCGAGAAGTTAAATCATCGCAATTAGTACAAATATCAAATGCTTTAGGCATAAGTATTTCTGAAATTTTAGATGGAACAAATTATAATTCAGATGAGTTTACACTTAGGAATATAGAATTTAGAGAAGGTTTTAAAATTGTTTTTAATCAAGAATTTTTTGAGAAAAAAATTTTAGGAGAATTACATAGAAAGTATAATTCATATTGCCGATTAGAAAAGTTAGTTGGAGCATCAATTATATTTCAGAATCCATTAAAAAATTTTGATATTATTTCAAATAAAAAACAGATAGAAGAAGCTACAAAGATTTTAAGGAAAAAGTGGAAATTTGATATTACACCTATTTATGATATTGTTAGTTTTTTAGAAGACTTAGGGGTGAAGATATTTGAGGTAGAAGAAGATGAAAGTTTTGCTGGGTTCTCATGTTGGGAAAGATATACTCCTATTATAGTCATAAATGTTAAGAATATAGATATTCCTAGGAGGAGATTTACTGTTTTACATGAATTAGCCCATCTTCTTTTAAAATTTGATGATAATATATTAAAAGAAGATTTAGAGAGATTTTGCGATCATTTTGCTGGAGCAATGCTATTACCTTATGATGTTCTAATGGAATATATAGGGGAAGAACGAAGTATAACTTTAGAGGAATTAAAAAGAATTAAGAGTAAATATGGAATTTCAGTTTTTGCAATTTTAGTAAGGATAGTGAGCCTCGAAATTATTAATTGGGAAAAGTATTATGAATGGAAAAATTTATACGATACTTGGAAAAATAAAGATATTTCTTATAATAGTAATGAAAAAGTAAGTAGGTTTAATTATTTGTTAGCAAAAGGATTAAGAGAAGAACTTTTTAGTGATAGTGTTGCTAGTCAATTGTCGGGCATACCAATATCGGTATTAAGAAGAAATTCATTTAGTAAAGAATTTGATTTGAGATGATGGTATTGAATGATATAGAGCAAATTAGACCGATGCATAGTTTAAATATGATAAAAAATGGAATTTTTTATGTTTCAAATTTATATTTATCTGAAAATTATCTTGAACTCAATGAAAGATTGCTTATAAATGATTTAAAAAATAAAGAAGAATTAAAAATTTTTGAATTAAGTAATGATTTTTATGATTTTTTCTTTAAAAATAATAATGAAAATTTAAAAATTGGAATTACAGATATTTCATCAATATATTACGCAATGAATAATAATTTACCAGTAGTTACTAAATGCAAATTTGTGAAAAATTTTGCCGAACAAAATAATGTTCATGTATATGATATAGACAAGGCTCTAAAGATTATAAATATAGACCAGGAATATATAAATTATCTTAACCGTATGATTATTTAACATAAAATTGGCTTTAAAAAGAAAAGCCTAAATCATTGAATTAGGCTTTATTTTAATTAAGAAGAATAAAAATTATTTATACTTCAAATAAACTCATATCATAAATGTATAAATAATTCTTCTTTTTACAAAAGTATTTTTTCAATATTTAAATAACTTTTCTTTTTAAAATGCTTTATTTGATTAATTAGCAATATTTTAAAAAATTAAAATTATCGCAATTCAACCTCCAAAATATGGAAGTCTAAAGGTTGCAATAAGTTGCTCACTAATTCAAAAAAGTAAAAAACAGGTTTGTGTATTAAACGAAACATAAATACGGACAAGGTTATTGATTTTAAGACTTGGTTGTCAAATTCAATTATTAAAGAAATAAAAAAATAAATAAATTATGGAGAATATTTTTATACAAAAAAAAGTAGGACTTAACGCTGAAAAGAGTTCTGGGATGTTAAAAGTAGAAAAATTATGTAAGTTAATAACGGAACATCCACATAAAGATGCTATTTATGAAGCTTTTGAAATAGAAAAAATTAAAGATGAAATAATATGTATAGATTTCATTGATACTTTATTTGAAAAAATTCACTATTATAACACCAAATATAATAGATATTCTATTTGCGCTGAAACAAAAGATATAGATGTTTATCAAAAAATTGAGGTTGTAGATGGAAAAATTCAAAAAGATATTATTTTTAAATTCGAAGAATATATTGATGGTGATGAAGTAAAAAATGACTTGAGCGCAATTGCTATTTACAATTCTAAAAATACGTTTTTAGATGAATATGATATGACCAAATACGCTAATAATCTTTTTAAAATTGGAGAATCGGATTTAGCCAATTATAATGTTCAACATTTTAAAACTAAATCTAAATTTCAAAAGGAGTATAATAAACTTAGAAGTTATAGACTTGTAGAATATGACAACCAATTGTATTTACGAGGAATAACATCTGCAACTAAATATAATGAGTATGGAGTGGATTTTAGTTTTGTTGTTTCGATGTTAATCCTTCATTCAAATATGAAATTAAATAAAGGTATCGAATATATGATTAAAAGTGCATATATTAATGAATCAAAATTAGAAATAATAGTTTCAGAAAAACTTTTAAAAGATGCAGGCTCATTTGGAAAAGTATCAACAGCAATTAATATTTCAACTAATGATTTAGGACAAGGATCATTGATTTTTTTAAACATTTTGAGTGTTGGTCAATTAAATAATAAAGGTTTCTTTCTTTATCCCAAAAAATATATACAAGAAAATGGAGTGCGAATAAATCATATAACAAAGCCTGAGAAAGTATTTTCGATACTAAAGGATATGGATAAAATACTTAACACAAGTGATAATTTAATTAAAGAATTAGAAGAAATAAAAACAATTAAGCATCCGGATGAATTGCGAATGAAAATTTTAACAAAGATTAGTAATCCTAAAAGTTCATTAAGCAGAATTAAAAAATTATCTGATATATTTGATAGGAAAATTGATAATGAGATTTCAAGTTTTGCTAAATTATTAGAAATGTGCAATAAAGCTGAAGAATTAGATATGGAATTTGATTTAAAAGATAAACTTAGATATATAATTTCAGATATTATACTTTATGGAAATAAAAAAAATTAGTAGGTAAATTTAAATTATATATTTTAACATATAAAGCTTCATCATAAAAAGTTGAGGCTTTTTTTGTTATATAGATAACTCGTTTATGTTTGAATAAAAAATTTATTTTTAAAAATTAATATTTTCTTACTTAACTTATGCAAGCAAACTCAGTTTTTTTTAAAAATACATAATGAAGATATATAAATATTCTTTAGCTTTTAATATTTATTTTTGATTAATTCTATTTCCTGAATGGATGAATAATTGATAGAGTAGATTTTAAATATTGCTTATTCTTTTTATACATTAAAGTTGCATTTTTACGAACAATAATGCCTAAATATTTTCTGTAATGTATTTAATATAAACTCAATTAAATAAATACGAAACTTTAACCATCCAATTCTTTTAAAGCAAGGCTATATAGAATAAATTCATAACACTACTTATGCTACATATCTGAATTTATTGAATATTTCTTTTAAATAAGGTAATTTGTTATATTAATCGTACAAAAACTGTATTTATTAGAAAAACCTAAATATCTTTTATATAAAATAGAATTATACGAAGGAAGTACAAGGGTAAAATCAATGAAAGTAGTTGAATTAGATTAATTTAATAAATAAGTTGGAATTCCACGATAATGAATGTAGGAGCAGTTGGGCAAAGTAAAGGAAATATTGATAAATTATCTATTGTAAATTGAGTAACATTTTCAAAAGAAGAAAGGTTATAAGAAAAAAGTGAATTATTGAAATGTTCAATTAAAAAGAAAGTTCCTGCATTCAATTTTTATAAACTTTTTTACCTTAAAATTATAACGTGGATCATTAATGTTCACATTACAAAAAACCGATTATGTATTGTAGTAATTCTCATTTAATAAGGTTTACTTAATTTGATCAATCCAGCAATATTTAAAGCCGGTTTAATTGAAAGCTAATGATCCAGTTAAATTTAAATAATTACCCCTTTGCTAATTTTTAAACTATTATTAATAGACTTTAGACACATAAAAAAAGTAAATTTGACTTCATAAAAATATAAGAAATGAAAATAACAATCTTATGCTATCCCACATGCAGCACATGTAAAAAAGCAATCAAATGGTTACAAGATAATACCATAGAATTTAAAGAAAGAAATATAGCAAAAGAATGTCCAACGAAAGAAGAATTAAAAGAATGGTATCAAAGATCAGGATTGCCCATAAACAAATTTTTTAATACATCAGGCAAACTGTATAAAGAATTAAATCTTAAAGAAAAAGTAAAAAAAAGCAGCGAAGACGAGCTCTTATCACTTCTATCTACCGACGGAATGTTGGTAAAACGTCCCTTAGTGATAAGTTATTCTCTTATTTTAGTAGGATTTAAAGAAGAAGAATGGAAAAAAGCACTACTAGGCTAAACTAATCATCAATACCCCTTATAAGAATATACTTATTGATAATATAGTAATCATAATGAAGTTATGGCTTAATTATTGAATTCTATCTCAAAAAAGTATATGAAGAAATTTTTATTTGTTTTATTTGCGATAATTTTTATACAGATTGTTTCTGCTCAGGCAATAGTTAAAAATTTAAGAAGTTTTACCGTTTTGCGTGTTTATGATAAAATTCCTGTGACGTTACTTTCCTCACTGGAAGAAAAAGTAGAGATCAGCGGAGTAAAAAAAGATGACGTAAAAATCGTTAAAAAAGGCGGAGAATTAATTGTTAGAATGGATACGTTGAAATTAGAGAACGACGATGAGTTAAACGTAAAGGTATATTATAAAAAGTTAAATAATATACATGCTTACGAAGGATCAACCATAACCGGTCATGATAAATTAGAAGAAAATCTATTAAATATCGGAGCTACTGAAGGTTCGAAGATTACCGTTCTTGTTGGAGTAAACAAAATACATGCCAAGCTAAAATCCGGAGGAGAAATCAAAATTTCTGGATTGGCAAACCATCAAAATATTAAAATTACATCCGGGGGCACCTACGATGCAAAAGAAGTGGGCTCAAATAAAATTGCAGTAGCAGTTACTTCCGGAGGAACAGCATCTGTTTATTCTAATGGATTAGTTGAAACCAAAATAAAAGATGGGGGAGATATTAATGTCTATGGAGGAGCGGAAGTAGTTAAAAAAGATATCGAGGGCGGTTATGTGAATATATACTAAATATAGCTTATATAAAAATATTAAATACAGCTATAGATAAAATCTATTATAAAGAATTGCAGGAAAAAAATAATTAAACTAAAATTGTATCCTTTTACACAAGAATTTAAATATTAGTTTAATTAGTTTAGTTTAAATTGTAGCAAAAGATCTTTTTGCTGCAATTTTTTTTGAAAAATTTTAAAATTGTAAAGACTTTCTAACTCTTTTGAGTGTTTCAGATGCTATGCTTTTTGTTTTTTCAGCTCCCTCTTTAAGAATATTCTCAAGTTCATCAATATGATTCATATAGTAATTATATTTTTCTCTGGCTTCACTAAATTCACGTAGAAGAACTTTAAATAATTCATTTTTAGCATGTCCGTATCCGTAACCACCGACTAAGTAGTTTTCTCTCATATTTTCCACTTCTTCAGGAGTGGCTACCAATTTAAATATAGAAAACGCATTACAAGTATCCGGATTTTTAGGTTCTTCCAATGGAGTAGAATCGGTTACAATAGACATAATTTGTTTTTTCAACTCTTTTTCAGGAGCAAAAATTTGAATCGTGTTTCCTCTGGATTTACTCATTTTATTTCCATCAGTTCCGGGGACATACATCGTATTTTCTTGAATTTTGGCTTCAGGGACTACCAAAACATCGCCGTGTACGTGGTTAAATTTTTGAGCGACATCTCTAGTCATCTCTAAATGCTGCAATTGATCTTTACCTACCGGAACGATTTGTGCATCGTATAAAAGAATATCCGCAGCCATAAGCATAGGATAAGTAAACAGCCCGGAATTTACATCTTCCAATCGATCGGCTTTATCTTTAAATCCATGCGCCAGAGCCAAACGGCTATAGGGGAAATAACAAAGCAAATACCACATAAGTTCCGTTACTTCGGGGATGTCTGATTGTCTGTAAAAATAAGTTTTGGAAATATCCAAACCACATGCGAGCCAGGTTGCCGCTATTTCATACGTATTTTGTTTAAGGACTTCAGCATCTTTAATTTGCGTCATGGAATGCAAATTGGCAATAAAGAAAAAAGATTCATTAGAAGGATCCTTGCTTAACTTAATAGCCGGTGCAATGGCTCCTAAAATATTGCCTAAATGTGGAGTACCCGTACTTTGTATGCCTGTTAAAACTCTCATGGTATATTTTATATGATAAAATGCAAATTTACATTTAAAATATAAAGTGCAAAAACTTATGCATTTTTATTATACCATATAAAGATTAGAACCCGCATAAGAATACAAAATGGAGTACTTTTTTATACAAAACTATTTCATCCACTCTTTAGGAAACATACCGGGTTTGAAGAAATAAACACCTATGAGAAATATCGCTCCGAGAGTGATGGAAGAATCGGCAACATTGAATATATAATTAAAAAATTGAATCCTTTCACCTCCCCATACAGGAAACCATTCGGGCAAATAAGTGTCTATAAGAGGAAAACGAAACATATCCACGACACATCCCCCAAATAGAGGAGCATATCCTTTAAAATTAAGCTTGGAAATTCCCGAATATCCGTACCAATCCTTCACAACCGAGTTATAAGTTGTACCCGAATCGAAAAGGACTCCATAAAAAGTACTGTCAATCAAATTCCCGATTGCACCCGCAAAAATTAATCCTGCCGGAATGATAAAATACCAAGTATTAGCCTTTTTAGACCATTTGTTGATATAATAAGCCATTAAGCCTATTAATACCAAACGCAATAAGCTCAGGCCTATTTTACCTATGAATCCTCCAAGTTGCACTCCATAAGCCATACCTGGATTTTCAACATACGTAAGATAAAACCAATCGAAAACTTTTATTTCCTCATGAAGATGAAAATGCGTTTTAATGTAAATTTTTGATACTTGATCTAATAAAAGGATAAAAAATGTTATCCATAAGACTTTCTTCATTCTTACTATTGATTGTTTTTAGCCTCAATGCTTAAGGTAGCATGAGGAACCGCTTTCAATCTTTCTTTACCTATTAATTTTCCGGAAATTCTGCAAATTCCGTATGTTTTGTTCTCAATTCGTATTAAAGCATTTCGCAAATCACGGATAAATTTCTCTTGACGAGCCGCCAAATGGGAGTTACTTTCTTTACTCATGGTTTCCGAACCTTCTTCAAAAGCTTTAAAAGTAGGAGAGGTATCATCCGTTCCGTTATTTAAATCATTAACAAACGCTTCTTTCAGCATAGTTAAATCATTTTCCGCTTTTTCAATTTTATCAAGAATAAGTATCTTGAATTCTTCAAGTTCTTCGTCAGAATATCTAAGTCTGTCTTCAGTCATAATTACACTTTTTTTAGTACGATTTTAATTTTAATTTCATTAATGTCTAATTCCGTCCCATCGGTAGTGTTACTTACAAAAGTTAATTTCTGTGTTAATGTTTCAGAACATATATATTCCATATTTTCGTTAACGGATTTTTCAATTTCCTCATTCGCCTGAATTTCTAAAGATATTTTATCGGTAACTTCCAATCCATTCTCTTTTCTGAGATTTTGAATTTTATTTACCAATTCTCGAGCAATTCCTTCAGATTTTAATTCAGGTGTGATAGTGATATCGAGCGCAACGGTTAATTTGCCGTCGTTGGCAACCAACCATCCCGTAATATCTTGTGTGCGAATTTCAACATCATCCAAGTTTAGTTCATAGCCGGACAGAGTTATAGTTCCGTTCTTTTCCAACTCTTCAATTTGAGAGGAAGATAATTGTTGGAGCTCTTGGCTAACGGCTTTAAGATCTTTACCTAATTTAGGTCCTAACGTTTTAAAATTAGGTTTTACGGCTTTTACAATAATATCAGAAGCTTCTTCAGGGTTCAATAATTGAACTTCTTTTACATTGACCTCTTGTTTTATTATAGGTATTATGGATTCGAGATTTTCCCTGTCATTGTTACTTAAAACAGGAATCATAATTTTTTGCAACGGTTGTCGAACTTTTATATTTTCTTTTTTACGCAAAGAAAATACCATAGTGGTAACTTTTTGTGCTAAATGAGTTCTTTCCAACAATAAATAATCGATTTCATTTTCCTGTTTAACAGGGAAATAAGCTAAATGAACCGATGCATAAGGTTCTTTTCCCGTAACTGCGTTTAAATCCTGATACAATCTATCGGAATAGAAAGGTGCTGCAGGAGACATTAACTTAGCAATAGTATCCAAACATTTATAAAGAGTTTGGTAAGCAGAAATCTTATCATTGGAATATTCTCCTTTCCAAAAACGTCTTCTTGATAATCGCACATACCAATTACTTAAATTATCTATAACAAAAGTATTAATTGCTCGTAAAGCTTTGGTTGGCTCATAATCGGTATAGAAAGAATCCACTTCATCTATCAAAAGATTAAGTTCGGATAGGATCCATTGATCTAATTCGTTTCTTTCTTTAAAAGGTATATCATCCTCTTTATAACTGAATCCATCCACGTTGGCATATAAAGCAAAGAATGAATAGGTATTATATAGAGTTCCGAATATTTTACGGCGTACTTCATCAATGCCCTCCAAATCAAATTTCAAATTATCCCAAGGTTGGGCATTGGAAATCATATACCATCGAGTAGCATCCGGCCCATACATAGCCAAGGTTTCAAAAGGCTCAACAGCATTTCCTTTACTTTTGGACATTTTATTTCCTTTTTTATCCAAAACCAACCCATTGGAAACAACATTTTTATAAGTTACGCTGTCAAAAATCATGGTTCCGATTGCATGTAAAGTATAGAACCAGCCGCGAGTTTGGTCTACTCCTTCAGCAATAAAATCTGCCGGATAGTATTTTCGTTTGTCTATTAATTCCTTATTTTCAAAAGGATAGTGCCATTGAGCGTATGGCATGGCTCCTGAATCAAACCATACATCAATCAAATCACTTTCTCGCTTCATGGGCTTTCCACTCTCTGAAACTAGAACTATTTGATCTACAATATTTTTATGAAGGTCTATTTTATTGTAATTTTCCTCGGAAACATCACCTACAATAAAATCTTCAAAAATATTTTTAGACATAAATCCGGCTTTTACGGATTTTTCCATTTCATCAATCAACTCCTGAATAGAACCAATGATGATTTCTTCTTTAGCATCTTCGGTTCTCCAAATAGGAAGGGGAGTACCCCAATATCTTGATCTGGAAAGATTCCAATCATTAGCATTTTCCAGCCAATTACCAAAACGACCTTCTCCCGTTGATTTAGGTTTCCAATTGATACTTTGATTTAATTCGGTCATTCGATCACGAACTTCCGTAATTTTTATAAACCAAGAATCCAAAGGATAGTAAAGAATAGGTTTGTCTGTTCTCCAACAATGAGGATAGTTGTGATTGTATTTTTCTACTTTAAAAGCCTTATTTTCGGTCTTTAAAAGTATGGCTATTTCAACGTCGGTTGAACGTTCCGGAGCTTCGTTATCGTTATAATATTCAATGCGAACATATTTTCCCGCAAAAGGTTCAGGTAAACTTGAAATAAATTTACCCTGTAAATCCACTAAAGGAACAGTATTTTGATTTTCATCAAGAACCAACATACCGGGTACCCCGTGTTCTTTTGCAACTTTCGCATCGTCTGCACCAAAAGTAGGAGCAGTATGAACAATACCTGTACCGTCTTCAGTAGTCACATGGTCTCCATCAATCACTACAAATGCCCGATCCGCATCTTCATACGGTAATGTCCAAGAAAGGAGTTGTTCGTATTTTATTCCAACTAAATCTTTCCCCTTGTATTCGGCAAGAATTCTATAAGGTATTTTTTTATTTTCAGATGTATACTCTTGAAAATCGGCATCAGATTCAGCAGGTACGAATTTACCTGAAAACTGACTTCCTACTAATTCTTTAGCGAGTATAACATTGATGGGTTCAAAAGTATATTGATTAAATGTTTTTACCAATACATAATCAATAGATCCTCCTACAGTTAACGCCGTATTAGAAGGTAAGGTCCACGGTGTGGTAGTCCAAGCCAAGAAGTATACATCGCCCTGAATATCCTTAAATAAAGTGGTGCTTTCCTTAATTGCTTTAAATTGAGCAACAATGGTAGTGTCTGTAATATCTTTATATGCACCGGGTAAACTCAACTCATGACTGGAAAGCCCTGTTCCAGCTTTAGGAGAATAGGGTTGAATGGTATAACCCTTATAAAGTAAATTTTTATCGTAAATTTGTTTCAACAACCACCAAACACTTTCCATATATTTGGGATCGTAAGTAATATAAGGATGATTTAAATCTACCCAATAACCTATTTTTTGAGTTAATTCGTTCCAAGCACCGGTATATCGCATAACTGCTTCTTTACAAGCCTTGTTGTATTCTTCCACAGTTATTTTTTTACCAATATCTTCTTTGGTAATACCTAATTCCTTTTCAACTCCAAGTTCAACGGGCAAACCGTGGGTATCCCAACCGGCTTTTCTATTGACCTGTTTTCCTTTTAATGTTTGGTATCGGCAGAAAATATCTTTAATGGTACGAGCCATTACATGGTGAATGCCCGGCATTCCGTTAGCTGAAGGAGGTCCTTCAAAAAATACGAATTGAGGATTGCCCTCACGAGATTTTATACTCTCTTGGAAAATATTATTTTTTTTCCAAAATTCTAAAATTTCGTCTGCAAATTTATTTAGATTTAATTCTTTATATTCTTGAAATTTATTGCTCATTTTCTTTTAAAACAAATGCGAAAAAAATTGATTTGCGAATATACGAAAAAAAAGTCTATCTTAAATGGACTTTAATTGTATGGTAAAACTAATTTATTGTATTACAATCAGCGATTTATAACTTTTAAAAAAATCGTATTTTTAAAAAATACAGATCAATTAAATTACCGTATATAGGGAATGTTATACCCTAAAATATTTCGTTAGCTTATAAGATTTAACTATTTATTTTTTTTATAAAAGGGGTGATATAAGTTTAGCTATGGAATTACCTAAATCTACCCATCGGTTTCTTTTTAACCATTCCTTATAGGAGACTTCCGTACTGTTTTCAATATCTTCCATAAAAGCATCGTAAAGTTCTTGATTAATGGTTTCGCTGTAAACTAAGGCGCTTATTTCAAAATTTAAATCAAAGCTCCGCATATCCAAATTAGCTGATCCTATAACGGAAAGATTGGTGTCGGAAATTATGGTTTTAGCATGTACAAATCCTTTCGTATACCTGTAAATTCGAACCCCCGAGGCTAATAACTCTTTATAATAGGCGCACGAAGCTGCATTTACAATGATACTGTCCGATTTATACGGAACCAAAATCCGAACGTCCACTCCGCTTAAAGCTGCGTACTTTAAAGCATTAACAATAGTTTCATTAGGGATCAAGTACGGCGTCGTTAAATAAAGCCTCTTTCGGCTGGACATTATAATTCCGTTGTATACAAGCATTATGGTTGCTCGATCGCTATCCGGACCACTGGCGGCAATCTGCATAAGTTCGGGGTTTTCGTCTTTAGTGGTGATATCTTTAGACGCGTGAAAGTAGTCTTTGTCAAAAGGATCGACGTCATTTCCGGAACAAAAGTTCCAATCGGTTATGAAATTATATTGAAGTCCGTTCACCGCTTCTCCTTTCACCATAAAATGGGTATCGCGCCAAAATAGTTTGCTGTTCGGAGTATTAATATATCGGTCGTCAACATTAATTCCGCCAATAAAACCAACTTTAGAATCAATGATTATGATTTTACGGTGATTTCGGTAATTCATTCGGTTGGCAAAAGCATAAAGTTTAATTTTGTAAAAAGCAGCGGCTTGTACCCCGCCTTCACGCAATTCTTTTATCATTCTTTTGTTCAACGAATGGCTTCCAAAATCGTCGTAAATAAATCGTACGGTTACGCCTTCTTTGGCTTTTTGTATTAAAATATCTTTAATTTCGTTTCCAATACGGTCATCAGCAAAAATATAATATTCAATATGGATATGTTTCGTTGCTTTTTTTAATTCTTCAATAACCTCTTTAAATTTATTTTCACCATTGATAAGCAACTTGGTATTGTCGGCCACATAAAGAGCAGAAGAAGTATCTTTTAATAACATTCTTATTGAGTGAGTTTTACCCTCCAGTAATTTATTGTATTTGTTGATTCTCTTTTCAGTATGTTCATTTATTTGATTTCTGAGTATCTGATAGAAGTTTCGATCGTGAGTATATTTTCTTTTATACAATTTTTCCAATCGGTAGTTCATTCCAATCGAAAAATATAATATTACCCCAATAATGGGAAGGATAATAACTATAAGTAAATAACCGATTGCTTTGGATGGATTTTCCGTATTTTTGATTATTTTAAAGATGGTATAAATAATAACAAGTGTATAAAGAACAGCTCCTACTATTGAAAGATATTCAAAGTTTAAAGATTTAAACCATGCAATAAATTTATCCATATTTTTGAATCGAAAATTTTCATATAAATTTAATTAATATAATTATTTAATAATATTTAACATTTATAATTCAAATTTTGCAGTTTATAGATTGTATGTTTGATAAAAACTAATTTATTTATAATAAATCGTATTTATTGTGCAAATAATTATATTAAAACAATATAGTTGATGGAGATGGTAGGCTGTGTAAAAATTTTGGAGATAGGATGTAAATTTAATTCTAATAGCATGATTGAAAGCTTATGATTTTATCCATTGCTATCAAATAGGTAAAAATATTGGTTATTTTATTTAGGGATCTAAATAAATTTTACATCCTAAAAATTATATAAATAAGTTGTTTATATAGAAGCGGTAGTATCTTTTGTTTCGAGATAATCCCAATCGCTCTTTACTCTTAAAACTTGTTCGATCACATCTCTCACACAACCTTTACCGCCTTTAATAGGTGAAATATAGTCTGCAATAGAAAGAATTTCGGGACAAGCATCTTTGGGAGCTGCTCCAATTCCCACTTGGTTCATCACCTCATAATCGGGCAGATCGTCTCCCATATATAAAACTTCATGAGGTTTCAACCCGTATTTGTAAAGAAAATCTTCCAAATCATCCCATTTATCTTTAGAATCAAGATAGATGTCAGTTATACCTAAATAGTTAAGTCGGCTCACTACAGAGGCATCCTTTCCTCCGGTAATTACGGCAATTTTATAACCTTTCTTTACAGCAAACTGTAAGGCAAACCCATCTTTAGTATTCATATTTCTTATCATTTCGTTATTAATGAGAATGATGGATCCGTCGGTCATAACTCCGTCTACGTCAAAAACGAATGCGCTAATATGATTGAGCTTTTCTTTATAATTTATCATGGTAAGTTTCTAAAATGGAATTAGTTAGTAAAGAATAGATTTGGTATAAATTGGAATCAGACTCTAAGATAGATAAATGTTTTTGGATAACAACTTGGTCATTTCTTTTTGCCGGTCCTGTTTGAGCGTCATATGAAGAAATGTCATCATTTATTTTTTCAAAAGTTTCCTTTATCAAAGGTTTTAAAATCTCAAAAGGTATGTCTTGTTTACGGCAAATTTCATTGGCTATGTAAAGTAGATGATTGGTAAAATTGTTGGCCCATACACCCGACATATGTATTTTCAATCGCTTTTCTGAATCAACAACATAGGCTTCATCAGAAATTCTTTTAGCCAAATTTAAAAGAATAGTTTCATCATCTTTATTTTCTGCTTCAATAAAAAAAGGAATTTTATCATATTCCAACGCTCTTTTTTTTGAAAAGGTTTGCAAAGGATAAAAGACTCCTTTTCTGTATTTACCCTTAAGCGCAGATAAGGGGATCGATCCGGAAGTATGGACAACTAAACAATCTTCAAATGGTACATAATAAGATATTTCGGAAATGGCCTTATCTGAAGTGCAGATAATATAGATGTCTGCCTTAACAATTTCTGAAATTTTATCTGTATAATTAATATTATAATCTTCTGCGAAATTTTGTGCTTTATCCAGAGTTCTGTTGAAAATCTGTACGACATTCACCGTATTTTCAAGTAAGGCTCTGGTTAAATGATAAGCAACATTTCCGGCCCCTAGAATTACAACATTTTTATGCATATTTTCATCATTAATTATTTCTTAATTCGGCATGAAACTGGGTTGAAAAACGATCTAACAACTTTTTCATAACCTTATCAATGTCTTGATCCGTAAGGGTTTTATTTTCATCTTGAAGGAAGAAATTCAATGCGTATGATTTTTTGCCTTCAGGTAGATTTTTGCCCTCATAAACATCAAAAAGATTTACGGATTGAAGCAATTTTTTTTCTGTTTCAAAGGCTGCTTTATATAAGTCAAAATATTTTATATCTTTATCCAGTAAAAGAGCTAAATCTCGGGTTGAGCCCGGAAATTTAGGGATTTCAGCTAATTTATAAGGTTTTTTCTTAGAGGCAAGATCCACCCATTTTTCCCATTCCAATTCTGCATAAAATACATTACCTTTTAATCCGAATTCTTTTAAAAGCTTAGGATTGATACTTCCTAATTTACCTAAAGAAGATCCGTTTACAAAAAGTTCGATGCCGTCTTTATACAGAGAAGAAGACTCTAACGGTTTTTCATCAATGGATATATTAAAACCGGTAAGTAATTGGCTTACAATTCCTTTTAAATGAAAAAAAGTAGAGGTATTTTGAGGAATAATCCAATTATTTTCCTGGAAATTTCCGAATAAAGCTACCGAAAGTTTTTTATTTTCAACATAAGTTCCTGCGGAATTTTTAAAATAAGTCTTTCCGAATTCATAAAACTTAATTTCTTTCTGATTACGATTGCTGTTAAATGATATACTTTGTAATACTCCATATACCAGGGATTGCCTCATTACACACAAATCTGTGCTTAAAGGGTTAACCAGTTCCACGTATTGGGTGTTTTCATCTCTACGAGCCGTTAACGAATTATTGATGATTTCGTTAAAACCATTATATTTTAATTGATTAGCAATCGTGTTTTCAAGAAATTCTTCATCAAAGGCATTTTTATTTTCATAAGCAAACGAAAACTTTTCAGGAATATCAATTTGATTGTACCCATAGATTCGTGCAATTTCTTCAATAACATCTATTTCCCTCGTCACATCTACACGATAGGCCGGTACTATAAGATCCAAAACTTCGTTTGTATCGCTTATGATCGTAAACTCTAATGATTTTAAGATTTCTTTGATCTGTTCTCTATGGATTTTCTTTCCTAATATTCGATCGATTTTATGATACCTTAAAATAGTATTTACGTTTTTTATTGGATTGGGATATATATCTATCATTTCTCCAACAACGGTTGCATGGGTTAACTCTTTAAAAAGCTCACAGGCTTTTTTCAAAGCAATCAGGGTATAATTAGGGTCTACACCTCTTTCAAAACGGAAAGAAGAATCGGTATTTAATCCTTCTTTTTTAGAGGTTTTTCTTATAGAAACCGGATCAAAGTAAGCAGCTTCTAAAAAAATATTTTTAGTTTCATTGGAAACTCCGGATTCTAATCCGCCATACACACCGGCTAAGCATAAAGGAGTATCCTGAGCGTCCTTTATAAGTAATTCGGAATCGGATAGATTTCTTTTTACTCCGTCTAATGTAGTAAACGTAGTTCCTTCCGGTACCGTTCCCACTTTTATTTTTTGACCGCCAATTTTATCGGCATCAAATGCATGAAGAGGAAGTCCATAGGAATGTAATATATAATTAGTTATATCTACTGCATTATTTATAGGAGATAATCCTATGATTCTTAATTGGTTTTGTAACCAATCAGGAGAAGGTTTAATTTCAATATTTTTTAAATATATACCCGAATATCTAGGGCAGAGTTGCTCATTTTCTACCTCAACACTAATCGGATTTCCTTTTGCTTCATCCAATTTAAAATTTTCGAAAGTGATTGGTTGTAATTCAGCCTTGATTTTTCTGCTTTTAAGTGCCGCATATAAATCACGAGCTACCCCATAATGAGACATAGCATCTGTACGGTTAGGAGTGAGCCCTATTTCAATGCAATAATCCTTAGAAACATGGATCACCTCATTAAGAGGAGTACCCACTTTTAAATTAGTATCAAGTACGAGTATGCCCTCATGGCTTTTGCCTAAACCCAATTCATCTTCGGCACAAATCATACCGAAAGATTCTTCCCCTCGTATTTTACTTTTCTTAATTTTAAATTCGCTTCCGTCTTCGGAATATAAGGAAGTACCAATAGTGGCTACAGGTACTTTTTGACCTTTTTCTACATTAGGTGCCCCACAAACAATTTGAACGATTTGATCCCCTAAGTTCACTTTAGTTAGTTTCAGTTTGTCCGCATTCGGGTGCTTTTCACATTCAATGACTTCACCGACAACTACACCTTTTAGACTGCCTTTGACAGATTCAATTTCTTCAACATCTTCTACTTCCAAACCTGTGTCTGTAAGTATGGAAGCTATTTTTTCAACAGATAAATCAGTCTTAATATATTTACATAACCAATTATAAGAAATTTTCATTGATTTTAACTATTTATATTAAAAAAATCTTATGTAAATAATTTATTTACATAAGAGCGAGAAAAGTGGTTTATATTTTAAAATTTATTTAGTTATTAAGCATAACAGGCATTACCAACATTAATATGTCTTCATTCTCATCCAAACCGTCTGCAGGTTTAATAATTCCCGCACGATTGGGCGTGGACATTTCAAGGGTAATGTCTTCCGATGAAATGTTGTTAAGCATTTCATTTAAGAATTTGGAATTAAATCCTATTTTCAATTCTTCCCCATTGTAATCACAAGGAAGGCTCATATCCGCTTTATTAGAAAAATCAACATCTTCAGCGCTTAGCTTAAGTAAATTTCCATTTAAAGCTAAACGTACTTGCGAAGTTGATTTATTTGAGAAAAGGGCAGCTCTTTTTAGAGAGCTTAAAAATAATTGCCTGTTTATAGTCAATACGTTCGGATTCTCTTTAGGGATTACGGCATCGTAATTAGGATATTTACCGTCTATTAGCCTACAAACCCATTGAGTTTCATTGTGAGTGAACCGAGCATTGGTTTCATTAAATTCAATAATAACCTCATCATCATATGCAATCAAGGCATTTTTCAATAGAGTAAGCGGTTTTTTGGGCATGATGAATTCTATATCTTCATTCGCAGAAACATCTTTACGAGTATATTTTACCAAGCGATGAGCATCGGTAGCTACAAATCGACATTCCGAATTGGTAAATTGGAATAATACCCCGGTCATCACGGGACGCATGGCGTCATTACCGGTTGAAAATATAGTATTGGCGACCGCTTCTCCTAAAACGGAGGCTTTCATGGTAATAGACCTGTCTGTGTCTAATTCGGGTAGGGTAGGATACTGGTCTACATCATCCAAAGCTATGAAGTAGTTGTCTTTTTCATCCACAATTTCTAGTTGATTTCCTTCTTGTGAAAAGGAAAGCGGCTGTTCGGAAAAAGTTTTTACTGTATCGGTAAGCAGTTTTGAAGGAACCGCAATTTTTCCTTTATCTGTACTTTGAACTTCAATACTGGTTTTCATGGTTGTTTCACCATCAGATCCATAGATGGTTAATTTATCAGAATCCAGATCGAATAAAAAATTTTCCAATACAGGTAAAGATGAGTTTCCTCCGGTAACTCCACTTATTAATTGTAATGCTTTTAATAATTCTCCGCTTGAAACTATGAATTTCATATATGAATTTTTTCTTAATAGTTACAAAATTAGTTTTTTTCATTCTAAATCAAACTCTTTTTTTTTATTTTTTATTGAAAAAATCATATTATCTATTTTAAAATATATATAAATTATAAATTCTTTATGATATATTGTTTTATTTTTAGGGATTTAAATTTTTATAATTATAATAAAAAGATAATTTCTATTTTTAAAAATATTTAGAAAATTATTTTTTACTGTCAATTTTGTTATGATGAAATTTTAAACCGATCTCCCTGTTTTTAATTGATTTAGTAAAAGCTTAGATGTATGGTTTTATATCTTATTTTGTTTTCAAATCTTTGATTTTATTTAAAAATAATAATTGAATATATATAGTGTTTAAAGGAATACGGGATCCATTTTGACCTATAATTAAGTTAAAATGATTATATTTGCCAATTAATATTGAAGAATTATCCATTGGGGATGACCGGTTTTGACAGCAAGATCAATGGGTAAGTAAGCATGTCGAGTCACGTAAGGTAATCTCGTTAAACTTCCGTTACAAACTTATAACTGGCAACGAAGAATACGCTTTAGCTGCTTAATACGACCGAATTATAGTAAGTCCAAGCGATCTCCTTACCAGGTAAGGAAGCTAAATGTCTCTCAAAAGCCCTTCTCTGCGGCGTTTGGTTAAGAGGCACGGGAATGCGGAGATAGAACAGGACACGCATCGGGTTATGTTCGAAAATTTAGATGATAAGCTGATTGTGGGGTGTGAATTCTCAGCAATCAGCCGAAAATTAATAATTCACTAAGCATGTAGAAAGCTTGCGTATTGCTTGTTTGGACGAGGGTTCGAATCCCTCCATCTCCACTTTTTAAACTCGCTTAAATAGCGGGTTTTCTTGTTTTTTATGGTTATTTAGGTAAGTTTTTCATCTTCGGGAATACTATTATTCTTAATTATTTTTTACATTTTTAAATAGATTCAATGAGGCTCACGATTTTTTCGTATTCATCAAGTTCTTTTTTATAATTCCTAAAGAAGTAAGATTTGAAATTCACTTTTTGATTAAAGAATAACTAATATTGATCCTATACTATATTTAAATTTTATACTTTTTAGAGTGTTTGATTAAAAAACACATACATATAAAATAATCTTATTGCTATCTCATAAACTATATATTTGCCTTTTTAAATATTATTTAATTGTATTTTGATAATATTTGTATTCCTGAAAATATGTAAAATAAGCTTTTAAGATAAATAAGAATTTATTTAAAAACAGATAAATCAAGATGATTTTAAATTATTTTAAAGTTTAAGAATTAAGATTAAAAACTAAAAAAATCAATATAGAAATATATATGAAAAATAAATAGTTATGCATATAACTAAATTACTTTTGATTATATCCTTTAAACCAACTTAGAATAATATTTTTTATTAATTAAAATTAAAACGAATAGCAAACAGAAAGTTCCTGAATTACCAGGAACTTTTTTGACTAAATAGTACAAGTATATTGAAATTTTCAAAGATTAACTTTAAGGCTTTTTAGGAAGTACTGCTTCTGATAGCACACTCACTACAGGTCGATTAGTTCCGGCTAAAATCTCATTAACAGCTTTCAACAAAGTCAGTTCTTCTTTAAGTTGAGGTGCTGATTGCTCAACTAATTTAGCCGCAAGACCCGCTGCCGGTACTCCTTCCACCGTTTGTTCTAAACGATCCATTTCTTTCAGAGCATCTTTTGCGTTTTCACCTCTTCCAATACGTACCCCATATACTTTATTTCTTCCCGATAATCCGGTAACTTCCAAGTCACCCACTCCGGGAAGTCCGAAAGCTGTTTCCATACGAGCACCCAAAGCTTGACCCAACAAAGACATCTCTTTTATAGCACGACTGAAAGTAGCAGCTTTTAAATTATGATGAGGAAATTCGGTACCTTCTTCCAGTCCGTCAGCAATACCCAGAGCTATGGCGTACACATTTTTCATGGGGGCACAGATTTCTACTCCAATTTCATCATCGGTCGCTTCAATACAGTAAACCTCTGTTCTTGCTTCTCCGGCATATTTTCGTGAAACTTCAATATCCTTGCATCCGAAAATGGTAGCCGTGGGTTTACCGTCTGCACACTCGTTGGCTTTTACCGGTCCGGCAATTGCAACGACAGGAGGGATTTGTATTCCTTTTTGTTTAGCTAGGGTGCGAATAGCTTCGGGAAGAAGTTGGATTTTTCCTTTTTCATCGGGACAAAATCCTTTAGAGGTCAACCAAAGTGCTTTTGCTTTGGAAATTCCTTCTAATGCCATTTCAGTAACTTTAGGAACACCTACTGAGGCAACCGACATCACCACTACATCTGCTCCTTCTAAAGCGTTTTGTAAATCATTGGAACGAAAGAGTTTAACTCCTTTTGCTAAAGGTATTTTAGTTCTTGGATGAGGTTTACCTGCTTCACAGGCATCCAATAAATGATCGTCGAGCCAGGTACCCCATAACCTAACTTCCCAACCGGCTTTACTTACCGGTGTACATAAACCGGAGCCCATGGCTCCGGCGCCTAATATGGTGATTATTCCCATTTTTATTTATATTACGATTTGTGATTTTAGTTTTTATAATTCTGATTTTGGTGATTCCGGCTTTGTAGAAGGGTATTTTTCCGACAACTCATAAAGTTGTTCAAAAATATTTTTTAGTTGCGGATATAGTTTATGCTGTATCTCGGCGACTTCTCTATATCTTTCTGATTGCGTTACATCCGGTTCAATAGTTTCTCCAAAATGTGCCATGTGTTTAGCAGCATGAGCTACGTTGTTGGATCCATGTGCGCCTATTCCTGCCATGGCAACAACGGAGGCTCCTAAGGCGGAAATTTCATCTTCTGAACAAATGGTAATGGGTAATCCCAGGGAATCGGCCATTATTTGACGCCATAACTGAGAACGAGTTCCCCCTCCCATGGCTCGAACCGATTTTAATTTAACACCGGTTCCTTTTTCAATGGATTCTAAATTAAATTTCATCTCAAAGCCGATGGATTCTAAAATTGATCGATACATATGCGCTTTGGAATGAGTTCCTCTCCAGCCTACTACCGCGCCTCTTGCTACAGAATCCCAATAGGGACTTTGTACGGCATTCCAGTAAGGCAAGGTTACGAGTCCTTCACATCCCGGGGGAATATGAGAAGCTTCGTGATCCAACTTTGGATCCGGTTCTCCCAATAATTTAGGATCTCCCAAAGATTGTCGGAACCATCCCGCCAAATATGACCCCGAAGACTGTAAAATTTCGAAAACAAAATTTCCTTTAATTCCTGAAACATGAGTCCTGAATACGGGATCGCACCTGTATTCAGAACTTTCAACTCCCGCATTTACAGCTGTTCCTAAATTTAGAAAGGCAATATCAGGAGATACGGCTGCTGCACCTATTCCTGCTGCCTGACCATCTCCCAAACCTGCAATTACAGGTATTGGCTTAGACAGTTTCCATTCTGCAGCCAATTCCGGTTTTAATTCTTCCATAATTTCTCCGGGAGGAACTAAATCGGCCATTTGTTCGCGGGTTACTCCGGCTATTTGCAAAAGTTCATCGCTGTAATCAAATTTACGGATGTCCAATAATCCTAAAGAATCTGTTGCAGCTACTGATGAAATCCACTTACCGGTAAGGTTCCAAGTGATATAACCGTGTACTTCAACAACTTTAAACGCTTTTTTCAGCACTTCGGGTTCATTTTCTTTTAACCAAGCAATTTTATAGATACCGGGAGTTACGCCGGGTGGCTTACCTGAGAGATTATGGATATGTTGAGAGCCATAGGCTCTAATTTGTTTCGTTGCGCGACCGTCCAGCCAAAGAATTCCGTTACGTAGAGGCATTCCTTTTTCATCAAAAGGAGCAAAGCTTTCCCGTTGATGGGTTATTCCAATAGCCGATATTCGTTCTCTGTCTTTAGAAGATAATTTTGACAGAACTTCTCCTATACATTCTTTGGTTGTTTGCCACCATCGAATCGGATTATGTTCATAAAAATCCATGGCAGGAGTATGAAGTTGTATATTTCTTTTTGCAGTTTGCCAAACGTGTCCGTTTTCATCAACAATAATTGCTTTGGAGGAAGTGGTTGAGGAGTCAATGGCAATTACTAAAGGACCGTCTTTTGCTTTTTTTGTGTCCATAGTTTATAATTTTTTTTGTGGTTTTAGTTTAATTGAAAGTCAATCAAACAAATATATTTACTAAATCGAAAGTAAGCAAGAGTTAAACGAAACTTTTTTTATAACATTCAATAGTTGAAAATGCAAATCGAAAGTAATTCGTTCTAAGAAAAGAATTTTTTAAAATTATTACCCATAGGTATGATCTTATACAGTAAAAAATATAGAAAAAAATAGGTTGAAAATCTTAATATATTTTTAAAAAATGAACAATCAGCCACCAATCATTTTCTTTATATGGTTTAATTTCATTAAAGCTTCTAAAGGAGTCAACGCATTGATATCAGTTTTTACTATTTCTTCACGAATATTTTCTAAAATTGGATCGTCCAATTGAAAAAAGCTTAATTGCATATTTTCATCGGTAGATGTTTTTGCATTTTCTTTCCGCTCTTTTTTAGAACTGTTATTTTCCAAAGTTTTTAAAATTTGCTCGGCACGTTGAGTTACTATTTCGGGCATTCCTGCCAGTTTAGCTACATGTATACCGAAACTGTGCTCGCTTCCTCCCGGAATTAATTTTCTAAGAAATACTATCGTTCCATTGACCTCCTTGATACTCACATTGAAATTTTTAATTCTTGAAAATGACTCCGTCATTTCGTTAAGTTCGTGATAATGTGTAGCAAAAAGCGTTTTAGGATGTGTAGGGTGCTCATGAAGATATTCTGCAATTGCCCAGGCTATGGAAACGCCATCGTATGTGCTGGTTCCTCGGCCTATTTCGTCAAGCAATATTAAGCTGCGATCTGAAATATTATTTAGAATACTCGCCGTTTCATTCATTTCAACCATGAAGGTTGATTCTCCTTTTGATAAATTATCAGAAGCTCCTACGCGAGTAAAAATTTTATCCACAATACCCAGCGTTGCCTCCTTGGCAGGAACATAGCTTCCAATTTGAGCCATGAGAACAATCAATGCCGTTTGTCTGAGCAATGCGGATTTTCCTGCCATGTTAGGACCTGTAATCATGAGTATTTGCTGCTTTTCGTCATCCATATAGACCGAATTAGCTACATAGGACTCTCCTAAAGGCAATTGTTTTTCAATGACGGGATGTCTTCCGTCTTTTATGTCGATGACTTTGGAATCTGTTAATTTAGGATGTATATATGAGTTTTCTTGTGCTGTTTCCGCAAAAGAAAGCAAAGTATCGATGGTAGCAATTTTGGAAGTATTATGCTGGATATCCGTAAGACTGTTTTTGATTTGTAAACAAAGACTTTTGAAAAGTTCAGATTCCAATATTCCTATTTTTTCTTCAGCGCCTAAAATTTGGCTTTCGTATTCTTTTAATTCTTCTGTAATATATCTTTCGGCATTAACCAATGTTTGTTTTCTGATCCAATCGGTAGGAACTTTATCTTTATGGGTGTTTCTAACTTCCAAATAATACCCGAACACATTATTAAAATCAATTTTTAGGCTGGGAATACCGGTTTTTTCAGATTCTCTTATACATAAATTGTCTAAATATTCTTTGCCATGATTTTTTAAATTACGCAATACATCCAATTCTTCGGAAATTCCTTCTTTTATTACGTTTCCTTTTGACAAAATAACCGGTAATTCATCATTTAATTGCTTTTGCAATAAGGATACAACCTCTTCTAAATTTTTAAATTCTCCAAAATTAGTAAAGGTCGGATGATTTTTTTCTTTTAAGATTTTTTCGATTTTTAAATAATTAATCAAAGAATCCTTTAAATATCCTAATTCTTTAGGTGATATACGTTCACCGGCTAATTTGCCTAGAAGTCTTTCTACATCGGATATCCCTTTAAGTAATTCTCGGATCTCATAAGCTATTTCAGAAAATTCTAAGAAGAACTCAACTACTTCCAACCTCCTTTGAATTACGGATATTTCTTTTAAAGGAGTGAGAATCCATCGGCGTAACATTCTCCCTCCCATATTGGTATGGGTTTTATCTAATATTTTTAACAGGGAAACCGATTGAGATTCAGTTGTATGGATTAATTCTAAATTTTTGATGGTAAAATCGTCCATCCATACAAAAGTGTCTTGAGATAATCGCTGAATATTGGTTATATGGTCCAATAATTTATGATGAGTATCTTCAACTAAATAAGCAAAAACCGCACCTGCTGCCGTGATCGCCAGTTTCATTGATTCTATACCAAAACCTTTTAAAGAATTGGTTTTAAAATGTGAAGTTAGTTTATCGTACGAATAATCATATTGAAATGCCCAATCTTCTAATTGAAATGAATAGGCTTGATGATCAAAGGGTAAAGGATGTCTTCGTTGATGGATTATTTCGGTCGGCTTAAAATTATCGATAAGATGTCGAAGTTTGTGTTCATCTCCTTCAGAAATCAGGAATTCTCCGGTGGAAATGTCCAATAAAGCCATACCGTATAAATTTTTTTCCTGATGAACGGATAATAAAAAGTTATTACTTTTTGCTTCTAAAACCTTATCATTAAAAGTTACTCCCGGGGTAACCAATTCCGTAACTCCACGTTTTACAATACCTTTTGCCATGGAAGGATCTTCTAATTGATCACAAATAGCAACTCTAAGACCCGAACGTACTAATTTGGGCAGATAAACATCTATTGAATGATGAGGAAAACCGGCCAACTCAATATGACTTGCTTGTCCGTTTGCTCTTTTTGTAAGTACAATTCCTAAAATTTTGGAAGCTTTAACCGCATCTTTACCAAATGTTTCATAAAAATCTCCAACTCGAAACAGCAACATAGCATCCGGATATCGGGCTTTTATACTGTTGTATTGCTTCATCAAAGGAGTTTCTTTTGTCTTACCCATTGCTTTCGAAGGTTATAGTAGGTATTAATTTACATGAATTTGCTAAATTAGTACTTATTAATGGTTTTTAAAAATGCTCAATGGGTTTACGTATTTCATTTTTTTGTTAGGATCTACTCTTTTCAATTGTTAAATTGTAAATCCAATCCTAAAATTTCATAAAAATGTATTAAAATATAAAATTAAGAAAGTTATTTAAGTAGTTAAGTTTTTAATTATAGAGCTTGTATAAAACAATATATTTTTTAGCCTTTTCTTCGATTTGTTCATGGGTAGCTTCATTATTTTTTGAATAGACTATTAAATAAAAAAACTTCTAATTAACTCTCAATTTTTTTGACTAAATTAACGTAAAGGTCAATGCTTCTTAAATTTATTGTTACGTTCCGTATGGTTTTATTAAAATGGAATTGATATTAAATACATCTGGATGTGATCAGACTTACCGGAAGGCTAACGAATATCAACAAGGCATAATTATCTCCCATGAAGAAAGCATAAATTAAAATCCAGAACAAAAGATAAAAAACTAAAATAGTATGCTGCGAAGAAATCTTTAAATCTTCGGAAATATTTTTATTTGAATATTGACTGATCCATCCTAAAACTAATACAACAAGAAGTATTAATAAAATAGGGATTTGATATTCAAAATGAAATGTTGGAATGGTTAATTGATTTATCCAATTAGTAATATATGAAAAAGAATCGGTAATAAATGTTATTTCAAGAGTAAGTATAACGGTTACCAATACACCTGCGATATACTGGGATATGTTTATTTTTTCCTTATAGTATACAATAGTCATGAATAAAAATAAAAAAACTATGGAAATAGTGGGAAAATATAATAAGCTTGCTATAGAAGCGAACATTCCAATATTAAAATATTTCAATTGAGAAGATTTGCTGAAAATATCTAACAATAATAAAAGCGCCATAGAAAGCAGTAAGTAAGAAAGACCTATAGGTAAATTTATAAATTCTTCACAAGAAGGAATAAATAATAGATTATAAATGGCTAACGCCCAAATTTTCCTTTTTTTCTTAAATTTTGAATATAAAATCGTAAGGGTATTCAAAATATATGATAATGAACTAACAACAACTATCTCCCACAGTTTTATAATAGATGTAACGTGTAAATTAAGATAATAAATAAAGACTCCTAAAAAAATGATCCACAGGCCAAAAACGGGAAAAAAATATTTGATAGAAGGAGAGTTCGAGTACATTTTTTTATATATTTGTTACAAAAATATAAATAAAAACCTATTAAATCATGACAGAATTAATACTAGGTATCGGCAAATTATTTACATGGTCTTACAAAATTTTACCTGTCATTGGACATTTTGTTGATTGGTTGTATGTGGCTATTCTTTGTTTATTTCTTTTGTATTGGTGTAAAAGAATTATTGGTTTTACACAGAAAGATCATAAATATGATGGAGATCATTTATAATTTTTGTCTTTAAAAACTAGTATCATATCCATTTAGACGCTCTTATGAGATTTTTTTCAATTATCTTGACCTTTTTGGTGATTACGGTTGCCTGTAAGAAAAATAAGGTAAAAGAACCAGAAAAAAAATCTTATCCTGTCACTGAATCCAAAGATTTTCTATCCGCTAATTCCGATACTGTTACCATTACAGCAGTGGGAGATATTATGTTAGGAAGTAACTATCCTTCAGCCTCTTTCCTGCCGGGTGTCAATATATTAGAAGGAATAGTTCCTGTACTTAAAGAAAAAACAGATTTGATTGTCGGTAACTTAGAAGGTACTTTATTTGATTCCGGAGGAAAACCAAAAGAATGTTCCGATCCTAATTTTTGCTTTGTGTTCAGATCTCCCTTTGCGTATGGAAACTATTTAAAGGAGGCCGGGTTTGACTTTTTAAGCATAGCAAATAATCACAGTAATGATTTTGGTACTTTTGGAAGAAATGCAACCGAAAAAAATTTAAAAAATCTAGGTATTCAATATGCCGGTGTATTGAAACATTGTGAATATGCTATTAAAGAAAAAAATGGAATACGATATGCTTTTATAGGAGCCGGACACAGTCCGGGTTTAATAAGTTCGGTTCATTACGCAGATATTAAAAGAGTCATTAAAGAAGTGCGCCCTAAAGCTGATATTATTATTGTTATGTTTCATGGAGGAGGAGAGGGGGCATCTTATCAGCATATACCTTTTAAAAATGAATTTTATGCTGGAGAAAATAGAGGGAATGTAGTAGAATTTGCACATGTTTGCATTGATGCAGGAGCAGATCTTATTTTAGGAAGCGGACCCCATGTTGCCAGGGCCGTTGAACTCTATAATAATAAATTTATTGCTTACAGTTTAGGTAATTTTGCCACGTATGGAAAGATTACGTTAACCGGACCCAATGGCAATGCTCCTATTTTGAAAATTAAAACAGATACTAAAGGTAATTTTATTTCTTGTCGTGTTATATCCATCATTCAAAGTAAAGGATCAAAAAAAGGACCTGAAATCGATACTAATTACAAAGCGTATAATTATATTAAATATTTAACCTATACAGACTTTCCTAATAATCATTTTGTTTTCTCTCCATCAGGTGAAATTAAGATTAATAAGCGATAATTTAATTACATTTTTTGCGATATATTATAAGGTACAATCAGCTGTCTTATTTGATTATTCTTTAAAAAATATTTTTAATTATTAAATTTTAATAATCAAGGTAATTTTAATACCGGCAAAATTTTTTAATTACATTTATTTATTTGAAAGATAGTGGTTTGCCGGGTTTTATGGACAATGATCTTCATAAAAAACGTAGTCAGATTGAATGTAACAAGTAAAGTTGAATAAGAACGACATATTTATTTTTTTATCTCAACCAATATTTTTATTTTTATACCAGTCTCACTAAGTATACTTTTATGAAGAAAAATTTTATCCTTTTATTATGGGCAATAGCCCATGTAATGCTAGTTGCTCAAATTCCTAATTATTACGATTCTATTGATTTTTCAAAAGACGGAGAGGAATTAAAATCAGATATCTCATCTTTAGTTACTGCTACTCATACTACCTGGTTGTATTACAGCAACACTAAAAATCCGGATGTTTGGAAGACCTTAAAATTGTCGGATATAGATCCTGAAAATTCGGATCAAAATACTGTTTTATTAATTTATGGCTATAATGACGATCCGCAAGATGTAATGCATAATCGAATAAGAAGTGTTGATTCCTCTTGTCACAAATCATCTTGTAAAGGACTTTGGACTCGAGAGCATGTTTTTGCCAAATCATTGGCTAATCCCAAATTGGTTACCTCTTCTAGAGGTCCCGGTACCGATGCACATAACTTACGAGCCGTAGATCAACAATATAATATCCGTCGAAGTAATCGCAATTTTGCAGAAGGCACCGGTAATTCCGGTAATGTTTCATCAACAGGATTTTATCCGGGGGATGAATGGAAGGGATCTGTAGCAAGAATTATAATGTATATGCATGTTAGATATCCCGGTCAATGCGAAGCAAAAAATACAGCAGAAAGCACGTATACTTACAGCGTTGAAATGCCCGATTTGTATTTGAAGTGGAATGCTGAAAAAGATCCAACCCTTTTTGAAAAACTTAGAAATGAAGTTATTTACAACATTCAAGGAAATAGAAATCCATTTATTGATAATCCATACATTGCCACTCTCATATGGGGTGGGCCCAGAGCCTTAAATACTTGGGGGTATTTGTTAATGGATGAAGTAATTAAATCTGAAGAATACAAGGTTTACCCAACCGTTACTTCTGAAAATTTTGTATATGTTAAAGGCCGAGATATTAAAGCAATATATATTTATAACATTTCGGGAAATTTGATAAATTATATTGTAAATTTTGATGATACTCAAATACCGATTCCTAATCAAGTGGGAATCTACTATATTAAGTTAGTAACTAAAAAAGGTGAACAATCTTTTAAAATTATAAAAAAACCTTGATATTAAATTTTAAATAATTTACGATTGATAGATTAACAGTATCTATATTTATTAAAGCCCTAAGAATTCTTTAGGGCTTTATTCTTTTATGATAAATTTATTATTATGTTATATAATGTGATATCAGTCTAAATAATTCATTTTATTATTTTTATTATCCATATTTTATATATATATTATAATCAAACTATTAAATTTGTTAAATTAAACAAATTAATAAATAAAAATCATGAAAAAATTTACCTTTAGACTTATTATTTATTCTCTATTGGGTTTACTATTAACCCTACAATCGTGTTCAAATGAGGATAGCCTTGATGAAGTATCTTCGAGCGCTGTAGACTCAGATCAAGCATTATCTAAATCTTTATCTTGGGGATCTGGCGAATATGAAGAATTAGGCTCTTTAGATTACAATACCTTATTAGAAATAAGGGAAAATTTAATTAAATCAGGGATCCATGTTTCTGATTTAAAGATAAATGAACCTTCTAAAACACAAAAATCACCACTTGAAGTTCAAGTGTTAAAAGTAAAAACTAAAACCGCTCATCCCAATCGATTAGGAGGAACTATTGATGTGTCAGGAGTATTGTTATTACCGGCAAAAACCATTTTAAATTCCATTTTTAAACACCGCATAATTGTTGCTCCGCCACCCACTTATACTTATAATAAAATGGCGCCATCTAATGTTTTTCAAGGATTTAAGTGGATGGATAACGATTTGCATTTTAATTATTTGGCATTTTGGACCCTTCAAGCTTTAAATGGATTTATTGTTTTCTTCCCGGATTATCCCGGATTTGGAGATTCATATAAACAATGCCAACATCCTTATTTAGATTCTAAAGCTATGGTTAATTCAACATTAGATCTTCTAAAATCAGCGCAAAGAACTTTAACTAAAAAAGGATATAAATATAAAAAAGATTTAATAATCAGCGGATATTCTTTAGGTGGTTTCGTCGCTTCATCTTTAGCTCGGGAGATAGAAACAAACCCTTCACATGGACAATCCGTTAGCTTATTATTTACAGGAGGAACCCCTTGCAACTTAAAGCAAATTACAGATTTAGTTAGAACTGCTGAAAAAACCCAGCATCATTTTTTTCTAACATATGGTGTATGGGGATACAAAAAAAATGCATATCCGTATATAAATATCAATGATTTTTTAAAAGAGCCGTATGCTTCCAAATCTCTTTCTTGGTTTGATGGAACTCATTATGAATTAATTGTAAATCTATATTTTTCAAACAGACCAAAGGATATATATACCGAAAAATTTATTAAAAATCTCGATACAGATCCGAGTATTTCATATATGAATGATATTCTTTATGAAAACAGTGTTAAGCCGTGGAAAAACAAATGTAGATTTATTATGACTCACGGAACTTCAGACATTTCTGTCTATTATCAAAATGCATATGATTTTTCAAAACAACAGAATCAATCGGGAGGAAATGTTACCTTTATATCTACTGTAGGTGATCATATTATTGGTATGATTCCTTATTATACCAAAGCTACATTTTATACCTTGCTATACAAATAGCATTTATATATTAATATAAAAAAACAGGCCTTAAACAAGGCCTGTTTTTTTATAGAGCTTTTTTTATAATGCTCCCCTAGTTTCAAATTATAGTTAATTATTAAATGTAACTTAATAGAAAATCTTTTTGAAAATTAAGAATAAAATAAACTTTTTTTGAATAAGCTGTCATATAGGGCTATATAAAATGGATAGGTTAACTATTAACGATAATTGCATTGCATTTTTCTGATTATATAAGGAATGTTATTAGTATTTTTAAAAATTCTCTAATTGCAAATAAATGTTTTGTTTTAATAGTAATTAGATATATAAAAAAAATTATGTATATATTTTAGGGAAAAAATTATATCTAATGATATAATTTATAAGATAAAATTTATTATTTTTGTTTATAAAAAAATAAAATATACATAAATCATGAAAAAAAAATTTTCAAGGATTTTAATCGCTTTCATATTGGGAGTGACTTTTACAATCCAATCATGTAATAATGAAGATAGTTTCATTGATACTTCTTCAAGTTCAGTAGAGAACTTGTCTAAAGCTTCTTCAGCTGATGTTCCTGTAAAATCAGAAGTAATAGCTACTTTTGATTCGAGTGCTTTATTAAATTTAAAAAATAAATTACAAAAATATGGGGTAGATGTTTCAAGTTTTCAATTAGATAAATTAAAAGCATCAAATGAACCGACATCTAAAATTGTTCCTAGTGTAAAAGTTATAAAAGTTACAACTAAAACAGCGCATCCGAATCGTTTAGGAGGCTTAATAGATGTTTCAGGGGTTTTATTACTTCCTCCAAGAACTGTTATTTCGGATTTAACCAAATACCGTATTATAGTGGCTACTCCGCCTACTTATACCAATAATAAAACGGCTCCATCCAATTTATTTAAAGATGTGAATTTACCTGATAATGATTTCTTAGCTTATTGGACTCTTCATGCAAGTAACGGATTTATAGTATTTGTGCCTGATTATCCTGGATTCGGTGAATCTTACAGACAATGTCAGCATCCCTATTTAGATTCAAAATCAATGGTTAATTCAACATTAGATTTATTGAATGCGGCTAAACTTACACTTTCGGGAGAAGGATATAGATATAAAACAGATTTAATCGTTACCGGTTATTCTTTAGGAGGATTCGTAGCGGCATCCATAGGGCGCAAAATTGAAACTACCCCTTCACTTGGGCTTTCTGTTAATTTATTGTTAACCGGAGGAACTCCATGTAATTTAAAACAAATTGCGGATATTGTTAGAAATTCAGAAAAAACTCAACATACTTATTTTTTAACATATGGTTTGTGGGGGTATAAACAAAATGCGTATCCTAATATAAATATTAGAGATTTTCTTAAAGAACCGTATGCTTCAACCTCTTTGTCTTATTTCGACGGAACTCATTGGGATATAGAAGTAAATGCATATTTTTCACAATATCCTAAAGAAATGTATACTGAAAAATTTATCAAAGATCTTGATACAGACCCTTCTTTAGCTTATATGAATGATATTCTTCATGAAAACAGTGTAACCCCTTGGGTAAATAAATGTAGATTTATTATGACGCATGGAGTTTCTGATGTATCTGTATATTATCAAAATGCTTATGATTTCTCTGTACAACAGAAAAAATTTGGAGGTAATGTAACTTTTATTTCTACTGAAGGAGATCACATTATCGCTTTAGTTCCCTATTTAAATAAAGCGACCTTTTATACTGCTCTTTATAAATAGTTTTTTTAAATTAATTGTAAAAAGAGGCAGATTCAATTTAATTGGGTCTGCTTTTTACATATTTATATTTGTTAATTTATATAATTCATAAAAGCCCAAAACTTCCTTTTTTTTAAGTATTCTAAGTTAAATTCATTGGCATATGCCTCCTTTTCAAAACTGATTTCACTGTAAGCGATAGACGCATTTTTATATTTTACTAGATTTACTATAAATTCAGCGATATAAAAAATAAAGAAAAAGACCCAAAGCATTTCAAGTTGCTGTCTTAGGTGTATTCTTTCGTGATTGATTAATATTTTATTCTTTTTTAAATGTTTATAGCGTATAAAAATAAACGGGAATATAGTAATTCCTTGAAAATCACCATAAAATATATAGGGAAAATATATAACCATTTATTATCTTCTATTTTCTAATTTTTCAACTAAAGAATCGGATATTTCTTTATCAATTTTTCTGCAAAATAAATTATCGGAGTCAATAATCTTATTAAAATCTTCTTCACTTAATACTCTCGGACTATTAATGCAATTAGTCCAATCTATATACCTGAAATTCTTATTTATAATTTTATCTTTCAAATTTGAATTCATCAATAAAACTTGAAAGAAAACCTCGTCTGAACACCAGGTTGTAGTAAAAAAAGTAGTTATTTTTTTGTTTTTTGCAAATTCAAGTGAATAATATACTGCTTCTTTGGATAGATTCCACCATTGACTACCCCAATAGGGGGTAAGATTGTGAATCATTTTGATTTTATATTCTTTTCCCGTAATAAATTTATAAGCTAATTTATATGCCGTATGGATTTTTCTTTCTAAAATTCGATTCGCGGGATAATGCCTTCGATCATATCTCCATATATAAGGTTTATATTTATTGCTTTCAGTAATTAACAAGCACTCAATAAAACTAATCTCCTTATATTTTTTAAAAAAATCATCAATATATTGATTGCTTTTTATTGGATAATCTTGACCGGAAATTAGTAGAACATGAGAAAAATCTTCTTGTTCATCCACAATTTGTTGAAGTGAATGTAACGTTTGATTGACTATGGAATATTCTCCCCAAGTTACATTTACTCTTTTTTTTACTAAAATAGCGCTAGAATCAATTTGTTGTGGATTAATGTCGGATTTTTTATCTAAGTTGACATAGATAACAAAATTATCATAAACTAGTGATTTTATCAATTTATTTAAACATTCAAGATTTTTATGAGCATGGATTAATATTACTATTTTTTTATCTTTCATTCATATTAAATTTTTAATTAATTAAATATAAAAAATAAAATACAAAAATTATATGTTGATTGGTTAAATAAGTGATTAAATAAATTATTAACAAAATTCGTACCTTTACTTTGTTTTGAAAACAAATTCCATTATACACTCAATTTTTCCGCTTTTAAAAAAGAGTATTTTAGATTCGGAAGTATCCATTTTTTTAGAAGAAAAAAGTATCATAAAACTATCTGTATTAGGTGCGGCAGGTTCCTACCTTAACATTTACAGCAGTTATTTATATAATTCTTTGAAAAAAACGGTATTGTTACTCTTTTCCGATAAAGAAGAAGCAGCGTATGCTTTGAATGAAATCGAAGATATATTCGGAAAAGATACAGTTTTGTTTTATCCTACCTCTCATTTAACTCCCTATCAGATTGAGGAAGTCCAAAACGCCAATGTGGTTTTAAGAACGGAAGTGATTAACAGCATCACGCAAATGCAAAATCCCAAAATTATAATTACTTATGCTGATGCTTTATCTGAAAAAATAATTACTAAATCTGAATTACATTCGATTAGTTTTAAAATAAAAACAGGTGAAAAGATTGATGCAGATTTCCTTAATGAAACGCTTTTCAGTTTTCATTTTAAACGAACCGATTTTGTAACTCAACCCGGTGAATTTTCTGTAAGGGGAGGGATAGTAGATGTTTTCTCCTATTCTGATGAAAAACCCTATCGTATAGGTCTTTTTGGTAACGAAGTGGAAACTATACGTAAATTTAATATTGACACTCAACTTTCCGAAGAAAAGGTTGATGAATTTATGATTGTTCCCAATATAGATCATTCGCACAGAGAAACTATGAAAGTTTCATTTTTAGATTATCTGCCTTCGGACACTATATTTATAAGTAAAGATTTTTCTTTGACTTTAGCTAATATTGAAAAAAAATTTTCAAAGGCAGAAGAGGTTTATGCTACCTTATCGCAAAATATAAAACGCAGTGAGCCTAAAGAGCTTTATATACAATCCCATGAGCTTATTTCTAAAATAGTTCAGAATTCATTTATTGAATTCTCCTCAATCCCTTATTTTAATGAATTTAAAACAGTACGGCTGGATCAAACAGAGCAACCGAGTTTTCATAAACAATTTGATTTGTTAGGGCAAGATTTGCTTGAAAAAGAAAAATCACATTATAAGAATTACATTGCGTTTCAATCCGAAAAACAGGAAAGCAGATTACAAGATATTTTTTCAGAAATTGAAAAAGAAGTGCCTTTTATAGGTTTTCATGCTAATGTAAGTAAAGGATTTATAGATCATAATTCTAAATTTCTAATTTATACAGATCATCAAATTTTCGAAAGATATCACCGATATAATTTACGAAATTCATTTTCTAAGTCGGAATCCCTAACACTTAAAGAGTTAACAGACTTGAAAGTGGGAGATTATGTAACCCATATTGATCACGGGATCGGTAAATTTATGGGATTGGTGAAAATTAAAAATGATGATAAGTTACAAGAAACCATCAAACTGGTATATAAAAATAATGACATCTTATATGTAAATATCCATTCCTTGCATAAAATCTCAAAATTTTCAGGAAAAGAAGGCGCAGAAGTTACTCTTAACCAATTGGGATCGGCAGCGTGGAAAAACCTTAAGAATAAGGCAAAAAGAAAAGTTAAGGAAGTTGCTTTTGACCTTATAAAACTTTATGCTGACAGAAAAACTAAGAAAGGATTTTCTTTTTCACCCGACGGATATTTACAAAATGAACTGGAAGCCTCTTTTATGTATGAAGATACTCCGGATCAAGAAAAAGCTACCCAAGACGTTAAAAGCGACATGGAAAAACCTATTGCTATGGATAGGCTTATTTGTGGGGATGTAGGATTTGGTAAAACGGAAATTGCCATAAGGGCAGCTTTTAAAGCGGCTACAGATGGAAAACAAAGCGCTATTATGGTTCCGACCACCATATTGGCTTTGCAACACTATAAAACTTTTATGTCCAGACTAAAAGATTTTCCTGTACGTATTGAATATTTAAATCGATTTAAAACTGCCGGACAAAAAAAAGAAATAATCAAATCTCTTGCCGATGGAAAAATTGATATTATTATAGGGACTCATCAACTTATCGGTAAGGATGTCGTTTTTAAAGATTTAGGCTTATTAATTATTGATGAAGAGCATAAATTCGGCGTATCCGTAAAAGATAAATTAAAGACATTAAAAACAACGGTAGATACGTTAACGTTAACCGCCACTCCAATCCCCAGAACTTTACAATTTTCTTTAATGGCGGCTCGCGATATGTCTGTTATTAAGACTCCGCCTCCCAATAGACAGCCCGTTCAGACTCAACTTATTGGTTTTAATGAAGAACAAATCCGTGATGCCATCATTTATGAATTAAACAGAGAAGGACAAATATTATTTATCAATAATAGAATTGAAAATTTGGATGTACTCGCAGGGATGATTAAGCGTTTGGTGCCTATGGCCCGAGTGGCTATTGGACATGGCCAAATGGAGGGAAAGAAACTTGAGAAAATTATGATTGACTTTATGGAGGGGAATTACGATGTCTTAATTTCAACTACAATTATTGAATCCGGTTTAGATGTTCCAAATGCAAATACTATTTTTATTAATGATGCTCAAAGATTCGGTTTAGCAGATTTACATCAAATGAGGGGGCGGGTAGGAAGATCCAATCGAAAAGCTTTTTGTTATCTCATCACTCCGCCTTTAGACGTTATCACATCCGAAGCCAGAAAGCGTTTACAAGCAATAGAACAATTTTCAGATCTGGGTTCCGGGTTTAATATAGCCATGAAAGATTTGGAAATACGAGGAGCCGGTGATTTGTTAGGTGCTGAGCAAAGCGGTTTTTTTGCAGAAATCGGATTTGAGGCTTACCAACAAATTTTAAATGAAGCTATAGAAGAATTAAAAGAAGATGAATTTTCAGATTTGTTTGTTGAAGAAAACGAGAAGAAGGAATTTATTACAGATGTACAAATTGATACCGATTTTGAATTATTAATACCCGATCAATATGTAAATAAGGTAGAAGAACGATTTTCACTTTATCAAAAATTATCTGAAATTACTAAGGAAGAAGAACTTACCAATTTTAAAAACGAGCTTATAGATCGTTTTGGCAAATTACCTGATCAAACTCAAGATTTATTAAAGAGTGTTAAGTTAAAATGGATTTCCAAATATATTGGATTTGAAAAATTATTAATTAAAAATAATGTTTTGTTGGCCTATTTTCCAATTAACGCTCAATCTAAATATTATCAATCAGATACTTTTAAGAAAGTTCTGGAATATTTACAAAATAACCCTTCTGATGCTTCATTAAAACAAAAAAACGTACATGATAATTTACAGCTTTATTTAAGAAAAGACAAGATATTGAAAATAGACGATGTACTTTATTTTTTGGAAAGAATTCATGCATTTATCGATGAATAGCAGGAAATCGTATCAAAAAAAATGTATCTTCGCATTTATTATCCAATATTTTATTTTATACGTATTACATGAGTCAATCGCGCACATTTAGTATTTTTGATAAACTCATTATCCTATTATTATTTGTGGCAACCCTTCCATTGCTATATCTTTCTTTTTTTAATGAACCTTCGGCGGATGATTTTAATTACGCTATAAAATTAAATAAAGATACTTTTTTGGGTATAGAATATTATGAATATATGCATTGGGGGAGTAGATATACAGCTACTGCGGTTTTAATTACAGATCCCATCCATTGGGGAAGTTTCTTAGGATATAGAATGATTTCTGTGTTGATGATCGTGCTTTTTATCTTTGCTTCCTATTTTATGTTTTATCAGCTGGTAAAAGATAAGATCTTATCTGTTAAACTAGCCTCGTTATTTTCTTTTATTTATATATTTCAATTACCCGGGATTAATTCAGCCTTTTATTGGCTTTCTGGTTCTGCTACCTATCATTTGGGCAATATATTATTTCTATTTTATATAGGATTTTGTGCTAAGAGTACCGAACAATTAAAATTAAGGAATGTATTTCTCTATTTATTGATATTTCTTATTATAGGCTGTAATGAAATATCCATGATTTATCTGCTGATCTTTAATTTCTTATTGTTTACTTATAACTTTTTTAAAACTAGAAAATTATTTACAATATATTTTTATCTATTACTTTGGACTGTCCTGTTAACGATTTTTATATTAATCGCACCGGGAAATCACGAACGTTCTCATTCCGTGTTTAATCCTTATTCCTTTTCGGAAATTATTTTAAGATCTCTTAGAAAAACGACAGTGATAATTATTAGATATGCAGCCCTTTCATTTTTTATTATATTTTTGGCTTTCTACAGCTTTAGAAAACCATTACAAAAATTGAAATTTCCCTTACTTTCACTTCCTTATTATTTTTATATACTTTTATTTTTACTTATGATATTTATCGGATGCTTTCCAAGTATATATACTTTAGGAAGTTATCCGCCACTACGCACGGTCAATGTAATCTTTTTAAGTATTTTGATTCTTTTAATGGTTGTATGTTGCAAATTAATCAGAGAACCTTTCATCAGTAAAATACATGTGCCACATTTTTTACTAAATATTTCTTTGCTAATTTTAGTTTTAGGTTATATTTTTGCCATTAGAGATAATGAAGTATATGATTTAAGCAATAATATTTTTAATTCATACGATGATATCGTTAGTGGTAAAGCCCAAAAATATAAAGAAGAAGTTCATGAAAGATATGAGATTATTCAAAAGTCTAAGAAAGATACTATATACTTATTACCAATTCAAACAAAGCCACGAATTATATATCATTCTGATTTAAGCCATGATCCAAAACATTTTTATAATGCGACCATGGCAGAATATTTTAATAAAAAAGCGATCATAATTAAATAATTAATATATAATATATAAATCATGAAAACTAATTGTGTAGTTGTTCCTTGTTATAATGAAGAATTCAGGTTGCCTATCAAAGAATTTGAAAAAAGTTTAGCAGAAGAAAATAATCTTTCATTTTGTTTTGTAAATGATGGCAGCTCGGATCAAACATTAAAAATATTAAATGAATTGTATCAAAAATTCCCAGATAAAGTTTTAGTTGTTGATAAAAAGCAAAATGCAGGGAAAGCAGCAGCAATTTTTACCGGGATCAATGAAGCTTTTACGTGGAAAAATTTTGATATTTTAGGATATTTAGATGCTGATTTAGCTACTTCTGTTGAAGAATATAGTCGTATATGTTCATACATGAACGAAAATATTATTTTTGTATTCGGATCAAGAGTCAGAAGAATCGGTTCGCAAATAAAAAGAAAATTGCACCGTCATTTAATTGGAAGAATTTTTGCTACCTTATCCAGTACCATGTTGGATTTACCGGTTTATGATACTCAATGCGGAGCTAAAGCATTCTCTCAAGATATAGCTAAAAAGATATTTGCTGATCCGTTTATATCAAATTGGAGTTTTGATATTGAAATTTTCTTTAAATTCATGAATATAGTTGGTAAAGAAAATGTTGAAAAGAGAGCAAAAGAAATCCCTCTAGAAGCCTGGAGAGATGTGGGAGATTCCAAAGTTAAATTTTCTTATTCTTTAAAACTTCCTTTTGAACTTTTAAGAATAAAAAAATACTATAAGAAAAAATACTGATTTTTTCTTATAGTAGTACGACAAAAATCGAAATTTTATGAATAAATACCTGATTGTAGGCTTAGGAAATATAGGAGAAAAATATAGCAATACTCGGCATAATATAGGTTTTTTACTGGTTGATAGACTAGTTGAAAAACTTGGAGGTAGTTTTAAAGCACAAAATTTCGGTCAAGTTTGTGAAACTTCATATAAAGGCAGAAAAACTTTTATACTAAAGCCTGATACTTATATGAATTTAAGCGGTAATTCAGTTAACTATTGGGTTACAAAAGAAAAAATAAAGCTCGAGAATTGTTTAATTATTTGTGATGATTTAAGCCTACCATTTGGTACTATTCGTATAAAATCCAAAGGAAGCAGTGCGGGACATAATGGATTGAGAAGTATCGAAGAAAAGTTACAAACGCAACAATACCCGCGATTTCGTTTTGGAATCGGTAATAACTATGTAAAAGGTAAACAAATTGAATATGTTCTAGGGGAGTGGAACGAAGAAGAAAAAAAAGTTCTTAATGAAAGAATCGATATTAGTACAGATGCAATACTATCCTTTATTTTTTCAGGTTTAAATAATACTATGAATCAATATAACGGAAAATAAAAAATCCTTATAAAAGTATTTAGTACTAAAAATAAACAATTTTTAAAATTTAAATACAATTAATACTAAAATCCACTACTAATTTTTCAACAAACATTTATTTAAAAATCTTATCGAAAAAGTATAATTAATTTTTTTCTAAAGATAAAACAGGGTATTTATCAAGAGTTTCAAATATGTAATGTTTATCGCTTTTCAATACAGAAATAAATTTCTGTAAAGAATCTGCATATTGCGGTTTATCAAACATTCTGTCATGAACTAGAATTACTATGGAATTAGGACTATGTGTTCTACCGTTTTTCAAAGTATTTTTAACTTTTTTTATCATTTCAGTAGCACTTTCAACCGGAATGTTACTATGAACAAATCTCCATTCCAAATCCCAACCATATACAAAATAACCTATAGAATCGAGTTTTTTGGCAACATTGAACGCAGAAGATTCGCCTTTAATCTGATGATTAACCGCCCAGGTATTTCTACCGGGAAGTCGAGCTATTTTATGTTTAAGATTTAATTTACTTTCAGCTCTTAAAAAATCCTGTAGAGCACTTTTAGCATTCTTATAAAATAAACTATATTTATTATTAGCATGGGTATCACTATGATTGCAAACGATAAATAATGGATTATTGTTTATGGAGTCCACTAGTTGTTCTCTTACTATTCCTGTATTGTGAACACCTATCATGAAAAAAGTAGCTCTAACATTGTATTTTTCCAAGATAGTTTTACAATTATGCGTGCCCGGTAATTGAGGACCATCATCTAAGGATAAATAAATATAGTATTTATCCGAGGAATCTTTTACGATTCCTTTATGATTATGTTTTGTTTCGGCAAATTTATCTTGATCTTTATTTTTCTTAGAGACACTGTCTGATTTATAAGAATTTTTGTTATTAGGTTGAGCAGGTTTAGTTAAAGAATCTTTTTTACCGTGATGAATAGTAGTATCTATTGAATTATTATGATGTGTGCCGGTTGTGTCTGAAATAGAAGTAACATTAGTAACATTTTTTTCAGGTAAAGCATTTATTTTTTTGTTATCTTCTTTCTTACAACTTAGTAAACTAATTAGTAATATGATGGTAAAACAATATAATTTCATATGGATAGTTAAAATTTTTTAAAAAATTTTAAAAAATAATTTCGTCATAAATCATGCCATTTTCTTTTATAAAACATATTATAACTTTTTTATTATAAAATGGTTACATTTTTTGGTAACTCAACTTTTATTTGAAAAAAACAGAAATATTATATCATTATTTTTTATGTAAAGTATAATTTTTTTCAAAAGGTTTTAATAAAAAATCCTAAGTGATAAAGATACAATTATTTAATAGATTTTAATAAATTAACTTTTTTAAATTATAGTATAATTTAAACGAAGCTAATATTACTATACTTTCCAATAAGAAATGTTTGAAAATATATAACTATTAATTATTAGAGTGAATGACTGACAAAATCGAAACTATAATAATCAATCTAATTGTAACAAATAAATTAATAGGAAAATTTAATAATATTTTGATTTACGATTTGTATTTTATTTAAAAACGGATCATATAACTTGATTGTTACAAATAAAATATACACAAAAATAATATTTTTGTTGATTTTAAGTAAACACCTTTTGTAACTTTGTCATTGTGCGTAAGATAATTCATATAGATATGGATGCATTCTATGCTTCAATCGAGCAAAGAGATCATGAGGAATTTAGAGGGAAACCTTTGGCCGTTGGATTTGCAGGAGAAAGAGGAGTAGTTGCTGCAGCCAGTTATGAAGCAAGAAAATTTGGTGTTCGTTCAGCAATGTCCTCCAAACAAGCAATTCAACGATGTCCCGGCCTGATTTTCACTTCCGCCCGTTTTGAGATTTATCGTTCTGTTTCAAAACAAATTAGAGACATTTTT
The DNA here is from genome assembly GCF_011082725.1 of Apibacter sp. B3706. Classification (NCBI taxonomy): domain Bacteria; kingdom Pseudomonadati; phylum Bacteroidota; class Flavobacteriia; order Flavobacteriales; family Weeksellaceae; genus Apibacter; species Apibacter sp. B3706. The sequence continues at coordinate 1,636,331 of NZ_CP049715.1, read as the reverse complement.
TTTCAATATACCGATTTAGTAGAACCCTTATCGTTAGATGAAGCATTTTTAGATGTAACCCATAATTTTAAAAATATGGAATTTGCCAGGGATATTGCAAAGGAAATCAAAAATAAAATTTTTAAAGAAACCGGATTGACAGCTTCAGCAGGTGTTTCCTTCAATAAATTCCTTGCAAAAATAGCTTCAGATTATAATAAGCCCAATGGCTTATTTATTATTACTCCTCAAAGAGCAGAAAAATTTGTAGAAAACCTTAAAATTGAAGATTTTTTCGGAATAGGAAAAAAAACTGCCGAAAAAATGCATCAAATAGGAATCAATACCGGTTTAGATTTGAAAAAAAAATCTGAAGAAGATCTTATAAAGCTATTTGGTAAGCACGGGAGTTTATACTATTTAAATGCGAGGGCTATTGATAATCGGGAAGTAAATCCCAATAGAATACGAAAATCAGTAGGTTCAGAAAATACATTTATGGAAGATACAAATTCTTTACCCCGATTGTATGCGGAGTTAGAAACTATCTGTAGAGATGTAATTCACAGAATGAATAAAAATTCTTTTAAAGGACGTACCGTTACTTTAAAGATAAAATTATCTAATTTTAAAGTAATCTCGCGAAGTAAAACCATAACGAGTTATATAAAGGATTTTTCTCAACTCTATAAAATTGCTCTGGAATTACTCTATACACTCGACTTGGATAAGAAAATTAGATTGATAGGGGTAAGCATTAAAAATTCGGAATCGGATTTAGGAAATAATATTCCTAAAAATTTTCAATTAAAAATTCCCTTTAAGGAATTTAAAGATTCATATTAGTAAATTTCTAAATATATAATTAAAAAATTAATTACTTCTGTATTATAAAAAATGTTTTCCGTAAGAATTCATTATTTTAAAATCAGATTAAAAAAAGAAAAGATTGGAATTATTCCAAAAGATAAAAAGTACACTACTAAAGCGTATAAACTAAAAAAATATCTAAAACTCAAAAACTTTTAAATTATCCCTAATTCAATAATTAAACTTAATAATTGTTTAGTGTCTTTTGCATTAAAAGATGCCCTTAATAAGGCAAGCCTCTTTTCTATTGAACTTTCACTATTAGGCACAATTTGATTTTCTTTTAAATGTTGTTCCACCTCTTTTTGAGTATTTCCTTTAGAAAGTAATTTTAATAAATTGATGTCATATTCCGATAATTCATATAAATTATTTTGATTTGTTTTGTAATTATCGTTGGAAATATAGGTTTTATTTTGATTCACCGATATAATAGCTTTATGTAATTCTTTGGTGTCATTTCTGCCTTTGGTTACAAATCCATTAATTTTATATCTGTCGAACATAGATTTAATTTTATGAAACCTATTTTCAATCGAAAAAACGATAACCTTAATATCAGGTTGTTCATTTTTAGCCGCTAGTATTAAATCCTCGCCTCCATCCAATTTTTGTTCTCTATAATCAGAAGCAAAAGATAAATCGGTTATTAATAGATCATAGGGATCATGATCCATAATTGCTCTTTTGATTTTAAGTAAAGCATCATCGCAATAGAAAGACTGGTCAATAATAGGAATTTTTAATTCCTCAACAGTTTTTTTAATCCCTATATTGTAACTGTCAAAATCTTCTGAAATAAGTATTTTTTTGAACATTATTATTAATTAGATATTGAATATAAAATTTTTATTGAGCAGCCGATCTTTTTGTTGCGATCAATAATATAATAACCTTTTTTTGGGTGTAACCTGTCATTTATGTTTTTTAAATCTGCGAATGGTTCGGTACCTGAGCCGGAAAAACCCACGCCATTATCTGTATATTCAATGGAAATGATACAATCTTCTTTTTTAAATTTTAATGTAACAATATCAGCTTGACTGTGTTTTTTCATATTAGTCATTAATTCTTTAAGAATATAATATAAATCCTCTTTTTTATTGTCTGGGATATTTTTCCAAATATGGGATTCATTACCTATTAATATTATTCGGGTATTTTTTGAACCATAATGTTTAATCATATTACGTAAAGTAATTGAAAATTCTTCAGTCAAACTAATTTTATAATCTGAATCATGCGAGATATCTCTTGATTTAAGATATAATTGGTCTAATTCATCAATTATCTTCGTTGGTTTTACATCTGAATTATTTTGAAGTTGAACCATCAAAAAGTAAATACCATTGGCTACTTCATCATGAATTCTTTTAGAATATTTCAATTCGGTTCGATGGATTTCTTCAATTTTTTCTTGTCTAAATTTAGCATTTCTTCTTTTATGCCAAAATATTAATAATATTACAATTATTAATGCTAAAATTATAATAGAACCAATCGTTACTTTTTGTTGTAATAGCAAATAGTTTTTTTGAGCATTTTCAGCTTTTAGTAAAGCATTTTCTTCTTTATTACGTTCTACTTCATAACGGATTAAAGCAAATTGGTTTTTGGCTCGAATTCTTTTAAAATTGATTTCATCATTTAATCTAATATAAGAATTAAAATAATTTTTTTCATGCGTAGAAGGTGTATCTAAAAGAATAATTTTTTGCATCGCCGCAAGTTGGTCATCTATATTCCCTAATTTTAAAGCAATATCATACATTTTATTTGCATGAAAAATTGCTTTTTTAATGCTTGTTTTTTCATAGTATTCCGATAAATGATAATGATTGGCAATTTGTCCTATAGAATCAGATGCTTTTTCTCTTATTTTTAGGGCTTGATAAAGATCTTTATCAGCCTTATAGTTTGGATTATCGAGCCATTTTGCATAAGCTAAGTTATCAGTTATACGAGCTTTATGAAGGGGGAGATTATTTAAAAAAGAATCGTTAATTAACTTAGTTAAAATTTTAATGGCATTGTCATAATTTCCGGCTTTAATATTAACAACCGCCTCATTGTTTTTTATGTTGATAACAGATATTTTACTGGTTGAAAATTTTAAAGCCAAATTATAATATTTTATGGCTTGATCGTAATCTTTTTGTTCAGTTTTAGATATGGCTAAGCAATTATATACAGCAGATAAGGAAGCATTATGTTGAGTTTTTTTAATATATCGTAGTGCTTCAACTGCGGTCTCTTCACTTCCTATGTAATCTCCTTCATTCGCTTGGATGATGGCCATATCTATTAAACTTTTACCGATAAAGACATTATTATTATCAAGTAAATACGCTTCTTTTGCATGATTGAAATAATAAAATGAGCTATCACTTTTATTTTTGTTTAAATAATAATGACCCATTTGAAAATAAATATTAGCTAAAAGTTCATTATTCTTTTCTTTTTTTAGCCTATATATTTCTTTATACGTTAATTGAATGGTTTCATTAGTATAATAAGTAAAAGGAGTATTATATATTTTTGATTTTTTAATTGAACTATCAGATTTCTTTTTTCGTATAGTAAAATCTTTGCATGAAGGAAAATATAGCAATAAAACAACGATATAGAATAAATATATAATAAATGTTTTCATTATTTACTAAATATAAAAATATAAACTTATAATATTGAAACTTATTATGTATTAAGAATTATATATTTATTAAGTAAAAAAAGACAAGGAATACATGTATTCCTTGCCGTATAAATATCTATGAATTATTGATTGAATTAAAATATTTTATTTTTTTTGAAATTCAATTATTTCTCAAAATTAGAATGAATTATCTCACGGGATTCTGAGCAGTTTCTCCGCTGATATCCATTCTTCTCACGGGATTCTGAGCAGTTTCTCCGCTGATATCCATTCTTCTCACGGGATTTTGAGCAGTTTCTCCGCTAATGTCCATTCTTCTCACGGGATTCTGAGCAGTTTCCCCGCTAATATCCATTTTTCTTACGGGATTCTGAGCAGTTTCCCCGCTGATATCCATTCTTCTCACGGGATTCTGAGCAGTTTCCCCGCTAATGTCCATTCTTCTCACGGGATTCTGAGCAGTTTCTCCGCTAATGTCCATTTTTCTTACAGGATTCTGAGCAGTTTCCCCGCTGATATCCATTCTTCTCACGGGATTCTGAGCAGTTTCTCCACTGATATCCATATCGACCCTATAAATTCCAATCTCCGTATTTTCGGAATTATTTTCCTCTTTTTGTGTCTGGCTGTTTAATGTATTTTCTGCAGATAAAGTTTTTTGCATTGGGATATCGCTATAATCGTCGTTGCATGATGTTATAAATAAGCTTAAAGATAAACTTACTATAGATATTGATATTTTTTTCATGTTTATTGTTTATTTAATTTTTACTTAATAAAAAAAATGTATCTAAAAATTTTAGATAGCTAATTAGCTGTTTTCTAGCATTTAAAATACAGTTATGCATTAGGGAAGCAAGCAATACGAAGTGGCAGTTATTTAATAGGCTTCCCAATTCTATTAAAATACTACTACTTGTTTATTCCTTATTAGAATACATTTAGTACCTTTGCTATAAAATATACTAACAAAATTCAAATACAAAGTAACTGATAATATAAAGTAAAATAAAGACATACTAAAGACTTTTTAAAGACATTTAAAAAATTTTGCTTCATTTTTTTATTGGTTGCAAAAAAGTATTTACTAACTATTAGAATTAAAGTATGGGATATAAAGAAGTAATTAAGAAGATAGTTTATGCGGCTTTTAATAAAGCTAAAAAAGAATCGTTACTTGTGTTGAAAACTCCTCTTTCAAAACATATTTCCGTTAAGATTGAAAAAGAATATAAGACATGTATTAGTGAAAAGACATTTATAAGATATTACGATAAATATATAGATGGAAGAGAAAAAGCTACAGGAGAACCCAACCGACATATATTAGATTTATTATGTAAATACATCGGATATGAAAATTTTGTTGATTTTTATAACAAAGAAAAAATTTATCAATAAAAAAAGCAGATTATTTGAAAGAAATAGGCTATTGATTAGTTTTTGTAATATAAATTTAGCATTTTTTAAATTATTGCTAATTAAATAATTGTTCTTTCATTTTTTTATTTAGTAAAAGGTTGCGATGAGGTTTCTAATAGTTTTAATAACTTTGTAGTATGCCTGATATAATACACTTACTTCCGGATAATGTATCCAATCAGATAGCGGCAGGAGAAGTAGTACAAAGACCTTCTTCTGTAGTAAAAGAACTTTTAGAAAATGCTATCGATGCAAAAGCAACGCAAATTCAACTTATCATAAAAGAAGCGGGTCGAAATCTAATTCAGGTAGTTGATAATGGGGTGGGAATGAGTGTAACTGATGCAAGAATGTCATTTGAAAGACATGCAACCTCAAAAATAACAACTACAGAAGATATATTTCATATTCACACCAAAGGCTTTAGAGGAGAAGCATTAGCCTCCATAGCAGCAGTCTCTCAAGTTGAATTAAAAACTCGTAAAGAGGAAGATGAATTGGGTACTCATATTATTATTGAAGGGGGAGACATCATTTCTCAACTTCCCGTAAATACAGCAGTCGGGTCTACATTTTTAATTAAAAATTTATTTTTTAATGTGCCGGCAAGAAGAAAATTTCTAAAATCCAATTCCGTTGAATTTAGGCATATTTTAGACGAATTCCATAGAGTTGCTTTAGCACATGAAGATATACAGTTCCAATTATTTAATAATGACGAAGAAATGTTCAGGCTTCGTTCAGGAAGTTTATTGCAAAGAATTTCAGAAATCTTCGGCAGGAAAATTCAACATCAATTAATCCCAATTGCAGAACAATTAGATTGGATAAAATTAAATGGATTTATAGGAAAACCGGAAGGTGCTAAAAAAGCACGTGGTGAACAATTTTTTTTCGTAAATCAAAGATTTTTTAGATCGACCTATTTAAATAAAGCGGTACAGGATGCTTTTGAAGGATTGATCCCGCCACGGTTTTTGCCTTCATTTTTTCTTTATATACAGATTGATCCGGAAAGAATAGATGTTAATATTCATCCGACTAAGACAGAAATTAAATTTGAAGACGAAGCGTCAATATATGCATTATTAAGAACAGCCATTAAAAAATCCCTTGGGGTTTATAATGTTGTACCAAGCTTAGATTTTGATCAAAATCCTGATTGGAGTTTTTCATTAAATAAAAAAGATACTCCCGTTGTTGAACCTAAAATAAATATTAATTCGTCCTATAATCCGTTTGATACTACATCCGGTAAACCGTCACATGCCGAAAAAGTCAATTTGCATGAATTATATGCATCTTCCAGACAAGAAATTTTAACTTCTGAAATGTTTGATAATCCTAGTGAAACTATCACCGAATCGTCACTATTACGATTATCCAATGGGAGATGGATTACTGAAAAAGATTCCAATGTATGGATTTTGGATCCCTATAGAATACATCAGACAGTTTTATATGAAAATCATATCAAAAACTCGAAAGGGAATGTCTTAAGTCAACAATTATTGTTTCCCATCGAAAGACCGGTATATGATCTTGAAAAAGAGAAATTAGATTCAATTAAAACCGCATTATTTGCAGAGGGATTAGATATGGAAATTGAAGAAGATTTACTAACAATAACAGCAATACCATCGGATGTTATGCAGGAAAAAATAATTGAATTAATTGACTATTTATTAAGTGAATTATCAGAACATTCCGAAGAAGAATTTTCTATATTTTTTAGTAAAACCATTTCAAAAGTTTCTGCCAGAAAAAGAAATGAATTTATACAACCGTCTCATTTCTTACCTATTTGGGAGAATTTCATAACTTTAGGATGTCCTAAATTTAATCCTTTTGGAAAAAGAAATTATGAAATATTGCCCATGCCAAATTTCGATTAATAACCATCATTTAGAACAATTAATTTTTTTAAAATAATGAATAGAACCATACCAGCGGTAACTAAAAATCTTTTACTATTAAACACTCTGTTTTTTATAGCAACCTATATATTATCTACTCGCGGGATAGATCTCACGGTTCTTTTTGGAGCATATTTCCCTTTATCCCCCAATTTTCATTGGTATCAAATAATTTCTCATATGTTTATGCATGGAGGATTTACACATTTTTTCTTCAACATGTTTTCTCTGTGGATGTTTGGATCTGCTGTAGAACAGTCTTTAGGAGCTAAAAAATATTTGATCTTGTATTTCGTTTGTGGATTAGGAGCTTTTGCTTTATTCAATTTAGTTAATTATTTTGAATTCAAGCAAGTGTATGATTCTTTAGTATCTGCCAATGTTCCTTTAAACGAAGTTGGCAAATACGCAAAATTAAGTTATGAAATATCAAATAATAATGTGGAACAAAAAGCATATGCATGGTTGAATACTTTGCCTCAAGGGACTAATCAATACATTGCAAGCAAGCTATATGTAGATTTAGTCACCCCAATGGTGGGAGCAAGTGGAGCCATTTATGGGATTTTAGTAGCCTTTGGAGTGATGTTTCCTAATTCCGTATTAATGTTAATCTTTCCACCGATCCCAATGAAGGCTAAATATTTTATTCCGATTATGGTTTTATTAGAATTATATTTAGGAATTCAACAATCGCAAGGAGATAATGTAGCACATTTCGCTCATTTAGGAGGAGCCGTTTTTGGATATTTTTTGACTCGTCATTGGCTAAAAAACAGATATCGTTGGAATTAAATCAATTGTATGGACAAAAAGATGATAAATATATGGGATTATTATAAAAATGGAACAGAAGGAGTTAAACTTATTTTCATCTCTGTGTTGTTTTCATTTTTTTATTGGATTTTAAACTTTTTATTAATTAAAACGTTTGATTTTTCAATAACTTCATATGTTTTGGTTTCTGTAAATAATTTTCTTCCATTTATTTGGACTATTATAACCTTTCCATTTATCTATACTAATCTTTGGGATTTATTAATTGCCGCAATGATTATTTATTTCGTGGAAAAAATTTTCAGAATATATTTTAGCGGATCAAGTTTTTTAAAATTTTTCATTTATGGCAATTTAATCGGTTGTATAGCTTTTTTACTTACAAATGTAATTGCCGATCAGGAATATAGACTTTTAGAAGGTGGAATGTTGGGTGTTTATAGTTGCTTATTTGCAATAATTTCATACAATCCAAAAATGCAAATATCCCTATTTCCCATACCCTATCAACTACCTCTTTATGTTGTTGGAATAGTGTTTGTGCTTTTTGATGTTATTTATTTGCTCAACTATAATGAACTTATCGGAGTATTTATAGCAAGAATAGCAGCTGCAAGTTTTGGATTTTTTTATATGAAGTCTTTCCAAAAAGGAAATGATTTTCTAGTATTTCCTTTTCCCAATTTTAAGAAGATTGTCAGCCATATCGGATCTTATTTTAAAAAACTAGATAAACCTAAATTTAAAATTGAAAAAAACGATAAAAAGCAATATACATCGCATCACTCCAGACCTTTATCTGATGAAGAATTTAATTATAACAAAGTAAAGAAACAAAAACAGATCGATACTATATTGGATAAAATTTCAAAAAGCGGATATGATAGTTTGACGAAACAGGAAAAAGAGTTTTTATTTAATTCTTACAAATGAAATATTTCAGAATATGATGTTTATAAAAAAGAGCAAATTAGATTATCTATTTCTTATAATACATCTTAGTATAACTATTTTACTGTGTCTGACTTATTTTAACAAATTTATTGAACCCAAGACATTTCCATATTTAGGCTTACTGGCTCTTATATATCCCATACTAATTGCTATTTATTGTTTGTTCACTATATTTTGGCTTATTAAAAGACAATTAATTTTTGTACCCTTCTTTATTATCACCCTTTTTTTACTGTTTCCTATAAAAAAATACGTTCATTTTGGGGAATTGAATAATCAACCGATTCGGAATAATGAACTTAAAATTTTAACTTATAATATTAGATATGCAAACGATAATAAAGACTTACGATCCCTGGAAAACTATATTCATCAAAAAGATATTGACATTGCATTTTTTCACGAAATCTATACCAGACAGTGGAGATCAAAAGAAATATTTTTAGCTGAACGCTATAATGCAGCCTTTGATTTAATTGGCATATCATCAAAATATCCCATTATAAATGAACAAAAAATAATACTGCCGGGTAATGGATTTGCATGCATGGTAGATATACAGAAAGATCAGGATATAATAAGATGTTTCAGCATATATTTAGAACCTATGAATCTTTCTAAAAATTTATTCAAAGCCAACAGCCTAAAACATTTTGAAGCTAATTTGGAACTGATAACGGAAAAATTAATAAAAGGTTTTCAAAAACATCAAGTTCAAATAGATTTACTTTCAAAATATATAAAAGAATCGCCCTATCCCGTACTTGTCTGTGGAGATTTGAATTCGGTACCCTTATCGTATGAATATTTTACCTTGAAAAAAGATTTGACAGATGTTTTTGAAGAAAGTGGGAAAGGTTTAGGTTGGACTTTTTATGATTATTATTATCCCATTAGAATTGATTATATATTTGCAAGTAATAGCTTTACGCCGATGCAATGTTATGTAGATAAAACAATTACTATTTCTGATCATTATCCGGTACTGGCAACATTGAAGTTAAATTAATGAGCTAAATTTCCGGTTCTATTTTAATTAAATTAACAGTATAAAAAAAAATTTAACTTAAAAAAAATATAACTTTGCAAATTAGTAGTAAATTAAAATAACTAATTGTGCAGCAGATTGATTCTAAGAAATCCAAACTTACTTTTATAGGTTTAGTAGTTACCATCGGGATAGTTTTTGGTGATATAGGAACCTCTCCATTATATGTAATGAGAGCCATAGTTGCCGCCAATCACACAGATCATATTTCAGAAGATTTTATCATAGGGGCTTTATCTTGCATTATTTGGACGTTAACATTGCAAACAACCCTCAAGTATGTGGTAATAGCGTTACGAGCTGATAATAATGGAGAAGGTGGAATTCTAGCGTTGTATTCACTGGTCAAAAAGATGAAGAATAAATGGCTGTATATAGTAGCCATTTTAGGAGCCGCAACGTTAGTTTCTGATGGGGTAATTACTCCTTCAATGACCATTATGTCGGCAGTTGAAGGACTTAAAAGTTATAATCCCAATACAGAAGTTATACCCATTACCATATTTATACTTATAGTTCTTTTTGTAGTCCAACAATTTGGAACCCAATCCATAGGTAAATTTTACGGACCGATCATGACCCTCTGGTTTATTATGTTGTTACTACTCGGTGCTATTCAATTTATACCTAATTTATATGTAATAAAAGCCATAAATCCCTATTATGCTGTTAAGTTAATGCTTATTGTGAGAGACAGTGCAGAAACTGCATTAGAAGCTAAACATATGATTTTACTAATTATGGGTGCTGTATTTCTGTGTACCACCGGAGCCGAAGCATTATATTCCGATTTGGGACATTGTGGAATTAAAAACATCAGGATAAGTTGGGGCTTTGTAAAAATTTGTTTAATCATAAACTATCTCGGACAAGGTGCATGGATTCTGTCACATCCTGTAGAAGCAGCTAGTGGAGGAAATCCATTTTTTATGATGATGCCCGATAACTTTGTAATCATTGGAGTAGGAATGGCTACCTTGGCAGCGGTTATAGCAAGTCAGGCCTTAATAACAGGATCTTATACTATATTTAGCGAGGCTATGTCGTTGGACTTTTGGCCTAGGCAAAAAATTGAATATCCCACCCATGAAAAAGGTCAAATGTATGTTCCGGCCATAAATTGGGGATTACTCATATCCTGTATTTTTGTTGTATTTTATTTTAAAGAATCTTCTAAAATGGAGGCGGCCTATGGTTTGGCAATTACCATCACTATGCTGATGACAACCATTTTATTACTTTTCTATTTATATAGCAAAAAAGTAAATATATTTTTTATTTTATTATTTGCAATCATATATTTTATTATTGAAGGAGGATTTTTCTATGCCAATGCGTTGAAATTTGAAGAAGGCGGATGGATTACCATGATGTTAGCCGGATTGATTGCTTTCTCTATGTACATTTGGTATAACGGACGTAAATTGAAAAATAAATACGTACAATATGTGAATATAAAACCTTATCTGCCTATTATACAAGATATGAAAACCGATACAGACATATCGAAATATTCAACCCATTTAGTATATATAAGTAGAGCAGGTAAATCAGAAGAAATAGAAGCAAAAATTTTATTTTCCATAGTCAATAAAAACCCTAAAAGAGCAGATTACTATTGGTTCCTTAGAGTAGAAAATGATACAAACCCTTATACGTTTGAATATGATGTATTAGAATTAATACCCAATACCTTATACAAAGTTAATTTTAAATTAGGATTCAAAGTAGTTCCTTTAATAAATATTTATTTTAGCCAAGTGCTTGAAGATTTAAAAATCTCAGGAAAAATAGATTTGTCAAGCAATTATCCATCTTTGAAAAAATATGATATTCCTGCAGATTTTAAATATATCCTTATAGATAGAGTTTTCAATCAAGAATATTTGTTTTCATTAAAAGAAAGGTTTATCTTACGCTTTTATAACATGGTCAAATATATAGGAATATCTGATACCGCTGCTTTAGGCTTAGATACTTATAACGTAGAAGTGGAAGAAGTACCTATGCTTACGGATGTAATATATAAAAGCAGGATAAAAAGAGTGAAGAATTATAAATAAATATTTAGATAAATTTCATGACTTATGAATAAAACTAAAATCATAATTACTGGGGGCTTAGGATTTATAGGTTCTCATACGGTAGTTGAATTGATTCAATCAGGATTTGAACCGATAATTATAGATGATTTGAGTAATTCAGAATTATTTATATTAGAAAGAATAGAAAAAATTACGGGATGTAAACCCAAATTCTATTCATACGATATAGGTGATTATAATAAATTACATCAAGTATTTACGGATAATAACGATATTTCTGCCTGTATACATTTTGCAGCTAAAAAATCAGTAGGAGAATCTATGAAAATCCCTCTTACCTATTACCGTTCAAATTTAATATCTCTTATGAACCTATTGGAAGTTATGAATGAATTTAAGGTAAGAAAATTGGTCTTTTCATCCTCTGCAACCGTATATGGACAGCCCGAAAAATTACCTGTTACAGAAACCTCTCCAATTCAAAAATCCCTATCTTCTTACGGAAGTACCAAGCAAATGGCGGAAGATATAATAGAAAAAGTTTCGGCAACGGGTAGCTTACAAGCACTTTCTTTACGATATTTTAATCCGGTAGGAGCCCATTCATCTTCCTTAATTGGAGAATTGCCGAAAGGAATTCCCAGTAATTTAATGCCATTTATTACACAAACAGCATTTGGAATTAGAAAAGAATTGACAGTATTTGGTAATGACTATAACACCGCCGATGGAACATGCATAAGAGACTATATTCATGTGGTTGATCTTGCGAAAGCTCATGTAAATGCTTGTGAGTATTTACTGGCAGATAAAGGAGATTTGTCGCATGATGTATTTAATATAGGAACAGGGCTTGGTAATTCTGTTTTAGAAATAATAAATACCTTTGAAGCGGTTAATAAGGTTAAAGTACCTTATGTTATAGGAGGCAGAAGAAATGGAGACGTAGAAAGCATCTATGCCGGTTGCGATAAAGCCAATCAAATATTAAAATGGAAAGCCAAGTATTCTTTAGAAGATATGGTTAAAGATGCATGGAATTGGGAAAAATCATATAGAAAATAAAGTAAACTATGTTATGGAAAGTAAAACAATATTCGAACTGATCGAAAAAGAAAAACAAAGACAAACCAAAGGGCTTGAATTGATAGCCTCGGAAAATTTTGTCAGCGACGAAGTAATGAAAGCCGCCGGATCTGTATTAACAAATAAATATGCAGAAGGATATCCGGGAAGGAGATATTATGGAGGATGTGAAGTAATAGACCAAATAGAAGAAATCGCCATAGAAAGTGCTAAAAAGTTATTTGGAGCTTCTTATGTAAACGTTCAGCCGCATTCCGGAGCACAGGCAAATGCAGCCGTATTTCTAGCCTGTTTAAAACCCGGTGACAAAGTAATGGGATTAGACTTAGCCCATGGCGGACATCTAACTCACGGTTCTCCCGTTAATTTTTCAGGAATAAATTACAACCCGGTTTTTTATAAAGTAAATAAAGATGATGGGCGCATCAACTATGAAGATATGATTGAAACAGCCGGGAAAGAAAAGCCTAAAATGATCATAGTGGGAGCATCAGCCTATTCCAGAGATTTTGATTATCGAAAATTTAGAGAAATAGCTGATGAAATAGGAGCAATATTGATGGCTGATATTTCACATCCTGCAGGATTAATAGCTAAAGGAATTTTAAGTGATCCTTTACCTTATTGTGATATAGTTACCACTACAACTCATAAAACATTACGAGGTACACGAGGAGGAATGATTATGTTAGGTAAGGATTTTGAAAATCCCTTCGGACATAAAACGCCTAAAGGAGAGATAAAGATGATGTCACAAGTGCTAGATGGAGCTGTTTTTCCGGGAACTCAGGGCGGACCTTTAGAGCATATAATAGCAGCAAAAGCGATAACTTTCATTGAAGCATTAAGTGATGGATACCTTGCTTATACCCATCAAGTCGTTAAAAATGCCGAAGCTTTATCTCAAGCATTGATAGAAAGAGATTTTACTATAATTTCAGGAGGAACTGATAACCATCTTATGCTAATTGATTTACACAATAAAAATATTACAGGTAAAGCTGCCGAAAAAGTATTAGAAAAAGCAGACATAACATGTAATAAAAATATGATTCCTTACGATGACAGGAGTCCTTTTGTAACTTCAGGTATTCGATTGGGAACTGCAGCAGTAACCACAAGAGGGCTCAAAGAAGACGATATGATAAAAATAGCGGATTTTATAAATGAAGTTATCGCAGATTCGGAAAACGAAAAGGTGATAAATAAAGTAAAAAAAGAAGTCAATGCTTTAATGGATTCTAGGCCTTTATTCCAATGGTAAATAAAAATATTGAATTTTAAAAAAAGTTAAATTATGAAAACTGATTATTTCTAATTAATAAGTTTTAGTCAGTTTTCATTTACATAAGATAGAAAACTTGATTTTTTATTTCTAATTAACAAATCAAGAAAAAAGAAGATTTTTGCTAATATATTATTTTTTTGTATTTTTCGCGCTTTAAAATGAATACATAATGAAAGTCGCTAGGCTATTTGACATTTTATATTATCAATTAGAAAATAGGCCGATTGAAGTTTCCTTATCATCAAAAAAAAATGGAGTTTGGGAAGGAATATCAACAAAATCGCTTATAGATCAGGTTAACCAAGTTAGTAGAGGTCTTTTAAAATATGGAATTAAACCTGAAGACAGAATAGCTTTAATTACGTCAGTAAACAGAACAGAATGGATGATTATGGATTTTGCCATACAACAAATAGGAGCGGTAAGTGTTCCTATATATCCAACCATGAGCGATGACGATTTAACATTTATACTCAACAACAGTGAAGCTAAATTTTGTCTGATTTCTGACAAAAAGTTATATGATAAAGTACAAAATATAAAGGAAAATTGCCCTTCGCTTTCAAATATTTTTACCTTCGATGAGATAGAAGGAGTTCCCCATTGGTCGGAAATTAAAGAAAAGGGTGAAGAGGAATCCAATCAACAAGATGTTGAAACCTTAAAAAATACTATAAAACCCGATACATGGATGACGTTAATTTATACTTCCGGAACTACAGGAAGACCCAAAGGCGTTATGCTCTCACATGGAAATGTACTATCCAATGTAATGGGATGCCATACCAGATTTTTAATGAAAAATGATGAGAAATTTAGAATTTTAAGTATTCTTCCCATCAGTCATATATTAGAAAGAATGGTAGTCTATGTTTTTATGTATAAATGTTATGGGATATATTTTGCAGAAGGTATAGATAAATTAGCTTCAAACTTTCAAGAAGTTAAACCCGATGTGATTCTAGTGGTTCCGAGAGTAATTGAAAAATTGTATGCATCCATATATAACAAAGGAACTTCTTCCGGTTGGATTAAAAAACAAATCTTCTTATGGGCACTCAATGTAGCTAAAAAATATCAACCCTTCAAACCGACCGGCCTTTCTCATAAAATAGCAGATGCTTTAGTATTTAAAAAGTGGAGAGAAGCAGTAGGTAATAATCTTCAGTTAATGATATGTGGAAGTGCCGCGCTATCTGAAAATCTTTGTAGAGTATTCTCTGCCGCGGGGTTGCTCGTTACGGAAGGATATGGAATGACAGAAACGTCTCCGGTTATTTCAGTAAACGGTATAAATGATGAAGTCTACCGATTAGGAACGGTGGGGCCTTTATTAGACGGATATGAGGTTAAAATTGCAGAGGACGGAGAAATACTAACCAAAGGGCCGAATGTTTTCTTAGGGTACTATAAAGATGAAGAAAAAACCAAAGAAATATTTACGGAAGACGGTTGGCTTAAGACAGGAGATATAGGTTATATGAAAGATGGATTCTTGAAAATTACCGATCGAAAAAAAGAAATATTTAAAACCTCCGGAGGAAAATATATTATTCCTCAAGTAACTGAAAATAACCTTAAGCAATCACGGTTTATAGGAGAAGCCATGGTAGTTGGTGACGGAGAAAAAATGCCTTGTGCGCTTATACAGCCTGATTTTGATTTTATTTCTAAATATATTAGTTATAAACATTTACCATTAAATTCTACTGCTTCGCCAGAAGAAATTGTCAATAATAAGATAATTAAAGATAGAATCATGCAAGATGTTGAAAAGGTAAATAAAAATTTAGGGAAATGGGAGCAAATTAAAAAAATTGAGCTAACCCCCAATGTATGGTCGGTAGATGGAGGAGAATTAACCCCTACCTTAAAATTAAAAAGAAAATTTATTAAAGAAAAGTACATCAATTTATATAATAAATTGTATGATAAATAACTAAAATAATTTTCAACATGCTATTTTGTCATAAATTTTATTTGGCTTTAGATTTGATTTAAGGGTAACCATGAATAGGAATGACAATATAAAAATATTTGCCAATAAAGGCGAAAATCCTGAAGATTTTTATTCAAGATTTAAAGAACAGTTAGACAAAGAACATACATTTCCGGGGAATTATATGTTTAAGTTTATAATTCCAACGGAAAGCAAGAAAGTGGCTCAATTGCATAAAATTTTTGATCATAGCGGAGCTTCATTTTCAATGAAAGAAAGTAAAAACGGTAAATATACAAGCATAACCATCACTATGTATGTAACGGATTCAATTTCAGTTATTGAATATTATAAAGAAGCAAGTTCCATTGAAGGAATAGTTATGTTATAAGTAAAATTTTAAAAATGAAAAAGCATCAGAAAACTATTTTTTGATGCTTTTTTTATTGGAATATAGTTAAAATAAGTTTTTTAATTGGATTAAAGCAGGGAATCAAAAATACAGACACTCTGCGTACTATCTTATTTGAAAATTTTTTTAAAGAAAAAGTTAAATAAAATGTTATAAATTGATATGGTTGAATCTATTCGGTTAATTTACTATTTTACAATTAAACATTGGCTATTATCCCGTCTTTCATAAGTAAACTTCTATCTGCCATAGAAGCTAAATGAGAGTTATGCGTCACAATTATAAAAGTCTGATTAAATTCTTTTCTTAATTGATAAAATAATTGATGTAAATCTTCAGCATTCGCGGAATCAAGATTTCCTGATGGCTCATCCGCTAAAATAATTTTAGGATTATTCATTAATGCCCTGGCAACGGAAACCCTTTGCTGTTCACCACCGGAAAGTTCACCGGGTTTATGCTCCAAGCGGTGAGATAATTTCAGGTAACTTAATAATTCCTTTGCTTTATTAACTAATTTAGATTTAGATTTTCCGGCAATCATTCCGGGTAACATCACGTTTTCCAGTGCAGTAAATTCAGGTAATAACTGATGAAATTGAAAAATAAATCCAATATTCTGGTTTCTAAATAAAGAAAGTTCCTTATCTCTCAATTGAGTAATGGGTAAATTATCAATTTCAATAATGCTGTGATATCTTTCCGGATTTGACGGTTTGTCTAAAGTACCAATGATTTGCAAAAGAGTTGATTTACCTGCACCGGATTCTCCCACGATGGTAACTATTTCACCTTTTTTTATATGGAGAGAAACACCTTTTAAAACTTCAAGGGAACCAAAAGATTTATGTATATTTTGAATAAGTACCATATAATATTTTATCAAAAATACTAAAAAATTAAGGAATATGGAGGCTCATTTCATTAGAGATAATTTTTCCAAATAAATTATAGGGTTTTAAAATCAGATAGACTTTATAAGTACCGGGAGGAATTTGAGAAACATCAATAAATAAAGTTTGGTCTGTAGAGCTTTTAGGCGGAAGAATAAATTTTTTATTAATTGAAATTATATTTTGTGGTTCAAAAGTTTTAGCATTAAAAAATAAAAATGCTAGTTCTTGAGGGGGATCATCACCTAAACTAATGTCTTTATTATAGGGATTTATCCACTTAACATCGAGTGTTTGTGATTCTTCTTCGGAAGAAATAGTAGTGGGCTGAACTTCACATTTTATTTGAGAGTAAGAATAAAATTTATCTACAGTTTTATAATATTCGTTTTTTCCATCCTCATCAACAAGGTAAACGGGAGATAATTCTTCCACCCCAAAAAATGTAATCATTTTCCCTTGAATTTTTTGTTCGGAATTCCAAATATCGTATTGAGAATATCTATGAGTATAAACTTGTAAACAACAAGAAGGTTGTTGTGTATAAAAATTGTATGCAGCCGCTTTTTGATAGCGTTCAAAAACCGCTATACCCTCCGTTACTTCTTTAGCATTTAAAACAAATTGCTTCAATTTATACATGGGACTTTTATGTATGACAGCGGGAAAGAATAATGATATTCTCACAATAAACAAAAGTAAAATATAAGTAAAAGAAAGTCCGGTGATCCAAACATTGTTTTTTTCTTTAAACGTTAAATAAGTTAAAGGAATGAGCGCAATATAAATAATTAAGTTCCATTGCGGTTGAATTACTCTGCTAAATGAAAATAAACTAAAAAAAAGGATTCCACCCAAGCTAATCCATTGTAAAGATCTTATCCATGGTTTATTTCCATCTAAACGTTTGAAAATACTTTTACCGTAAAAATAGAGAAGCAAAGGGTTACCTAATATAAGTATACCAAGTATCCATTTGAGGAATGGATAAGTCACAGCTTTTTGTTTGCTCCTTTCAAAAAGATGATATTTTATAGATGCCCAATCGTGATCATACTGCCAATATAAATGAGGAATATATAAAAGCAAAGAAAACAACAAACTGAAGTAAAACCATTTATTTTTTAATAAAGAAGGGAGAAAAGGAATAAAAGTTAGAATAATCAATAATGCTCCCTGATATTTAGAATACATGGTAAGTGCCATGGATAAGCCCAAAAGTAAAGCATTTAGTGGATTATTTTTCTCACTAAATGATTTCCACCTCCATAAAAATAAAGAAGTGAATAAAAGCAAAGGAGTGTCGGGAGTAGATATAAATCCTAACGTTTGATAAAATCCGACAGATCCAAAAAGTCCTATAAATAAATAATTTTCTTTTAACGTTTTAGGTTTAAGAATCAACAACCAAATACAATAAACGACTGTCCAAGATATAATCGATACAAATCGAACCCCCAAAGTTCCTTTGAAAAATAAATATCCCGCCTTGATAAATAAAGCAATCATAGGAGGATGATCGTAATAACCAAAATCCAAATGATTCGACCAAACCCAATAATAAGCCTCATCATCAATTAAAGGAAGTGTTACCGATTGAAAAATATTGAATATGAATAAAATACCTATGAATATAAATTGGATGTTTTTTATGGAATTAACTTTCATTATTTACTAAATATTGATTTTATGTTAAAATGATTCATAGGTTTATACATAGGTAATAAAAAACTTCTGAATCACAGACTGTTCCAGAAGTTAGCAAAAAAATATTTTTTGGTTATAAATAATTATAATTTTAAATTTTATATCTCCATCCAAAAGGATCATCAATTTCATTAGTTTGTATACCCACTAACTGTTTTTTAAGAAAAACGGCATAACTTTCTTCATCCGATAATTGAGGCAATTCCATGATAGAATCTTGATAGCCCAAATGAGAATACCTTGAAATTACCACGGCAGTACCACAACCGAATATTTCTTTTAGATTACCTTCTTGATATGCATTTACAATGTCGTCAACAGATATCCGTTCTTCCTTAATATCCAGATTGTGATATTTGGCTAAATGTACTAAGCTGTCTCTGGTAATACCGCTTAAAATCGTTGTGGAAGTAGGGGGGGTGTAAATAGTGTTTCCGATTCTTACCATAACATTCATAGTTCCGGATTCCTCAAAATACCTGTGATTTTTACTATCGGTCCAAATTACCTGATCAAAACCATTTTGATTAGCTAGAAATGTAGGATAAAAAGAAGCCCCGTAATTACCGGCGCATTTAGTAAATCCAACCCCTCCGTCTACTGCACGAGTATAATAGTCTTCAATTTTAATTTTTAAGGGCTTATCATAATAAAGTCCGGCAGGAGAAGTCATAATAGCAAAAGTATATTTTTTAGATATCCTTGCTGAAAACATTTCTTCAGAAGCAAACATAACCGGACGAATATATAGTGAAATACCCGGTTTAGTAGGAATCCAACCCCGATCCAAATCAATTAAAGCATAAAGTCCATCAAGAAAAATTTCTTTAGGTATTTGCGGCATAGCTAAACGTTCCGCAGATTTATTAAATCTTTCAAAGTTTTTTTCAGGTCGGAATAAAAAAACCTCATTATTTTTATCCTTATATGCTTTCATTCCTTCAAAGATGGCTTGGCCATAATGAAGAGCCATCAAGGCAGGAGAATAGTTCATCGAACCATATGGCATAATAATCGGTTCTCCCCATTTACCGTTTTCGTATTCACATATGAGCATATGATCAGATATGTTGGCTCCAAAAGGGGAGTCATTAGGATCGATTGTATCTAATCTGGAGTTTGCTATTTTATTTATTTTCATTACTTAACTTGCTAAAATTGTTTATTGAACATTTCAAAATTAATAAATAAATCATTTGATAGATTAAAAAGAGTTGTAATTTTGAATGGATTTACGTTTTATGTTAGAAAGAACCATTATTACCACATCCGAAGGTACTAAAACCTTACATATTCCTGAATGGAATGAGACTTATCATTCCCGTCATGGTATCATGCAAGAAGCAGAACATGTATTTATATCTCATGGATTAGATCAATTAAAAATTTCTGAGATTTCCATTTTGGAAATGGGTTTTGGAACGGGTTTAAATGCCTTTTTAACATTATATAAAGCAATAGAAAAGGATTTGACTGTTCGATATTATACGTTGGAAAAATATCCTCTAACACATGAAGAAATTAAAGAGTTACAATACGGGACTTTACTAAATAAAGAAAAAGCAGAAGAATATTATCAATCGTTACATCAAGCAGAGTGGGGGAAGGAAACTCAAATTAATAAAAATTTTACTATCATTAAATTTAAGGCAGATTTTCTTGAATTAAGAAATTTACCTATTTCCGATATAAATGTAGTTTATTATGATGCTTTTGGAGCAAGAGTTCAACCCGAGCTTTGGGAAGAAGATATTTTTAAGCAAATCTTCGATCGGATGGCACCACAAGGATTGCTAACTACCTATTCCAGTAAAGGAAGTGCAAGAAGAGCCATGCAAAATGTAGGATTTGACGTAGAAAAATTAACTGGACCTAAAGGAAAACGAGAAATGGTTAATGCATGGAAAAGATAACAAAATTAAATGTAAGAGTATATGGACTTTTAATAAAAGATAATTGTTTGATGTTTCTACACGAAATGTATGCGGGAAAACCATTACTTAAATTGCCCGGTGGAGGATTGGAATTGGGAGAAGGAACTCGGGATACATTGATTAGAGAATTTAAAGAAGAATTAAATTTAGAAGTTACAGTAAAAGAGCATTTCTATACTCAAGATTTTTTCCTGGAATCTAAATTAACTCCCGATAGTCAATTACTTACCGTGTACTATAAAGTGGAATGTAATGATCTTTCCAATCTTCAAATAATAGAAAAGTCCATAAATCAAATAGAATGGATGCCTTTAGATCAAATTACATTAGATAGCATCCCATTACCGGTCGATAAAATTGTAGTAAAAAAATTACTTCATAAAAATACCTGAGTATTTAGAATGATTATATCGATTATATTAATTTATTCTAAATATAAATTGCTTTAAATCAGTTATTTAGAATAAATCTTTAAATCTTAATTTATAATTTTGTATCAAAGTTTTTAAATAAAATAATAATTGATATGGAATTAAAGTTAGCTAAATGCTGTGGTAATTGTGAGCATTTTTTGAATGGGCAGTTATGTACAATTAAAGAAATTGCTGTAAGCCAAAATCAAGTTTGTAATTCATACGAATTTAAAGTGATTCCTCATAGAGAAGATGATTGTTTGAAATGTTCTAAATTTCAGAAATCAAATTGCGCCCATCCTAAGGTAGCAAGTGAAGGTATTATGTGTACGGTATGGTATCCAAGAGCAACCGCCTCATAAATTTTTGAACTAATAAATTAATTTTTTAATATAAGGAATTGGCTTTTTCAAGTCAGTTCCTTTTTTTTGCAGAGTAAATTTAGAATTAAAAACAAAAAAGAGAGCTCAATAAAATTGAGTTCTCTAAATTGATAAATTAATGTATTAAATTATGAGAATTAAAAAATTCTCTAAAAGAACGCTTAAAACTATTTTTACTATCTTTTTAATATTGACAACATATCGGTAATTTTTTATAATCGGAATCTTTAGCCTTATATTTTTCATTGCTATACCCCGATTTTGCTATTTTCTTCAAAATAGCATTCAAAGATGTTTGCGTATCATCATAAGTTATAGTTGCAATTTTAGTGCCCGGATCCCATAGTACAGCAGAAATATTTGCTTCATAACCGGCTTTTTCAATAGTTTCCTTGCACATATTGCAATTACCGTAAACTTTTATTTTTTCAACTTTTTGATTATTTATTTGTGCATTTATTTCAGTAAATGAAATGAATATCAATAGGATGACAAAAATTTTTTTTATAAGTTTCATCATTTATGGTATATTTTAGGTAGCTTAAAATAATTTAAACAATTTAGAAATTTCAACTAAACTCTCTACTGAGCTATTTCCAATGACATATTTTTACCATTAAAACTTAACTGATTAATTTTCTTTAATAATTGATCAGTATAATTGGCGTCAACTTCGAAAAAGGTAAATTTATCTCTAATATCAATTTCGCCAATATCCGCTCTCGCACCTTTCGTGTTTTTATTAATTAAGTCAATAACCGTTACTTTGTTAAGATTATCTCTTTTGCCTAAATTAAAGAAAAAACGAGTGAAATTCCCTTTTTTACTTTTTCTGTTTCTTTTATTTCCGTCTTTTGAGTCTTTTCTATCCTTTCTGTTTCGGCTTGTGGAAGATTTTTTACCTCTTTCGGCTGCTCTTTCGTTCTTATCAATAGGAGCAATATCTTTCTCGTTTTTATAGAATTCCCAAGTTGATTTTAATTCAAGGAACATTACCCTTTTATAAAGTTCTTCTTTAGAAATGTTGGATAGATCAGGAATAGTGGAAAGTTCAAATTCTTCGGAATCAAAATCGGAATTAAGCAGCTTATCCGATAAATAAAGTTCTTTCGCTTTTAAAATATCCTCTTTAGTAGGAATTTTCATTTCTTCTACCTTAATAGAAGTTTCCTTTTTAATACGATTAAATTTAACCATTTCGCTAGGACGGATAATAGCTATAGATTCTCCGTCTTTTCCTGCTCTACCGGTTCTACCGCTTCTATGAATGAAAACTTCCGGATCATCAGGTAATGAATAATGAATCACATGAGTAAGGTCATTTACATCCAATCCTCTGGCTGCAACATCCGTAGCAACAAGGATTCGTAAATTTTTTAATCGGAATTTTTTCATTACCATATCTCGTTGAGATTGTGATAAATCTCCATGCAAAGCATCAGCTGCATATCCTTGGTGCATTAAGAAATCTGCAACATGTTGAGTTTCCACTCTCGTTCTGCAGAAAATAATTGAATATATATTGGGATTTGCATCCAATACTCTTCGTAAACCGTTATTTTTTTGACGGTCACGCACCATTACGAATTTATGAGTAATATTTTTCTTTACTTCATTAATTCCTCCTGCTGATATTTTTTGTGCACCCTTCATATAATTTTTAGCAATAGCCTCTACTTGTTTAGACATTGTTGCTGAAAATAATAAAGTTTGTCTGTCTTTAGGCGTTTCTTTAAGAATTGTTTCCAATTCGGCTTTAAAGCCCATAGATAACATCTCATCTGCTTCGTC
Organism: Apibacter sp. B3706; assembly: GCF_011082725.1. Lineage (NCBI taxonomy): Bacteria > Pseudomonadati > Bacteroidota > Flavobacteriia > Flavobacteriales > Weeksellaceae > Apibacter > Apibacter sp. B3706. The sequence continues at coordinate 1,612,818 of NZ_CP049715.1, read as the reverse complement.
TAAAATCAACCATTGAATTTGATTAATTTTTAGAACCCCCCTTTTAAGCATATCATTAACCCTTCCCGGTGTACCTATTACAATTTGAGGATTATTTTTCAAACCTCTGATTTGCTCAGAAATATTGGATCCGCCATATACTGCCAATGAGCGTATTTTGGATAAATATTTTGAATAACTGGCAATATCTTTAGAAATTTGTAAACACAGTTCACGAGTTGGACAAAGAATTAAGGCTTGAACATGTTTTTGATAGGGATCTATCATTTCCAATATAGGTAATGAAAATGCAGCAGTTTTACCGGTACCGGTTTGTGCTAAAGCTATTAAGTCTTCTTCCTTGGATAATAAATAGGGAATGGTTTGCTTTTGGATTTCAGTGGGTTGAGTGTAACCCAACTCTGTTATGGCCTTTAACAAATCTTCTGATAGGCCATACTCTTTGAATAAATTCATCAATAATTTTTAAAAATCAATACAAAGATATGATTTGTTTGTTAATTAACAATTCAAGAATTGATTTATGTTTTTTAATAATTACTGAATTTATCCGTATTTTATTATTTCTTCCAGTTTTTCGATATCTTTTATAATAATGTCTTTGCCCTTCGTTTTGATCAGTTTTTCTTGTTCAAATTTTGTAAGGGTATGAATAATGCTTTCTCTGGAATATCCTATAATTTCAGCAATTTCAGCTCGAGTTAAACTTATGTCCTTAAAATTTTTATTACAAAATTTTAAAATAAACATTGCCATAGCTCCTTCTACATTTTTAAAACTAAGATTAATCAACCATTCCATGGTTTCCCGTAGTTTAAATTCTAATTTATTGCTGATTTTAAGATAAAATGATTTATTTAATTCACATATTTTTTGAAACAAGTTTTTAGGAAAAACCATTAATTTAGAAGCGGTAAGCGAGTGAGTACTGTAAGGATAATGTTCCAATAATATATAATCCTTACCTATAATTTCACCCTTTCGAGCTATATAAACAATTTTTCTTTTATTGCCGGATTGGTACGTCATTTTACAATACCCTTCCAAAACAAAATATATATTAACCGCAAAACTACCCTGTTTAAAAAGAGCTTCTCTGGAATCAAAGTCAACAATACTACAATTTTGAGAGAGAAACATTTTCTCCTCCTCAGTTAATATAGCATAAAAAGGGATGGTAGTAATCAGCTTCTCCATGTTCAAAAAAGTAAGATTTTTCACTTACAAAGGTAGTTATATTGTTTTTAAAATACAAATAACATCACTTACAAAAAATAATGAAAATCTTAATTATCTGTTTACATTTGCAAATATTAAATAATTAAAACTAAGATTTGTTATAAATATTATACATATTATTAGGTTTAAATTAAATAAAATTAATTTTTAGATGAGTAACACTTTAATGATTTTGCTGGAATTTATGGTTGTAATGGCAGCCATATTTATCGGGGCGAGAAAAGGAGGTTTAGGATTAGGTATTTTCGGAGGTCTGGGATTGGCTGTTTTAGTTTTTGTTTTTAAGCTGAAGCCGCAAAATCCACCCATAGATGTCATGTTAATGATAGTTGCCGTAATTACGGCAGCAAGTACATTACAAGCATCCGGGGGTATAGACTATATGGTAAATATCGCTGAAAAGCTTTTAAGAGCTTATCCTCCTGCCATTACCATAGTAGCCCCTATTGTTTCTTATATTTTTACGATGATTGCAGGTACCGGACACATAGCCTATGCACTGTTGCCTATAATATCAGAAGTAGCCACCGATGCAAAGGTGAGGCCTGAAAGACCGTTAAGCATTTCGGTCATCGCGTCACAACAAGCCATAACCGCAAGTCCCATTTCAGCAGCTACGGCAGCTTTACTTAGCGTAATTATGGTAAAAAACCCGGAATTAAGACTTACGGATATTTTAATGATATCAGTCCCATCCACTCTAATTGGAGTCATAGTTGCTGCAATTGTACAAATGTTTATAGGAGTAGATTTAGAAAAAGATCCTGAATATCAAAAAAGAATAAACGAAGGCTTATTAGAAATAAAAGAAAAAAGCAGCAAAAATAAAGTAAGTTTTGGAGCAAAACTATCTGTGATCATCTTTTTGGTTAGTGTTGTAGGGATAGTGGTATTTGGCTCCATAGACGGAATGAAGCCCACTTTTAATGGAGTACCAATGGCTATGCCTCATATCATAGAAATACTTATGTTGGCAGCAGCAGGATGTATCTTACTATTCACTAAAACCAATGTAGAAAAAATAGCAACCGGTTCCATTTTCTCTGCAGGAATGCAAGCAGTAATAGCTATTTTTGGTATAGCCTGGATGGGTGATACTTTTTTTGGTGGAAATTTAGATTTCTTCAAAGGATTGTTAACCACTATGGTTACAGAATATCCGTGGACCTTTGCAATAGCCTTATTTATTATGTCCATCATGCTGTTTAGTCAAGCAGCAACCGTACGAGCACTTATGCCGTTAGGGGTTTCCCTGGGCATACCTATCCCTAGTTTGATAGCTATGTTTCCGGCAGTAAATGGATATTTCTTTATTCCAAATTATCCAACCATAATAGCTGCAATAAACTTTGATCGTACCGGTACTACTCGTATAGGAAAATACGTAGTCAATCACTCTTTCCAATTACCGGGATTTATCGCAACCATTGTAGCTGTAAGTGTAGGTTTTGGTTTAGCTTATTTACTATTTTAAAAATAAAAAAACAACCGTAAAAAAATTAATAAATAAAAAATTATGTACAGAGTCGAAAACGATTTGATAGGAGATTTAGAAGTTCCTGAAAATGCATATTATGGAATTCAAACTCAAAGGGCTGTAAACAATTTTCATATAACAGGTATAAAATTATCTAATTATCCGGAATTAATTAAAGCATTAGCTTATGTAAAATGGGCGGCAGCAGAAACTAATTGTGAATTAGGAGTGTTAGATGAAAATATCAAAAATGCAATTGTAAAAGCATGTCAGGAAATTATAACCGGTAAATACGACAAAGAATTTCCAAGTGATGTAATTCAAGGAGGAGCAGGAACTTCAACCAACATGAACATAAATGAAGTGGTAGCCAATATTGCATTAGAAATAATGGGACATAAAAAAGGAGAATACCAATACTGTTCTCCTCACGATCACGTAAACCTTTCCCAATCTACTAATGATGCCTATCCAACTTCTATAAAATTAGCAGCAATTAATTCGAACATGATCTTAATTGATCATTTAAAACAATTAATTGAATCTTTCCGCAACAAAGGAAAAGAATTTATGCATGTTTTAAAAATGGGAAGAACCCAATTGCAAGATGCAGTACCAATGACTTTAGGTCAAGAATTTGAAGCTTTTGCAGAAACATTAAGTGAAGATGTGGACCGGTTGACTCAAAATTCTAATTTATTTTTAGAAATCAATATGGGTGCTACAGCCATCGGAACCGGATTAAACGCAATCCCCGGATATGCTGAATTATGTGCTAAAAAATTAGCGGAAATAACAAAATTACCGTTTATATCTGCGAAAAATTTAGTTGAAGCAACCCCGGATACCGGATCATATGTTATTTACTCGTCAGCTTTGAAAAGAGTAGCCATCAAGCTTTCAAAAATTTGTAACGATTTACGTCTATTATCATCCGGACCTCGTTGTGGACTGAACGAAATCAATCTACCGGCTATGCAACCGGGATCTTCCATTATGCCGGGAAAAGTTAATCCCGTTATTCCGGAAGCAATGAATCAAACTTGCTTTAAAGTTATTGGAAATGATTTAACAGTAACTATGGCGGCAGAATCCGGGCAACTCCAATTAAATGTAATGGAACCTGTAATTGCATACAGCTTGTTAGAATCAGTTCATATCTTAATGAACGCAATGGACTGTTTACGTATAAATTGTATCGACGGTATAACAGCTAATGAACAACATTGCAAAGATATGGTATTAAACAGTATAGGAATTGTTACAGCATTAAATCCCTATATAGGATACAAAAACAGCACCAAGATAGCTAAAGAAGCCTTAGAGAAAAATTTAAGTGTTTATGACTTAGTGCTCGAAAATAAGCTTTTATCAAAAGAAAAATTAGATGAAATATTGAACCCGCAAAATATGCTGGGGCCTCATAAGTATAAAGACTAATATAACCTTGAAAAGCAATTGAGAAATCAATTGCTTTTTCTTTTTTAGTTATATATACTATCAAGAAATTCATTGAAATATTGAACCTAATATAAATACTTTTAAGGAAGAATTTTTTAGACATTAAATAAGAATAGTGAAAAAATATAAGTTCATTTTGTTGGCATATTAATTGTATTTTATATAGAGTTATTTTATGGGATAAAAAATATTATTTTCTTTTTTTATCTCTAATTAACCTAAAAAATATTTATTAAAAAACAAGATATATGGAATGGATTTTAAAAACTATTCAAGGTTCTCCTGAATTAGCTATTTTTCTCACCTTAGCATTAGGTTTTGCAATCGGACAAATAAAAATTAAAGGATTTAGTTTAGGCGCCGTTACGGGCGTTCTTTTAATGGGAGTATTAATCGGACAGCTGGGTATTTCCATTTCGCCTACTGTAAAATCAGCATTTTTTCTCATATTTTTATTTGCCGTTGGATATAGTGTGGGTCCTCAATTTGTGCACGGATTAAAAAAAGAAGGATTGCCGCAAATTGCATTTGCAGCCTTAGTATGTGTATCTTGTTTATTAGTGGGATGGGTTGCCGCAATTATTGCAGGTTTTGATGTAGGAAATGCAGCAGGATTATTAGCCGGAGCTAATACCATATCAGCAGTAATTGGAGTAGCATCCGATACGATAAATCAGTTAAGTATAGACTCTTCTCAAAAACAACAATTAATAAATCACATTCCCGTTGCGTATGCAGTAACTTATATATTTGGAACAGCAGGGACAGCATGGTTTTTATCATCCATTGGACCTAAACTTTTAGGAAAAGATGTTATAGGGCAAACCAAAAAATATGAAGAATCACTAGGAGGAGAAATACAAGATGATGATTCAAGTTTAGAATATGCTTACGATGGAGCAACTTTTAGAGTAATTGAAGCAGGAAGTTCATTTTTTAATCAAAAACGCTCCGTTCAAGAGGTTGAAAATTTACTAGTAAACAAAGGATGGCCCGTCTATGTTGAACAAATTCGTTCAGCTTCCAACAATGAAATTATTTCAGATCCCAATCCTGATACTACTATCAATAGGGGAGATCGAATGGTTTTAAATGGCCCGTTAGATACCATTTTATCCGATGAAAATCTGGTTGGTAAAGAAGTAGCAGATTTGGAATTATTGGATTTTAAGGTAGAAAGTTTGAAGGTAATGGTTGCCAATAAAGAAATAATTGGAAAATGTTTGCATACCTTAAAATACAATAAAAACAGACACGGAGTAATCATATTAAAAATACATAGAGGAAAAACAACAATTCCATTATTAAAAAATGTAACCATCCAACGAGGAGATATTGTAGAAATAGAAGGCAGGAAAACAGACGTAGATAAATTTGCTTCCTATTTAGGTTATCCGGAAAGACCCACTAATGTTACTGATATTCTTTATATAGGACTGGGTATTTTTTTAGGAGGATTATTAGGGTCATTATCAATCCGTACCGGAAATATTCCCTTAAGTTTAAGTGCCAGTGGAGGAGTTTTAATTATGGGAATTATATTCGGATGGTTACGATCCTTGCGACCTACTTTTGGATACATTCCTTCGCCCTCAGTTTGGCTGATGAATAATTTGGGTTTAAATATGTTTATTGCTGTAGTGGGAATAAATGCAGGACCCGATTTTATTTCTGGATTGAAAACGGCCGGAGTAAGCTTATTTATCGCAGGAATATTTGTAAGTATCGTACCCATGTTCATTGGTATATTATTGGGAAGATATGTATTTAAATTCAATCCTGCCATTACCTTAGGTGCTTGTGCAGGAGCCCGAACTACAACTGCTGCTTTGGGAGCCTTGGAAGATACATTACAAAGTAAAGTTCCGGCCCTGTCTTATACCACTACTTATGCCGTTGGTAATACACTACTTATTATATGGGGTGTAGTAATTGTTTTGTTAATGAGCTAGCCATTGAACACTAAAAATCAGTAAAACAAGAAAAAAGTAAATAACAATGGATATTTCTAAACTAAAAACCTCTCGTCGTAAAGAGCAGCAATTAGAACAACTAAGCCCTTTTGAGTTAAAGAATGATTTGATTAAATTGGCCTCAGATCAACAAACTAAACCAACCAGAACCATGTTAAATGCAGGTCGTGGAAATCCCAATTGGATAGCAACAGTTCCTCGAGAAGCATTTTTTACCTTAGGAAGGTTCGGAATAGAAGAATGTAAAAGAACCTTAAATAAACCCGAAGGATTGGCGGGTATACCCGAAAAAAAAGGAATAGGTAAAAGATTTGAAGCATTTTTGGAAAAAAATAAAGACCAACCCGGTATCGAACATTTAAAAAATACCTATAAATATGGTATAGAAAAACATAAATACGATCGCGACAGTTGGGCGCATGAATTAGCGGAAGGAATTATCGGAGATCAATATCCAAGTCCGGTAAGGATGTTAAAACACATAGAACCCATAGTTCACGATTATCTCATTCAAGAAATGTGCGGGAATAATCCGCAAAGAAGTGGTAAATATGATATTTTTGCCGTAGAAGGAGGTACGGCTGCCATGTGTTATATTTTTGATTCTTTGATGGAAAACTATTTATTAAGAAAAGGAGATCATATTGCTTTAGGAGTTCCCGTTTTTACTCCTTACTTAGAAATACCTGAATTAAAAAGGTATGACTTTAAGGTAACTTACGTTCATGGTACAGGAAAAAATAGCGACGGAACTTCCAACTATCAATATCCGGATGAAGAATTAGATAAGTTAGGAGACAAAACCATCAAAGCCTTTTTCATTGTTAACCCAAGTAATCCCACCTCAGTAGAAATTTGCGATAAGAGTAGAAAATATCTCATAAAAATAGTTAAAAACCTCAATCCAAATTTAATGATATTGACGGATGATGTTTATGGTACTTTTGTTCCCAAATTTAGCTCATTAATGAACGAATTACCACAAAATACACTTTGTGTTTATTCATTCTCAAAATATTTCGGAGCCACAGGATGGCGTTTAGGGGCTATTGCTTTATATGAAGATAATATTTATGATAAAATGCTAAAAGCAATACCTGAAAAAGAAAAAGCCAAAACAGCAAAATTATATTCCAGTTTGACTTTATATCCTGAAAAACTGAAATTTATTGACCGATTAGTAGCAGACAGTCGTCAAGTTGCATTGAATCATACTGCAGGATTATCCTTACCTCAACAAATACAAATGATGTTGTTTGCATCGTTTGCATTATTGGATAAGCAAAATCACTATAAAAAAGTATGTACAGATTTAGTAAAACATAGATTTAATCTACTTTGGGAAGGAATGAATATACCTATCAAACCCGATCCGGAAAGAGCATCTTATTATTGTGAAATAGATATTCATGAATGGGCATCTAAAAATTACGATAAAGATTTTGTTACTTTCTTGGAAAAGAATTTTGAACCCGTAGATATACTTTTCAGATTAGCCGAAAAATCTTCCATAGTATTATTAAATGGAGGAGGATTTGCCGGTCCGGAATGGTCCGTAAGAGTATCGTTAGCTAATTTAGATGACGATGATTATAAAACAATAGGAAAAAAGCTTTCCGAAACAATGTACGAATACGTAGAAGCATGGAAAAATTCAAAAAAATAAATTCAAATATTAATTATAATTATTTAACTATGAAAACAAAAAGTTTAAAAAATTTGTTCAGTTTGTTTGTATTGTTTATTTTTATGGCGGTTAACGCACAGTATAAACCAACTATTTACATTTTAGCAACAGGAGGAACCATCGCAGGACAAGGGTCATCCTCTGTAACTCAGGCATATACAGCCGGTTCTATTACAGTAGATGAACTTTTAAAAGCAGTTCCTTCCATTAAAGACATTGCTAACATTAAAGCAGAGCAAGTAGCAAATATCGGAAGTCAGGACATGAATGACGATGTTTGGCTAAAATTATCGAAAAGAGTTAATGAATTGCTTAAACAAAAAGATGTAGACGGAATTGTAATTACCCACGGTACCGATACTCAAGAAGAAACAGCATATTTTCTTAACTTAACCGTAAAAAGCAACAAGCCTGTAGTATTAGTAGGTTCCATGCGTCCATCTACTGCCATTAGTGCAGACGGTCCTAGAAATATTTACAATGCAGTTGCATGTGCTGGATCGCCGGAATCTTTAGGTAAAGGAGTAATGGTAGTAATGGATGATAAAATTATAGGGGCTGATGATATTACCAAAACACATACTCTTTCTGTAGGAACTTTTGAAGATCCAAATTATGGGAATTTGGGAATCGTGTATAACGGTAAACCCATCTATACCAGGGAATCTGTTAAAAGACATACAATAAATTCAGAATTTGACATAACTAACATAACTAAACTGCCTAGAGTTGAAGTAATTTTAAGTTATTCCAACGCTAAGTCATTATTTGTAGATGCTGCAGTTAATGCCGGAGTAAGAGGAATAGTAACTGCAGGAGTAGGTAACGGAAACATTACCACCGATCTACAAAATGCACTTGCAAATGCAGTAAAAAAAGGAATTGCAGTAGTTCGCTCCTCCCGAATTTCAATGGGGCCAACTGCTCAATATGATGAAGTAGATGACGATAAATATGGATTTACAGCATCTTGGTACTTAAATCCGTATAAATCCAGAGTATTGTTGATGCTTGCTTTAACCAAAACAAATAATTATAAGGAAATACAAAGAATGTTTACAGAATATTAAAAATTTATGAAGAAATTAAGTATTACGAAAAAAATTCTCATAGCGGCTAATTGTTTATTTTGTTTGTCCATGTTCGGACAGCAAACCAATCCAAGTACAGGAGAAAACACTGTCAATGAACCATCTTTCAAATCCGTTCTGGATAAGTTATTGAAAGATGACAAAATGTTAAATATTATGTTTGATACTCGTGTAGATTATCAAGCTACTTTTAAAGGAAGTAAAACGGATCAAAGCAGTTTCAGAGGAAATACTGTAAAAGTATGGTTTGAAGGTGAAATAATTCCCGGGTTTCGTTACAGGGTACGTCATAGACTAAATACCCCTCAAAACGCATTGTACAGAGATAACTATTCATCAGCAACCGATCAAGCATATTTCGAAATTGATGCAGGAAAAAATTTAACATTCCGTGTAGGTAAACAAGCAGTACAATTCGGTACTTTTGAATTTGACTATAATGCTGCTGATGTTTACTTATATACTATGACCTATAATGACCTGGATGCGTATAAAACGGGGGTTAATGTAGCTTATAGAGTAGCAGGACAAACCTTAAATTTTGAAGTGGTAAATTCGGATGCTCCTCAATTTGCTACCGATAAATATAAAAATAAATCGTTAGCAGGTTTATTCTTATGGGAAGGTAGCCTTTTCAACAATGTATTTAGAACTCGATATGGATACGGGGCTTTTCAACATGATGCGAGCAAATATTATAACTGGATAACCATTGGTAACCAAATCAATCTTAAAAAATTTACAGCTGAATTAGATTGGTATATGGGAGATCGTGATATGGATTACGGGGATGTCGTTCAAAATGAAGATTTAGGATTAAGACATGTTAGAGACAATTCTGTTTCAGTTAATTTTAAATACGATTTAGGAAAGATAAAACCTTTAATTAAAGGAGTATGGAATAAAAGAAGAGATCAAATAAATTCTTCATCCTATATTAATGGAGGTGTTCAAGCAGCAGTTGAATATTATCCATTTACAGATCCGGCTATTAAAGACCTTAGATTCCACCTTATGTATGCATATAACAGAACCAATTTTAACGGAATATATAATGGTTTAGATGGAATTAATGGAAATCAAATTATTGCAGGTATGCGTTGGTTCTTGAAAATCAAATAGAAATTGTACGATTATACTCAAATATTTTGACAAAAAAGCCTTATAATTTATTTATAAGGCTTTTTTTATACCTTAATTTTTTAAATGTAAAATTTAAACTTAATAGAAATAAAAAATCATTTTAAAAACAATCGAAATAAAAATAGAGCTTATATTTTTCGGATGATTTTTCCGGTAGGAGTTTTAGCAAAGCTTTCAACATAAATAAACTCTTTAGGTTTTTCATATTTATTTTCGTAATTGAAATCTAGAATTTGTTTTTCCAAATTGAGATCTTTTTTTCCGGCTATAATAATCACTACTTTACTACCTAGTAAAGGATCTTGTACGGATGAAATGATAAAATCAGATTGAATAATAGATTTGAGTTGTTTTTCGACTTGTTCAGGAAAAATTTTAATTCCTCCGGAATTAATTACATGGTCCATTCTTCCTTTCCATTCAAATTCATTGTCAGAAATGAGCGAAACCAGATCATTAGTTACAATTTCTTCATCCAAAAATGGAGGAAGAATACACAAACAACCTCTTTCATCCACACGAATTTTAGTATAGGGCATAACTTTAAAAGCCGAATTTGCCGCATGACCCGATATTTTTTTTAGTGCAATATGAGATATCGTTTCCGTCATTCCAAAAGATTCATAAATATCGGTAGTTTGGTTTTTTAATTCGGATACCAATTGAGCGGAAGGCTGAGCGCCTCCTACAATCAATTTTTTTATAAGGTAAATCTTATCCAATGAATTTTCAACTTGCATAGGCGTCATTGCAGAAAAGGTAAATTCTCTGTTAAGATTCTCAAGGGGATGAGATACGGGCTTAATGCAATAAAGATCTAATTTCCAAACGATAGCTCTTACTAACATCATCTTACCTGCTATATAGGAAGAAGGCATACAAAGGAGAGCGCTGTCATTAGCTTTAAGATTTAAAAAAGTACCCGTCATCTTTGCGCTTTCAGCCATAGCTTTTTTAGTCAGTTCAATATTTTTTGGAGTTCCGGTGGAACCGGATGTCTTTGTGATTATAGTGGGTGAAGCAGAATACCAATCTTTTAAAAAATCAACAAGGTCTATTTGCCATTTTTCTTGACAAGGTATTGCATTTACGTCTATAGGTTTTGAAAAATTCAGATGAATCATAAGAAATTTTTTATCTTTATACGATAATGATTACTATCAATGAAACTATATATTTCAGAAGTATTTAACGGATACTTTTTTCAATTTATGGATTATAAAATAGATATTCACCCCTTACGGAAAGTTTAGAAGGGAAATTATTAGTATATAAACTTCCTGTACCCAAACCTTGCGGCATATCTTTATGAAATAAAGCAGTCCATTGCGCTATAGCATTTAATCCAATATTGGATTCTAAGGCTGAAGTGATCCACCAATCTATATTTTTAGATTCGGCTATTTCAATCCATTCTTCCGATCCTTTCCATCCGCCAATTAAAGAAGGTTTTAAAATTATATATTGAGGTTTTATAATTTCTAACGTTTTTTCCTTTAGATCTTTATAAAACTTACCGATCAATTCTTCGTCCAAAGCAATAGGAGTGGGAGTATATTTGCATAATTCAGCCATTTGATTTTCATTTCCGGCTTTAATAGGTTGTTCAATGGAATGAATTTCAAGTTGAGCCAGTTTATCTAATACCTTTTTTGCTTCCTCAAAAGAAAATCCGCCATTAGCATCCACTCTCAATTCCAATTGAGAAGCAGAAAATTCATTCCGTAAGTTTTGTAATATTTTATATTCTTCTTGCCAGTTAACACCAATTTTAAGTTTTATACAACTATAATTTTGTTCAAGTTTTTGTTGGATTTGCTCACGCATAAAGTCCAAATTTCCCATCCAAATTAATCCGTTGATTTTAATTCCTTGTTTTCCTTCGGTAAATTCAGAAGGAAAAAACATCCCGTCTTTCCTGTTTTCAATTTGAGCAAAAATCTGTTCAATACCGAATTGTATGGAAGGAAATTCTTGACAATTCGTAAGCAAAAATTCTTTTCCTTCATTGATATGATCACATACCCATTGCAGTTTAGGCTCATATTCCATTTCGGAATCAGCACTTAAACCCCTAAAAAAACTACATTCGCCAACATATTCCGTATCTGAATTTTGAACTTTTAAAAGATAAGTTAGCTTAGAATTTAATGTTCCGCGAGAAGTTCCTGCCGGACGCTTAAATTGTAATTCGTATGAGGTGAAATTTGCCTGTATCATATAAAAAAATAATTATAATTAGTGAGATATTTATCTTAACTTGAACAAAAGTTAAAAACTTTATCAAAGTTATTACCAACGCTAAAATTACAAATAATATGAAGAAAATTTTATTATTTTGGATTGTACTATCCACTTGTTTTTTTTATTCTCAGCAAGCTGAGATACCGTTTATAGAAAATAAGTCAATACCTCTCAACTATTATGCGGATGCATACGGTACGGGATATGACTTAAAAACACGTTTGAAAGAAATTATCAAACAGGGACATGTACCCATTGGATATAAAGGTTTGTGGAATTTATATAAGTCCATGAGTGCTTTTGGTGATCAATGGTATGAAAACGACGGAACTGTTTTGGATATTTATTCTGAGATACCAAACGGTGCGGATCCCTACAATTATCGGTTTGGAGTAGATCAGTGCGGAAATTATACTAAAGAAGGAGATTGTTATAATAGAGAGCACCTGATACCTCAATCTGTATTTTATAAAAAAAATCCCATGCTGTCTGATGCCTTTCATATTTGGCCAACGGACGGAAAAGTGAATGCGATGAGAAGCGATTATCCTTTTGGCAGAGTAGGTAACAGCAAATGGGTATCCAAAAACGGGTCTCAATTGGGTAGCAATGCTAATTCAGGGTATTCTAAAGGATATAAAGGAGTCGTTTTTGAACCCATTGATGAATTTAAGGGCGATATAGCTCGAGCATTCTTTTATTTTGCAACCCGATATGAAGATGAAATCAGTTCTTGGAGTTTTGATATGTTTAATAGAACAAAAAATCAAGTGTTTACCGATACCTTTAGAAATATATTGCTGACTTGGCATGTGATGGATCCTGTCAGCGATCGAGAAATAGCTATGAATGAAGCTATTTATAGTAAACAAAAAAATCGTAATCCCTATATAGACCATCCCGAGTGGGTGGAAATGGTATGGGGAAATAATTTAAAAGTGGAAAGTTTTGAATATCAACCCAGAGATTTTTTAGAAATTTATCCTACTCTTTCTTCGGGAACTGTTTATATAAAATCCAACGATTATAAATCCGCAATAAAAAAAGTGATGGTTTTTTCTTTAAACGGAATTTTATTACAAACCATTGTCAATTCCTATAACAGCGATTTATTGACGATTACTATTCAAAAATCAGGAAGTTACATAATAAAAGTAATGGGAAATGATTTTGAAGTAAACAGAAAAGTTATAATCCAATAAAAATAGGATAGAATTTAAAAGAGGAGAAATTAATTTTCTCCTCTTTTTTACTTTTCATTTGTTTATATTTCGGTAACGTATAAAACTACATAAAAAATACCGATAAGCTTCTGGCTCCTTGTGCTCCTCGAACCATAACAGCTCCTATATCAGCCGTAGCAGAAGGACCTAACATAAAACAACCGTAATTGTTATCATTAAGATTAATTCTCGAATACGCTTCATACATGTCTCTAACTATATCTTGAGGCTTTAACAAAATAATTAAATGTTGAGAAAGAAAACCTAACGAAGTAACCATCATACCTTTTTCTGTCAACCAGACCATACCGTTTTCTGAAACACCAAATTCCGCTCGAATAATTCCAACATCCACATCATCCAATTGATGAGGATCAGTTACTTTGGATAAATCTTTATTTCCCGGAAATTCGATGGCAGAAGAACAAATTACTTTAGCTTGCGGATGCAATTCTTTAATTTTGTTTTCGCCTTCCTCAATGGAATTTATGGTGAAGCAAGTACCGGCATTTAAGATTAAATTTTCCTTAAATTCTTCCACAATATCTTTTGAGCTTTTGGGAAATGAAGGAATTACAGGATAGGGATATTGGGTCCCTTGAGGCTTATTTTTACGAATAGCTTCTAATATATGTTCTTTAGTACTTATCATTTTTTTCTTTTCTGTTTTTAATATACCAATCTCTAAATGTATTTTTTGCCATGGAAAACATTTTACGTTCTTGAGTCCATGGATTTAAACTGCTGTATATAAGAAAATCGGGCACTATGGGCAGTGCTTTTTCTGCAAAAGCTTCCGTTGTTCTAAATAGATGCGGATGACCTAAAACAGCACCGGCTGCTTTCAGCGCATATTTTCGATTTGAAGGCATGTATCCTTTGTCGACAACCAATTTCCTCCATTTGTAGATTTGATTGGATATGTCAATTTTTACCGGACAAACATCAGAACAAGAGCCGCATAAAGTGGAATGATACGGAAGCTCTTTATATTTTTCAAGATCGAAAGTCGGGCTTAATATAATTCCTATCGGACCGGAATAGGTTGATTCATAAGATAAACCACCACTTCTTCTGTAAACCGGACAAGTATTCATACATGCACCGCAACGGATACATTTTAGAGAAGTCCAAAAATCTTCCATGCCTAAACGGGTAGATCTTCCATTATCAGTTATAATAATATGAAGTTCTCCATTTTTTCGAGGTCCGGTGAAATGCGAAGTATATTGGGTTGCCGGAGTTCCCAGTGCACTTCTGGATAAGAGGCGTATAAAAATTCCTAAATCTTCCACCTTTGGAATTATTTTTTCAATACCTATACTAGCAATATGAAGAGGAGGTACGGCTGCTCCAATATCCGCATTACCTTCATTAGTGCAGACAACAAAAGTTCCTGTTTCAGCTATCGCGAAATTGGCACCGGTCATTCCTGCCCCTGCTCGTAAAAATTTAGGTCTGGCATTATTCCTCATCGCTTCATTTAAAGAATGCGGATCCGTATCATTAGGATCAGTACCTATGGTTTTCGCAAAGAGTTGGGCGATATCTTCCGTGGTTTTTTCAATGGCGGGCATAACAATATGAGCCGGTGGTTGATGCGAAAGCTGCTGTATTCTTTCGCCCAAATCAGACTCAGTAACTTCAATTCCCTTGGATTCTAAAAAGCTTGTCATTTCACACTCTTCTTGTAGCATGGATTTGCTTTTTATAATTTCAGTTACTTTTCTTTCTTGTAAGATATTGTAAACGATTTCATTATGTTCCTGGGCATCTCTAGCCCAGTGAACCACTGCTCCTCTTTTAGAGGCATTTTCTGCAAAAGTAGATACATATTCGTCCAAGTGAGACAAAGTGTGTTCCTTTATTTTAGATGCTAATTCTTTAAGTTCTTCCCATTCCGGTATGGATTGGGCTATTCGATCTCTTTTTACTCGGGCATTCCAAAGGTTTTTATCGTGTTCCTTTTCGTGTATGTTATCTTGATTTATAAAATCAGCAGAATTTTTTTCAATGTTGACAATCTTCTTTTTCATTTTCAAAGTTTAAAATGGACCTCCGTTAAGAACTTGGGCAATATGAAGAAAAGGTAAATGGGTAATGCCATTTTTTAAAGCAACTCCCTTTTGGTGCATTAAGCAAGACATATCGGGAGAAACTACATATTCTGCTCCACTGGTTACGTAATCTGAAATTTTGTCTTTACCCATTTTTCCGCTCACTACTTCATCAGTTACACAAAAAGTGCCTCCAAAACCGCAACATTCGTCCGGTCTGCTCATCTCTGCTATTTCCAGTCCATCAATCATTTTTAATAAATCAGCAGATTTATTATAGGGAGTTCCTATGATTTCCGAAGGTTTGGCAATACCCAATCCTCGGATGGAGCTGCAGCTATTGTGTAGAGCAACTTTGTGTTTGAATTCAACACCCGGAAAACTTTTTACTTGTAGGATGTCGTGTAAAAATTCAACCAATTCATAGGTGTTTTTTCTGACTTGCTTTACCTCATCGGTTTGCTCTAAATTATCAAAATGTAAACGGACTTGCTTTACACAACTTCCGGCAGGACCAACGATGTACTCATAATCCTTAAAATTTTGAATAAATAATTTTTGTGCAGTTTCTGCACTTTTGTAATCGCCCTCATTGGACATGGGTTGGCCGCAACATGTTTGCTCCATTGGATATTCTACATCCAAACCCAATTTTTCTAATAATTCCAAAGTTGCTATTCCTACTTCCGGGTAAATAGCATCAATATAACATGGAATAAATAAACCAATTTTCATAATAGATTTTTAATTTTATAGATAATTTTGTTATTTATAATCATTCTAAAGTAAATAAATCTAGGTATTTATATTATTTTAGCATTTTATTGTACAATTTATAGTGATAGCAAAGATTGTGCTTAATGAAAGGTTTTACTCAAAAATTTTTTCAGTTATCTTTGTTAAAAATTAAAATTCTGATATTTACCAATTTTTTCGGATAAATAAAACGTATGAGGTTAACGGATTCATTGAGTAACTTACCTGTTGAAAAAAAATATTTATTAGCAGTTAGTGGAGGAGTCGATAGTATGGTATTGTTGCATTTATTTTATAATTCTCCTTACCGTTTTAGTGTAGTTCATTGTAATTTTCGGCTAAGAGGGGAGAATTCAGATTTAGACGAAAAATTGGTGAAGGACTTTTGTGATGATCATGATATTGAGCTTTTCGTTAAAACCTTTGATACCTTAAAAATTAAGAAAAATAGAGAATCTATTGAAATGGTTGCCAGGAACTTAAGGTATGATTATTTTCAAGAATTAATAAAAAAGCACTCTTTTGATTATCTTGTTACCGCACACCATCTTAATGATAATGTAGAAACTTTTTTTATAAATCTATTGAGAGGTTCAGGCATTAAGGGACTATCAGGAATGCAAATGATTGCAAATTATATTGTAAGACCTTTATTGCCTTTTACCCGAAATGAAATCGTTAATTTTGCTCGGAATCATTCAATCACTTGGAGAGAAGATGCTTCGAATCAAACGTTGGATTATTTGAGAAATAAAATTCGTCATCAGATTATTCCTGAATTTCAAGATATATCACCCGTTTTTTTACATCAAGTAGAAAAAAGTATGAGTATTTTACATGAAACTCAATCTTTTTTAGAATCACAGGTGCAAGAATTACAAATAAAAGCAGAAGTTTTTGTTGAGACAGGGGTGAAGGCTTACTCATTAGATAAACTCCTACAAGCTGATTTTCTTTTGTCTTACCATTTACTTTCCAAATATGGTTTTACTAATAAAAAAGATTGTGAAAATATCTTAAATGCTCATACAGGAAGTTTATTTGAATCACAAGAGTATAAAGCTTGGGTGGATAGGGGAACGTTGTTGTTAGCTAATAGAAGTAAAACGGAATTTTCAACTGTTAATTTTTTAATTCCATCGGTTCCGTGGATACTTAAGCAACCGTTTGAATTTACTTGTTGTGTAGTTGATAAAGCTATATTTAAGGAAGGAGAAAGTATTGATTTTCAAAAAGTTGAATTTCCTTTAGTTTTAAGAAATTGGAAGGAAGGGGATTATTTTTACCCTATTAATGGATTAGGTAAAAAGAAGGTAAGTAAATTTTTAAAGGATCATAAGGTATCTAATTTTCAAAAAGAGAAAGTATTGGTTTTATGTAATAATTCAGGAGAAATTATTTGGTTGGTAGGGTTTCGTTTAGATGATCGTTTCAAAATATCACCTTCCACTCAAAAATTTCTTCATTTAAATTATAAAGCATAAGAGTTAAGGATAATAAACTTTTATAAAGTAAATTTTTTCTTATTTAAAGCTAGTAGGTATCATGTTTGTATCTTTTAATAATAATTTGAAAAATATCTTATGTATTCTAAGATAAAGGAAAAAATCAAAAATATTATACATTTTTTAACCTATGATATATGGCGGGTAAACGGAAGCGATGGTCCTCATATAAAAACTTTTTTCATCAATATTACCAAAGCTTTTTTATTAACTTTTAGAAATAGTAACGGCTCACAGATCAATACTCGTGCAGCCGCCTTAACATATAATTCTCTTTTGTCTATAGTGCCTTTATTGGCAGTATTATTTGCTATAGCCCGTGGATTTGGTTTTCAAAATTTAGTGGAAACACAACTGTTTCAATATTTTACGGGACAGAAAGTTGCTCTTTCCAAGGCTATGCAATTTATAGACGGTTCAATTGATTATGCACAAGGAGGCGTATTTTTAGGTTTAGGAATAATCATTCTCTTTTACACGGTTATAACTTTATTGGTAAGTATTGAAGATAATTTTAACACTATTTGGAGAATTAAAAAAGGAAGGAAGTTTTCTCGACAATTTACGGATTATTTAGCCTTAATTCTTATAGCTCCTTTATTTTTAATTTGCAATGCCGGATTGTCAATTTTTTTGAACTCAACCACCAATATCAATATCATTGGTATGGTCATTAGTCCGATCATAAAGTTTATTCCCTACGTTATAATCATCTTACTTTTTACATTTATATATATTTACATTCCTAATACAAAAGTCAAATTTAGTGCTGCCTTTTTAGCAGGTATAGTGAGCGGGAGTTGTTTTCAAATCTTTCAAATGCTGTATATATCCGGACAATTTTGGATAGCAAAATATAATGCTATTTATGGGAGTTTTGCCGCATTGCCTTTGTTAATGCTGTGGCTGCAATTGAGCTGGTTTATTTGCTTGTTCGGGGTTCAATTATCTTTTTCCTATCAAAATGTAAATAAGTTTAGTTTTGAAAAAGATATTAGCAACATAAGCAGAAGATATAAGGATTTTATACTTTTAATGATCACTACACTCATCATAAAACGATTTGAAGCTGGCGAAAAGCCCTACACGGCAGATGAATTATCTGAAACTTATAAAATACCCACCCGATTAACTAGTGATTCTTTATACTATTTATTACAAGTAGGACTTATTGTAGAAACACTAACAGAAAATGACATGGTGGTTGCATATATTCCCGGAATCGATATCAATCACATTACGATAAATTATTTTTTCAATAAATTGGATCAATATGGATCTGAAAACTTCAAGATCGATATGGAAGGAGATATTAAAAATATTTGGGATAAGACTTTAGAAATACGAAATATGATTTATAAGCATGAAAGCGGAGTTTTACTTAAAGATATCTAAAAGCTAATCGATAGTTTTATTAAGCCTTTTAAATTTTCCAGAAGGTTTCCATGTAAAATTATTTTGAAAAATAATCCGGCCATTCCATTAATTTTATAAATTCTAATTTAAATATAATTTTAAATCATTGATATGCTCCTAAAGCAGGATCGTTAATTCTCGATATACCGTTCATGTCTTCAGGAACCTCTTTTGCATAACTTAACTTACCTTTACCTAAAGCTGGAGATCCTATGTTAAGAAGAAGTAAACAATCCGAATATCCTGTTTTATAAAATTGAGGATCTTTATTAAGAATAATATTTACAAAATGTTCGTCCGTTTCTGTAGATAAATTATTGGAAGTATTTTTAATCAGATTAGTATCAAAAATATAATTAAAAGGGGCATGCTCATTTTTATCTAAATATAAGCTGTTATAATTTTTAACCCAGAAGATACAATTTTTAAAAGAAGCAGTAAGCGAATTGTATGTTGTTTGTCCTGATTTCTGATAAGCATTAGATAAGTAGGCAGAATATCCTGCACCAGCATTTAAATTCCAATAATTGGCAAAAGTACAATGAGTGAAATCATAGTTTCCTCCATATTCTGCTATAAGATCTGAAGTACCACAATTATTTATGGCAAGATTCTTACCTTCCACATTGCCTCCGACAGAGTAGATTCCTCCATATAAAAAATTATAAATTTTGGAATTGAAGATGTTCAAATGAGCATTTTCCTCTAAATAAAATGCATTATTACCCCCTTTTATAACTAAATGGTTAATTGTTGCGGAGGCGTTGGCAGCAAGATGAATTTGATTCCAATTACCCGGAAGTGAATCGTATTTGGTTTCGTGTCGATCTCCCCGAATTAATACTTCATGTTCCAAAGAACCGTCTATAGTAAGTTCGCTGCCCGAATCAATAATTATATTTGCATTCTTATGAAGGTATATTTTGGTTCCTTCCAAAACGGATAATTTGGCACCATTTGTAATTTTTAAATTTCCATAAATAACTTTGGATTTAGTATTGTTCCAAGCCAGATCTTTTGCTATTTCTTTAGTCCCTGATTTAGAATAGTAAAATTCTGCATCTTCAATTAAAGAAAGTAACTTAACTTTTTGTGTAGATCCGATGGTGCTAAACAATAAGTCTTCATCTGCTAACGCTTCGGATGCATTAATGGCTTGAGGAGCAACTTCAATAAAAATGAATAAACTATCTTTAGACCTTATAGGTATGTTTTGAAAGCTATTTTGATTGGTTGCATTGCCGGGAGTTCCGTCTACATTAATTTTAAATTGAGAAGACGAGCCTTTTTCAAGATAAATCCTCGGAATTACAACATCATCGTTTTGTTGGTTATAAACTTTAAGTACATAGGTTTCTGAACGAACCGATGAAAATACAGTATCCAGCATAACCGTATCTTTAGAAAAACGAAGCGGTTTAGAAGCAGAATCATAATTATAATCATCTCTGCATGAAAAAATTGAAAGAGCTAAAAAAGATAAAAATAATAAAAGTGATAATTTTTTCATATCAGTTTAATCATACTAAGAATGGGCACTAAAATAATAAATTCGTTTTGCCTTAAAATTTATATCCGACACTTAATACCAGAGAATTTTGTCTTTTCTCCAATTTAAATTCTTCACCGGTACGTTTCTTTATAAAATTTGTTTGACTTTTATTAAATCCGAATTCATAACGCACATCAAAAGTGAGCTTAGCTAAGTCAAAACCTCCTCCTACTTGACCGGCAAGTGAAAAATCATCTGTTTTTGTTTTTCTTATTCCTTTTAAGGAAATATCTTCATTTAAAGAAGTGGAAAAAACAGGGCCGGCATACAATCGGGTAACTTCTAAAAATTTAGATCCAAACAAAATAGGGATATCCAATCGGTTGGAATGTGCTGTAAATTCACCATCGTTCCTATAATCGAAATTAGTTTTCATGGAAGAAAAATAAATCTCGGGTTGGATAAACCATTCCAAAAATTTTATTCGACTAAAAAAACCCGCATGCCATCCGATATTATCTGTGGCTTTACTTTCTTTAATATTGGTTACAGTTTGCTTTAAAGTTCCTTTATAACCGAAAGCCATTCCGGCTTTGGCTCCAAATTCAACTTGTTGTGCATAAGTAACGATTGAAATAAAAAGTAAAAATAATATCGGAAAGAGTCTTTTCATATATAATGATTTTTGCTTAATTTTTTTCAAAGATAATTATTATTTATTACATTTGAAGAACATTAAATATTAAAGGATAAAGTCATGGAAATTATATATTACGGACATGCATGTTTTGGTTTTAAAACCTCATCATCAACAGTCTTAATTGATCCATTTATTTCGGGGAATGAATTAGCAAAAGATATAGATATAAATGGAATTAAAGCAGATTATATTTTTTTGACTCACGCCCATTATGATCATATTTTAGATGTTGAAACTATCGCTAAAAACAATAATTCCCAAATATTGGCTAATCCGGAAATTACTGCTCACTATGAAAAATTAGGTTTAAATGTTATACCCATGAATATAGGAGGAGTTAAGAAATTTGATTTTGGTAAAATTAAAATGGTATCGGCGTCCCACAGTTCCTCTTTTCCCGATGGATCCTATGGCGGTTTAGCTTGTGGTTTCTTGATGAAAATGGATGGAAAAGTAATTTATGTAGCCGGTGATACTGCTCTTACTACAGACATGAAATTACTTCCATTTATCTATGGATATATTAACGTGGCTATATTACCTATTGGTAATACTTATACGATGGGTGGATATGATGCTGTTATTGCAGCAAAATTTGTTAAAACAAAAAATGCTATAGCTTCTCATTATGATACTTTTCCTGCCATAAAAGTTAATAAGGATAAGATTAAACATTTATTCTTAGCCGAAGAAAAACGGTTAACTTTTTTGTCCATTGGAGAATCAATGGATATTAGTAAATTTGAATAATTTTAATCACATATAAATTAAATATATAGACTGTATATAGGGGAAACTTTATTCGATAGAATATACTTACAAAAAAATTATGAGTAATAATTTAGTGGAAAAATTTAATACGCCTTACGAAAGCATTCCTTTCGAAAACATTAAACATGAAGATTTTAAACCAGCGATTGAACAGGCAATTGAAGATGCTAAGAACGAAATTAACGAAATAGTTCAAAATACAGATCCACCTAATTTTGTAAATACCATAGTAGCTTTAGAAAATGTTGGAAAAAAACTTACCATAATTTCCTCTACTTTTTTTAATTTAAATTCAGCGGAAACTAATGATTATTTGCAAAGTTTAGCAGAGGAAATATCTCCTATGCTAACTGAATATGCAAATGACATCATACTGAATGAACAATTATTTGAAAAAATAAAAATCGTTTACGATACAACCTTAAAATCAAAATTAAGCCAAGAAGAAGTACGACTTTTAGATAAAACGTATAAGGATTTCTCAAAAAATGGAGCCTTGTTATCCTCTGAGGATAAAAATAATCTCCGACAAATATCTAATGAATTAGCAATTTTATCCGTAAAGTTTGGCCAAAACGTTTTAAAGGAAACCAATGATTATTTTCTTCATATATCCGAAAGTATGGATATGGAAGGAATTCCGGAATCTATAAAAGAAATGGCAAAACAAGAGGCGAAAACTAGAAATTTGAAAGGTTGGGTTTTCACTTTGCATTATCCCAGCTATGTGCCTTTTATAACGTATTCTGCAAATCGAGAGTTACGAAAGGAAATTTATACTGCTTATATGCAACGAGCATGTAAAGATAATGAGTATAATAATGAAGATATTATTCATAAAATTGTTGAATTACGGAGCAAGAAAGCTAAATTATTAGGTTTTAAAACTTATGCCGATTTGATTTTACAAGAAAGAATGGCTTCTGCACCTAAACTTGTATATGATTTTTTATATGATTTGTTACATAAAGCTAAGCCATTTGCTAAAAAAGAAATTCAAGACTTAAAAAATATAGCTTCACGAGACGGCATAACAGAAATGATGACTTATGATCATGCCTATTATGCTGAAAAATTAAGACAAGAAAAATTTTCATTTTCAGAAGAAGAACTAAAACCTTATTTTCCGTTGCATCAGGTTTTGAATGCCGCATTTGATGTAGCTAAAAAATTATACGGGTTGACTTTTATTGAAAGAGAAGATATACAAAAATATCATTCGGAAGTTAAAGTGTATGAAGTGATCAATGATAAAGGAAAACATCAGGCATTGTTATATACCGACTTTTTTCCCAGAGAAGGGAAAAGGGCAGGAGCATGGATGACTTCTTATAAGGGGCAATTTAAAACTTTAAGTGATAATATCAGGCCGCATATTTCGATAGTTTGTAATTTTTCACGTCCTAACGGAGAAATACCTTCTTTATTGACATTTAGTGAAGTTACCACGTTATTTCATGAATTTGGCCATGCATTACACGGTATTTTAGCTAATACAACCTTTGAATCATTATCTGGTACGAATGTTTATTGGGATTTTGTTGAACTACCGTCTCAATTTATGGAAAACTATGTTTTTGAAAAGGAATTTTTAAAAACTTTTGCCCTTCATTACCAAAAAGGGGATATGCTGGATGAGGAGAAAATTGATAAAATAGTTGCATCTGCCAACTTTATGCAAGGATATCAAACTCTTCGACAAATTGGTTTAGGTCTTTTGGATATGGCCTATCATACCGATGAGTTGACATCAGATCAAGGGATTGAAGATTTTGAAGTAGAAAAGATTAAAGAAACCCAATTGTATCCTCATATCAAAAATACATGTATAAGTACATCTTTTTCACATATATTTCAAGGGGGATATGCTGCTGGTTATTATTCCTATAAATGGGCTGAAGTTTTAGACGCTGATGCTTTTGATTACTTTAAAGAAAGAGGAATTTTTGATAAAGAAACAGCTTCTAAATTTGAAAGTTTATTAAGTAAAGGCGGGACTGAAGATCCTATGGAATTATATATAAGTTTTCGGGGTAGAAGACCTCAATCGGAGGCCTTACTTAAACGTGCCGGTTTACTAGCCAATACCAATTAAATAAAAGAGTTTTTAGATAGTATAATATAATAAATGGTTTGAAATTTCAAACCATTTTTTTATGGTGATATTTTAGAGTTCAGAGAAATCAACTCTATCAAAAATAGGTTAATGAATACACTAATAAAAGGAAAGTTAACGAGAAGTTTTAAAAATAGTTAAGCTGCTCAAATTATACATCCATTTTAAATTTTTGTATAACAAATAATGATTAGTCGCTGCTCCGAAACTTTTATTGAAATGGGCTATTCCCGGTATCATAGAACCTTCAAAATCTAAAATTAATTTTTGATCGGAATAATTTTTAATCAATAAGTCTATCAGATAAGCATACGAATTTTTAATTTCTAACTTTTTGTCTCTTACTGACAGTAAATTTATAATCCTTCCTTTGGAAAAAATGAGCCATAGATAGACTGTAGGAACATTATCTTTATTATAAAGGGTATATTGTTTTAACACTTTTTGTCGATTTAACTCTTCTAAAAGAGTGTTTAAAATATTAAGTTGTGAAGCTGATAAAATTCGATTGAGCAGATCACTTGGTTTTTCTGACACAATTGAACCTGTATATTTTTCTTCAATTTTGCTATTGGATAATAAACAATTTTTAAGGACCCTTTTTTTGTTTGCATTATAATTAGTTACAAGAGTTGAATATTCACGATCTAAATTCAATACTTGATTATCTCTCTTTATATAGTGGGAAGGTAAATATGGGGTGTTTTCTTCGTTAAAGCAATAGCTTCTGACTTTATATTTTTTTAAGAAAGATATAAAAAGATGAAAGGTTTCAGCGGATATGATTTTTTTATAAAATATGCCTAATTGTTGGCAAAAAATAGGTTGAATAACTAATTTAAATCCCCATTTTTTCTGATAAGGAATTGGCATCACTGCTTCATAATCGTTTAAAACCAAAATATCATAACCATCGGGAGAAACAATATTTAAATACCACAGTTCTGCATAAATTCTGTAATTGAGGCATTGGTCCAAACAAGCAGAATATTTTGTTTTATCGATGGTTTTATGATTGTACTTTAAAATCATTGGCTTTACTAATCAATTTTTCATATACGTTTTTCCACAGCCTCCATTCTCCATGATTAGATAAGCTGTCATTATGGAAAATAGATATAAAAGTTCCATTTACTTTTTTTACGGCATGCAATAAATTTAGTAGCTTATTTTCAGCTTCCTCAATAGATAGTTGCATGTAATTTTTAAGCGTAACATCCATCACGCAGAATGGATAAACTTTTAATTCGGTAACTTGATTATTTTTCAAATCAAACCAATAAAAAGGGGTACAAGTCCCTGCTCTGAAACCGATATGGTCTTGAAAACCCATGGAAAAATCTGCTATAATATTTAATCGGATCAGGTTGTCATAAGTTTCGGGTAAATGAAGTTTTATAAAATGTTGTCTGGAAATAGCAATTTTTTGTTTTACAAGTTTTTCCAATGCTAATTTTTCCTTTTTCAAGATTGTGAAATCCTTATTGGAAAAATAGCTGGGATGAAGACCTATAATAGTATAATCTTCATTATATAATTGTAGTATCAATTTTTGGTAAGCTGAATTTTTAGGGTTATGATTAGTATCCCATTGACTTCCTAATCCAAAAGAAATAAAATAAATGGTAGGTATTTCTAATTTTTGTATATAAGGATAAATGTAATAAGGGTCAGATTTTAATCCTGATAAAACTAAAATTTGTTGATAAAAATCTTTACAACGAAAAGTTAAAATATTCTTTCCTAATGCTTTACATTTTTTTAACCAAAATTTATTTTTATATAACCATGCATGATCTATATCTATGGTATTTATATAGGTAAACTTCCGAGCTTTATAATTGAGTGAAGGAAAGTTTTTTTTTAGCTGATCAAATAGTTTATAAGCAAAGGTATCTATCCATGGAACTAACGGATCAATCTTATCTTTAATTGATGATGCTTTGTATGAGAATCTATGATGAATATCTTCTTGATATGGCAAATATTCTTCATATCTTGAAAGTAAAAAAAATGCAGTTGCAAAAGGGTCTTTTAAAACTTCCCCTAGGTTTTGTGTTTTAATATCCGTTTCAAATAATAAATTACAAGCCAAATAATGAATTTCGTTTTTTACTATTGAAAATGAATAAGAAAATTTAGGCAAAGTTTCTTTATTGAAGAGAATAGCGCAATCTGTAAGCCGGAAAGAAATTCCCAAAATTTGTTCGAAAATAAAAGTAAAAATATACTTAATTCTTTCATTGATTTCAGGAACATATATAAGAATCATAGGTAAAGTGGTCTTTCACAGTAAATTTTCATCGGCAAAACTGAAAAAAGAGGTTTGCGTAACAATTAAATGATCCATCAAAGTTATATTTAATAAGTTCCCTGCTTTTTTTATTTCATGGGTAATTTGTATATCAGAATTGCTGGGCTGAATATTTCCTGAAGGATGATTATGTGATATGATTAATGAAACTGCATTAAGTTCTATAGCATGTTTAAATATTAGTCGATTATCAACCATTGTACCGGTTATTCCTCCTTGAGAAATTTTTTCTTTACTTAATATTTTATTGGATCTGCTTAAATAAATTACCCAAAATTCCTCTATCATCAAATCACCAATAATAGGTTGAAGAATATTATAGGCATCTTTCGAAGAAGAAATTTTTTCTTTTTTTAAGGCTTGCTGTAAGGATTTTCGTCTTCCAATTTCAAGAGAAGTGATAATTTCAATTGCTTTAACTTTACCTACTCCGTTAAATTTGCATAAATCTCGTATGGTTAGCTTTGCCAATTCATTCCAATTATGATTTACGGATGATAAAATTCGTTGAGCAAGAGTAATGCTGCTTTCAGATTTCGAACCACTACCTAAAATTATAGCAAGAAGTTCTGCGTCTGATAAGGATTGTTTTCCTCTCAGTAATAATTTTTCTCTGGGTCTTTCTTCTTCAGCCAATGATTTGATGTTCATAGTGAAAATTTTTTAGATTCCGTCTTGAATATCTTTTTGTAAATACAAAATTGCCGTAGACGAAGGAGAAGCGTCTTCCATCGATTGTTTAATGATTTCCTCTTGAATTTCTTGTATTGAAGAATCTTTCATAGCTTCAATAGTATTTTTTATAAGCAATTGGGTTGCATTCTTTGCCGATAAAATAATCTTCCACGAATTCGGATTTATATAGAGTTGTTGTGCTAAATTGTGTTCGAATTCTGTTTGAATAGTTTCTATTAAAGTGAATTCATAAGATTTACTATCATCCGTAGGAGTTACTCGTCTTATTAAAGAAGAAGGGCGTATTCTTTCTAAAAAAAGAGTCATACGTTCATAAGCTTGTAATTTATTCGGTAAAATATTTTCAGAATATTTTAGACGCAACTCAAAACTTCTTCTTTCTCTTTCTGATTGAAAAAAACGGGTTAACATAAACAGAAAACCTCCCATAAAGAGCACTAAAATCAATAAGAATACAAGCAATATAGATATGTCCATAATAATTATATAAGTTAGACAGAGACAAAAATACTATTTTATATTAGAAAAAGTATCTTATATGAGCTATATATTAAAAAAATAAAATTTTTTTTCATTGATACTTATGTACTTAGAATTTAAGATGAAAAAAAGATTAAAAAATATTTGGAGCATATATAAAATTCTTCTACATTTGCACTCACAAAATTCCTCCTTAGCTCAGTCGGTTAGAGCATCTGACTGTTAATCAGAGGGTCGCTGGTTCGAGCCCAGCAGGAGGAGCTAAAAAAAAGAGTTACATAATTTGTAACTCTTTTTTGTTTTGTATACTTAAAACTAAGAAAATTAATTGATAGTAATTTTTTGCTTATAAACTTTAGTTGTTAATTAGTTTTTATCTATTTAGTTCTAATACATTTGTAAGATTTAATCTACATGGCGGAGAGTAATATTCCAATATACATAGCATAAAATACTAAAACTATATAAATTGAAATAATTAGTATAAAAAAATATAAATTTTGATTTTTTAGTATATACTTAAACTTATTTGTTCTAAAAAAATAAATATAAAACAATGTAATAATTATTTATTTTGCTTTTTTAAATAAAACTTTTTAAATATTCTTTTCTTATTTTTTGGTTCATTTTATTACTAAGTGTAAGAATTATATCATGTGACTTTTTAGGGTTGGACTCTTTCATTATTATAGCTTTTACTAAAGAAAAGTATAGATGATGATCTGGTAGTTGATTTTGAACTTCTGAAAGAATGTTCATGGCTTTATCTGTTTTTCCAATTTTGCTTAAGCAAAATGAGTAATTAAGTCTTAGTATTGGTGATTGCGAGATTTCAAGCATCATTTCATATAAATATGATATTTCAGTCCAATCTTTTAAGTTAAAATCTTTTTTAGCCATATACTTGCTGATGATAATTGCTTCAATATAGTATTTATTACTATTTTGGGGTTTTTTAATATGATGGAAAGCCATAGTAAGTAGTTCTTTATTCCATTTGTCTCGATTTTGATTAAAAAAGGAAATTAATTTCCCGTTATCAATTTTTGCAGGAATTCTTGATATGTGAAAATATATAACGGCGAGTAAATTACTGGTTGAAGTATAATTAAATTTATTATATAATAATCTTGTCAAGACAAATGATTCTAAGCATAAATCTTTATTCACAATATTTTCAGACTTTTCATTAAAAGAATCAAAGCCAATATTGAAAACGGCATAAAGAATTTCTTCAACAATTGAAATTGTATTTTGATTGGCAGTAACTGAATTTATTTCGATTTTTTGGCAATTTAAATCAATATTAAGTTTCTTTTTAGTTCGGTTAATGCTTTTATAAATAGCTTCTTGATTAATTAAAGTGGATTCGCGAATTTCAAGCATGCTTAACCCAAATATATTTTTGAGTATAAAAATAATTTTAGATTGTGTGGATAAGCTGTTTAACGAAGAGATAAATAATATCGTTTGTAAACGAAGATCGGTTTCATATGGTTCTACTTTTTCATCTTCTGTAAGTTCTATTGAAAAATTATAATCTTCTTTTTGTTTGCGTTTTATTATATTTAGTAAATCATTACGAGCTACCATGAATAGCCAATTTTCTATATTTTTTGGTATATTATTTTGTTCCCGGATTTTCAGATACTTCAAAAAAGAATTTTGAATAGCATCTTCAATTTCAGAAACATGGGTAGCACCAAATCGAATCACTAATACAGAAAAAAGCTTTCCGTATAACGTTCTGTAATTTATTTTATCTTCAAAAGGTAAATTAGGAATCATAATCTTCCATATTCAAGATCGGACGGATTTCTGTCGTTCCCCCATAATAATGTGTCGGGCACTCTTTAGCTAACTCGATAATAGTTTCTAGATTTTCGCTTTGTAATAAATAATAGCCTCCAATTATTTCTTTGGATTCCAAGTATGGCCCGTCTTTAATAACACAGTCTTTACCCGTAATAAGTACACCTTTTTCATGTAATCCATCCCCTGAAATTAAATTTCCTGTTTTTGCTAATTTTGAAGCCCATTTCATATGAGCATCAGCTAATGCCTGCATTTCTTGTTCTGATAATTCTCTTAGTTTTTCATTGTTTTCATGTAATAATAAAAGGAATTGTTTCATTTTAAAAGTTTTAATTTATTTGAAGACATTTTATTATGCTATTTTTGGACATTTTTTGAAATAAAAATTTTAAATTATTAAAAAACTTACATTAGAAATACTATACAAAGATAAAATAAAATAGGATGTTTAATAAAGGGGATTTGGTTTTAATTAGCTATATAAATTAAACCACCCTTAAGGCTGTTTTAGATGAATTTACGTATTATATGATTTTATATGAAAGTTATAATAGATTCTTAATGTTATTTATTATGTACTAAATTTTTGTTTGATAATAAGGAATTTTGATAATTGGGAGGATTATTATTGCGTCTAAAGATAGTGTTTTTAAGAAAATTCATTAAGACATATCAAAAATCTAGCTAAATTAACGAATTATAGAAATTAAAAACTCAAATAATTAAAAGGATTTTTTATTGAATTAAATATATGAATGAAAATATATAAAAAAATGAAAAAAATAAAATCTGGAAATAATATGTTAGAAAATATTAACTATGATAATTTAAGTGACAAAGAAAATAATAAATGATCGGATTCATTTTTTTAAAAAACTTAATTTAACAAATAATAATCACATAATTTATCTAAAATTATCTATACTGTAATATTTTTGATAATTTGATAAATTAACTAAACAAAATCATTTAGTAAACTAATAGATTTATAATAGATAGAAGTTTTTAATTACGATTCATAATCTCATTCCAACATTTTCCGGCAGCCATTGCTCTTTGGCAATCACTACCAACAAAGCCAATTTTGCTTTTATCAAAGCATCTTGCAGGCCATCCATTATAATCCATGCAATTTGTAAATTCTCTATCACATTTTCCATTATAACCGAAAGCCGTGCTACAATTTAAATTTCCATGATTTTGATAACAGGAAATGGAACGTTCAGTTATAGTTTTATTTTCTAAGGAGTGATGATTAAAGCTTCTTTCTCCTAAATTAAATACAAAGGTATTTTCAGTAGTATGATCTTTCATTGCTTTTTCTAATTTTTCAGCAAGTAATATTTGATTTCCTTCAATATTATTAAAATCTGTTCCCGTAATGTGTTCGGATGCTTTTCTTCCAATCACTTGTATCCGAGAAGTAGTTTTTAAATTTACAAACGCATCTGTAATAAAGCTTCCTCGATTACTTGCTTCATACGTTTTTCCATTATAGTTTACTATAGCATCACTCATGGGGAAATATACTCGAATAAAAGAATAATCTTCAGCATAATAAATTGATTTGTTAATTTCAATTAATTCTTTTTTGTATAATTCTTGTGCATTCTTAATTTCTTGTGCTTCATCTTTGTTGAAATAGACCGTTTTGAATCCAATTAATTTAATTGAATCATTATTTGATTCCGGATAAAGATACCTTATATATTTTTTTTCGAAAGTTGTAATACTTTCTTTCTTATTCGATATCGGGTTGATATCATTGTCGTTATTACAACTATTAATTAATACTAATCCATTAATAGTAATAAATAAAATTCTAAATAGTAGAAATTTCTTTTTCATTTTTTTGTATTTTATAATTATAAATAAAATATAATAAAGTTAATTTTAAAGATAGCATTTAAAATTTTTAAATATATGAGAAAATTGATTGGTTTGTATAATAAATATGATATAATATGTTTTATTGTAAATATTATATCTGGATTGTTTATAAGTATTTTAAAGTTTAGGTAAATTAATTGGTATTGAATTAAGATCATTATAAATATTAAATTTTTATTTAAAATCAAAATATTTAAGCTCACCAAAATTTATTAAGCCTGATTATCCATTTCGCAAGACGATTTTGAAGTTCTGTTCACAGATCTGGTTAGTGCCGGATATAATCATTTGCAAGTTGATAAACTATTAAAAAGGTAAAAATTTTATGCGAACGTTAGATCAATTGTTTGCCACATTATATAAACTCAATTACATCGAAAAAAGAAAGATACTGGAATATTCTTTAAGGAAAGGAAGGAAAATAAAACAATTAAAAATTTATAATATGGAAGTATTAATTTAAAAAAGATAGATGGATTTCTTTCATACTTTTTATATCTTCATATACTTTAACAGTAATAATTATTGATATACCAATATTCTTTAATTGTCAATTGTCTCAGAGAAAATTGAGAACTTAGAAAAGAAAATACATCGATTATTAATGAATTTAGATATCAGCAAAAGTCTGTAAATCAAATGGAAATTAAAAGAAATATATTGATTCTAATGATATGTCCAACCATGATATGTATTATTATCAACAGAAAGCTATTGATATGGTTATAAAAATGGAACAAAATCTTCCGAGGAGATAGCATATGGAGAGAGTTGTCGTATAAAAGTTTTTTATTGATTGCCGAGAACTTATCGAACCCAAAAAGACCAAAAAAACTTATGGAAAAGCAAGGCAGAAATCGACACCTTACTTGCAAAGGTGGAAACTTATTGCAGACGTATACAAATTATTACAAGAGATTTAAAAGTCTATAGGTAATTGAATAATAACAAATAGGTATTTTAACAATAAATTAACGTGTTGAATTGAGATAAGATTATATAATATAATTATATTTGTGATATAAATATATTTTATTAATTATTAGTTTTTTTATTATGTCTTTTAAATCTAAATTAGAAGTAGGGGGAAAAAAGTACAACATTTTGAGTGTTAATTATTCCTTAGCTCAAGAAACTGATCCAACCGGACGTCCATCTTCTCAGACCAGAGGTGGAAGAATTGAAGTAACAGTAGAATCAACAGGAGAATCTGATATCTTCGAATGGATGACTAATAGTTTTGAGAGAAAAGATGGTAAAGTTATCTTTGTAAAAAGAGATTCTGATGATACTTTGAAAGAATTGTCATTTACAGATGGTTATGTGGTTAAGTACAGAGAAAATTTTGATGCTTTCGGCGCCAATTCTCTAACTGAAACGTTTACTATTTCAGCAAGGACTATTAAAATGGGTACAGGTAAACATGTTAATGAATGGCCTAATACTTAACGTTAATAACCTCCTATAAAATGAATTTGGATTTCATTAGTTCCTATAGTAGCAAAATCACTTTCCATAAGCAATGTGGCTTATGAAACTGTGTGTAAAATTGGATAATTAAGTATATCTATATAAAATCTTAATTACAAAAATTTAAAATTTTATGTAATTAAATTAAGGTTAAAAAAAGGCGATTTTATCGCCTTTTTTTGTTTTAAAATATAAAATAATATCCTACAGAAATCAATGCTAAACTTTACTCAAAATAGTATTAGATAGCAAGATTTATTTAGATGTTTCTCTTTTTTTCTTTTTTTTCTGATCCGAATTAATCGCATTTTCCCGTTTTAGTTTTAAATATTTATCAAACTGTTCAGATGATAACACTTCTTTTAATTTAAAATCAATTTCCCTGTTGTTGTTTTCTATCAAAAAACGTATCTCTTGATTATCAATGCCTGCATCCATTGCAATTTTTAGATATGTAGTTTTTTCTAATATGAATTCTTTAAGCTCTAATTTTTGAAAATCGTCAAGAATAAGGTCTTTATCTAACGTTGTGATTTGCTTTTCAGTAATTTCTTCAGGCTTAAAAGAATTATTATTTTGCGCATAGGAAATTGAAAAAGTAGTTACAACTAAAAATATATGTAAATAGCTCTTAAATGATTTCATGCTTTAAAAATTATTGTTATAAAAATACTTAAAAAATCAGGTTAATAAACTTAATACAAAAAATTTTGAAACTTTTTTATATTTTAGTACTTAAATAAGATGTCGTGCTTGATTTGTCCCAAATAAAAAAAAAATTAGCAGATTATTGCGTCTATCAGGATCGCAGTCATTATGAGGTTGAACAAAAATTGAAAGAATTGAGAACTTTGAATGAGGATGAGAGGGGTGAAATACTCATATGGTTGATACAAAATAACTTTTTGAATGAGGAAAGATTTTCTAAATCATATGCTAGAGGGAAATTTTATCAAAAAAAATGGGGGAAGAATAAAATTAAGCAAGGATTAAAGCAAAAGAGAATTCCAACTAATTTAATAGATAAAGGGATTGAAGAAATTAACGAGGAAGATTACAAATCAACTCTCATGGAGTTGACTGAAAAAAAATGGAATATTATTAGGGAATCTGAAGTATATTTAAAAAAGAAAAAAATATATAATTATCTATTACAAAAAGGGTATGAATACAATTTAATCAACGAAATACTTAAGAATTATTAAGAATATTGATTTAATAAATCTATAATTTCTTGTGCAGCTCTTACGCCGCTTTCTCTCCATTTTATTTCTCCTTTTTTAAAAATAATTAGGGTGGGTACTGACTGAATATGATATGCACTTGCCAATTTTTGATTTTTATCTATATCAATTTTAATAATTGTTGCTTTATCACCAATTTTTTCTTTAACCTCTTTCAATATTGGTGCTAACATTTTACAGGGTTGACACCACTCTGCGGAAAAATCAATTAACACGGTTTTATCTCCTTGAATTATTTCGGTAAATTTTGACATAAATATTTCATTTATTATTTATAGTATTACAAAAATTAAACCGTTGGAAGATTATTAAGATTTTTTATCGTTATTTATTTAATACAATTTAATTATTGAAAAGTCATTTTGATTTTTTTAGTTGAAGATTAAGATAATGTTATAAAAAGTAGTAAACTAAATTGTAGTGAGTAAAATTTATTGAATAAAATAAAGTTTTATCAATTAATGGGTATATCAAAAAAAAGTATAAATTCGTTAATTTATAAAATTGCTAAGTAGATCAATATTCATACTAATTACTATATGCTTGGGATTATTTATCCAGGCTCAGGATATTGATTGGAAAAATCCAAATTTCAAGTGTAAAAAAATTGTAATAAAGGACACCTTAGTAGTACTTGATTCTCTAACGATTATACCTGAGCCGATTTCCATAAAGAATAAAAATAATGAAGAAATAAACCCTAAATTATACTCATACCATTCGCCAATAAATGCGATAAAAATTGATCCTTTATTGATTGGTCAGGAATTAAAAATTTGTTATTACCTATTTCCTGAAAAAAAAGAAAAAATAATTTATTCTAAAGATACGTCACTAATAGTGAGAATTAATAAGCCTGTAAAACTATATGAAATAACTGAAAAAGTAAAGAAAAATAATGAATTTTTTCAAAATTTGACAAGTTCAGGGACCTTAATTAGAGGAATCACTTTTGGAACCAATCAAAGTGCTTCCGTTCAGTCTTCATTGGATTTAGAGCTCTCCGGTCATTTAAGTAAAGATGTTATGATAAAAGCAGCTATATCGGATCATAATATACCTATACAAGCCGACGGATATACCCAACGATTGGATGAATTTGATAAAATCTATATTGAGCTGTCTAATAAAAAATCTTACTTAAGAGCGGGACATTTAGATTTGATTCAAGACCAAGATTACTTAGCCAATTTCTCGAGAAAGATTACGGGTATGCAAATTGGAACACGAATAAAACGTACAAATTCATTTACCGATTTATATGCTTTAGGTTCACTTTCCAGAGGAGAATTTAATCGAATGAAATTTACCGGAATAGAAGGAAATCAAGGGCCTTATAAATTAAAAGGAAAACAGGGAGAACTTTTTATAATTGTATTATCTGGCTCAGAAAAAGTTTATATGAACGGTGCATTATTAAAAAGGGGCGAAGATCAAGATTATACGATCAATTATAATACGGGAGAACTTACTTTTACCTCTAAAACTTATATTTCGTCCAATAGTCGTATAGTAGTAGAATATATTTATAATACCACCACTTATACACGTTTTTTACTATATACGGGTGGAAAATATCAATCAGAAAGATTTACTTTTAGTGCCAATATATTTTCTGAAAATGATACCAAAGCTAGTAATCAGGAACTGACAGATAAACAAAAAGAAGTTTTACGTGAAGCAGGAAACGAAATAGACCGAATGTATGCACCGAATGCGGTATTAACCGAATATGATCCAAACAAAATTTTATATAAAAAAATTAATACGGGTCAAGAATTAATTTATCAATATTCAACCGATAGCTCAGAAGAATTATATACACTTTCATTTACCTATATGGGGGCTAATAAAGGAAATTATAAAATTGTATCACTTCCTGTAAATGGTCGTGTATATGAGTATATTCCTCCAATTGACGGCATATTACAAGGGGAATATGAACCCGTAACTCAATTGATTCCACCTCAAAAAACACAAATAGTTTCAACTCATGCAGAATATAGGTTTAATAAAGGTAATTTGGGTGTTAATTTGGCACTAAGCGATCATGATGAAAATACGTTTTCGTCTATTGGAAATGGCAAAAATAAAGGTTTTGCAAGCAAATTATATTTAAATAAGAATATAGATAAAGAATATTGGAATAGTAATTTTAATTTATCCCATATTTTTATTCAAAAAAACTTTCACATCTTAGAAAGAATTAACCAAGTTGAATTCGATAGGGATTTTAATATTTCACAAGAATTCAACGGCATAAATCAGAACCAATTAAGTCTGGGTTGGCAAAACATACTATATGAAAAATGGAAGTTAAATTACACCTTGAATTATTTAGAAGAAGAAAATTTTTATAAAGGATACAAAAATGATATACACCTGGGATATGCTACTAATAATACAGCCATATCTACAAATGTTAGTTATTTATATTCCAAACAACAAGACAGTATCCACTCAAATTTTATAAAGCATATTTCGGAAGTTAATCAACAAATAGGAAAGGTGAAAGTAGGAATCGGTTTAAAAGGAGAAACCAATAAAGTTGAAAACAATTTACTTTCAAAATATACCTCATCCAGTTTTAACTGGAATGAAATATATGCAACCTTACTCACAGATAGCGCAAAATTTTTTACCGAATTAAAAATTTATGCCAGAACAGATGATTCCGTACGTATTGGTAAACTGAAAAATTTTACCACTTCCTATGGAACGATCATAAACAATCAATTGATACAATCTCAAAATCATAATTTAAATATTGATTTCCATTATCGTAAAGTGCATTACAGTAAAGCTATATATACAAATCAAAAAGATGAAAATTACTTATTAGGATCTATTCATTGGAATAAAATGTTACTTAAAAGCGGGTTAGTCTTAAATTCTGAATATGAGTTGTCGAGTGGTCAGGAAGCTCAAAGAGAATTTAAATATGTAAAAGTGACGGATGGAAAAGGCATATATAAATGGACGGATTATAATGGGAACGGAATAGAGGAAATTGATGAGTTTGAAGTGGCAGAATTCAGCGATCAAGCACAATATATACGAGTTTATACAGACAATGTAAACTATTTAAAATCAAATAATAATAAATTACTGTTTACCATACATGTACATCCCTCTCGGTTTCTTAATTCCGACTGGTGGAAAAGAATAACCTTACAATCTGCTTTTCAATCGATTTCATCTTACAAGAAAAAAAATAAAACCGTTGAACTTAATCCCTTTTCCAATAAAGATCTCTTGTCTCAGACACAGAATATAACTACAAATCTATCATTTAATCGAATCAGTGTACACAAATGGACGGGAGCGTTTCAATTCATGGAAAATAACTCTACACAATTTATTTTTACCGGAAAAGACAAAAGAAATAGTGTCAATTTTCAAACTTTAGTAAATTATAAACCTTGGGATTTATGGATTTTTTCTCTTCAAAATAATTTTATCACAGATAAAAGTAGATCTCAACTTTTTGTTACCAAACGATTTACCATTGAAACCACAGCTTTTCATCCTTCATTAACCTATGAAATTCAAAAAAAT
This sequence comes from Apibacter sp. B3706, assembly GCF_011082725.1. Lineage (NCBI taxonomy): Bacteria > Pseudomonadati > Bacteroidota > Flavobacteriia > Flavobacteriales > Weeksellaceae > Apibacter > Apibacter sp. B3706. Next base: position 1,575,000 of record NZ_CP049715.1, on the reverse strand, counting down.
ATCAGCCTGAAAGCCTTACTAAAGTATCAACATAAAAAAAACAAATTAGGAAATGAACGGTTAGAATGGAAACAAGCCGGATTTGAATGCCATTGGAATGATGAGAAAAGAACCTCTCTTACCGGCACTTTTTCATATATAAAAAATGAATTAAAAGGAAATAATTTTTCCTTGGTATCCAGTCAGATGATGGAAGGGCTACTAAGTGGAAAAAATATGATATGGAAAGCATACCTTCAACGAGAACTTAGCTCTGTTTTTACATTGAATATTATATATGATGGTCGCAAAAGTGAAGATTCAAAAACCATACATACGGGAAGTGTTCAGATAAAAGCTTCGTTTTAATCATTAAATTCAACACTTAAAGATAAGATATACCAAAAAAATTTTGAATAAATGATTGTAATTTGGTAATCAATCATGTATTGTTTCAATCATGAAGTGTTTATAAATCAGATAATAACCATTTAATAAATAAGAAAAATTTCAAATTTTACTGTCATTTTTGGAAAAAAAAGATGGATTTTCCAAAGTAAAATTAAGATAAAATCGGTCGATTATATTTGTGAAATTTATTACATTTGGTTCATAAACTAAATAATTCTAACATAAAGCTTATCATGAAAAAACTGATTTGGATTTTTTTTGTTCTTGCCCTAGTAGCCAATGCTCAAGTTAAGAATCCTATCCAGTGGAAATCGGAAATAAAACATGAAAAAGATAATATCTATGAAGCCGTATTCACTGCAATTTTAGAATCGGGGTGGCATGTATATTCCAAAGATATAAAGGTTGAAAATGCAATTCCAACTTCATTTTCATACCCCGAAAATTCCTCAATAAAATTAATTGGTCCAACTAAAGAAATTGGTAAAAAAATTGAAGAATATTCCGATGTATTTGAAGGAACTTTGATTTATTATTCCAATAAAGTTGAATATAGACAACGAGTTGAGGTTTTAGGTTCTAAACCGGTTGTATTTGAAGCAGATGTTGAATATCAGATATGCAATGATAAAGTATGTTTAGCACCGGATGAAGAAACCTTTTCTTTCAAATTGATTCCTAAGTCAATAAATCAAGATAAGTCAACGGTCTTATTTAAAGACACGGTTAAGCAATTGACTCAACCGAATCCAAAAATAGATTCCGTTCTTTCAACTCCAATAAAAGATTCCGTTCAACCAATAAAAACAATTGCAGAAAGCAATAAAAATCAGATCATTATACCCGGCTTTAATATAGCTGAACCCATAAATAAAGATTGCGGAGATAGGATAATTAAAAAAGAAGGTTATATATGGATTTTTACATTTGGTTTTTTAGGAGGATTAGTAGCTTTGCTAACCCCATGTGTATATCCTATGATTCCATTAACCATATCCTATTTTACCAAACATGCTAAAAGTAAAAAAGAAGGCAAGAAAGATGCCTTAATTTACGCTTTTTTCATAGTCTTAATTTTCGTACTATTTACACTGCCCTTTCATCTTATAAGTGGTATAAATCCGGATATTTTTAATCAGATTGCCACCAATGTATGGTTGAATCTAATCTTTTTTGTGATTTTTATACTGTTTGCTTTTAGTTTTTTTGGATATTACGATATAACGTTACCCGGATGGATGGCTAATAAATCTGACAAGGCTTCCGAATCGGGAGGTATAATAGGTCTTTTTTTCATGGCTTTAACCCTGGTAATCGTTTCATTCTCATGCACCGGTCCTGTTTTAGGAAGCATACTGGCGAATGCAATTCAAAACCCGAATCAATTGACCGTGGCATTTGGAGGATGTGGATTAGCTTGGGCACTAGTGTTTGGAATATTTGCATTGTTTCCTCAATTTTTACATACGATGCCAAAATCAGGAGGATGGATGAATACCGTTAAAGTTGTTTTAGGTTTTTTAGAATTAGCTTTAGCGTTCAAATTTTTATCAAAAGCAGATTTAGTAGCTAAAACTTTCTTGTTGAAAAGAGAAATTTTTATTGCGATTTGGATCCTTATTTGTATTTCAATTGTATTATACTTATTAGGTGTAATTAAATTTCCTCACGATAATAAAAAAGTAAAAATCAATGTAGGAAGAATAATTGGGGCTTGTCTCTTTGGACTGATTGGAATTTATATGATCCCCGGATTGTTTCCTTCAGAAAAGCCTAATTTAAAATTGCTTAGTGGACTTACTCCACCTATGCAAATTAGCATATATCCAAACAACCAAAAAAATGGGGTTTTAGGATTGACCCTTTTTCATGACTATGAAAAAGCAAGGGAAATGGCAAAAAAGGAAAATAAACCCATTCTCATTGACTTTACTGGTTATGGATGTGAAAATTGCCGAAAAATGGAAGAATATGTGTGGAGTGAACCGGATATTTGGAATATCTTACACGATAAATTCATAATTTCATCTTTATATGTTGATGATTCAGAAGAATTGCCTAATAATGAGCAACAAACCCTTCATTTAAAAGATGGAAGAAAAAGAAAAATTAAAACAATAGGAAATAAATGGTCTACTTTTCAAAGGGAGAACTTTAATTCCAATTCTCAACCATTCTACGTATTAGTAACACCGGATAATAGAATTTTGAATTTTCCGGTTGCAGGTTATATGGATAAAGAAGAATTTAAAAATTTTCTGCTATGTGGATATACTACTTATGATGAGTTAAAATAAGATTTTAAAAGGAGAGAACTTAATTTAAAAATAATTAGTTAACTAATTGAGTGCATAAAATATGAAAAAAAAATTAGTTGTATTAACAGGAGCAGGAATGAGTGCTGAAAGCGGTTTAAGCACATTCAGAGATTCAGGTGGATTATGGGAAAATTATAAAGTGCAAGAAGTAGCCTCCATAGAAGGATGGTATAAAAACCCGGAATTAGTGCAGAATTTTTATAATATGCGCAGAGCAGAGTTGCAAAAACATGACCCGAATCGGGGGCATCATTTGCTGAAAGAATTGGAATCCATTTTTGATATTTCAATTATAACTCAAAATGTTGACAACTTTCACGAAAGAGCTCAATCAACACATATACTTCATTTACACGGAGAACTGACAAAAGTAAGAAGCGAAACTAATGAATCACTTATTTATGATACGCTACAAGATGTTCATATGGGAGACTTAGCAGAAGATGGTGGACAATTACGTCCCCATATAGTATGGTTTGGTGAAATGGTTCCTGAAATGGAAAATGCTATTGAAATAACTCAAAATGCCGATATTTTTTTAGTCATTGGAAGCTCTCTTCAAGTATATCCGGCTGCATCTTTACTTGATTTTGTTCCGGTAACTTCAAAAATATTTGTCATAGATCCTAAACCGTTCCGAACCTCATTACGCAATGATATCATATTCATACAAAAAGGAGCATCCGAAGGATTGGAATATTTTAAAGAGCATTATGCGAACGCTTTATAAATATAAATAATAAGGCATTATTAAAAAATAGAGAGTCAGTATTTTAACAATTTTATATATAAAATAATTAAAGTTTTTAACGGAAATAAAAGAATAAAAACTATGATATAATTTTTTATATTTGAAAAAATAATAAAGTATATACTATGAATATTATTCTTTTTGATGGTAAAGAGTATTCCGATCTTTTACCCTTAACGTTTACGCGACCGGTGGCAGAATTAAGGATGGGAATATTAACATTTGCAGAAAGATGGAAACATATTTTTCAAACGGAAAAAATCTCTTATCTAACTCAAGAATATCTTTCAGAAAAATATACTCTTCAAATTGAAGAAGAAAACGTATTTATAAATCCCGCCTATTTTCCAAATCAAGATTTTATTTACCAATTAAAAAATTTAAAATTCGGAGAAGCTTTTTATTATCAGGAAGAGTTGGTAGCAGCAAAAACTACTCTTGAAAATTTCCAATTAAATAATTTTGTAAAAAAATTGGATATAATATTTGAAAGCTTTCATATACAATATCCTTGGGATTTGTTTACTTATAATTCGGATGCCATTACTTATGATTTCCAATTAATTACACAAGGCAGAAAATCATGTACCTTATCAAATACCGTTAGAATCATAGGAGATCCTTCACAACTATTTGTTGAAGAAGGTGCCGTAGCCGAATGTGCAATACTCAATACCAAAGAAGGACCTATTTATTTAGGAAAAAATTCTGAAATTATGGAAGGAGCGATGATTCGAGGTTCCTTTGCCTTAGGTACGGGTTCTAAAATAAATATGGGAGCCAAAGTTTATGGCGGAACAACAATCGGACCGTATTCCAAAGTAGGAGGAGAAGTTAATAATATTATAATCTCAGGATATTCAAATAAAGGTCATGACGGTTTTGTAGGAAATTCGGTAATAGGTGAATGGTGTAATTTGGGAGCAGATACCAATTCTTCTAACTTGAAAAATAATTATGCAGAAGTTAAGCTTTGGAATTATACAAAACAAAAGTTTATTAAGTCAGGATTACAATTTGCAGGGATGATCATGGGGGATCATTCTAAATCAGCTATAAACACACAATTTAATACCGGCACGGTAGTAGGAGTTTCGGCCAATATATTTACTTCCGGTTTTCCACCTAATATAATAAAATCTTTCTCATGGGGTGGTAAGTCAGAGAGTCCTAACTTTAAATTGGAACAGGTATTTGAAGTTGCAGAAAGGACTATGAAAAGAAGGGGAATTGAATTATCAGAACAGGATAAGAAAATTATAGAATATATCTATAACAATTACTAATAATTTATACGGATTTTCTAATAAAGTATAATATAAATTTTTAATCAATTTGTATATGTTAAATTTCATTCAGTTAAATTTTTTGTAAGAAAAAAAAATTATAAATTTGCCCCTTGAATTAATTATATAAATTAATAATAAGATAGGATGGCTGGAACTTATAATAATGTTCTTGAGTTAATTAACAATACGCCGTTAGTTCGCTTAAACAGAGTAACAGAAGGAATGAAAGGTTCTTTTTTTGCAAAATTAGAATGCTATAATCCCGGACACTCAACTAAAGACAGAATTGCGCTTCATATTATTGAAAATGCTGAAAAACAAGGTTTATTAAAGCCAGGAGCAACTATAGTTGAAACAACTTCAGGAAATACAGGTTTTTCCATAGCTATGGTAAGTATCGTAAAAGGCTATAAATGTATAGTAGCAGTTAGCGATAAAACAAAACCTGAAAAAATCTCTTTTCTTAGAGCAATGGGAGCTAAAGTTTATTTATGTCCGGCTAATGTTCCGGCAGATGATCCCAGATCCTATTATGAAGTTGCCAAAAGAATAGCAGCAGATACCCCTAATTCCTTATATATTAATCAATATTTTAATAAAGAAAACACAAAATCTCATTATTTAAGTACAGGACCTGAAATTTGGGAGCAAACGCAAGGGGAAATTACCCATCTTATTGGATGTACAGGAACCGGAGGAACACTTACGGGAGCTGCACAGTTTCTCAAAGAAAAAAATCCTGATATTAAAGTGATAGGAGTGGATGCAGTAGGTTCAGTATTAAAAAAATATTTTGAAACAGGAGAATTAGACCGTAACGAGATCAAACCTTATCAAATTGAAGGCTTAGGTAAAAATTTAATCCCGGGTGCTTTAGATTTTTCTGTTATCGATCAATACGTTAAAGTATCAGATGAGCCCAGTGCCTATGCTACCAGAGAATTAGCTCTAAAAGAAGGAATGATGGTAGGATATACCAGTGGAGCAAGCTTAACAGCAGCACGTACAATAGCAGATACTTTTAGTGATAACTCATTGGCTGTTTTAATTTTTCCGGATCACGGTTCCAGATATATGACTAAAGTTTTCAGTGATGAATGGATGTCATCTCAAGGTTTTGTTAACAGCAAATTGAATGGGTTAGAATCTCACGCTACTGTAGAAAAAATATAACTAACTTTGGTTAAATTGTAACAATGGATATTTTTGAAAGAATAAAAAATAATCCCGGTCCACTAGCTAAATATGCGGACTATGGGGAAGGAGAATATATATTTCCTGTTCTAGAAGGAGAAATCAGCCCAAGAATGAAATTTAAGGGTAATGACATGATCATCTGGAGCATTAATGATTATTTAGGATTGGCTAATCATCCTGAAGTGCGAAAAGCAGATGCAGATGCAGCAGCTCAATATGGTATGGCTTATCCAATGGGAGCGAGAGCCATGTCGGGTCAGACTCATTACCATGAAGAATTGGAAAAACAATTGGCTAATTTTGCAAACAAAGAATCAGCTTATTTATTAAATTTTGGATACCAGGGAATGTTATCGATTATAGATACATTGGTTTCCAAAAATGATGTAATCGTTTACGATGTAGATAGCCATGCTTGTATAGTTGATGGAGTAAGACTTCATTTTGGAAAAAGATTTACCTATCAGCACAACGATATAGAAAGCTTGGAAAAAAATCTGAAAAGAGCGGAAAAAAATGCAGCAGAATCAGGAGGTGGTGTTTTAGTTATCACCGAGGGAGTTTTCGGAATGAGAGGAGAGCAAGGTAAATTAAAAGAAATTGTAGAACTGAAAAAGAAATACAATTTTAGATTATTAGTTGATGACGCTCACGGATTCGGTACACTTGGTAAAACAGGAGCAGGAGCAGGAGAAGAGCAGGGCTGCCAGGACGGTATAGATGTTTATTTTTCAACATTTGCAAAATCTATGGCCGGAATAGGTGCATTTGTAGCTTCTAATAAAGAAATAATCAGATATTTAAAATACAATTTAAGATCTCAAATTTTCGCTAAATCTTTGCCGATGCCTATGGTAATTGGTGCGTTAAAAAGATTGGAATTGCTACGAAGCAAACCCGAACTTAAGGATAAACTATGGCATAACGTAAAGAAACTTCAAGAAGGGCTGAAAGCCAGGGGATTTGATATCGGTAAAACAAACACTTGTGTAACTCCTGTATATATGCAGGGAGATCCTATAGAGGCTACTTTATTAATTAAAGATATTCGTGAAAATTATAAAATTTTTACCAGTGTTGTAGTCTATCCGGTTATTCCTAAAGGAATGATACTTTTACGTTTAATACCAACGGCTTCACATACAGATGAAGAAATTGATAAAACCTTGGATGCTTTCGAAGCTGTTAGAGACAAACTGGTTGGAGGCGTATATAAACAACAAATGACAGATTTAAATTTAAATATTTAATCTTTCTGATTAAATAAAAAAATAATAACCTGATTATTTTAAATAATCAGGTTTTTTTATGCGATAAGTTTTCAATTTATTTTTAAGTATTCAAATTATTAATCAAAAGGTGAAAGTTTAAAAAAAACTCTTTTAATTTGAATAACTATCCATTTTTATTATTCTTTATTTTTAGAATCTATAAGAATGGTTACCGGACCATCATTGAGTAAAGAAACTTTCATATCTGCACCGAATATCCCGGATTGGACAGGCTTTGATAATATGTTGGACAATTGATCTTTAAATTTTTCATACATAGTATTAGCAAATTCTTGTTTTGCAGCTTTTATATAACTAGGTCTATTACCTTTTTTTGTTGAAGCATGAAGGGTAAATTGGCTTACTAATAAAATGTCCCCTCCAATATCTAAAATTGATTTATTCATTATTTCATTTTCATCATTAAATATTCGAAGGTTACAAATTTTATTAGACAACCAATCTATATCTTCCCGGTTGTCTGCTTCCTCAATACCTAAAAGTATCAACAAACCATGATCAATTTGGCCAACTATTTTATTATCAACTTTCACGGAAGATTCTAAAACTCTTTGGATAACCACTCGCATAAAATTAAATCTTAAAATTATAAATCATTTAAAATTTTAGTAATTTCACTCAAATTAGGAGCTATAATAATGTCAACCCTTCTATTAGCTGCTTTTCCGGTAGCTGTGGAATTACTGGCTAGTGGGGCATATTCACTTTTACCGGAAGCGGTCATTTGCTTAGGCGAAACTCCTTCGGATTGAAGAATTTTAGTTATGGCGGTTGCACGCATTACAGATAAATCCCAATTGTCTTTAATGATTCCGCTACCGGCATATTTATCGGAATCCGTATGTCCTTGAATAATTATATTCAAATTTTTATCTTTAGATAAAACTTCGGAAAGGTCATGAAGGGCTTTTATACCTTCCGTTTCTACCGTCCAACTTGCTGATGGAAACAGAAGTTTATTCTCCATGGAAACGTAAATATTTCCATCTTTTTCTTCAACAGTTATTCCTTTTCCTGAATAGTTTTTTAAAGCGATTTGAAGTTTGTTTTTTAATTTGGAAACTGATTCTTTTTGTTGAGAAATTAAGTTTTCCAACTCATTAATTCTTTTAATTTTTTCTTGAAGCTGACCTTGAGTTTGCTCTAATTCATTTAATATTTTTTTTCTGGATTGTTCCGTAGTTTGAACTTGATCAACTATTTGTGCGTTTTTGGCTTTAAGATCTTCCATATCTTTAAGTCGTGTAGCATATTCTATTTGAAGATCTGAATATTCAGCATCAAGTTGCGCTTTCTTTTTTGCCAGGGCGTCTTGTTGTTCTTGTAATGAAGAATATTGGTCGGATAAAGATTTTAATTCGTTTTCTTTTTCTTGAATTGCTTTTTGACTTTTTCTTTCTCCTTGCAATGAAGCATAATATTTTTTTTCCAATTCATCGTATCTTGATTGAGGTACACACGATGCGGCGAGAATTACAAGAGAAATAATACAAGTTGCTTTTTTCATAATTAGATAATTTAATTAAAGATTTTGTGTTTTATTTAGGTCGAAATCAATACCTACCGGAGCGTGGTCGGAGTGTACTGCTTGAGTTAAAATATAAGCTCTTTGCAAATGTTTTACCAAAGACTTGGTAACCAAAGTGTAATCGATGCGCCATCCTTTATTATTGCTTCTGGCTGTTTTTACACGGTATGTCCACCACGAATATTGATTGGGTTCATGATTAAAAACCCGTAAAGTATCTACCAAATTACATTGATCAAAGAAACGATCCATCCATTCTCTTTCTTCAGGAAGAAAACCGGAAACTTTAGCATTTCGAACCGGATCATTGATGTCTATGGCTTTATGACAAATATTTATATCGCCATTTATAATAAGGTTTTTAAACTCTTTTTCTAATTTTTTAATATAATTTAATAAATATTCGCAAAATTTCATTTTAAAACCTAAACGAGAAATATTGGTTGCAGAGGGAACATAAACACTTAAAACTGAAAAGTTTTCAAAATTTGCTTGTAATACTCTTCCTTCTTGATCGTATTCTTGCTCATCACAACCATATTTCACTGAAACCGGTTTTTCTTTAGATAAAATTGCTACTCCGCTATATCCCTTTTTTTCTGCCGGAAACCAGTAGGAATGATAACCCAAACTTTCAAATACTGTTGAGTCGAATTGATCAGTGTGTGCTTTTATTTCTTGCAAGCAAAGTATATCAGGATTGGCAGATTTCAACCAATCAAGTAAGCCTTTATTTAATGCGGCTCTTATTCCGTTAACGTTGTAACTCAATAGTTTCATTTTACAAAAGTACTGTTTTTTATATTTCAGATTTTTATAAAAAAGCGTTTTACTTGTTAATAATAAATTAAAAAAGAAATGTTATTTAAATCACTAGTTTATAGTATAAAGTAACTACATAACAAGTTAGAAGTTTACAATTGGCTAATAAGTAGAGAGAGAAAAATATTTTAAAATTTGATATTTTATTTTAAAATGATGTATTTAAGACTAAGTACTCATTGAGTAATAATAAAATATGATATAATTCAGTTTTATTTAAATAGTATTATAATATAAATTTGCATTTTATATAAAATAAAATTACTATGAATTCTTTATATTTATCTGTATTAAATTTTATAAGTTCTCTGTTTTTATAGGTTGTATCTGATCAGGAAATCTAAATTTAAAAATTTCTATCAATGAGAGTAATTTAATTAGTAATCATTTATGAAATGTATTTGTAAAACTAAGGATAATGATATAAATGTGCTTGTATGAAGATTAATATTTTATTAGTTTTATTCTTTCAGTTCTTCCTAAGTTTTTCTCAAAAAGTTCATATTAAAGGAGAAATAAAATTTGAAAAAGTTAATTCCGGTCATTTAGCTGAAGTAATTCTGGCAAATCGAGATTCGATAGTAGGAAAAGTTATAGTCAAAGAAGAAGGTAAATTTTGTTTTGATCATTTGTCTCTAGGAAATTATAATTTGATCATTAAAGAATCGGAGGAAGTTTTATATGCTCAAAGCTTGGAACTTAAAGAAAATACTGATTTAGGTATACTATCCATAAGAACGCCTAACGAATTACAGGAGATATTAGTTACCGGAAAAAAAAGGTTAATTGAAAAGAAAGTTGACAGAACGATTTATAATATTGAAAATTCAATAGGATCCGCCGGAACAGATGTTTTAGATATTTTACACCTTATGCCGGGAATAGAGGTACGAAATAATCAATTATTTCTTACAGGTAAAAGTTCGGTAAAAGTGCTGATTGATGATAAGATCGTTTCTTTGAATGGTGATGATTTATTTAATTATTTAAAAAGTATTCCTTCTGACCAGGTAAAGAATATTGAAGTTATAACTACGCCTCCCTCACAATATGATGCAGAAGGTAACTCAGGTCTTATAAATATAAATTTAAAAAAAATCAAAAAAGATTTTTGGGCATCTAACCTTACGTCTTCATATAAACAAGGGTATTACGCATCAGGTAATTTTGGGGCAAACTTTACTTACAGTAAAAATAAAATAAACTTAGGCCTATCATCTAATTACTCGAACGGCAATTACAAAAATTTAAAAAAAAGTAAGGTGTATTATCCCGAGCAATTATGGGATGAAAAGGAAACAGGTAAAAATTATCAAAATACACTCAGTTCAAAATTTTTGTTAGATTATCAATTAACTTCTAAATGGAATTCAGGAATACAATATTTGCTCAATTATTCAGAACCGCATTCTCGATATAAGGATATAACAAATTTCCATACATATGAAAATAAATTGGATTCATTACTCAGGACTATAAGCTATGAAAATTCTACAAAAAGATTGAATTCACTTAATTGGTATTCACATTTTACCATTGATAGTTCAGGTAAAAAAATAAAATTGAATTTTGATTATTTTAACTACAATACTGAGAAAAAATACAATTATTTAACCCGTTCTTATGGGACTCACAACGATCTAATTACGCGTTATTTCCCAGTTGAAAATAAGGGATCGCTAGATATAGATAATTATAGCGGCCGGGTTGATATTGATTACCCCCTTTCTTTTATAAACTTACAATACGGGGCTAAAATATCTTTTACGAAAACGAAAAGCAGTTTAAGGAATTACCTGATAAAAGGTGAGAGTGTAATTGAAAAAACGCATCAAGATGACTTTATATATAAAGAAAATTCGCAAGCTATTTATGTTTCAGTCAATAAAGAAATGAAAAAATGGGATATTCAACTAGGGATTAGAATGGAAAATACGCAAACTCGTGGAAATTCCATTTCACTTAATGAACATAATAAAAATAATTATTTGAAATTTTTTCCAACCTTATATATACTTTATAAAGCAAACGAGAATAATTCTTATTCTTTTACCTATTCCAGAAGAATTGACCGGCCGGATTACAATTCCGTTAATCCTTTCAGGAATTATTCTAATCCCTATCAATATTCTGAAGGAAACCCTTTTTTAAAACCTGTCATTAATAACAGTATTGAATTATCTTATTATTATAAAGACATTATACAAACCATTTTACAATTTATGATTCAAAAAGATAACTTTAACGATGTTACCTATTTGGATAAAGATAGTTATATACAAGCAACAAAAGTGGAGAATTATTTTGATAATTACGGAGTAGGGATAATTCAATCTTTTACCTATACTAAATTGAATTGGTTGCAAAGTAATCTAATGTTAGTCGGGGGATATCTATATTTAAAATCTAAAATTTATCCGATCACGGATAAATCTCAAGAAGGATTTATGGGTAGAATACAAGCTAATAATACATTTATCCTTAATAAAAGTAAGACATTGTCAGCAGACTTGATAATTTCTTATTACCCGCGCAGTCAAGGAGCTTTAAGTACCAATTATTCATTAACGCAAATGGATATGTTTTTTAAAGCTCTACTGTTGGATAAAAAAATGCAATTATCCTTACAGGTTACTAATCTATTTAATGCAGATCAATTTAGAAATAAAAGCACCAATAACGGCATAAGTGCTAAATATAGGGGGTATTATGAATCTCCTTCAATACGAATATCACTAAGCTATAAATTAGGAAGTTCAACAGTAAAAGAAAAAAATATTGAGGGAAGTAATACAGAAGATCAGAATAGAATTAAATAAAAAATACTGATTGCAATCGTTGTCCATAAATGAGTCAAGACACAAAAAGGTTACTCTAAAATTTTCAATAATTAATCAAATATGAAAACAACAAAAAAAGTTGACGTTAAAAAATTTGAAACATTACAAACGTCAGGAGAAGTTTTAAAAGGAGGTTTTTCAAAATCATTAACAGCAGTTGATGCTAAGGATGTAATGGGTGGATGTATGAATGTAGGAATTTGTATAAATAAATGTACGGGTCCGGTTAGATGGAAATGTTAACAATCTTACTTTAATCTAACAGAGTATTGTTAGCAGCAATACTCTGTTATGGACTATTATATATAAGTTTAAAAAAATGTCAGCTGGATTTTTATAAAGCTTTATAAATATGTAAAAAATGAGTAACAGATGTATTTTAAATACTAGCATAGCTGTGTTAAAATATAAAGGTCAAAGTTAAACAAAACTAAGTTTTGCCTATGAGCACTCGGTTTATAATCAAATGAATTATCATGACTTCTTATGTATTATTAAAATATTAATCTAGCAATCATTTTTTAAAATATATAACGATTAATAAGATTTACTATAACGATCATCTAAATGTAAATACAATATAATATATGTATAAAATAAGTATAAAGCAAATAAATGGATTTTATTTTTCAAAATTAGTAATAGAAGAGAACTTAATAAATTAAATAAATATAATGGAAATACATTCTATGAAATATAGTCATTATAATGTATGCTTACCTTATGGAGAGCAATATGTTTTATATAATACCCTTGAGCAACGATTACTTTTTATACAATCTGAACTTAAAGAATTAATGGAAATGTATAAAACATCAGAGCTAAAAGAGATCCATCCGGAATTTTTCAATTATATGGTAGAAGAAAAATTTATTATTAATGATGAAATAGATGAGCTGGATGAAATAAAAAAAATAAGTAAAAGCATTGATGAAGATAATTCATTGTTTTTATTAACTATCAATCCAACTATGAATTGCAATTTTAAATGTTGGTATTGTTATGAAAATCTGGTAAAAAGTTCAAGGTTAGATGAAAATGGACTTTCTAAAATCAAAAGGTTGATAGATACCATTACCAATAATAAGGATTTAAAAAATATGAATATTTCATTTTTTGGCGGAGAACCTTTATTATATTTTAATAAAAATGTAATTCCTATAATTAATTATTATTTAGAAAGATGTACAGAGAAAAATATAAATGCTTATACATCTTTCACTACTAATGGATATTTAGCAAATCAAGAATTTATAAATTTTTTCTTGGATAAAAACGTCCGATGCAATTTACAAATCACTTTAGATGGTCATAAAGAAGAACATAATAAAGTGCGCTATATAAGTCAAAATAAGGGTTCTTATGATAAAATTGTTTCAAATATAAAAAACTTGATAAAGAATAAATTCTATGTGAATGTTAGAATAAATTTCACTGATTCAAATATTTTTAATGCAAACAAAATTTATGACGATTTTGAAGATATCGAAGAAGATATTAAAACTCAATTTTTAAAATTCGATTTTCATAGAGTATGGCAAAATAAAAAAATAGATCAGACACAAGATATTGCTGATGAAGAAATGAATCAAATAAATAGCAAAGGGGGAAAAACCTCGTGCCATGAATATAGCCCGGATACCCTTCGAAATTCATGCTATGCAGATAAAAAAAATAGTGTTGTTATCAATTATAACGGAGATATATTTAAATGTACTGCCCGTGATTTCTCAACTAAAAATAGGGAAGGATATTTAACGGAAAACGGAGAATTATTTTGGGAAAATGACTCATTAAATAAACGAATGAATTCAAAGTTCAAGAATCGTCCATGCTTAGAATGTAAAATTTTACCTTTATGTAATGGAGGGTGTTCTCAAACTGCCTTGGAAAGTCTGGCCGCTAATAGAGAGTATTGTGTGTATTCATGGGATGAAACAGAAAAAGAAAAGGTTATAAGAAATAAAATAAGTGAAATTTTAGAGAATGCGAATAAATAAAAGGCATCGTTTACAATTTTATAATCAACTCGAAAGCAGCGATTGCGGAGCAGCCTGTCTAGCCATGATCATGAGTTATTTTGGCAAAAAAACTTCACTTAATTATATTAAATCTTTTTTTGAATTTACTCGTATTGGAGTATCTGTACAAGATCTCGTGGATGTCTCCGAAAAATTAGGATTAACAGCCCATGCGTTAAAATTAACTGTTGAAGAATTAGATGAAATTCCCACGCCTTATATTTTATATTGGAAACAAAGTCATTTTGTAGTTTTAGAAAAAATAGTTAAAAAGAAAAATCAAGTTTATTTTCATTTAGCAGATCCCGGTTATGGCAAGGTCGTACTAGATAGAGAATCTTTTATAACTGAGTGGAAAGAAAACAACACTAAGGGGATCGTTTTATTTTTGGAACCTTCTGAAAATTTTTTCACTATAAAAATTGATAATGTAAAAAATAAAAGTTTGTTTCAATCCAGTATAATAAAATATACGTATAGGTTTTTAAAAAATAATAAACGTAACTATTTCCTTGCTATATTTTTAGTTTTCATAGGATTAGTGACGAATTGGTTCATTCCTTTTACTTTTCAGAACATTATTGATTTAGGAATTTCTTCAAAATCATTACGAGTAGTTTATTATCTTTTATTAGCGCAATTTATTTTGTTCATCTCTAATTTTGCCTCGGACTTTTTTAGTCAAATTGTGCTTACTAAGCTAAATTTCATATTAAGTATTGAATTACGAAAAACATTACTTTTAAAAATATTACGTTTACCCATAGTTTTCTTTGACACTCAAATTAACACGGAAATTCTACAACGGTTGGAAGATCAGCAAACCATTCAACGGTTTTTTACCTGGAAAGGGGTTACTTTACTATTGAGTTTTTTAAATGTGGTTGTTTTTAGCTGTGTATTGGCATATTTTAGCATAACCATATTTTGTGTATATCTGGTATTGTCTATAATTTCAGTATTGTGGTTTTCTATTTTTTTTAATAAACGAAATATAATTGAATATGCATCATTTTTAAAAAGATCAGAAAACAGCAATAATATATACGAATTCATAATGAATATGCCTGAGATAAAAATTAATAATGCTCAGGAAAAAATTATTGATCGAATTATTTCTACTCAAGATAAATTAAACCGATTGGAAATTAAATCGTTACTTTTAAATACCTATCAGCTTTTTGGAGTAGATACACTTTCCAAATTAAAAGAAATTATTGCCATAGCATTTTGTGCAACATTTATCATAGAGGACCAAATGTCTTTGGGAACTTTAATGGGAATATCCTATGTCATCGGACAACTTTCAACACCATTACAAAATTTAATTATGTTTCTTCGTGATACACAAGATACCATTATTGCCAATAAAAGAATTGAACTAATCTATGAAATACCTGATGAAGATTCTCAAAATAAAAAGCATATAAAAAATTGCGTTATTCAAAATATTTATATTGATCATATGTCCTTTAAATATCCGGGAACCCATAATCCCTTTATACTAAAGGATATACATATGGTAATACCTAAAAACTCCATAACGGCCATTGTCGGAGCTAGTGGAAGTGGTAAAACAACTCTGTTGAAATTATTATTATCGTACTATCCTATAAAAAAAGGAGGAATATATTTAGATACCTGTTCCATGAATGATATAAATGCCGAAGAATGGAGAGAGCGATGTGGAACAGTGCTTCAAAATGGAACCATCTTTAGTGATACCATTGCAAGTAATATTTCCATGTCCGGAAAAAGCTATGATGTAGACAAACTTAGAAAAGCAGCAAAAATAGCGGGAATACAAGATTTTATAGAAAACTTACCGATGCATTATTTCACTCGTGTAGGGAATGCCGGGATAGAATTATCGGGTGGGCAAAAACAAAGAATTCTTATAGCGAGGGCTGTTTATAAAAATCCTGAATACTTATTTTTTGATGAAGCTACTTCTGCTTTAGATTCTGAAAATGAAAGGATTATTCATGCCAATTTACAAGAATTTTTTAAAGGTAAAACCGTGATAATTATAGCTCATCGGTTGTCAACGGTTAAAAATGCAGATCAAATAGTAGTTTTAAAAAACGGTCAAATAGTAGAAACAGGAAATCATAGCCAATTAGTAAAATTAAGGTCAAATTACTATAATTTGGTTAAAAATCAATTGGAATTGGGCACATAATCCTAAATTAATTCAATCCTTCCAAATTCTCAATTACCGATGAAAAACTAATTTCTTCAATAATTTTATAAAGAGGTCTAGTTCTTTAGTACTATATAAATATCATAGATAATTCAAAAAATTATATCAAACGACTAAAAAAATAAACATTAAGTTTGTAATAAATTAAAATTATAAAAAAACAACATATTTTATATGATAAAAATCATAAAAATACAAAATAAATAAAAGGGATAAAATATCTGTTTTATATTGGTTTTGATTAAAATTATAATAAATTATCTTTAAATTTTATTTCAAATTTTTTAAAAATATATTATAACATTTAATAATATGTTTAAAATATATAACATCTCGTTATAAATAATATTTATTGATATAAATTTGCCATAATTTTTATAACAAAAACTATGAAAATTTTCTATTTATTTGTTATCATATTAGTATGTAATTATTCATATTCTCAAGAAATTACTCTTAAAGGGAGGCTTGAATTAAATGAAAATATATTTGAAAATAAATACAAAATATATTTGATCAAGCAAGATTCTATTATCATTACTTCAGAGATAGATGATCATAAAAACTTTAATTTTAGAAATTTATACGAAGGATTATACGAGTTAAAAATTAAAGAAGATAATGAAGAATTATATTCCAAAACGTTAATAATAAAAGAAAATACAGACTTAGGAATAATTAATCTGTCTACCGGTGTAAAATTACAGCAGATAGTAGTTACAGGAAATAAAAAACTAATTGATCGAAAAATAGATCGAACTATATTTAATGTTGAAAATTCAGCTGCAACCTCAGGAGGAGATGGTTTGGATGTATTGAAATTAACCCCGGGAATACAAGTTAAAAATGATCAAATATCCATGTTCGGTAAAAGTAGCTTGAAAATATTAGTTAATGATAAGATCATTCCACTATCTGATGATGATTTAATTAATTATTTAAAATCCATTTCATCTGATAATATTAAGAAAATTGAAGTGATCACCGCACCTCCCGCGAAATACGATGCTGAAGGAAATTCGGGATTAATAAATATTGTTTTAAAAACAAGTAAAAAGAATAATTGGAACAGTTATATAGGTGGGACTTATAAACAGGCTAAATATGCATTATTTAATGAAAATTTAGGATTTACATTTAATTATAAAAAAATAACATTCAATACTGCTATAGATTTTTATAATGGTAAAAATTTTTCACAACTGATCAATAAATATAGTGAATTTACTGATAAAAATATCAATAATTATATTAATAGTAATTTTAAGCTAAAAAAATACTTTAATGGAAACCTTGATTTGGATTATCAAATAATAGAGAAATTAAATTTAGGTGTTCACTTATTGTATAAGAAAACTGAAGGTTCTTTAAATCTATATAATAAACAATATCAATATAATTTATTAAATCCAAATATTTTGACGAATAGTGTATCAAAAGAAATCGAAGAAAGAGAAAACTTTTATTCGAATTTTTACACACACTATAAATTGGATAGTCTGGGAAGTAAGATTAAATTAAATTTGAATTATTTTAAAAATACGAGAAAAGAAAATGCAATTTTAAATTCAAAAGATTATATAGATTTTGATTCGTATTTACCTACAAACGATTTTGCCTCTCTGGATACAAATAATCAAAAAATTTCAAATTATTCCGGAAATTTAGATGTAGAGCAAAAATTAAAAAATTTGGGAATAGATTATGGTATTAAAATATCGCATAGTAAAATAACTAATAATATAGGCTATTGTGAAAATAAAGAAGGAAAAAATGATTTTCAAGAAAAATACAAAGATCTTTTGGAATATAAAGAAAACATTCAAGCGATTTATTTTTCAGGGAGAAGAAAAATTTTGGATAGATGGGAAATACAAATCGGTTTACGATTGGAAAGCTTTCAAAGCAAAATTAATTCCGTAGTATCTAAAGAAGAATATAAATCTAATTCAATTGAATTGTTTCCGAGCTTTTATTTATCGTATGTGTTAAATGAAAAAAATACTTTTACATTTACCTATACTAGACGTATAAATAGGCCGTGGTATAGGGCATTAAATCCCTTTGTTCTTCATATAAATAAAAATACAACACAAGCAGGTAATCCATATCTACATTCTTCAAATTCAGATAATTTAGAATTAAATTATACCTGGAAAAATAAGTGGACAAGTGGGATCTATTTTTATAAAGCGGAAGATGTGATAAATATGGTAAATTACTTAAAAGAGGACGACACTAATTTTTTGCATTATAAATTTGAAAACAGTGTCAACGAGTATTCCGTAGGTCTAAATCAAAATTATGTATTCAATACATTTAAATTTTGGGAAAGTACTCTTACATTAAATTTATTTTATAAAGAAAATAAATCTAAAATTGAAGGTTTTAATTCAAATAATACTATAAGTTCAAGCTTAGAGATAAATAATAATTTATTTCTAAATAGAAATAAAACTGCATATTTTACCATAGTATATCAATATAATTTTCCTCAGTATGATGGGACGGATAAATTGAAATCCTTTTCAAATTTTGGTGCAGGATTGAAATGTCTGTTTCTTGATAAAAAATTAGTGCTTTCCTTATATGCCAATGATATTTTTAAAACATTTAAATATAAAGTATATAGTGTATACAATCAAAATAAGAATAAAATTACTGATTATGAATTTTCACAAAATCTACGGTTTTCGATAAAATATAATTTTGGGAATAATTCAATAAAATCTAAGTCTATCAAAACAGGTAATGAGGAAGAACAATACAGAGCTAAATAGCTATTTGATATATAAGACAATCAATTTTTATCTTTAAAAAGAGTATAAATTTAAAAAAAACAGGAAATCATAGCCAATTAGTAAAATTAAGGTCAAATTACTATAATTTGGTTAAAAATCAATTGGAATTAGGGGCATAATCCTAAATTAATTTTTAAATAAAAAAATTCATATTTCAATTATGAAAAAAAATCATTTTTTTAAATAATTGTAAGATAAATAAATATATTTCACTTTTTCCAAGATAAAAATAAGGATAAAGTAAATTCAAGTGTAAAAAAATAAATTTATCTTATTTTATTTATATTCTGATTTAGTAAATTGTTATTATGTCTTAAAACGAATAAAATTGTTTGGTTTATTGTTTAATTATTATAGTTTTGCGCCATCGAATGAGAATGCTATTATGAAAATTAAATATCTTATAATTCTATTATTTTCTTTTTACATATCCTTTTCTCAGTCTTTTAAAATTAGAGGAAAATTAAGTATTGAAAATTCAGCAGAAATATTATTATATAAACGCGATACCATAATTAAAAATGCTATTATGGGAGAAGACGGTTTTTTTTATCTTTAATGATATATCACAAGGTGTTTATTCCCTAAATATAAGACAGTTGGGTAAAAATATTTATATGAAAAATTTGGATGTAAATGAAGACATCGATTTAGGTGAAATAAAAATATATCCAACTAAAGAGCTAGAGCAAGTACTAGTAACAGGAAATAAAAAATTAATTGAGCGAAAAATAGACAGAATGGTGTTCAACGTTGAAAAATCATTTGCCTCCTCTTCAGGTACTGCTCTTGATGTATTGAAGAAGACCCCTAAATTAAAGTTTGATGGAAGTAATATTAAAATTATAGGTAAAAACTCTGTCAAAATTATGATTGATAATAGGATAGTTGAATTATCTGGTGAATCGCTCATTAATTATTTACAAAGTATTTCATCAGAAGCAATTAAAAGTATAGAAATTATTACGAACCCGCCATCAAAATATGAAGCGGAAGGTAATAGTGGATTGATCAATATTCTTTTAAAAAAAGCAAAAAAAGATTCATGGAATCTTTCTTTGCAAGAAAATCTAAAACAATCGCATCATACTTCTTCCGGTCAAGGTGCTGATTTTAATTTTAATAAAAATAAAATCTCAGTATCGGCTAATATATTTAATAATTTTACATTTAGTGATTTCACAAATAAAATTAATTATTATTACCCTGATGGATTGTGGTATAATAAATTTAATGGTACAGATAAAAGTAGAAAACCATCATTTCGAACAAATTTTGATTATAAATTAAATAATCATATTACTTTAGGCGGAAATTATTCATATTCTCAATCTAATTTCATAGGGAAAAGAAATTCGTTGGTAGATATTGAAGGTAATAAATCTTATAACATTATTCACACTCCAACTTTAATAAAAGAAAATTCACAAATACATATTGCTAATTTTCATACTCAATATAAAATAGACAGTATAGGGCGGTTGCTAAATTTGGATATTAATTATATTAGTTTTAATAACGAACCTCGTAGTATGTTTCATTCAAATTATATTTTGCATGATCAAATTGTTGATGAAACGGATGTAGCGAAAAATTATTTAGATCAAAAATTAGAAAATTATTCTACCTCACTAGATATGGAGCATCCATTTTCAAATATTAAATTTAATTATGGCGGCAAGATTTCTTTTAACCATGTTGATAATAAATACTCTTATTATATTTTGAATATAGAGAATGTTCCAATTCCGGATACAATCAATAGTAATCATTTTACATATCAAGAAAATATTGAAAGTTTATATGTGAACACATCTAAAGAAATTAACGCTAAATGGAAGGCTCAGCTAGGATTAAGAATGGAAGTTTCTCAAGTAAAAGGCATATCTAAAACTTTGCAACAAATAAACAAAAATAGTTATATAAAATTCTTTCCAACGGCCTATCTTTCTTATACTATGGATGAAGAAAATGTAATATCCTTAAATTATGGAAGGCGAATACATCGACCAAAGTTTTCCGTTTTAAACCCATTTAAACAGTATTTAACCCCTAATTCCTATATAACAGGGAATCCTGATCTAAAACCTTATTATACACATAATTTCGAATTAAATTATGAGTATAAAGATTTATCAGTTTCTTTGTCTTATTCAAGGGTGAAAAATGAATACACAGATGTGACATTATTAAATACTATTGATAAAACACAAGTTTCTACTCAATTGAATGCTGTAAATTCATCTACTTCAAATTTAGATATATTCTATTTATTTTCAGAAATTCCTTGGTGGGAAAGTAATAATGAAATGAACTTACAGTATTCCGAATATAAGTCAGATAATCCACAAATAGGAAAAATCCGCAATATGGGTTGGTTATTTTATTTTTCAACAGATAATTCCTTTTACTTACACAAGAATAAAAATTTTATATTTAATATAAAATGGATCTATAGTGGTAAAGGAGTAGATGAGATAAGTAAAATAAATTCATATCAAAGTATTGATTTAGCTTTCAGAATGTTTTTTTTACAAAAAAAATTGCAAATAACAATCTCGGGAGAAGATATTTTTCAAACCAATAAGCCTAAATACACTGATTTTACAAACAGCATAAAGCAGACGTATAGCTGGTATGGGGATACTAATCATTTTTTTCAAATATCGATAGTATATAAATTAGGTAATAATAAACTTAATTTAGGAAAAAGAAAATTAGGTAATGAAGAAGAGAAAGAACGAATAAATTAAATTTTTGAAATAGGCCAATATTTATTTGACACTTTAGGCAAAGCAGAGACGTAATTTAACTCGTAACTTTATTTCCATTTAGTTAAAAATTAACACTAATAATATACGTATTAAATACGTAATTAGCTCATTCCTTTCTTTCTATAAAATCAATTTTTTTACAATACCATAAAATCTAGGGATTAAAAAACGGGTATTATATTATTTATTTTTAACATTTAGTTTAAAAATTAAATATTAATCCAAAATAATAAACACACGTTATATGATAAAAATCATAAAAATATTTAAATATACACAATAGAGATAAAATATTTTAATTTTTTTAATTAAATAAAAAATAAAATAAATTTTTGTTTAAATTTTATCCTAATATGTTTTCAATAAATTGAAAATTATTTAACAATTTGTTTAAACAATATAATAAATTTTTAAATATTGTTTTTTTGCTATAAACTTGCAGTGGCTTTATTAGAACGAAACTATGAAAATTTACTATTTATTAATTACTGCATTAATATGTATTTATTCCTATTCTCAAGAAATCATTGTTAAAGGAAGGTTGGATTGGGACGAAAATAAATCCGGAGTTCATCTGAAAATTTCTTTAATCAATAAAGATTCAATCATAATAACTACTCATATAGTTGATCACAACAGTTTTATTTTTGAGGGATTATATGAAGGGTTATACGAATTAAAAATTGAAAAAGATAGTGAAGAATTATATTCCAATTCATTTATGCTTAAAGAAAATAAGGATTTAGGAATCATAAAATTATCTTCAGGTAAGGAAATTCAGCAAGTGGTTGTAACAGGAAATAAAAAATTAATAGAGCGAAAAATAGATCGAACCATATTTAACGTTGAAAATTCAGCCGCTACATCAGGTGGAGACGCATTGGATGTATTAAAATTAAGTCCCGGAATACAAATTAAAAATGAACAAATATCCATAATAGGAAAAAGTAGTTTAAAAGTAATGGTAAATGAAAGAAGTATTCCACTGTCTGGTGATGAATTAATTAATTATTTGAAATCTATTTCATCCGATAATATAAAGAGTATTGAAGTAATTACCGCACCACCGGCAAAATACGATGCAGAAGGTAATTCGGGATTAATAAATATTGTGTTAAAAACAAGTAAAAAGAACAACTGGAAAAGTTATATCGGTGGGACTTATAAACAATCAAAATATGATTATTATAATACAAATTTAGGATTTAATTTAAATCATAAGAAAATAACTCTTAATTCGGATATAAACTTCTTTTATGGTGTAAATAATGCGCAAAGAGATAAAAATTATATTACATATTTAGATGAAGATATATGTTCTCAATCCTTGTCTAAATCAAAATTGAAAAAACGTTTTAATGGGAGTTTAGGTATGGATTATCAATGGACAAATCAATTTTCTTTAGGATTTCAATCAATATTTGAAACATACGATGTACAACATAGAATAAGTCTTAATGAATATTTTTATAAACCAATATCTCCTATACTGACAAAAACTTATTCAAAGGGGCCTGGTAGTACAAACAATATTTATGTAAATTTTCATTCTCAATATAGTTTGGATACATTAGGAAGTAAAATTAAATTAAATTTAGATTATTTTGGAAATACTCGTAAAGAAGATGTTACTTTCAATTCTAAAGATTATGAGGACTTTGTAACGTACATTCCTAGTCATGACTTTAGTTCTCGCGATCTTAATAATTTGAAAATTTACAATTATTCAGGGAATTTGGATGTAGAACAGCATTTTAGGAAAATCGGATTGGAATATGGTGTAAAAACTTCTCATACAAAAACGACAAATGATGCAGGGTATATTACTCTTATTTCAAATGATTCATATCATCAAGGTGAGGCAAATGATTCTTATGAATATAAAGAAAATTTGCAAGCAACATATATATCCGGGAGAGGTAAAATAGTTGATAAGTGGGAGATCAAAATGGGTTTAAGATTAGAAAATTTTCAAAGAAGAATTTTTTCTGTACTTACTCAAGAAAAACATAAATATAATTCTACTAAATTGTTTCCTAGTATGTACTTAACCTATAATTTAGGTGACGATCGTACACTAAATGTTAATTATACTAGACGTGTAAATAGACCAACTTACAGAAATCTAAATCCATTTAAGAGTCGTTTAAGTAAAGGTGATGTTATGTCAGGTAATCCTTTTTTAAAGCCCTCTTACACCGATAACTTGGAATTGAATTATTCATGGAAAAATAATTGGAATACGGGAATATATTTTTATAAAGCAAAAGACGCTATTGATTATGCTTATTATTTAGAAGAGGAAGAGGAATATATATTTAAAAAAGCAGAGAATTCTGTTACAGAGAATTCTATAGGCTTAAGCCAAAATTATAATTTTACTTCAACAGAATGGTTAGAAAGTTATTTTAATGTTGATGTATACTATAAAGAAAATAAGTCCCAGATAAAAGGATTAAGTTCCAATAACTTTATCAGCGCAAATTTTAATATAAATAATAATTTATCTCTAAATAAAGGAAAAACATTTAATATAACTATAATATCTCAATACGCATTACCGCAGTATATATCCACAAAAAAAGTGAAGTCATATTTTAATTTAGGATTTGGATTAAAAGCTTTATTCTTGGATAAAAAATTAATGTTTTCTTTATACGCAAATGATATTTTTAAAACTCTTGAGGCTAATTTAAGGACAGATTATAATAAAATAAATAAGTCAAAAGAAATATTGTATCAATATCCTCAATTTATAAGATTTACTATAAGATATAACTTAGGAAATAGTAAACTTAAATCCAAAGCCATTAAATCTAGTAACGAAGAAGAGAAAAATAGAGCTAAATGATTTAGCTATAATATACTTGCAAGTAACCGTATCGGCACGGGGAAATACCGAATAATTTATTCTTTAATAAAAAATATAACTAAAATGAAAAATTCAAAATTAAAATCTGTTTTGAAAAGCATGAATGCTAAAAAAAATGATTCTATTGAAAAATTATCTACAGATGAAATTAAGATTATCAAGGGTGGAAAAGCAGGAAATGATGGATTGGAATCGGCTGATGCGTGGTGTTTAATCAACCTTTGTGGTAAAAACACATAGATCAAATTAAGAGTGAGTTGAGGTATTTTTAATAATACCTCAATTTTAAAAAATTATTAATTTTTTAAAAATTGATCATGTATAAAATATCTAAATACTTGGTAGATGTAGATTTACAAAATGAAGAACGTTTGATTTTCTCAACCCGAACTGGTGAATTAATAAATATTAGTAATGAATTATATCATTTTATAATTGAAAAAAAATTTAACAAATTAAATGATATAACTCTGCTTAAATTACTTAATTTAAAAATTTTAATTCCAGAAGATGAAAATGAAACGGATACTATCATAAATAATCTAATTTTATCTTCCAATAAAAAAAGTAGAGTATTAAGTTTAACCATACAGCCTACTGCTAATTGCCAGCTAGGTTGTCAATATTGTGGACAAACACATGAAAAACTGAATATGTCAGAATCTTTGGTTGAAAATACATACAAATATATAAAAAATAAATTAGAGAATGGTATCTATGAATCATTAATTATTACTTGGTATGGAGCAGAACCACTTTTAGGCCTGAATTCGATAAAAATTTTAAGTAAAAAATTAATAATCTTATGCAATAAAATAAACATCGAATATTCAGCGATGATGATCACTAACGGATTAGGTTTGAAAGAAAATATATTTGCCGAGTTAGTACAGTATAAAATTTTAAAATATCAAATAACATTAGATGGCGATAAAGTTTCTCATGATAATAGTAGATATACAAAAAAGAAAGGAAAAACATTTGATACAATAGTATCGAATATAGTAATGGTTGTTTCTAATCCTTTATATGATGAAGAAAAATGTAATATAGTTATAAGATGTAATGTACATAAAAATAATTATAAATATATTAATAATTTAATTGATCACCTTTATAATTTAGGAATTTCGAATAAAGTATCAATTAATTTTGCTCCGGTACATGATTGGGGTAAAAATTATGCTGAAGAAAATATAGGTCTAACACCAGAATATTTTGGGGAATTAGAAATAGATTGGATGCTTAGATTGAAAGAATATGGTTTTAGATTTATAAAAGATCTGCTACCAGATAAAAAAAATGGAACTTGTATGGTGACAAATTTAGATTCGGAACTTATTGATGCAAAAGGTAGATTGTCCTATTGTTGGGAAGTACCATATACTCCAGAATTTGATTATGAAAATAGTGATATGTTTCATGGTAATATTAACAATATTGAATATAAAGATAGGAAAAAATTACCTCTAGGAAATTGGTATGAAAATATAAAACAGGAAGATTATAATACGACATGCAAAAATTGCAAATTTTTACCAGTATGTGGCGGGGATTGTCCTGTAAATTGGTATAAAGGATTTTCCTCTTGTCCTTCGTTCAAATATAATATAAAAGATTTAATGGTATTTGAATATATAAATAATAAAGAAATTTTAAATAGAGAATTTGATTTATCAAATTAATAAAGAATTACATTATCTATTAATTTATACGTTAAAAAGAAAAATTTTAATCGTTTTCATATTTTTTATGAAATTTTAGAAATAAAAAAAAAATAAATTTAAAGATTGCACAAATTAAAAGTAATTAATATAATTAGTAGAATTAATGTCTTTCTTAAAAGAATCCAAAATAAAATTATAAATATAAATAATTGGAATATTATACATTACCAATAATTTTTTTAAAATTATTACTTCAATAAAAGAGAAAGATTTTAATTGAATGATTCATAAAATATCTGAATCGTTTAAGCATACAGTTTTGTAAAATAATTATTTTAAAAATTCCATTTTATCCATGAGTTATTTTGCAGGAAAGTATTGTATTATTTAAATGAAAGTTTAAAATTTATTATAAATTATAAAATTAATTAATAAAGGATAATTTGATTAATTAATGATAAATGAAAAAATTAGTTGGAACAAAGATTAATCAATCATTTAATATAAAACTGGATATTAAATTAATAATTTAATTTTTGAAATGAAATTCATTCCCCAAAAAGATCAGATGGATTGTGGTTCTTCCTGTTTAGGAATGATATGTATTTTTTATGGTAAGAATTATTCAATAGAATATTTAAGAGATATTTCATATTTAACCAAAGAAGGCGTTTCCTTGTTGGGAATAACAGAAGCCGCTAAAAAAATTGGATTTGAAACTTTTCCTGCTAAGCTTACTTTAGAAAAATTAAAAGAAAATAAAAATTCATTGCCTGCTATTCTCTATTGGAATCAAAATCATTTTGTTGTCTTAATTAAAATAAAAAAGAATTTTATAAGTAATAAAATTCAATATAAAATAGCAGATCCTGCGCATGGTGTTATAGATTTAAATGAAGATCAAGTCAAAAAATCATGGTTATCAGGAGATGATATGGGGGGAGTAGCCTTATTTCTTCAACCTACGGAAAAATTTTATGAACTAATTCCTCCTGAACAGTCCCGATTAACAGTAAAATATTTGTTTAAATATCTTATTCCCTATAAGAAACAGCTCGTTTTTCTGTTTTTTATGTTATTATTAGGCAGCTGTATAACCCTTATATTTCCGTTTTTAACCCAAAACCTAATAGATAAAGGGGTTAATGTTCGAAATTTAAATATGGTTTCCATCATACTTTTAGCACAACTGGCCTTATTTTTTGGTTCCATTACTACTGAAATCATTCGTAATTGGCTTATGCTCTATGTTGGTACTCAAATAAGTATAACCATTATTTCGGATTTTTTGAAAAAAATGTTAAAACTTCCTATTAAATTTTTTGATACTAAAATGATGGGAGACTTTACTCAACGAATACAGGATAATGAACGAATTGAGCATTTCTTAACCTCACAAAGTTTATTAACTTTTTTTTCAATAATTACTTTTTCCGTTTTTTTTGGGGTATTATGGTATTACAATTTCACTATTCTTTGGGTTTATTTACTCATGACTGTTTTTTCTGTTGGCTGGTCGTTTTTTTGGTTCAAAAAACGCAAAATTTTGGATTATTATAGGTTTCAGGAACGGAGTAACAGTCAAGAATCTATTTATGAAATTCTAAATGGAGTAACCGAGATGAAACTCAATCAATTTGATGAATATAAAAGAAAAAAATGGGAAAATATTCAACAAAAGTTATTTAAATTGAATATAAGAATTCTAAAAGTAGATCAGATACAACTTTCCGGTTTTGAGTTTATCAATCAGCTTAAGAACATTATAGTTACTTTCTTGGCAGCAATTTTAGTGATTAAAGGGAATATCAGTTTAGGGGCCATGTTAAGTATTTCTTATATTATAGGACAGATGAATGCTCCCGTTAATCAATTAGTTAATTTTTTTCGTTCTCTACAAGACGCCCGTTTAAGCTTGGAACGGTTAAATGAAGTACAAAATCATCCTGAAGAGGAGCAAGAAGAGTATAGTAAATCTTCGACTACAAATGCTAATATAAATGTATTAAAAAGAGGATTTGAATTAAAATCTTTGTCTTTTCAATATGAAGGTCCTCACTCACCATACATTTTACAAAATATGAGTGTACTTATTCCGGAAGGAAAAATAACTGCAATAGTAGGAGCTAGCGGAAGTGGCAAAACAACATTGATGAAAATTCTTTTAAAGTTTTATAATCCTACTAGTGGAAAAATATTTTTAAACGAACAAGATTTAGCGCAATTATCCCCGGGAAGTTTGAGAGAAAAATGTGGAGTAGTAATGCAAGAAGGTTTTATTTTTTCAGATACCATTGAAAGAAATATAATTACGAAAGACGAAATAACTGACATAAATAAATTCGAACAAGCGATAAGAATAGCTAATATCGATAGTTTTATAAGCAGTTTTCCATTAAAATATAATACAAAAATTGGTGCTGCAGGTGTTGAACTTTCAGGTGGGCAAAAACAAAGAATTCTTATAGCGAGGGCTGTTTATAAAAATCCTGAATACTTATTTTTTGATGAAGCTACTTCTGCTTTAGATTCAGAAAATGAAAGGATAATCCATAATAATTTACAAGAATTTTTTAGAGGAAAAACAGTAATTATTATAGCCCATCGATTATCAACAGTTAAAAATGCTGATCAGATCATAGTGTTAAAAAACGGGCAAATTGCTGAAGTAGGAAATCATAATCAATTAGTAAAAGCTAAATCTGAATATTATAATTTGGTTAAAAATCAATTGGAATTGGGTACATAATATTAAATTAATTCAATCCTTCCAAAAACTCAATTACCGATGAAAAACTAATTTCTTCAATAATTTTAAAAAAATCAATTTCTTCCTGATGAGGTAAAAAATCAGAGATAATACGCAGGATAAAATCCTGTGGCCTTTTCAAATACATAAAAGTATAATCTTCCATATTAATCAATGTTCCGATCGGAATATTGGAATTAGTAACAAACTTATCGGAGGTAAGGGAACTTAGTTTAGGAAAATGCGTATGAGACGAAGAAAGTATTATTTTTCCGTTTTCAAATATTTCTCCTGAATATCCGTATAACGAAGAAGCCACCACTTCAACTAAACTTCCTTTTTGTAGTTCTTTAGGCATCGTTTTCTCAATTCCGGTTATAGCTGTAAATCCTACTAAAACATCTAAATCAGACTTTGGTTTTGTAATCATGGATTTAGCAATTTTTTCACGACCTATTCCGGTTATAATAACTTCATAAGAATGTTTTAATTTAGAAAAAACCTTTAAAGCATCTAAAATTTTTTGATTTTCTTCCCTCATAGGGGTGAATAAATTAATTCTCATGTTTTTAATCCTGATTTAAATAATTGAAATATTCGCGTAAAATTCTTGAATTGGGTTGATTAATGGTGTTAATTTCCAATAATTTAGGTTTTTCCGAGCAAAGAAAAAAAGAATCTAATTCTTTTAACAGTTCTTCTTGATTATGAGCTTGAATATATTCAAAATTATATTCTTGAGCCATTAATCGAGCAGTGCGATTATGTCGGGTAACAAAATATTCCTCTAAAGAATTGGAAGAATCGGGCCCGGGAATAATTTTAAAAATATCGCCACCACCATTATTTACAAGTATAATCCTAAATGTATTAGGGATATATTTATTCCATAAAGCATTAGAATCATAAAAAAAACCAATATCACCGGTAATCAAAAGAGTAGGGTGAGTATCTGCAACAGCGAAACCAACGGCCGTTGAAGTTGCCCCGTCAATTCCGCTGGCACCGCGATTACAAAATATCTTATTTTTAGAGTTAAAATTGAATAACTGAGCATATCTGATCATAGAACTGTTAGAAATTTGCAGATTATATGAATCAGGTATTTTTTCATCCAAAGTATTTATAACTCGTAAATCGGAAAATGGTAAGTTTTTAATAAAATCATTATGCCTTAGTTGTCGCTCTTCTTTAAGTTGTTTCCATAGTAAAGAATACGAAGAAGCAACGGGAGGAACTTTCACTAATTCTTTTAAAAAAATGACCGGATTTTCTTCTATTTTTTCAGTTAAAGAAAAATAAGTATCAGGATGCCAATATTCATCTAAATGCCAATGGGCCTTCAACTTAGATTTTCGTAAAAAATCTTTAATTTTTTTTGAAACAATGTTTTGACCAATGGTAAGAAGTAATTCCGGTTTATAATCATCTAGCGTTTCTTCACCAAAAGGAAACATATAGCGGTCAACATTGGGATAAAATTTTGAAGAATTTAGATTTGAAGTAACTTCAGTAAGAATAATCGTATCTTCCCTCTCAGCTAATTTTTCGAGTAATTGATTTAATTTCGAACTGGGTTGTTGCATTCCAACAAGAATCATCTTTTTAGAAAAGTTGTTCCAAGTAGAAAACAAGGGTTTGTATTTATCTGAATTATAATTTTTTTCAGGAAGAGTTAGTTTTTCAAATGAAATTTCAATTTGATCTGTCTGCTCATATAAAGGTTCTGAAAAGGGAATATTGATATGAATCGGACCTGATCTTAAAACACAAGTATTCAATGCTTTTTTTAAATCTAGAAAATTTTGTGTAATTGATTCTTCACTTTCTGATTCAGACAATTGATAAGATCCATAAATATGATTGCTATACATATTTTTTTGTCTTATAGTCTGACCGTCAAAAATATCTACATAATTTTCCGGTCGATCAGCAGTAAGCACGACTATAGGTATATTTTGGTAAAAAGCTTCTATAATTGCCGGATAATAATTAGCGGATGCTGTGCCGCTGGTGCAACAAATAGCCACCGGTTTTTTCTTTGATTGTGCCATTCCTAACGCAAAGAATGCAGCAGATCGCTCATCTACTATGCTGTAACAAGTATATTCTTGATGATTAGTAAAATGTATGGTTAAAGGCGCATTTCTTGATCCCGGAGATAATATGATATTCGTAATTCCGTATCGATATAAAACTTCTCCAATTAGTTGAACTGATAATTTATTACTATACATAGTTTTTTAAGTTAAAAAAAGAAAGAGATTAAAAAAATTTAATCTCTTGTTTATCGTGCTTTAATCCATATTTTTTAATAAGTAAGCATTCCACCGTTGACATTGAGTACATGTCCGGTTACATAGCTTGATAAATCACTGGCAAGATATAAACATGCATTAGCAATATCTTCAGGAGTTCCTCCTCTTTTCAAAGGAATATTATTTCTCCATTCTTGAATGGTTTTTTCATCCAAAGCTTCAGTCATTTCAGTTTCAATAAATCCGGGAGCAACTACATTGCATCGAATATTTCTTGATCCTAATTCCAATGCTATGGATTTAGAAAATCCAATAATTCCTGCTTTAGAAGCAGCATAATTTGCTTGACCAGCATTACCTTTTACTCCAACTACAGAACTCATATTGATAATTGAACCCTTTTTTTGCTTCATCATCGGTTTTATGATTGCTTTGGTAAGATTGAATACCGAATCCAAATTGATGCGAATTACTTCATCCCAATCCTCTTTACTCATTCTTAATATAAGGTTATCTTTAGTGATACCTGCATTATTAACCACAATGTCAATTTGCCCGAATTCTTTTATAACATCATCGGCAAGTTTCTGAGCAGAATCAAAATCTGAAGCGTCAGATTGAAATCCTTTTATTTTGGTTAAAGAACCTAATTCTTTTTCCAGCTCTTCTGCTTTAGCTACTGAAGATGCATAAGTAAAAGCTATATTTGCTCCATTTTGAGCAAATACTTCAGCAATTCCTTTTCCAATACCTCGGGTTGCTCCGGTAATAATCGCGGTTTTTCCTTCAAGCAATTTCATATTGTAATATTATTTTTTTTCAAATATAATACTTTTGTCATTATCAAGATAATTTTAAATTATTCAATTATATCGTTTGATAATACAGAATACAACCACGATATTTTTTTCATAAATTCTCGGGCAGTAAAGTTTAAAAAGTAAAGAAGATTCACAAGAACTATAACAATAATTGTTCCTTATTATTTTAAAAAATAAGTAAGATTTTTAGCTTGTATATTCTTTATAAATAACAACTAAAATGCAAATTTTTGCTCGACAAAACTTTTAATAAGAAGTACACTTTTATCAATCCCTAAAACGGATGAATTTATGCAAAGATGATAAGAACTGGCATGCCCCCAACTTTTCTTATTAAAAAAGTTATAATACTCTTTTCTCTTTTTATCTATTTTTACGTTTAATTCTTCCGCTTCTTTTAAAGAAATATTTTTTCTTTGAGATGTTCTCCGAATTCGATCTTCTTTATTAGCAGTAATAAATATATCTATCCGTCTCTCATATTCACGCAAAATATAATCGGAGCAACGGCCAACAAAAAGAGCAGAACCTTTAAGGGCTTCTTCTTTAATTATTTTACTTTGTATTTCAAATAAATTTTCGTTTCCTAAATAGTTTTTAGATAATTGCATGCCTAAAAAATTATCAAAAAAACTATAACAATTTTTTTCATCCGCTTGCTCAAAAATATCAGCATTTAAACCGCTCTCAATAGAAGCTAGATTAATAATCTCTTTGTCATAATATGAAATGTCCAATAAATCAGCCAATTTTCTCCCGATTTGTCTTCCACCGCTTCCTAACTGTCGACCAATGGTAATAAAATATTTATCTTTCATAACGTACTTAAATTAGTTTTCAGGATTATATCTATTAAATTCTTTGTATTGTTTATAAAGCATAATGGCAGCCAAAATAGTAGCAAAAAAATCAGCTAAGGGCATACTCAACCATATTCCTGCAATGCCGAAAAATTTAGGTAGAATTAATAAAAAAGGAATTAAAAATAGTATTTGACGAGTGAGAGATAAAATTATAGCTTTTTGAGCCATTCCGATACTTTGGAAAAAGGTAGAAGTAACAATTTGAAAACCTACAATCGGATAACAAATAAATACCATGCGTAATCCTAAGGAGGCAATATCAATTAACTCTTTATCGGTTGTAAAAATAGAAGCAACCGCATGAGGCACAGATTCAACTATAAGGAAGCCGGTACACATGACCAAAGTAGCTCCTAAAATTGTTTTTTTCAAAACCTGTGTTACTCTGGGATAAAGTTTTGCTCCAAAATTATAACCGGCTATAGGTTGCATACCTTGATTTAATCCCAATACTATGGTTACAAATAAAAACGCAATCCTATTTACAATTCCGTAAGCACCAACGGCAAGATCTCCACCATATTTTAAAAGTCCCTGGTTAATAATTATAACAATAACCGAGGCAGCTGCGTTCATTAAAAACGGCGACATACCAATAGATAGAGAATCTTTAACGATATATTTATTTAATTTAAAAATTCCTTTCTGTATATGGATAAAATTATTTTTGTCGCAAAACAGATAAATCTGCCAAATTAATACTGAAGTTTGAGAAATTACCGTAGCAATGGCGCTCCCACGAATTCCCCAATTAAAAACGAAAATGAATAAAGGATTTAAAACTAAATTTATAAGTACGGTAAATATGGTCGCATACATGGACTGTCTGGGTTTTCCGGAAGAACGTAACATGGAGTTTAATCCAAGATACATGTGAGTGATTACATTTCCTGAAAGTATAATAACCATAAAATCATGAGCATAGGGAAGGGTCTTTTCACTCGCACCGAAAAAATATAATATCGGATCTAAAAACAATAAGGAAATAATGGTAAACGAAATACCAATAAATAAGTTCATGATGAACACATTACCTAAAATGCTGTTGGCTGTGGTATAATCTTTTTGTCCCAAACGAACGGAAAGTAAGGTAGCAGCACCTGCACCAACTAACGAGCCAAAAGCTGCTGCAAGATTCATAAGCGGAAAAGTAATGGCTAATCCGGAAATTGCTAAAGGTCCTACACCATGTCCTATAAAAATGCTGTCCGTAATATTATAGAGAGAGGAAGCAATCATGGCTATAATAGCAGGAATAGCATATTGTTTTAAAAGTTTTCCAATATTTTCAGTACCTAATTCAATAGGTGTACCTGTTACTTTCATATTTTATTTATCTTAATTATGAATATTTTAAATCTAAAATGAAGTAAAAAAGCATACAATATAAAGGTAGTAAAATTACTAGTATACTATTTAAAATGTAAATATAGAATATTTCGACAGGTAAACAAAATAGCAGCTAATTAGCTGCTATTTACATGTATTCAATTTATTACTTACTTATTAATGCTTACTCTTATTACTCTTCGTGTATAAAGCTTTCTCCTTTTTCTCCGTATTTTTTCGCTCGATCTTTTAAATACTCAGCCTCATTTTTACCAACATCGACTATATTGCTAAAATTTTTTTTGGTTTTGGATGTAAATTTACTTATCTCATCAGAAACTTGATCTAGAAATCCATCTTCTTGCATTTTTCTGGCAACATAACCTAGAGCAGCACCCAAGATTGTACCCAATAATACTTTTTTCATAACATATTATAATTTAATAAGGTTTTTTTGTTCTAAATAATGATATTATCCATAGAAGGACCACAGAACCAATTACAGACATTAGTAACATTCCTAATTTACCTCCACTGGAAAAGCCCAATAAACTATAGATCCATCCTCCCAATATACTTCCTACTAATCCAACAAGCAAATTAACTAACATTCCAAATCCACTGCCTCGCATAATTCTACCTGCAATAAAACCGGCTATAATTCCAATAATTATAGACCATAAAATACCCAATCCTTCCATTTATAAAATTTTTTAGAGTTTACTATTATTTCAATTCTGAAGGAAGTGTAATAATCTTGTAGTTCTTTATGATTTAAACAATAAATATGCCATTACCATATCATTTAATAAGTAAACCAAAGTTGTATTTTAATATACTCCATTTAAATTGGCGTATGTTAAAAATAAGTATAAAAAGTGAAGTTGCAGCAATTTATAAATTGAACAAAATTGAAGTACCAATTGAAATTAAATCGGCGTTTAAACGAAAATAGTATCTGCAAGTATTATTTATTGCAGATACTATCATTATTTTTATTACTATTAAAAATAGTTACGATGCAGTAATTTACTGAATGTCTTTTGCGACTTTTCCAACAGTCAATCCTTGAACTAAGATTGAGAAAACCACCACCACATAAGTAACGGCTATAATAGTTTCTTTATAGTCACTTTCAGGAACTGAAAGAGCCAATGCGATGGAGACCCCGCCGCGTAAGCCACCCCATACTAAAACGGCAATAGTTCCTTTGCTGAATTTTTCCTTAAAAGGAATAATCATTGTTGGAATTTTAATAGAAATAAATCTGGCGAATAAAACAATTATAATGCATATAATACCTAGTAGCCAGTAATGAATTAGATCATCGATAAGTAAAAGTTGGAATCCCATAAAAAGGAATAAAATTGCATTCATAACCTCATCGATTAATTCCCAGAAAGTACCCACACTGCTTTTTTTACTAGTACCCAATCTTCGTCTGGATTCTCCTATTATCAATCCCGCACCCACCATAGCAAGAGGAGCAGACGTATGCAAAGAACTTGCAATAAGATATCCTCCCATAACTACCGCTAGGGTAATTAAAACCGAAACTTTATAATCATGTGAAGTTCGTATTGCATAAGCGGCAAGATATCCAAGAGCAGCCCCTAATAGCAGTCCGCCTACCGCTTCTCTAAGAAATAAATCAAAAATATGGGCAAACGATAAATCCATTCGTCCGGTGGCAACTACAACGGGATTATAAGCAAGATTAGCTAATACGGCAAACAATACCACAGCTACCCCGTCATTAAGAAGAGATTCACCGGCAATTTTTGTTTCTAAAGACTTAGAAACATTGGCTTGTTTTAATATACTCAATACCGCAATCGGATCTGTCGGAGAAATTAAAGCACCAAAAAGTAAACAATATATTAAAGGTATTTCAGTATGTACATTTATAAGAGGAAGAAGATAATTGGATGTATAATAAAGGCCTACGCCCACGACGATGGCAGATATTATAACTCCTAAAGTAGAAAATATTATTACGGGAAGCCTTTGTTCCTTTAGATCCGACATATTGATATGTATAGCTCCGGCAAATAGCAGGAAATTCAACATACACCCCATCAAAATTTCGGTAAAATCAAATTCTTTAATTAATGAGGCAATATCATTTAAAGGTTTAGAGGTTAAACTACCTAAAAGAACTAAAATAATTGACATAATTAACGCAATGATCATTATTCCGATGGTAGAAGGGAATTTTAAAAACCTTACATTAATGTATGAAAAAATAGCAGCTAAAATAATAAGGATTGAAAATGAGTAGTATAATTCCATGAAATTGAATAAAATTTTTTGCAAAGATAATAAATAATATCAGAGAAAAAATAAAATCAAATTTCATCACCTGCTTAAAAGACAGAAAAATTTTATATTTATATTATAAAAACAGATTATATTAATTAAATTATCTTATAAAAGGAAAAAAAGTATTCAAGGGGATGAATACTTTTTTTATATTATTTGAGCGCTTGTCGTTATGAAGTTACCTTACTGGCAATGTCTAAATCATTAATATCATCTTGAGATAAATTTAGGTCTACCGCTTTTAATATATCCAATTGTCCCAATTTAGAAGCACTGGCTATAGGAGTAGTAATACTCGGTCTTTGAATGATCCATGCGATAGCAACCTGAGCCGGGGTAGCTGTATTTCGTGCGGCAACATCCTCTAAAGTTTTTATAATTCGTAAGCCTCTGTCGTTTAAATATTTCTTTAAGCTGTCGCCTCTTTTACTTTTATTTAAATCCGCTTCCGAATGATATTTTCCGGTTAAAAAACCACTTGCCAAAGAATAGTAAGTCATGACACCTAATTGGTATTTTTCGGCAATTGGTTCATAGTCCCTTTCATACGGTTGTCGATCATACAGATTATATTCAGGCTGTAAAACGGAATAAGAAGGTAGATTATTAGATTTACTTATTTCCAATGATTTTACAATTCTCTCAGGAGACATATTGGAAACCCCTATGTAACGTATTTTACCCTCTTTTATTAATTGCTGATAGGCGTCCAATACTTCTTCTATGGGAGTGTCGGGATCATCAAAATGAGTGAAATATAAATCTATATAATCGGTTTGAAGACGTTTTAGTGATTCCTCAACTTCTGAGAGAATATATGATTTTTTCAACCCTTTATGTGTACTGTCAATTTCTGCCCCTACTTTAGTTGCAATAACAAGTTTATCTCTAGTCCCTTTTTGATGCATCCATTTTCCAATGATGGTTTCTGATTCTCCGCCTTTATTGCCGGGAACCCATGCAGAATATACATCTGCAGTATCAATAAAGTTAAATCCTAATTCGGTATATTGATCTAATAATTCAAAAGAAGTGTTTTCATTGGCAGTCCAACCAAATACATTGCCCCCAAAAGCAAATGGATAAACCTCAAGATCAGTCGGACCTAATTTTCTTTTTTTCATAATTTGATGATTTGTTATCTCTACCTAAAATCTAAAATTATACCAAATGCGTAGGTCAACTTTTATTTGTTTTCAATCATTTCAAAATAAATAAATTCCAATGCTTTGTTAGTTATTCGAGTAATCATTTCATCTCTGGTAACATGAGGATAATAATATTTTTTTACAAAGGTGTTACCATGAACATATAAACCTATATAAGCTAAACCTACCGGATCGTTAAATTCATCAGAACTTGGACCGGCAACGCCTGTAGTAGATATTGCAACATCTGAATTAAATAACTTTGCACACCGGATTGCCATTTCTTTAGCTACTTCTTCACTAACCACTTTATGAGTATGAATAAAAGGTTCGGGTATTTTTAAAACGCTCTCCTTAATTAAAGAGCTGTAAGCCGTAATTCCTCCTTTATAATAAACAGAACTTCCCGCTAAGGAAGTGATTTTATGAGATATGTTTCCACCGGTAATGCTTTCAGCGACGGATAAAGTAAGATTATTTTTTGAAAAAAAATCGGCAATAATTTCAATTATATTGGTAGTAGTAGTTGAGAGTAATTTCTCATGTAAAATTTGAGATAGTTTTTTTATTTCTTTAGTAATTGTTTCTTCAAGAAGTTTTTTATCAGTTCCCTTTGCACTCAATCTAAGTTCAATCCTAGCCCCCGAAGGCAAGTAAGACAAAGACACAAAGTCAGGTAAATTGTTTTCCCAATCCGTTAACGTTATGGCTAACTCGCTTTCAAGATAATCTACAACAATAACAGAACGCCTTACAATAAAGGGAAGCTTAAATTCTTTTTTTATTTTTGGAATAATAAATTCTTCAAACATAGCTTGGGTCTCATAGGGAACATCCGGAAGATTGATTAAAATCTTATTTGATTTTTTTGTCCACAAGATAGGAGCTGTACCATATCTATTAATTATAACTTCCGAATGTGATGGTACAAGAGCTTGTTTGCGGGTTAAATCATTCATCGTTCGACCATTTGTACAGTACAACTGAGTGATGTAATCCAAAGCAGGTTGATTGATAACTAATCGATCAGATAAAAATTCTGCTAAAGTTTGTTTGGTTTTATCATCTTTAGTAGGTCCCAGTCCCCCGGTTGTTATTATAAAATTAGTATCAGATGCGAAGGCTTCTTTTAATTTAGTAACTATAGAATCGGGGTTGTCGGAAATTGTCAAAATTTCTGTGACCGAAACCCCTGTAAGATCTAGTTTTTTAGCAATGAAATTAGAATTGGTATCCAGAGTTCTTCCGGAAAGAATTTCATCTCCAATAACGATAATACACGCTTTCATATATATAAATTTAAATATCAAATTTAGATAATTATACAGGATATTTGTGTTAATTTCATGAGTTAAAAATTTTAAAAAAATGAAATTTCAGAAATAGTGTAAAATTTTACAATTAATTTATATAAAGTAGAGGTTCATTCCAAATTTAGAATATTAGTAACGGCTGCATAGTAGACACAATATTTCTTAAATTTGAGCCTTTAAATTCACAATTTTTTAAATAAATCAAATTTTATTGAGAATAATTAAAAAATATCAGAATTAAAACCTACACTGCAATCGTAGATAAAATAAACTTATGATAAACACAGTTATCTTTGATATGGATGGGGTAATAGTAGATACTGAGCCTATTCATGAATTGTCATTTAAAAAACATTTTCATTCTATAGGATTGGATATATCTCAGGAAGAATATGATACGTTCAGAGGATTATCTACCCGTAATTTATATCAAAATTTGAAACAAAAATATGGTTTGAAACAAGAGGTTGAGGAATTGGTTCAACAAAAAAGAAATATTTTTAATAAAATTTTTCAAGAAGATGAAGATCTAGATTTATTGCCGGGTGTAAGAAATCTTATCGAAAGTTTATATAAAGATAATTTTCAATTACTTTTGGCTACTTCTTCGGCTCGTGTAACCTTAACTAAAATTTTTGATCGTTTTGGATTGTTTCCTTATTTTAAACATATTGTGAGTGGAGAAGATTTTCCAAAATCAAAACCCGATCCTGCTATATTTTTAGAAGCTGTAAAATTATCAGGACAACCAAAAGAAAACTGTATTGTCATTGAAGATTCGACTAATGGCGTTATTGCCGCCAATAGGGCCGGTATATTTTGTATAGGTTATAAAAGTGAAGCCTCCGGTGATCAAGATTTGTCTACTGCGGATCAAATAATAAATGATTTTTCTAATTTAGATTCCGATACGATTAGGGCCATTGGTTTAGTTAAATAACTTTAATACTTTTGTTAAAATTCTTTTTGAGGTGAAAAAACAATTTGAAATTTTTAAAATATACCGTAAATCCTTAGTACAAGAGATTGACGATTTAAGTTTAGAGCAATTACAGAAAATTCCTGAAGGATTTAAAAATAATATTTTTTGGAATGTTGCCCATACCTTGGTTTCTCAACAAATTCTTCATTATAAAATGTCAGGTTTAAATCCGCTGATAACCAATGACTGGATTGAAAACTATCAAAATGGTACTTTTCCCAGATTTGTAATTACAGAAGATGAAATTGACTACTTAAAAAGTAAGCTAATTATCACCGCTGAACAACTGGAAGAAGATTTTAATGAAAAAAGATTTGAATCTTATACTGAATTTGAAACAAAAATGGGCATTGTGATTTCTTCTGTTGAAGATGCGATAAATTTTAACAATACCCATGAAGCATTACACTACGGAATAGTGTCAAGTATGAAAAAATTAGTGTAAAATATTTTTTTTGAAATAAGTTAGC
Organism: Apibacter sp. B3706; assembly: GCF_011082725.1. NCBI lineage: Bacteria > Pseudomonadati > Bacteroidota > Flavobacteriia > Flavobacteriales > Weeksellaceae > Apibacter > Apibacter sp. B3706. The sequence goes on along the minus strand of NZ_CP049715.1, from coordinate 1,533,980 downwards.
AACCTTTAGTGTTAACTGTAAAATGAAAAAACCAAGCACTTTTAAATAAAGTGCTTGGCTTCTAAAAAATTAAGAATATGGATGAATCTAGGATAATGCTTCAGTTATTTGGGGAATAATCTGTTTTTTACGGGAAACCACCCCTTTAAGGAAAGCTTCGCCGTTTTCAAGTCGTATTCCAAAAGCCTTTTCTGAAGCTTGAGCAGCATTACCCATAGCTAAAATTTTTGAATCACTATCCAACACATTAGTCACTACAAGTAAAAAAAGATCATAACCTTCTTTATTAATTTGGTCGGTTATAGCAGCCTCTATATTGGATTTATTAGAAAATACATCATCATAATCAATTGTGTTAACTTGAGCAACCCGTACCTTTTTTCCGTTTACTTCGAAAGATTTGGCATCCAGAGATAGTAATTCTTCGGCAGATTTGTTGGAAAGATTGGTTCCTGCTTTAAGAAGATCAAGCCCATATTTTTCAACCTCAATACCGGCAATTTTTGCTAATTCATGAGCCGCATCAATATCTTCTTGTGTGCAAGTAGGAGATTTAAATAATAAAGTATCGGAAATAATCCCTGATACCATAAGACCTGCGATAGCAGCGGGGATTTCAATGGAATTTTCTTTATAAATTTTTGAAATAATAGTTTGAGTACATCCCACAGGTTCAGCGCGATAATAGAGAGGAACAGAAGTATGAAAATTAGCGATACGATGGTGATCTATAACAGCTAAAATGGTCAATTCTTCAATATCTGCAACCGATTGTTGGAATTCATTGTGATCTACCAAAATAATTTCTTTCGTTTCATCGGAAGCTCTAGAAATAACTCTAGGCGCTTGTATCTTAAAATAATTCAGGGCAAATTGGGTTTCTTCATTAGGAGTACCTAAAGCGACTGCCTCTGTATTTTTACCTAAGGCATTTTGTAGGTAAGAAAATGAAATAGCAGAGGTAATGGTATCCGTATCAGGATTTTGATGCCCAGTAATTAAAATTTTATTCATGTTAGCTAAAATTTGAAAATTTTTTAATCATGTATATAAACACGATGTCTTTTTTATTTAATTTAATATAAAAGCAAATATACATTTTTAAACTTTTTTAGCAAAGAAAGGCGCTTTCTAATTACTGAAATACATATTTTTAAATTAAGTAAAACTTTACTATTTTTGCAGTTAGTATAAATAGTATAATAGTATATAAGTACCGAATATGTTTCAGAATTTACAAGATAAATTAGATAAGGCATTACATAACATCAGCGGGAGAGGAAAGATCACGGAGATTAATGTTGCTGAAACCGTTAAAGAAATAAGAAGAGCTTTAGTGGATGCAGACGTTAGTTATAAAGTAGCCAAAGATTTGACTAAAAGGATTCAGGAGAAAGCCTTAGGTCAAAATGTGCTTACTTCCGTTACGCCGGGTCAGCTAATGGTGAAGATTGTACATGATGAGTTGGCCGATCTAATGGGAGGAGAAAATGTTGGAGTAAATTTGTCGGGGAATCCTACCGTTATCTTAATTGCGGGTTTACAAGGTTCCGGTAAAACTACCTTTTCGGGAAAATTAGCTAATTATCTTAAAACTAAAAAACAAAAAAAAGTTCTGTTAGTTGCCTGTGACGTATATCGTCCGGCTGCAATTGATCAATTAAAAGTTTTAGGAGATCAAATTGGAGTAGAAGTATACACAGAACCGGAAAGTAAAAATCCGGTTGATATTTCCGGTCATGCCATAGAATATGCTAAACAAAATAAATTTAATGTTGTTATAATTGATACTGCAGGACGTTTGGCGATTGATGAAAGTATGATGAATGAAATCAGAAATGTTCATCAAAAAGTCAGTCCAAATGAAACTTTGTTTGTAGTGGATTCCATGACCGGACAAGATGCGGTAAATACAGCCAAAGCTTTTAATGATGTATTGAATTATGATGGAGTAGTATTAACCAAATTAGACGGTGATACTCGAGGAGGTGCTGCTTTAACTATACGTACTGTGGTTGAAAAACCAATTAAATTTATTTCCACCGGAGAAAAAATGGAAGCGCTGGATATTTTCTATCCTTCGCGTATGGCTGATCGTATCTTAGGGATGGGAGATGTGGTATCATTAGTAGAAAGAGCCCAAGAACAATTTGACGAAGAAGAAGCACGTAAATTACAGAAAAAGATAGCGAAAAATCAATTCGGATTTGACGATTTCCTTAATCAAATTAAGCAGATTAAGAGAATGGGAAATATGAAAGATTTGCTAGGAATGATACCGGGTGCAGGTAAAGCATTAAAAGATATTAATATTGATGACGATGCTTTCAAGCATATTGAAGCTTTAATTTATTCCATGACTCCTGAAGAAAGAAGAAATCCGGCTATTATAACTACATCTCGAAAAAATAGAATAGCTAAAGGAAGCGGTAGATCCATACAGGATATCAATCAGCTGTTAAAACAATTTGAACAGATGAGCAAAATGATGAAGATGATGCAAACTCCGCAAGGAAGGATGATGATGCAAGCAATGGCAAAACAAATGTCGGGAGGAAAACCTTTTTAAATAAGATATCCATATTGTTTAAATAAAAGATAAACTTTTTAAAGAATCATTAATAATGATTATAACGGTTAACTAGTTAATCATAAATTATTTAACCATTAGATGTTATTTCAAGCATCTATATCGTTAAAACCTCAAGACTTAACTAATTTTTTTAGCAAAAAAGTTTATCGGCTGATATAGATCAACAGTTCGCCCTCACCGTAGGTGACAACAACTTCATTTTCTACAGCCACATTGCGCGTACCCAATCGTTGCGGAAATATAAGAGTTTCATTGGATAAGGGATATTGTAAACCTTTCGTACAAATATTTTTTGCCTCAAAAAAAGGGATTAAGGAAATGGTTTTACCTTTTGCGTCATTAATTTTAGTTGATTTACCCGAGAAAAAGAATTTTGAATAATCATCGTAAAATGTAATGCGGAGTTTATTTTTAAAAAATAGTGCTGTAGATAAGTTTCCAATGAAATGATCGCTTTCTCTTCCACTTCCACCGTAAACATCCACGTCATGTATACCTTTATCCAGCAATAATTCTAAAGCCTTATGAAAATCAGTTTTGTTTTGATCCGGAGTTTCAATAATTGGAATAGACGTCGGAATAGTCGATACTTGTACACTATCCAGATCTCCTGAAATATAATTAATTGTAAAAGGTAAATTTTTTACATATCTGCTGTACGCCCCGTCTGTACACGTAATAATGGAATATGAATCTAAATTTTCAGGTAAAATTGTAGGTTTTTTTCCGTTTAAAAAAAGTAATGCTTTATTCATTGGGATTCCAAGGTTCTTCAATTTCATTTGCTAAATGTGCAAAATATCGCGCAAGAACAAACAAATAATCAGACAAACGATTTATAAATTTTTGAATTATGGGTCTTATATCTTCAATTTCACCTAAGGTGACTATAGTTCTTTCTGATCTTCTGCATACGGTTCTTGCAACATGTGCAGTAGAAGAAGATACATTTCCTGCCGGAAGAATAAATTGCTTTAAAGGAGGGAGGGTTTTGCTTATTTCGTCAATCCATTGCTCCAATAAAATTATTTTTTCTTCAGAAAGTAAGCAAGATATTTTTGATTTTCCATTTGGAGAATACATTTTATCTGAAGGAGTAGCTAATTCAGCACCGATAGTAAATAGTAAATTTTGTATAATTTTTAATTGTTCATCAATATTTTTAAGAGAACCATAGCTTCTTAGCAAACCGATATAAGAATTTAATTCATCTATTTCGCCATAGGATTGAACGCGAATGGAATTCTTAGATACACGTTTTCCGCCATACAAACCCGTAGTTCCGTCGTCACCTCTTTTCGTATATATTTTCATTAAAATATCTTTTTGTTACTTGTAAATATGAAAAAGTTTAAAAATTGAATCTTTGAAATTTTTAATAGTAAAGTTAATTTAAATAAAAACGGGACTAAAAGATGCTAAACATTTTTACCCAACAGTTTCTTTATCTTTTTCTTTCTTTCCTTCTTTTCAATGAATTTATTATTTTTTTTAAGCAATTGTTCCCTGATAAAATTAACATTTTCATGGCTGTATTTGGCATATTCTTTTGCAATGATAGGGATCATTTCATCCGTTAAGGATAATCTAATAAAATTTTGAAGCCTTTGATCTAAAGATAAAGATTGAAAACTCATCCGATTTAAATCGATTAATGAAAAACAATATACGTTTTTTTCGTGATCATTTTTTATGAGTACATTTCCCGGTGAAAGGTCTTTAAATAAGATATGATTTTCATGAATAGAAAAAACAAATGAAACAAATTCTTTCAGTATTAATTCCCAATCATCAAAACTATTTCTTTTTTCAATGAGTTCCCTAAAAGTAAAATCGTACTCAGAATACTTTGAAAAATAAAAAGATCTTTTAATTTTAAAAGTATGAATCTCTTCAAAAAAACCAATCGGTTCCGGTGTGTTTATACCCTTAGAAGTTAAAATTTCAGCATGAAAATAAGAACGATGGGCTTTAGATTTTCTAAAATTAGCATAAACAAGTTGATTGAGAAGATGAGGCTTTTTAAAAGATTTTACCGCTAAGTTTCCCAGTACAGGATGAGGTATTTTACGTAAAGTGTTCCGTTCTTGAAATATAATCTCACCTAAAGAATCAAAATTTTCGATTATTTCATTTAATATGTCCGTATCGTTACGATATTTTTTAGATATATACGAATTCCATTTCATTTTATATTCCCTTTTAATTTTGCAGCTCTCGAGTAAAATTCACTTAAAATTATTCCGGTAGACATGGCGACATTTAAACTTTCTGTTTTTTGTTCTAAGCCGAATCTGGGGATTGTTAGAGTATGAGTACACAGAGATTTTATTTCATCTGAAACGCCATTTCCTTCATTACCCATAACCACATAAAAATTTTCGGGTAAATCCGTTGTATATAAATTTTCACCTTTCATATCTGTACCCATAACCGGTATATTGGAATTTGTCAATATTTCAGCGATGTCTGTATATACAACGTTTACTCTGCTTAACGATCCCATTGCAGATTGAACTGCTTTGGGATTATAGGCATCAGTAGTTCCTTTACTGCACAAAATCTGTTTAATCCCATACCAGTCTGCAAGACGTATAATCGTTCCCAGATTTCCCGGATCTTGTATTTCATCCAATACTAACTGTATTCCGCTATATGAATTATTTGAGTTTTGAGGTATTTCCAATATTGCTAATGCATCGTGAGGAGTAGTTAGAAAACTAATCTTCTTTAATTCTTCGAAACTGATCATCTGATATTGATTTTCATCTAAAAAAGAAATGGGAACCGTACTGTAAATGTTTTTTACAGAAAACTGCGAAAAGCAGAATTCTTTAATGCTTTTTATACCCTCAACAACAAATAAGTTATATTTTTGTCTATACTTTTTTTTTGAAAGCGACTGAATAAGTTTAATTTTACTTGCAGACAACATAAAATGAAATTAGGATACAATATTATAGTAAAAATATTGATTTTTGTTCAACTGTTTCTCATTTTTTCATGTAGAACAAATAAAGTACCTAAAAATGGACATTTATTTATTGATAATAAATATAAATATGTAGATAAAAAAGGAAAACCCTATTTGGATGCATACGGTAATCCCTTTTTGAATAAAAAAGGCAAAGAAATTATCAACGAATACAAGAAACCATTTGAGGATGAACTGGACAGTTATGTAAAGCAAAAATCTAATAAAAAAATACTATTCATAATTCCATTAGGCTTGTGGCTGTATGATTTCTCAAATCCTACATTCGATTCCGTCTACGCAGAATACTATTCCGTTAGTCAAAAACAAAGAAATCAAAAATTACTGGATTCTCTATATGTAAAATATAACTTAAAAAATTATGTTGGCAAATCCAGATGGTTTGATCGCTTTTTTTATAATAATGGAGAAGCCCCTGTATTAGTTGATACCTTACTATCTAAAACTTCTTCAAAAAACATACAACAATATTTTAAAAATAGAGGTTGGCGTAAGTCCATTGTAAGAGACAGTGTAATTACTTCCGGTAAAAAAGCTCATGTGCAATATTCCATAAAATTAGGACGTCCTATGATTATGGATACAATTACGTATGATATTGCCGATGAAATAAAAGATGATTTATATGCTCATTATTTAAAGCGAACAAGACAGGCGAAGAAAAAAAAGTCTCAAACTTATGAACTTTCAAAAGACGAATTTATATACAACCTATTCAGTAGAGGTTCCTATGTTAAAAAAGGAGATCGATTAGATGCTTATGTAATTGAGAATGAGATATCCCGTTTGGAAAACCGTTTTAAAAATATGGGATATTATCGTTTCAATGATCTTAAAGATGAAGTTATTTACTATGTAGATACGGCTAATAATGTATATGATGTTTCGGTCAGATTATCAATCAAGAAAAGCCAAATAGGAAGTTCTACCACTACCGCAACTGTTACCGATTCCACTAGATCGGATACTCTTAAGAAAGATACTTTAGTGCATAAATTCAAAAGATTTAAATACAATAAAATAAACATTTCACTTTTAGATAACGAAAATAGAGATACAAGTAAAAATACTATAGACTCAAGTTTCTATGTAACTACCAAAAAAATAGTAAGACGGGTTGACGGAAAGAAAACAAAAATCATGGTTAACGATACCATTGCTTTCATTGTTAACCATTTAGGAAATAAATATAAAAACAGAGTATTGGCAGATATGCTAGCCATTGAAAAAGGGCATTCATATAATTTAAGCTCTGAGACTCGTACTCGACGAAATATATATAAAGTAAATAATTTTAACATCCTCGGGTTTAATACAGTTCCTGAAAAAGACTCAGATTCTACCTTAATATCCAATATCATTCTTTCTCCCATGGATAAATATTCTTATGAATTAGGATTTGAAGCGTTTAATTCAGGTGTTGTTAATTTCGGTATAACTCCCAATCTTACCTTTACGGTAAAAAATCTTTTTGGGGGAGCAGAAAATTTAAGTGTCAGTTTTGGAGGATCCTTAGGAAATATTAAAACCAAAAAAAATAACAGTAAAATTTTTAATGCATCGGAACTATCAGCGCAGGCCAGTTTATCCTTTCCTAAGCTTATTTTGCCTTTCAACGCAAAAAGAATTATTCCTAAAGCCTGGGGGCCTTCATCGGCAATTTCTTTAGGATATAATGCACAATATAACATAGGTTTGGATAAAAGAAGTTATAATGCCGGATTACTTTATAATTTCAATCCCACCCGAACTACCGTTCACCAAATTACATTATGGAATCTACAATATACACAGTTTTTAAATCCTAATAATTATTTCAACATATATACACAAGACAGTAAAGTAAGAAATAGTGTTTACGATTTATATTTTCAACAATATCCTTCCGCCAAAGAGGAATACGACAAAAACCATAACGATAATGATTTGCTGTTTCAAATTCAAAATAATATAGACTTTCAAGATTATTTAAGAACTACGCATTTAAGTTTAGCCAACGATTACGACTTAATGGAATTTCGTCGTTATCGTTTCACACAGAATGTATTAATCTCCTCTTTTAAATATGATTTTACCTACGATCAACGATTAGGATATTTTCCGGGTAAACATCCTTTTTATTTAAAAGCACAAGTGGAATTAGCCGGTAATCTGGAATCTTTATTTAACAAAACACTCAAAGATTTTACAACTTCCAATAATAAAACTATAAAACAAATATTTGGAGTTCCCTATTCACAATATGTGAAATTCGATTTAGATCTAAGGAAATTTTGGATTTTTTCCGGAAAAAAATCGTTTAATGCGAGACTTTTTACCGGAATAGGAATACCTTATGGAAATTCCTTTAGTATGCCTTTTGACCGAAGCTACTCTGTGGGTGGACCGAGTGATGTTCGAGCCTGGAAATCCTTTGGTTTTGGTCCGGGATCATCAAAATTAGGAGGAAAAGACGGCTATGAACTAATAGCGATCGATAATTTTAAATTGTTGACTCAGGTAGAATACAGGTTTCCTTTACCAAGTAAAGGGTTCGAAGGAGCTTTATTTGTAGATGCAGGAAATGTTTGGGGAATTAATAATAATTCACTGAATAAATTTGAATTTAATTCCTTCTATAAAGAACTGGGAATTGGAGGAGGATGGGGGATCCGTTGGGATATAAGTAACTTTATCATTCGCTTTGATTTTGCTTATCGATTTCATGATCCAAGAAGAGATGAAAATGACCGATGGTATTTTAAATATATCAATCTGTTGAAACCTCAAGTTAATTTTGCTATCGACTATCCGTTTTAATCAAATAATTTTTGTTTGCATAAATACGTTGATATATGAATTCATAAAATTCGGAAAATGAGCTTTTTTAAAAATATTAGATTACGGAATTGGTTTGGGTATATATTGGCGCTTATAGTAGCTCTTTTTATTATAATCTTTTCTAACAGCAAAGTTGAAGAATTAAAAGAAGAAGAATCCGTAAAAATTTCAAATTATGCCAAAACGTTGGAATTATTAAACACGGAAACAGACATTCCTCCTAAAACTCAATTTTTTTTAGTGCAGCTTATCGAGCAAAACACTACCATACCCGTAATTTTAGTAGATGAAAAAGGAAATTACATTGATTCTAAAAATGTAAGTAAAAAAATTATTTCAGATTCTTTAAAATTAAAGGAAGAATTGCACGAAATGGCAGAATCCTACTATCCCATTCTTATTAAACTTCCTTTTGGAAATCAATACGTATATTATAAAAACTCGGTTCTACTGACACAATTAGGTTATTATCCCTTTGTGCTAATTATACTAGTAACATTGTTTGTCTGGTTTACCTATTGGTATTTTAAAACCGTAAAAAAAACAGAGCAAAGTTTACTATGGGCTGGAATGGCTAAGGAAACCGCACATCAAATCGGTACGCCGCTTTCATCCATCATGGGATGGCTGGAAATATTAAAAACAGAAGAAATTGATCAGAAACCGATAATAAATATTGAAAAAGATGTACACAGACTGCAAAATATTACCGACAGATTTTCTAAAATAGGATCAACTCCTTCACTAAAAAAAGAAGATATTGTGGAAATATCGGAACAAGCATTTATGTATTTGAAAAGAAGAATGTCCAAACAAATCGGGTTTGAATTTCAAGCACCGGAGTATCCTGTATATGTTTCTTTAAATAACATCTTATATAGTTGGGTTATCGAAAATCTCATTAAAAATTCAGCAGATGCCATGAAAGGAGAAGGAAAAATAAAATTGCAAATCCACGATAACAAAAAAAATATTTTTATAGATATTTCCGATGAAGGATCAGGCATTGAATCAAAAAATGTGAAAAAAATATTCAAACCCGGATTTACAACTAAAAAAAGAGGGTGGGGACTAGGCTTGTCTCTGGCCAGGCGAATTATTGAAGATTATCACTACGGTAAAATTTTCGTTCAAAATACCGAAATTAATAAAGGGACTACTTTTAGAATAATTTTAAAAAAATAATTTGTAAAAATTTTATTGAGTAATAGAAAAAAACGTAGTAATTTAATTACTTTTGATATTATGATATTACGAGGAGAACATTTAATAAAAACATACGGAAACAAACGAGTAGTTAAAGATGTTTCATTAAATGTAAAACAAGGAGAAATAGTAGGATTGTTAGGGCCTAATGGAGCCGGAAAAACCACTTCTTTTTATATGATTGTAGGCTTAATCAAGCCTACTCAAGGAAATGTATTTTTGGATAAGATTAACATAACCAAAGATGCCATGTATAAAAGGGCCCAAAAAGGAATCGGGTATTTGGCTCAAGAAGCTTCTATATTCAGGAAATTATCAGTTGAGGATAATATTGTGGGAGTGTTGGAGATGACCAAACTTTCAAAGAAAGAAAGAAAAATAAAAGCAGATTCTTTAATAGAAGAATTTGGTTTAGAACACGTTCGTAAGAACCGAGGAGATTTATTGTCGGGAGGAGAAAGACGTCGTTGCGAAATTGCTCGATGTCTAGCTACCGATCCTAAATTTATTTTACTTGATGAACCCTTTGCAGGAGTTGACCCTATTGCCGTTGAAGATATTCAAAAAGTCGTGCGTTCTTTGGTAAATAAAAATATAGGAATTTTAATAACAGACCATAACGTTCAGCAAACTCTGGCTATCACTCATAGAACTTATGTTATGTTCGAAGGAAATATATTAAAGGAAGGATATCCCGAAGAATTAGCAAATGATCCGATAGTTCGTCAAGTATATTTAGGAGAAAATTTCAGATTTGAAAAAATATAATAATGAAAAAAATTTTAACAGGACTATATATTACTTTAATAGCAACATTAAGTTATAGTCAACAAGTTCCATTAATTTCCAAAACTGAATTTTCTGAAGAAGCCTTAAAGCAACTTGTAGTTGATATGGATCATAAAGAAACAACGATGCAATCCATACTAAATAAACACAAAGGTAAAGTTACCATCCTGAAATTTTGGGCATCTTGGTGTAAAGATTGCATAGTGGGAATGCCCGATTCACGGGCTCTTAAGCAAAAAAATAATAATGTAGATTTTATCTATCTGTCATTAGACAAAAATTACGATTCTTGGAAAAACGGTATCACTAAGTATGAATTAAATACGGGTGATAATTATTGGTTTTCAACTGGTTGGAAAAATCCTTTTACAGAATATATAGAATTAAATTGGATTCCACGCTATATGGTAATAGATCAACAAGGAAAAATTGCTTACTATTATGCAATTACGGCAAATGACACACAAATACAAAAAACCATAGATACGTTGCAGGAAAAATAAAGCTAAATTATTTACTTATTTCTAAAAGTTTCTCAGCTTCTATCAACTGGTTGTACCAATTTTCTCCGAATTTTCTAATTAAAGGTTCTTTTAAAAATTCGAAAACTTTAACATTAAGTTCTTTACCTAAAGTACACGCATCCTTGCATATATACCATTCATCATAATTTACCGCAACATATTTTCGTAATTTTTGAAGACGAACCGGATACAGATGACAGGAAATAGGTTTTTTAAAATCAATTTTACCGTCTTCGTAAGCCTTTTCAATGGCGCATTTCGCAGCTTGATTTTCATCATAGATTACATAAGCACATTCTCTACCCTCTATTAACGGAGTAACATAATCATCATCAAGGTCGGTTGTATATTTACCTTCCAATTCAATAGCCCTTCTACCTTCCTCTCTAAGATAAGGCGATACTTGCTCATATATGTCTTCAAGAATCGGTAATTCTTCTTCATCGAGTGGAGCTCCCGAATCTCCTTCCACACAACATATCCCTTTGCATTTATTAAGATTACAAACAAATTGTTTCTGTAATACATCTAAAGAAATTATTGTATCTTCTATTTGAATCATGATTTTTGAAAATAAATTCAAAGATAGCATTAAATTTTTATTAAAAGTTTATATAACTTTACAAAAAAACAGTAACTTTGATAAAATGTATGCTATACATTTTTGTGTTCTTAAGAAATAAATGTGTTTGCATCAATATGTTAAATTAATTTTTTAGTGCAAATTATGAAAAAAATCGTATTAATAGGTGGAGGTTTTGCTGGGATTAATATTATCACCAGATTGTCCAATGATTCTAATTTTGAAATTACCTTAGTCGACAAAAACAACTATAATTTTTTTCCACCATTAATATATCAAGTAAGTTCAAGTATTTTAGATCCCGCAGCTATCAGCTATCCTTTCCGTAGATTTATAAGACATAAAAAAAATGTTAAATTCAGATTAGGAGAATTAATTGAAATCAAATCCGATGAAAACAAAGTAGTCTTATCTAATGGAGAATTAGATTATGATATTTTGATTTTAGCAACGGGAACGCAAAGTAACTATTTCGGAATGGAAAATTTAGAGAAATATGCCTTTCCAATGAAAACCTTAAATGATGCTTTGTTACTTAGAAATATACTTTTAGAAAGGTTAGAAGCCGCCAGTAGAGAAACTGATTTAGTAGAAAAGAAAAGATTATTATCCATCGTCATCACCGGAGGAGGACCTGCCGGAGTTGAAATAGCAGGAGTTATTCGCGAAATTATCAATTATATTGAAAATGTAGACTATAAAGATTTAAAAGACCAAATTCAAGTCTATTTGGTAGAAGGAAGCCCCGTATTATTGGGACCTATGAGCGAAAAATCTCACAAAGAAGCTTATCATGCCTTAGATAAATTAGGAGTTAAAATACTGGTAAATACACAAGTAAAAGATTGTGATGAAAACACCATATATTTTTCTAACGGAGATAAAATTGAAACAAAAACTATAATCTGGACAGCGGGAGTTACTTCAAGAATTTTTGAAGGAATACCTAAAGAAGTGTATGGAAGAGGTAGACGTATGCAAGTTGACGCGTATAATAAAGTTCAAGGATTTTCAAATATATATGCAATAGGGGATACCTGCATCATGACTACTGATCCTAATTTTCCTTCAGGACATCCGCAATTAGCTCAAGTAGCAATACAACAAGGAAAAAATTTGGCTAATAATTTAAAAAAACAACTTACCCAAGACACATATCAACCTGTAGCATTCAGTTATAAAGATAGAGGGTCTATGGCAGTTATCGGAAGAAATAAAGCCGTAGCCGATCTGATTCATCCTACCTTATTTTTAAAAGGATTACCGGCATGGATTATCTGGTCGTCCATCCACTTAATTTCATTAGTTTCCATAGGTAATAGATTAAATACTTTATATCGTTGGTTAACCATATACATATCTAAAAATTCTTCCTTAGGAAGTGCCTATAAAATTGGAGATCCAAGACCCTGAACACCTAAAATATTGTATAAATTTCAGAAATAAAATTTATACTACAATCTGAGAATTATTTTCTTTTTTATTAATAGGAGTAGAATTATTTTGATCCATACTAACGGTGCCTTTATATAAGGCACCATTTTCAACTTGAAAACTTTTTACCTGCATATTTCCTATAATAGACCCCGAGTTTTTCAAACTAAGATTATCAACAAAAATATCACCGTCAATTTGGCCATATACAATAAGTTCTTTAGTTCTAATATCTCCTTTAACACTTCCTTTCTGACCAACAACAAGCCCACAAGTGCTGTTGACATTTCCTAATGTTTGACCATCAATTCTAATAAATTCCTTACATTCTATATTTCCTTCAATTTTACAATCTTCCGCAATAATAGTAGTAATGTTTTCTGTAGATAAATTAAGAGCAGCTCCTTTTTTTTTGTTGAACATAGTTAGTTTATTTTATAGTAGTTAAATTTATTTCATATTTAGTTTACATGCAAATAATTATTTGGATTTTCTTTTTCTTTATTTAAAATAATTTCATAATGAACATGAGGTCCGGTAGAACGGCCGGTACTTCCTAATTCACCAATAACATCTCCGGCATTGACAACCTGTCCTTCTTTAACCAATATTTTAGACATGTGACCGTATAATGTTTCATAACCGAAATGGTGCTTTATCATTACACAATTTCCATATCCTCCTCTAACACTGGCAAAGGTAACAACCCCATTCGCAGTAGCATGAATAGGATCACCAATAGTTCCCGCTATATCCAAACCCGGATGAAACTCGGATCCTTTACCTTTTTTCATCGGATTTCCTCTCACACCAAAATTAGAAGTTATCCTTCCAACATGAGGTAAGCCGATAGGAATGAATTGAATCTTTTTGTATATATCGGAAATTCTCTTTTTTTTATTTTCAATTAAATTTAAGTTAGAATCATTAACAGGATAATACTCTCCCCCCACATTATCAACATTATAATTAGTGGCGTTAGTAGGGAGTGTTTTAACTTGACGATCTTTAAGGTATCTCTCAATCTTTAATAAAGATTTTTCAGCTTCATTAAGATTGATAATCATATCATTTAATTTTTTAGTATCCAACTTACTTTCAAGGTCGGCAATCTTAACATGTAAATCTTGTTTTTGGTAATACACATAACTTATGTAACTAACCAATCCCGCAACTAAACAAAAAATAGTAAAAATTGATAAAAGTAAAATCTTTTTGTACAGAAAAATATTTCTTATATGCTTATTTTTAACAGAAAAAATTTTTGTTTCCAGTGAATTTTTATCAGTAATAATTATAGTGGAATATTTAGATTTGTTATTTTTCATAGTATAATATTCTGAAGGTAGTGGAACAAATATAAAAAAATTAAAACTAAAAGTATAATGTAAACATTACGTTTAACAATAAATTAGCAAAAATTTAGACATTATTTGTAAGCACAAAACTGTCCACAATTTTCGTTAATTTAAAAAATAAAAATACAATTTGTAATAGATTGAAATGCCAAATATCACTTATTAGTTTAGTATAATAAAAATATATTCACCGCAAAAAATTACACCTTACGAAGAAAGTGAAATTTACATACATTTAATTAGAATAATAACTTATAGACATCCTCAACCTTAGAAACCATTTCAACCCTAATATTATATTTCTTGCGATCAATTTTATTATACTTAGAAATGAAAATGACATCATAACCTAATTTTTCAGCCTCAATAATTCGCTGTTCAATACGATTTACAGGCCTGATTTCACCACTTAAACCAATTTCACCGGCGAATAAACAATTATCCGGTAAAGAAATATCCTCATTAGAAGACAAAATAGCACAAATAACAGCTAAGTCAATAGCAGGATCATCAACACGAATACCTCCGGTAACATTTAAAAACACATCCTTAGTTCCCAAATGAAAACCCGCACGCTTTTCCAAAACAGCTAATAACATATTTAATCGTTTGACGTCAAAACCCGTTGTCACCCGTTGAGGCGTTCCATAAACAGCCGTTGATACCAATGCTTGAATTTCAACCAACATAGGGCGTAATCCTTCCAAAGTAACCGCAATAGCATTTCCCGATAAACTTTCATCTTTTTTAGATACTAAAATTTCAGACGGATTTTTTACCTGTTTCAACCCGGAAGAGAACATTTCATAAATTCCAAGTTCGGAAGTAGAACCATACCTATTTTTATTTGCACGTAAAAGTCGGTAGACATAATTTCTGTCCCCTTCAAACTGAAGAACGACATCTACCATATGCTCCAAAATTTTAGGACCGGCTATAGAACCCTCCTTAGTAATATGTCCAATTAAAAATACAGGAGTAGAAGTTTCCTTAGCATATTTAATTAATTCGGAAGCGCATTCTCTAATTTGAGATATACTTCCCGGAGAAGATTCTATATAAGATGAATGTAGAGTTTGAATGGAATCAATCACTAACAACTCCGGTTGAAGCTCATGAGCTTTCTTTAAAATCTTTTGAGTTGAAGTTTCCGTTAAAATATAGCATTCAGAATTAGAAATATCCAAACGGTCAGATCTCATTTTAATTTGATTACTGCTTTCCTCTCCCGAAACATATAATACTTTTCTGGGTATTTGTAAAGAAATTTGCAATAACAAAGTAGATTTACCGATGCCGGGTTCCCCTCCAATCAAAATAACACTACCGGGAACGATACCGCCACCTAATAAATGATCCAGTTCAGAGTCATTAGAAAGAATACGATATTCATCCGTAGTTTCAATTTCGTGAATCTTATATATTTTATTTCTAGAAGAAGAGGAATTAAGGGAAGAAATAGAATTTGCAGAACTTTTTTCAATAACTTCTTCAACAATAGTGTTCCATTCTCCGCATACTTTGCATTGGCCCAGCCATTGAGAATATTGAGTTCCGCAATTTTGACAAAAAAAAGTAGTTTTAGCCTTAGCCATATTTAATATATATATAGTTATTTACATTTATTAGTTAGTACAAAGATAGTCTATAATAATCTTTGTTAATGACTATATAATAACAAGTATCTGGAGCGTTAAAAAAAGAATTAAAAAAAATTAAAAATTTTTTTGAGGTTAAATAGGTGGTATTCAGGACACTAATGATTATTTGGCAAAAAAGATTAAAAAAAGATTACAAAAAAACTTGCAGGGAAAGAAAAAGTAGCTATCTTTGCACCCGCAAGTCAGGAACAACGAAAGAGAAAAACAGAAGAAGAGAGACCTGAGAAGCGCAAAAGATCGTTGAAATAAAAAGTTTTTTTAAACAAAGCTTACGAAAGATAAAAAGTAGCAAAACACAACCTGGAAGAAGAGAGATTCTTTTGAGTTAGGGAAAAACCTTGAAATTGATAATAACAAAGAAATTACAATGGAGAGTTTGATCCTGGCTCAGGATGAACGCTAGCGGGAGGCCTAACACATGCAAGCCGAGGGGTATTTTGGAGCTTGCTTCAAGAGAGACCGGCGTACGGGTGCGTAACGCGTATGCAACTTACCTGTATCACTGGGATAGCCCGGGGAAACCCGGATTAATACCGGATAACATATCAGCCAGCATTGGCAGATATTAAAAGATTTATCGGATATAGATAGGCATGCGTAGGATTAGTTAGTTGGTAAGGTAACGGCTTACCAAGACGATGATCCTTAGGGGGCCTGAGAGGGTGAACCCCCACACTGGAACTGAGACACGGACCAGACTCCTACGGGAGGCAGCAGTGAGGAATATTGGACAATGGGTGAGAGCCTGATCCAGCCATCCCGCGTGAAGGACGACAGCCCTATGGGTTTTAAACTTCTTTTGTATGGGAATAAACCACATTACGTGTAATGTTCTGAAGGTACCATACGAATAAGCATCGGCTAACTCCGTGCCAGCAGCCGCGGTAATACGGAGGATGCGAGCGTTATCCGGATTTATTGGGTTTAAAGGGTCCGTAGGCGGGTTGATAAGTCAGCGGTGAAAACCTGCAGCTTAACTGTAGAACTGCCGTTGATACTGTTAATCTTGAATAGTATTGAAGTAGCTGGAATGTGTAGTGTAGCGGTGAAATGCATAGATATTACACAGAACCCCGATTGCGAAGGCAGGTTACTAAATACCGATTGACGCTGATGGACGAAAGCGTGGGGAGCGAACAGGATTAGATACCCTGGTAGTCCACGCCGTAAACGATGGATACTCGTTGTTGGGGGTTAGCCCTCAGTGACTAAGCGAAAGTAATAAGTATCCCACCTGGGGAGTACGACCGCAAGGTTGAAACTCAAAGGAATTGACGGGGGCCCGCACAAGCGGTGGAGCATGTGGTTTAATTCGATGATACGCGAGGAACCTTACCAGGGCTTAAATGGGAATTGACGTACTTAGAAATAAGTATTTCTACGGACAATTTTCAAGGTGCTGCATGGTTGTCGTCAGCTCGTGCCGTGAGGTGTCAGGTTAAGTCCTATAACGAGCGCAACCCTTATCATTAGTTGCCAGCGATTAAAGTCGGGAACTCTAATGAGACTGCCGGTGCAAACCGCGAGGAAGGTGGGGATGACGTCAAATCATCACGGCCCTTACGCCCTGGGCCACACACGTGCTACAATGGCCGGTACAGAGGGCAGCTACTGGGCAACCAGATGCGAATCTCAAAAGCCGGTCTCAGTTCGGATTGGAGTCTGCAACTCGACTCTATGAAGCTGGAATCGCTAGTAATCGCAGATCAGCCATGCTGCGGTGAATACGTTCCCGGGCCTTGTACACACCGCCCGTCAAGCCATGGAAGCTGGGGGTACCTGAAGTCGGTGACCGTAAAAGGAGCTGCCTAGGGTAAAACTAGTGACTGGGGCTAAGTCGTAACAAGGTAGCCGTACCGGAAGGTGCGGCTGGAACATCTCTTTTTTAGAGCAAAAAGTCAAAACAAGGAATAACAACCCCCAAAAGAAGCTGACAACTTCCAGGTGTTTCCTACTTAAACAAATAAAAGAGTAAGTAAAAAGTTAAAAAAACACAAGATATATAACACCCCTGAAAAGCCCCTGTAAGGAAAAGGTAAGACAATAGAAGAAGAGTAAAAGGAGCAACGAGGAAAATAAAAATCAATCAGTCTCATAGCTCAGCCGGTTAGAGCGCTACACTGATAATGTAGAGGTCGGCAGTTCGAGTCTGCCTGAGACTACAAAGGGAAACAAGGGGAATTAGCTCAGCTGGCTAGAGCGCCTGCCTTGCACGCAGGAGGTCAAGGGTTCGACTCCCTTATTCTCCACAAGGTTCGAAAAACGAAAGAAAGAAGTAGTAAAAAGAACCAGTGTTATATACGGATCATTGACATTATTGGGATTTTATATAAAAAAATAAACCGAGCGGCCAATATAATTGGCTAAGGAAAAGAAATCGTTAAGGGCGTATGGCGGATGCCTAGGCTTCAAGAGGCGAAGAAAGACGTGGTAAGCTGCGAAAAGCTGCGGGGATTGGCACACACGAATAGATCCGCAGATATCTGAATGGGGCAACCCACTATACAAGAGTATAGTATTCCCGCAAGGGAAGGCAAACCTTCCGAACTGAAACATCTAAGTAGGAAGAGGAAAAGAAATCAACCGAGATTCCGAGAGTAGTGGCGAGCGAAATCGGAAGAGCCCAAAAGTATGTAATTAGATAGCAGAATGTTTTGGAAAGAACAACCGAAGAAGGTGAAAGTCCTGTAAGTGAAATCTGGTTATTTATGAAAAAGAGTAGGGCGGGACACGTGAAATCCTGTCTGAACATGGGGGGACCATCCTCCAAGGCTAAATACTCCTTGAAGACCGATAGCGAACAAGTACCGTGAGGGAAAGGTGAAAAGTATTTCGAAAAGAAAGATGAAAGAGACCCTGAAACCATACGCCTACAAGCGGTCGGAGCATCGTAAGATGTGACGGCGTGCCTTTTGCATAATGAGCCTACGAGTTAATTTCACTAGCGAGGTTAAGTAGTTCAGCTACGGAGCCGCAGCGAAAGCGAGTCTGAATAGGGCGTTGAGTTAGTGGGATTAGACGCGAAACCTTGTGATCTATCCATGGGCAGGTTGAAGCTTTGGTAACACAAAGTGGAGGACCGAACCGGTTGACGTTGAAAAGTCTTCGGATGACCTGTGGATAGGGGTGAAAGGCTAATCAAACTGGGAGATAGCTCGTACTCCCCGAAATGCATTTAGGTGCAGCGTTAAGAAAGAGTATACTAGAGGTAGAGCTACTGATTGGATGCGGGGGTTTCACCGCCTACCAAATCCTGACAAACTCCGAATGCTATTATATGTTTCTTAGCAGTGAGGGCATGGGTGCTAAGGTCCATGTCCGAGAGGGAAAGAACCCAGAGCAACAGCTAAGGTCCCGAAATGTATACTAAGTTGAACAAACGAGGTCAGACTGCCCAGACAGCTAGGATGTTGGCTTGGAAGCAGCCATTCATTTAAAGAGTGCGTAACAGCTCACTAGTCGAGCGGTTTGGCATGGATAATACTCGGGCATAAGTATACTACCGAAGCTATGCGAAATGAAAATTTCGGTAGGGGAGCATTCTATATGCGCAGAATCAGTAAGGTGACTTATTGTGGAGCGTATAGAAAAGAAAATGTAGGCATAAGTAACGATAATGAAGGTGAGAAACCTTCACGCCGAAAATCCAAGGTTTCCTCAGCTATGCTAATCAGCTGAGGGTAAGTCGGGACCTAAGGTGAATCCGAGAGGAGCAATCGATGGGAAATCGGTTAATATTCCGATACCGGCTGTAAATTCGATGGAGTGACAGAGTAATGACACTACCGCGTACTGACGGAATAGTACGTTAAAGCATGTAGGTAAATCAGCAATAGTAAAATGCGTTGCCGATGCCGAAAGTGAAAGTACCAGGAAGCTACGGTGGAATGGATAGTGTAGGTAAGAGCTCTCAAGAAAAACTTCTAAGGCAAGTTTACAGCGCCCGTACCAAAACCGACACAGGTGGATGAGGAGAGTATCCTAAGGCGCTCGAGTGAATCATGGTTAAGGAACTAGGCAAAATAGACCTGTAACTTCGGGAGAAAGGTCGCTCCCCATAAAAAGGGAGCCGCAGTGAAAAGGCCCAGGCGACTGTTTATCAAAAACACAGGACTCTGCAAAATCGCAAGATGACGTATAGGGTCTGACACCTGCCCGGTGCTGGAAGGTTAAGGAAGGAGGTTAGCGTAAGCGAAGCCTTTGACTGAAGCCCCAGTAAACGGCGGCCGTAACTATAACGGTCCTAAGGTAGCGAAATTCCTTGTCGGGTAAGTTCCGACCTGCACGAATGGTGTAACGATCTGGGCACTGTCTCAACCATGAGCTCGGTGAAATTGTAGTATCGGTGAAGATGCCGATTACCCGCAATGGGACGAAAAGACCCTGTGAACCTTTACTATAGCTTCGTATTGACTTCGGGTAAATGATGTGTAGGATAGGTGGGAAACTAAGAATCGGCTTCGCCAGGAGTCGAGGAGTTGACGTTGAAATACCACCCTTTATTTATCTGGAGCCTAACTTCTGAACAGAAGGACATTGCGTGGTGGGTAGTTTGACTGGGGTGGTCGCCTCCAAAAGAGTAACGGAGGCTTTCAAAGGTACCCTCAGCACGCTTGGCAACCGTGCGCAGAGTGTAATGGCATAAGGGTGCTTGACTGCAAGACCGACAAGTCGAGCAGGTGCGAAAGCAGGACATAGTGATCCGGTGGTTCCGCATGGAAGGGCCATCGCTCATAGGATAAAAGGTACTCCGGGGATAACAGGCTAGTCTCCCCCAAGAGCTCACATCGACGGGGAGGTTCGGCACCTCGATGTCGGCTCGTCACATCCTGGGGCTGGAGAAGGTCCCAAGGGTTGGGCTGTTCGCCCATTAAAGTGGCACGCGAGCTGGGTTCAGAACGTCGTGAGACAGTTCGGTCTCTATCTATTGCGGGCGTAGAATTTTGCGTGGAGTTGACTCTAGTACGAGAGGACCGAGTTGAACAAACCTCTGGTGTATCAGTTGTGCCGCCAGGTTCACCGCTGAGTAGCTAAGTTTGGAAGAGATAAGCACTGAAAGCATATAAGTGCGAAACTCGCCACAAGATAAGAATTCGATATAGGGTCGTGGGAGAATACCACGTTGATAGGCTACAGGTGTAAAGGCAGTGATGTCATAGCCGAGTAGTACTAATTACCCGGAGATTTCGTCCAAAAAAATAAAAAAAATAAAAGTTAATAGAATTGGCCGTAAGAGTTTACAAATTTATATAAAATCCCATTAAGATATTTAGGGTGGTTATAGCGGTAGGGCTCACCTGTTCCCATTTCGAACACAGAAGTTAAGCCTACTTGCGCTGATGGTACTGCAAACGCGGGAGAGTAGGTAGCCGCCGGTTTTTTAAAAAAGAAAGCTTTGTATAGGTAATATACAAGGCTTTTTTTGTTTTGGAGTGGAGTGGTTTTTTTGGTTACCTTCTTTTTACCTGTTTATTACTTCTTCTTATTTATTAATTTCAAAAACTATCCTGGAAGCGGTTTTTTTATTTATATATTTGTTACTATAATAATAAATAAATGGATAAAGCTTTTCAATACCAAATAGAAAATAAACAAAGATATTTAGACGAATTATTTGATTTATTACGAATCCCATCTATTAGCGCGGATTCTGCATATGCTAATGACATAATAAAATGTGCCAATAGTATTTCTAATAATTTAAAAGAATCCGGATTTGAGAATGTTGAAATATGTAAAACACAAGGTAATCCGGTAGTTTATGCCGATAAAATTATTAGCTCCGATTTACCAACAGTTTTAATTTATGGTCATTACGATGTACAACCTGCAGATCCCTTGAATCTTTGGGAAACCGATCCTTTTGATCCTGTAATAAGAAAATCAAACATACATCCGGAAGGTGCAATTTATGCTCGAGGGTCTGCTGATGATAAAGGTCAATTCTTTATGCATGTAAAGGCTATTGAGTCTCTTATTAAAACAAATTCTTTACCATGTAATGTTAAATTAATTATTGAAGGAGAAGAAGAAATAGGTTCTGTCAATTTGGGGAATTTTTTAAAAGAAAATTTAAGCAAACTTTCATGTGATGTTATATTGATATCAGACACACATATTTTTTCAAATCAAGTTCCCACAGTTACAACCGGTTTAAGAGGTCTAAGTTATGTAGAAGTTGAAGTAGAAGGGCCTAATCGAGATTTACATTCAGGTTTATATGGTGGTGCAGTTCCTAATCCTATTAACGTGCTTTCTGATATGATCGCTTCGTTAATTGATAAAGACGGCAAAATTACTGTTAAAGGCTTCTATGATAAGGTAATAGAATTATCTCCTGAAGATCGGGCAGAATTAAATAAAATTCCTTTTGATGAAGAAGAGTTTAAAAAATCAATTGGTTTAAAAGGGACGCAAGGGGAAAAAGGATATAATTCGTTAGAGAGAACATCTATACGACCTACCTTAGATGTAAATGGTATTTGGGGAGGTTATACAGGAGAAGGAGCTAAAACTGTTATTCCATCAAAAGCTCATGCTAAAATATCCATGAGGTTAGTTCCTGACCAAAATCCTGAGGAAATAACTGAATTGTTTACAAAACATTTTTTATCCATTGCTCCGGAAAGTGTTAAAGTAAAAGTCACCCCTTATCACGGAGGTAATGCGTATGTTTTACCCTCTTCAGATCCCGGATATAAAGCAGCTAAACTGGCTATGGAAAAAACCTTTAATAAAGAAGTTTTACCCTACAGAACCGGGGGCAGTATTCCTATTGTTTCTCTATTTGAAGAATTACTGGGAGCAAAATCCGTTTTAATGGGATTTGGATTGGATAGTGATGCTATTCATTCTCCTAATGAACACTATGGTTTATTTAACTTTTATAAAGGAATTGAAACCATTCCCTATTTTCTCAAATTTTATACAGAAAACTTACGAAGTAAAAAATAATATTTAAAACGTAAGTAGAACTTGATTTTTCAAACATCCATTTTTGTACTCTTATATTTATGATTGAAATATTTTTGGTTTTACTATTTAGTATCATTTTTTTATTAATAGGAATATATATCGGAAAAAAAATTAAAGATTCATCCATTAATTCCGAAAAAATTCTTTTAAATGAAAAGATAAAAGTTTTACATGCCGGTTTAAGTAAAAGTGAAGAACTAAAAGAAAAAGAGTTGTTTGAAAAGGAAAAAATAAAAAAGGAAAGAGAACAATTATTGCTTGAATTAGCTCGTAAAGATGCCGATTTTGAAAACCTAATGCATAAAAATAAAGAGCAAAAATTGGAGATTGAAGAAATTCAAGATAATTTTAGGAAAGAATTTGAGATAATAGCAAGTAAAATACTGGAACAAAAAACTGAAAAATTTACAGAACAAAACAGGCATAATATAAAAACACTTTTAGATCCCTTACAAGAGAAAATTTCCGTTTTTGAAAAGAGAGTGGAAGAAAGCCAAAAAGAAAATATAGGGATCTATGCATCTTTAAAAGAACAATTACATTATTTACAAAACCAAAATTTAAGAATCTCTAAGGAGGCTGAAAATCTCACTAAAGCTCTTAAAGGAGATACAAAAATTCAAGGAAATTGGGGAGAATTAGTTTTAGAAAGAGTTTTAGAAAAATCGGGATTAGAAAAAGGAAGAGAATATTTTATACAAGAACGCTTATGTTCTGAAGATGGAAAACGGTATATTCCCGATGTAGTCATATATCTTCCTGATAATAAAAAGATGATTATAGATTCCAAAGTTTCTTTAATAGCCTATGAACGTTACATAAACAATGATAATGAAGAAGAAAAAAAACTTCATTTAAAAGATCATATAAATTCTATTAAAAAACATGTTAATCAACTTTCATCGAAAAATTACCAGGGGTTACATGCAGAAAATTCATTAGATTTTATATTACTTTTCATCCCCATTGAAACGGCTTTTTCTTTAGCTTTAAATTATGAATCATCTTTATATAACATAGCCTTCGAAGAAAATATTGTTATAGTTACTCCATCTACTCTTTTAGCAACCTTGAAAACTATTGATAGTATGTGGAATAACCAAAAGCAACAAAGAAATGCATATGAAATAGCTAAAACTGCCGGTAATTTATACGATAAATTTGAAGGATTTCTACAAGATTTGTTGCGTATAGGGAAAAAAATGGATGAGGCTAAAAATGAATATGGAAACGCTATGAACAAGCTGGTAGAAGGGCGAGGTAATCTTGTCTCTCAAATACATAATTTAAAAAAAATGGGTGCAAAAGCTAAGAAAACCTTGCCTGAAGATCTTATATCAAAAGCTGAAATTTTTGAAAGTGAATCTTAATTTTAAAAACACTGTGTAATAAAATTTTATTAATAAATTGAATGAATTCTCTAAGTAATAAATAATAAAATAAATGAAAAGCAAAAAATTATTTTTGATTGTAGCACATTTTTTATCATTAACATTAATTTTTGCCGGTACCAATGAGCCTGTAGAAGAAGAGAATGAAGAAAAAAATACGAAAGAATTCAGGGCCGTATGGGTGGCAACATTTTTAAATATAGATTGGCCTTCAAAACCCGGTTTACCTGCTGAACAACAAAAAGAAGAATTTATAACCTTATTGGAGAATGTCAAAAAATGGAAAATGAATGCCATTATTGTTCAGGTAAAACCCGCATCTGATGCATTATATCCATCTAAATTAAGTCCCTGGTCGGGTTATTTGTCAGGAACGCAGGGTGTTGATCCGGGATACGATCCCCTTGAATTTATGGTTAAAGAAGCACATAAAAGAGATATAGAAATACACGCTTGGTTTAATCCTTTTAGACTTTCTGCAGCCAATGCCAATTGGAGCTCATTGGCTACTGATAATATTGCATTCAAGCATCCCAATTGGGTGGTTAGATATGCCAATCAATTATATCTAAATCCGGGTCTTCCGGAAGTACGTGATTATGTAATACAGTCCATTATGGAAGTAGTTAATAACTATGAAGTAGATGGTATTCATTTGGATGACTATTTTTATCCCTATAAAGTAGGTAAACTCGATTATCCTGATTTTACGGCTTACACTAAATATGGGGTAACTTTTGCCAGTAAAGCAGATTGGAGAAGAGACAACATTAATACTTTTGTACAAAAATTATATAAGAGCATTAAATCCAAAAATAAAGATATAGAATTTGGCATTAGCCCATTTGGTGTTTGGAGAAATCAAAATAATGATCCTTTAGGATCGAAAACCAAAGCATTACAAAATTATGACGATTTGTACGCTGATGTTTTACTTTGGATGAGAAAAGGGTGGTTAAACTATGTAGCTCCTCAGTTATATTGGCATCGAGGACATAATCTTGCCGATTATGCCACTTTAGTGGAATGGTGGAGCAGTATGGCTAAAGAAACAGACACCAAACTGTATATAGGAATGGCGGCCTATAGAGTCAATCAATGGAAAAATCCGAATGAACTTGTTGAGCAAGTATATTATAATCGTGAATTTCCAGAAGTTAAAGGAAGTATATTTTTCAGTTATAAATCACTAGTAAATGATCCTAAAGGAGTTCTTACCAATCTAATATCCGGACCTTTTGCAGAATAAATTCTTTAAAGTATAAAAGTATAGGTTTCGATAAAATCCTAATTTAAGTTGAGCAGTTTACATATCATTTATAAATCTATATAAATTGACAAATAATTATGAACGAGATATATTCAAAAGCTTGGTGTTGGCAGCATAGAGGAGAACCGGAAGATTTAATTTGTAAAGAATATAAAATCAGAGAAGTTGAAGATGATGAAGTACTCATTAAAAATACTGTCATAGGACTTAATCCGGTTGATTGGAAACTGATATCATCCGGCAATCCTTCATGGGTAAAAGATCAGATTCCCGGAGTAGATGGAGCCGGTATTGTTATTAAAACAGGAAAGAAAATGAAGCGTATACAAATCGGAGCAAGAGTATGTTATCATTCTGATCTTACCCAAGCAGGCAGTTTTTCCAATTATACTATTCTTAAAGGGAACCGCATTATGCATATTCCTGAAAAACTTAGTGATTATGCAGCTGCAGCATTTCCTTGTCCATCCTTAACCGCCTGGCAGGCTATGCAGAAGATTCCGGATATACATAATAAAAATGTACTAATAAGCGGAGCAGGAGGATCGGTAGGATATTTTCTTACCCAATTAATTCTGAATGCAGGAGCTAAGGTTTATATAACTGCCGATCTCCAACATCATAACGAATTTTATAAGATGGGAGTTAGTAAAGCAGTCGACTATAAAAATGATGATTGGAAAAATGAAATAAAAGAGGCTCTACCCGGAAGTAACTTTGATGTTATTTTTGACACGGTTAGTGGAAATCATGCTTCTCAACTTTTAGATCTAGCAGCCTATTATGGACATATAGTTGCCATACAAGGAAGAGTAGATACTAATCCTTTACCTCCATTTTCAACTTGTGTTTCCTTACATGAAATCGCTTTGGGAGCATTTCACCGATTTGCATCGGAAAAACAAACGGTTCAATTAATGACTGATGGGGAGAAACTTTTACAACAAATCAGTACAGGTAAATTAAAGTTGAGAGATCAAAAAATCAGCAGTTTTGACCGTTTACCTACTCATCTGGCCGAAATGAAACATACTAATTCCAGTTATAAATATCTTATTGAAGTATAGATAATTTTTTATAATAAAATGGTGTAATAAAGGAAGCAAACCTATTGATAAGAATATATGATAAACTATTGGTGATTATTAATAAATTATGTCTTCAAGAAATATTTATTTTATATAATTTGAAGATTTTATAAATAATAAGCATGTAAATTTAAATAAGTCTACTATGAATTATTGCTATAATTTGTCTATAAACTATAAATAATACATCGTAAAAAGAATACGTCATCATATTTGTGTTAATTGAAGTAGGATATAAAGTTACATATTTAAGGGAAATGCCTAAATTTGTACATTCACTAGTAATTAAAAACAATGAACCTAAAGTCTTATATAAAAGAACAAAGTATACAAGCAATTGAAAATTTATTTCAACAGAAAGTTGAAGATGTTGAAATACAAATAACTAAAGATGAATTTGAAGGAGATTATACTTTAGTGGTTTTTCCCTTTGTTAAGCTAGTGAAACAGAAGCCGGAGGAAATAGCCAATAAAATAGGATCATATCTTACAGCTAAAGAGGAATTTGTTGCTTTTAATGTAGTTAAAGGCTTTCTTAACCTCTCTTTAAATCCGACCGTTTTTACTAAACTATTAAAAGAAAAATATTCAGTTAAAGATTTTAAGCTTACGAAAAAGCATACTGAAAAAATAATGGTTGAGTATTCCTCTCCGAATACCAATAAACCAATTCATTTAGGACATATAAGAAATAATTTATTAGGATTTTCAATTAGTAACATCTTAAAAGCAGCAGGAAATGAGGTGTTGAGAGGACAAATAATTAATGATAGGGGCATTCATATTTGCAAGTCCATGTTGGCATGGAAAAAATATGGAAATGGTGAAACTCCACAAACAACAGGAATCAAAGGAGATCATTTGGTAGGAAAATATTATGTTATTTTCGATCAAAAATACAAAGATGAAATACAATCTTTAATTTCATCGGGAATGGATGCAGATGAAGCTAAGAAAAAAGCACCCATTCTTTTAGAAGCTCAAGAAATGTTGAAAAAGTGGGAAGACGGCGATGCGGAAATAAAAGCTTTGTGGAAAGAGATGAACAGTTGGGTGTATTCAGGTTTCGAGAAAACATATCAAAGACTAGGAGTGTCTTTTGATTTAGTCCAATATGAAAGTGACACCTATTTGCTGGGAAAAGATGTTATTGAAGAAGGACTTAAAAAAGGAATTTTATTTAAAAAAGAAGATGGATCTGTTTGGGCAGACTTAACAGAAGAGGGATTAGATCAAAAATTATTGTTGAGAGGAGACGGAACCTCTGTCTATATCACACAAGACTTAGGAACAGCCGTTGAAAGATTTACCCGTTATCATCTTAATGAATTAATCTATACAGTAGGAAATGAACAAGACTATCATTTTCAGGTATTGTTTCTAATTTTAAAAAAATTAGGGTATCAATGGGCAGATAAATTATATCATCTTTCCTACGGAATGGTAGATTTACCAAGTGGAAAGATGAAATCAAGAGAAGGTACGGTGGTTGATGCAGATGAATTAATGGAAGAAATGCATCAAGAAGCAGTTAAAAAAACTTCCGAATTAGGAAAATTAGAAGGCTACACCGAAAATGAAAAAGAACAAGTGAATGAACTTATTGGCTTAGGCGCATTAAAGTATTTTATTTTGAAAGTTGATCCTAAGAAACGAATTTTATTCGACCCTAATGAAAGTATCGAATTCAATGGAAATACCGGTCCGTTTATCCAATATACATATGCCCGGACTTGTTCCGTGCTTAGAAAAGCCGCAAAGCAAACCTTAGAAATTAAAGATAAAGAATTAAATAAGGCAGAACAAAAATTAATCATACTTTTATCCTCTTATGAGGAACTAATTGAAAAATCTGCTGCAGATTTAAATCCCGCATTAATAGCCAATTATATATACGAAGTCTCTAAAGAATATAACTCTTTCTATCAAAGTAATCGTATCTTGGATGCCGAAAATGAATCAGAGCAACAACTGCGTTTGGCAATAACTCAATGGACCGGAAATGTGATTAGACACGGGTTAAGTTTATTGGGTATCGGGGCACCGGAAAGAATGTAGTATGTTGTATGATTTAGAAAACATATTAAAACAAAAAGATATAAATCCCACAGCCATGCGTTTATTGGTTTTAGATTATTTTCTAAAACAAAATACCGCTTTATCCTTATCGGATTTGGAGTCTGGTTTTGATTATTCTGACCGAACTACTCTATTCAGGACTTTAAAGACTTTTGAAAAAAAAGGATTATTGCATACTATAAATGATGGACATATAACTGTTTATGCCTTATGTATGGATAATTGTTCTGAGGAGCAACATGCTGACAGCCATATGCATTTTTGTTGCAAAAATTGTAAAAAAATATACTGTATGTGGACTGTAAGAACGCCGAATATAAACATTCCAGAAGGATTTATCGCTGAAAAATTAGATATTGTTATTCATGGATTATGTAATGATTGTGCAGAGAAACCTATCTAAAAATTAACAGAAAAAGCAGAAAATTAGTAACTTTGTACACTCATGGAAAACTTTGTAGTTTCAGCCCGAAAATATAGACCTTTAGAATTTGATGCTGTTGTAGGGCAAAGTCACATAACCAATACTTTGGAACATGCCATTGATAATAATCAATTAGCTCAGGCATTGCTTTTCTGTGGACCTAGAGGAGTAGGTAAAACTACATGTGCCCGTATTTTAGCTAGGAAAATTAATGAAAAATACGGAGAGACTGATGAGAATGATTTTGCATTCAATATATTTGAATTAGATGCAGCTTCCAATAATTCTGTAGACGATATACGGAATCTGATTGAACAAGTGCGTTACGCTCCTCAGGTAGGAAAATATAAAGTATATATCATTGATGAGGTGCACATGCTGTCTAATGCTGCTTTTAATGCTTTTTTGAAAACATTGGAAGAGCCACCTGCACATGCTATTTTTATTTTGGCAACAACAGAAAAGCAAAAGATTATTCCTACCATTCTTTCAAGATGTCAGATTTACGACTTCAAGAGAATTGAAGTAAACGATATAAACAATCATTTAAAAAAAATAGCTCAAGAAGAAGGCATTCAATATGAAGAAGATGCTTTGTATATTATCGCCCAAAAAGCAGACGGGGGATTACGCGATGCTCTTTCTATGTTTGACCGACTCGTTACTTTTACTCAAAAAAACTTAACAGTTGCATCCGTTACAGAAAACCTAAGCATTCTTGATTATGAATATTATTTTAAAATAACGGATTTAGCTTTAAAAAATGATATTCCCGGATTACTTTTAGCTTTTAATGATATTATAAAAAAAGGATTTGATCCACAATTATTTATTTCAGGATTAGGAAGTCATTTTAGAGATTTAATGGTAGCACAGAATCCTCAAACAATTTCCCTGTTGGAAGTAGGAGACAATACCAAGCAAAAATATTTGCGACAAGCTCAAAATTGCTCATCCAGATTTTTGATAGACGCTATTGAAATTTGTCATCAGGCTGATATAAACTTTAGGAATAGTAAAAGTCCTAAACTATCCATTGAAATAGCCTTAATGCAATTGGCATCTTTAACAGTTGGTGAATCTCCTACAACTAAAAAAAAAAGTTTAGGATAATACCACCGCCTAATCATCTTCCTGCAAAGCAGGAAAATAAATTAACACCCCAAACCATAAAATCCGAGGAAGAGAAACAGATAGAAAAAGTTGGTAATTCTCAGGTGAAAGATGAAAATAATTTACTTTCAAAACCAATTGTAAAAAGTGGAATACCTCTGGGAAATCAAACTAAGAAAGGATCATTTCTTTCAATAAAGGGATCACTTCACACGGCTTCTCAAAAAGAAGAAAAGGTAGCTAATTTAGATTTTTCCGAAAGAGATAAAGACGATTTTACTGAAGATCAAGTTAAGAGTTTTTGGAATACCTATTTGGAAACTTTAAAAAACCAACCGGTTTTATATAGTGTTTTAAACACGACCCAATGCAGTGTTAAGCCGAATCATACTATTTTTTTTGAATTTCCTTCCAATTCAGCTTATGATGAATTTGAACACTTACGTGAAGATATTTTTCAAAAACTGAAAAAAGAGGTAAATAATTATTCCATTAATTTTAAATATCAAATTAAGGAAACTCAAAGAACGATCCTTCTAACAGATAAAGATAAATACGAAAAAATGGTAAAGGAAAATCCATTATTAGAGAAGTTAAGAAATGATTTTCGATTAGATTTTTAAAATTACTAAAAAAATATAATGACCAATATTTATTTATAAGATTTTTACTGATTAAAAAAGAATAAATTCTTTTTTATAGAATATTAACTAAAATTTATATTCGTGTTTCAATAAATTATCGGATATTT
Source organism: Apibacter sp. B3706 (assembly GCF_011082725.1). Lineage (NCBI taxonomy): Bacteria > Pseudomonadati > Bacteroidota > Flavobacteriia > Flavobacteriales > Weeksellaceae > Apibacter > Apibacter sp. B3706. The sequence goes on along the minus strand of NZ_CP049715.1, from coordinate 1,502,926 downwards.
GCAGGGTACTTATACTATTGAAAAAATAATTTAAATGTTATTTTTTTAGTATAAAAATTAGAAGGTCAAGAATAAAAAATAATAAATTTTAAACGAATGAAAAAAAATAAAATCGTTACATTATTAGGTATAATTTGCTCATTATCACTTTCTGCACAAGATAAAATTGAATTAAAAACAGATAAACAAAAATTGTCGTATTCTTTAGCATATAATATTGTTCAAAGTTTAAAACAACAAGATATGTTACAAGATATAGATATTAATATATTTAATCAGACATTTAGGGATGAATTAGCCGGTAAACCATCGATTTTCCCTATGGATTCTGTAAATTCCTTTATGCAGAAATATTTTTCAAAAAAAAGACTGGAATTTGAAAAGAAAAGAAAAGAACAAGGAGAGCTAAATAAAACTCAAGGATTAGCTTTTTTAGAAAAAAATAAAAAGAAAAAAGGAGTAATTACAACTGCATCTGGGTTACAATATGAGGTTTTAGAAAAAAGTAAATCTAATGAAAAGCCAAACGAAGATGATATGGTAAAAGTTAAGTATACCGGTAAACTTCTCGATGGAAAAATATTTGATTCGACAGATAAAAATAATGCAGGTAACCCAATTGAATTTCAATTAAACAGAGTAATTAAAGGTTGGACTGAAGGGGTAGCCTTAATGACCAAAGGGTCAAAATATAGATTTTTCATTCCTTCTGAACTTGCTTATGGAGAAAATGGAGCGGGAATGGATATAGGACCTAATTCTGTATTGATTTTTGATATTGAATTAGTGGATTTCAAAAAACCGGAAGATAATACAGAAAACTCAGCCAATTAAAAAAAATTATATTTAACTATTTAACACAATGATAAAGAAAACAATTTTACTGGCATTAGCAGGTATCAGCCTTGTTGCATGTAATAAGGAAGGACAAAGAGTTACAAAATTAAATACCGATGATGAAAAAGCAGCCTATGCAATTGGCTTAGATCTTGCTCGTAATTTTAAAATTCAAGGGTTTGATAAAGATTTAAATGTAAATATTATTAAACAAGCCATGGAAGACAAATTTGAGGGTAAACAATTATTATTCTCAGAAGATTCCATACAATCTTTTATGACTGTTTATGTTCCTAAACATTTGGAAAAAATAGCAAAAAGAAATGCAGAAGAAAGTAAAAAATTCCTAGAAGAAAATAAAAAGAAAGAAGGCGTTAAAACAACAGCTTCAGGACTACAATATAAAGTTGAAAAAGAAGGAAACGGAGCAAAGCCAACCGATGAAGATATGGTATCCGTAAATTATGTATTGAAAACAACCGATGGTTCCGTGATTGAAGATTCTAAAAAACAAACCGAAGGTAAACCGGCTGATATTCCTTTAGCAAGAGTGGTACCCGGATGGAAAGAAGGGGTTAAATTGATGTCTAAAGGAGCCAAATACATATTATATGTGCCTTCAGACTTAGCCTATGGGGAAAATGGTCCTGCGGGTCCTAATCAAGCTCTAATATTTGAAGTGGAATTGGTAGATTTTAAACCAATGCCTAAAGATGTAAAAAATCAAGCACCTATGCAGATTACACCTCAACAATTAGATGAAGTACAAGAACAAACCCAACAAAAACAAAAATAAATTACTCTTATAAAATAGTAGATGAGGCAGAAAAACTCTTATTTTTAATAAGAGTTTTTCTTTTTATAGAAGCGGCATTACAAATTCATTTAGTAAATTTGTGTTCAAAATTTTACATATGAAGAAAATTCAAATGGTGGATTTAATCAACCAATACCAGCATATAAAACCTACTGTAGATAAAGGATTTGAAGAAGTATTAAACACCGCTTCTTTTATCAATGGACCGCAAGTCAATTCATTTGCTCAAAATTTAGAAAAATATTTAGATGTAAAACATGTTATTCCATGCGGTAATGGTACAGAAGCATTACAAATAGCTCTAATGGCTCTGAATCTACAACCCGGTGATGAAGTCATAACCGCTGATTTTACTTTTGCAGCAACCGTGGAAGTAATTAGCTTGTTAAAGCTGAATTCTGTTTTAGTAGATGTAGATTATGAAACTTTTACTATAAGTCCGGATGCTATAAGAAAAGCCATTACACCTAAAACAAAAGCTATTATTCCTGTGCATTTATTCGGGCAATGTGCAAATATGGAAGAAATTATACAGATTGCAAATGAACACAATTTATATGTTATTGAAGATAATGCCCAAGCAATAGGTTCAGAATATACTTTTAGAAACGGAACTCGTAAAAAATCAGGAACAATGGGGATTATAGGAACCACTTCCTTTTTTCCATCTAAAAATTTAGGTTGTTACGGCGACGGAGGTGCCCTTTTTACAGATAATGATGAATTAGCACATAAAATACGCGGAATTGTTAATCATGGAATGTACAAAAGATATTACCATGATGAAATTGGGGTAAATTCACGATTGGATAGTTTACAGGCTGTAGTCTTGAATGCAAAATTACCTTTATTGGATTCCTATAATGAAAAGAGAAGAAAGGCTGCTGACTATTACGATCAAGCTTTTTCCAATCATCCTAATTTAGTTATTCCTGTAAGAATGGAAAATTATTCCACCCATGTGTTTCATCAATACACGTTAAAAGTGATTAATTCAGATAGAGATGCTTTACAAAAATATCTTTCTGAAAGAGAAGTTCCTGCAATGATATACTATCCTGTACCTTTAAGAAAACAAAAAGCTTACGATAACGGAAATTATAAAGATGAAGATTTTCCGGCAACCAACAAGCTAATCAATGAAGTAATTTCTTTACCTATGCATACGGAATTGCAAGATGATCAGCTAAAATATATTACAGAAACGGTTTTAAGTTTTTTTAAATAAAAACGGTAAAGATCCTAAAAATAAAAAAAGCCTGAGAATATTCTCAGGCTTTTATATTATATTAAATAATTTTTTATTGTTTAAACTTATAATATCTGGCACCCAGTAATACAGGATTTTCATGTTCAATACTTTCCAACATATATTCATTTTTAGGAGCAAGTACAGATGTTTTTAATTCTTTTTTATATAAAGCATGATAAGTATCCATATCAATAGCTTGAGTTTGTTCTAATGTTTCAAACAAGTGAAGCTTTTCAGATTGAGTTTTCCATTCCTTTTCAATCACACCTTCAAACGCCTTCGATTTTGAACCGCTACCATAAGCTAAAAAGCCAAATTTTTCTCCGATAATTTCGGAATTGTTTTTTACATGATAATACAAGGTAGATAATAATCCCATAAAAATTGATCCGGTATACATATTTCCAATATTGGAAGATGCAACTTCGGCAGGAGCAAACTTTTCTTGTACAAAAGATTTATATTCCGGAGTTTTACTTATTTCCTTGAGTTTATCGGTGTATTCCTTTTCTTGAGGGGGTAAAGATTCTTTTAAATCGGAATCTAAAGCATATATTTCAGAAAACATTCTTCTCCCTTGAAAAGAATAAGGAGAATGCACAATTATATTTTTCCACTGTTGATAAAGAGTGGTTTCAGCGCCTAATAATTTTTTAAGATGAAAATAGGCACCCTTTAGTCTATTCTGATAACAGGTATTTGAATATTGACCGTCAAAAATAGGTTGTTCCTTAAAAAGATTGATTTCGTCTTCTTCTATTCCAAACCAAACCGGATTATTATCTTTTTCAGTGACTTCTTTTTTAGATAAGCTTCTTTTAGGCTTAAAAAAGTCAAAAACCCCTTTTGTACTAATTCCAATTTTATTTTTGATAGAAATGATTCTTGGATTTGCAGACAATAATAAAGCTACAGCACCTGCTCCTTGTGTATATTCTCCGGTAGAATTCAGGTCATATTTTGCATAATCCGTACCGATGACTATTGCTTTTTTATCAGGATTTACTCTAATATAATCTAATGAATTATGTAGGGCATCTACCCCTCCAATACAGGCAAAAGTAAGGTCTACCACATCGCAATGCTCAAAAGAACCTTCCCCATAAAGATCTTCCATTAGGGATACCAGAAAAGATCCGATAGGTTTGGAAGAATCAATACCGCTTTCTGTACCTATATAGATTCGGTTAATTTCTTCCGGGCGCAATCCTTCTTGCTCCAATAACTTTTTTAGAGCGTTAGCGGCAAAAACTATTACGTCTTGATGAACATCAGGAAGCGACATTTTAAGTAAACCTAAACCCTTTTCAAGCTTTGCAGGTTCAATGTCCCTAGCAATTGCTAATTCTTTTATAGGTAAATATATTTTCGGGATATCAAAAGAAAACGCGTCAATACCCACTTTTACATCATAATTCATAATATCAATAAATTCTTCACAAAAGTAGTAAAAACAAATGTATTTTAGGTTGGTATAAAGTTTTATCAAAAGGAAAAGTAACTAGTGTTTATACTGTTTAAGTTGAAAAATTTAAATTTATAAATCTTAAATATTTTCATAAAGTACCTATACAGAATAATTTATTTAAAGCTATAATCAAATATCTAAAAAAACATTGGATGAAAAAAGGTATAAAAAAACTAAATTTGAATTGTCTTTATGATATTTATCATATAATTATAATCCAATATAACAATAATAAAAAGAATTTTTTAAGAAATAATTATTAAAAAATTACCATATATAAGCTGCAATATATTCCGTATTTTTGCCTGTAAAAATCATTGAGAAATGGGTAAATTACAAGAGGATTTTTTTAAATATCAAGCAAAAACAACTTTTTATGCCTCAGGTTTTGAAGTAGACAAAGCTGTAGGAAATTATATATACGGAAAAGATGGCAAGGCATATCTGGACTTTGTAGCGGGAGTTTCGGCAAATACTTTAGGTCATTCCCACCCGAAAGTTATTCAAGCGATTAAAGATCAGGCGGATAAATACTTACACGTAATGGTATATGGAGAATATGCCATGGAAAAGCCGGTGCAGATATGTAAAATGTTATCGGAAAATTTACCGGATCCGCTCCATACAACCTATTTGGTCAATTCCGGAACGGAAGCCATAGAAGCATCCATGAAGTTAGCTAAACGATATACAGGCAGGCAAGAAATCATTTCGTTTATTGATGCTTATCACGGAAACTCGCAAGGTTCCTTGAGTTTAGCCGGTAGGGATACTAATAAAAAGCCTTTTGAGCCTTTATTGCCTCAAATTAATTTTATACGCTTTAATAAAGAAGAAGATTTAGCTAAAATAACTGAAAAAACAGCGGGAGTAGTAGTTGAAACCATTCAAGGGGCGGCAGGATTTATAACCCCTGAAAACAATTATTTGAAAAAATTAAAAAACAGATGTGAAGAAGTCGGAGCATTACTAATATTAGACGAGATACAGCCCGGATTTGGCAGAACAGGTAAGTTATTTGCTTTTCAGTGGTACGACCTGGTTCCCGACATCTTGGCCATGGGGAAAGGTATGGCCGGAGGAATTCCGATAGGAGCCTTTATGGCTTCTGCTGAAATGATGGATACTTTAGCAGATCATCCTAAACTAGGCCATGTAACCACTTTCGGCGGTAATCCTATTCCGGCTGCAGCAGCTTGTGCGGTTATGGAAGAATTATTGACAACCGATTTGATGGATCAAGTTCACAGCAAAGAAAAATTATACAGAGAAAAATTAAAACATAAGGAAATTCTCTCCATTAACGGAAGAGGTCTAATGTTGGCTGTGCAACTAAGATCACCTGAATTTAGCTTAAAAGTTGCTGAAAGATGTATGCATAAAGGATTAATCGTTTTTTGGCAATTATACAGAAATGAATTCTTACGAATTTCGCCTCCATTAACCATTACTCCGGAAGAGATTATTAAAGGATGTGATATTATTTTAGAATCTATCGATGAAGTAGCTAAAGAATTTTAAATTGTACTAAGTTTAAAACGAATAATAATTCAAGTTTTAATTAAACCAATAACTAATCAAGTAAAGATAGTATTCTTATCTTTACTTCACAAAAAAACTAAAATTAAATAATATGGCAACTGCACACATTCAGGCAGAATTCGGAGAAATTGCAAAAACAGTATTGATGCCCGGAGATCCATTAAGGGCTAAATATATAGTGGATAAATATTTAGAAAATCCAATACAATTTAATTCTGTCAGGAACATGCTTGGATATACCGGTCTTTATAAAGGAAAAAAAATATCTATTATGGGATCCGGTATGGGAATGCCAAGTATAGGTATCTATTCTTATGAGCTATTCTCTCAGTACGGAGTTGACACTATTATACGAATTGGTTCAGCAGGTTCGTATGTTGAAGACATTAAAATATATGACGTAGTATTAGGAAATAGCGCATATAGTGAATCCTCTTATGCAAAAGTTCAGTCAGGATACGACAAAGATAAAACCTATCCGTCAGAAGAATTAAATGTATTTATTGCAAAGAAAGCAATTGAATTGAACATTTCAATTCATGAAGCTTGTATACATTCCAGTGATGTTTTTTATGTAGAAGGAGGAACAGATTATAAAAAATTAATTCAAGATCATGGTTGCGGTTGCGTAGAAATGGAAAGTTTTGCTCTATTCCATAATGCCCAAGTTTTAGGTAAGAATGCAGCTTGTTTATTGACCATCTCTGATTCATTCATTACAAAAGAAAATATATCAGCACAGGAGAGACAATCCTCTTTTGATACGATGATGGTTCTAGCTTTGGAATCAGCTATCGGTTTTCAATAAAAATTCATGATAAATAAAGTTAAAGGCAAGTAATTTTTACTTGCCTTTTTTATGAATATATTATAATACATTTATAAATTTAGTTAGTAGGGCCACCAACTTATCGAAGGCATACAGAGAAACTTCTGAATCGTATATATCATGATATCCGCTTTTTACCCCTAAAGTATAAATATAAAAAGAAGGAACTCCTTTTTCGTAAAAAGGGCAATGATCACTATTACAGGCACTTCCTCTGATTTTAACCTGTTTTAAATAATTATACATATAACTTATATTGTCAAGCTTAGTAAATTGCTTAAAATACTCTTTGCCGTTTACAACTTGAATTCCATCTTCTCCCGTACCTACCATATCAAAATTTATTAAAAATTTAATTTTCTTTAGATCGAACAAAGGATGATCCACAAAATATTGAGAACCTTTTAATCCTGCCTCTTCTCCGGCAAAAGCAATAAATACTATATCAAAATTGGGTTTGTTTTTTTCAAAAACTTTAGCCATTGAAAGTAGCAGAGCAACACCACTGGCATTATCATTTGCACCGGGAAATATAACGTCATTAATTTTACCCAGATGATCATAATGAGCAGTTAATACAATAAGGCTGTCAGAACGTTTGCCTTTTATATAACCTACTACATTATTAGCTTCAAAATTAGGTTCAAAATGGGTTTTTATATCTAAAGTAATAGATGAGATAGTATCAGGTACGGATTGATTATTAATAAATAAATTAACGGTTTTAGTCTGTTTAGGACTTAAAGAATGTATAAATTTTGATGAAGTTTGTTGTATTACCAATGGAATTGAAATATCCCAAACTTCATTACAAATAAGTTGCGGAATCTCACGATATAATTGATTTGCCGATTCCTCCTGTAAAATCAGGTTATCCGGGAAAATTTTATTCGGAAAAACCACTGAACGGGTATTTATTTTTTCCAATTCTTTATCAATATAAGAACGGTCATTCCACTCAAATAAGCTGTCAATTACCCCCGTATTAAATACAACTGGAGAAAAAGTTCCCTTTAAAGATGGCGAACCGGCACCAACCAAATAATCTGAACCTAATTTCAGTTCTTTGCCATTCACAGAAACAAAACTTTTGTCTATGATATTAATTGGATAAGAAAAGGATTGGAAATACGAATTATGAATTTTAGATAAACCATTTTTTTCAAATTGTGCAGCAATTTCTTCCGATGTTTTTTTCATTCCGTCTTCAACATAGCCTCGACCGGCAAATTCGGAAGAAGTTAGTTTTTTTATCACTTGTTCCGCATATACTTTAGGCGTTTGCGCTATGGATAAATTAAAGAAAAAAATAATTAAAACAATATAACTTTTTGAAATCAGCTTGTTAGTTATGGGCATCTTGAATATAAGGTTTTGATTGATTGGATGGTATTTTAAAATTAACTCGTAAAGTATAATAAGACCGAACATGCTTTTTATTTAATATGGCCGAATTCCATCTGGCTTGTGTTTTCTTTAAAACACGAATAATTTCATCGGCACATCCGTATCCTATATCTTTTAAAATTTCAAAATTAGTAATTGTGCCGTTTTTTTCAATAACAAATTTCACAATCACTTTTCCTTGAACATGGTTGTTAATGGCTTTAACAGGATATTCAAGATTAGAAGATAAAATTTTGAGTAATTGCTTTCGTCCTCCTTCATATTCTCCTTTTATTTGGACCTGATACGGTTCATAAATGTTACTTTTAGGTAACGATGGTTTTTCTTGAGCAGAAACAATATTATAAAATAAAATAATGACAATAAATGATAGAAATGTGTGTATGTTTTTTTTTAACATAAAAAGTGGTTTTGTTAAAATTTATACGTATTAAATATTTATACGAGGTAAATTGGTAATAATTTTTCAAATATACGGGATAATTTTTTTAGGTTTAAATAATTTCAAAATTTAAATTCAATCGGTGGAGAGATTTTTTGTTAACTTCTGGATAATAGGTTCATTTAGATGGATAAGCCTGATTTTTTTTATCCTAAATTTATAATGAATGTAAATAATATTTTACTATAGAATTCATTATTCTATGAATGAAATTCAATATCTGACAAATGACTTTGTCACTAAAGACAGAATAAACTAGTAAGCAAACAACTATTCATATTCATTACCAATTTAAACACCATAAATAAAATTTAACTTAATTAAGTGTTAAAAGAATCTAAATAAAAATGAAATTCTTATTTTTGAGAAAGATTACTATATCATAATACATAAAGATGATTATTTAAAATTTCCCATGAAAAAAATAGCAGTAACAGCAGCCCTACTATTCACGCTCTTATCCCATTCACAAAATTATCCTAAAAATTTTGCATCCCCTTTAACTATACCTATTTATTTATCTGCTAATTATGGAGAACTACGAAAAAACCATTTTCATTCCGGTTTGGATATGAAAACCCAACAGAGAACAGGATTATCTGTGTTGGCTTCTCAAGATGGTTATATTTCTAGAATTAATATTTCACCCTATGGATACGGTAAAGCAATTTATATAGATCATCCCAATGGATACACAACGGTATATGGTCATTTAAGCGAATTGAAAGGAGCCATTGAAGAAAGAGCACGTAAAGAACAATATAAAAATAAAAGTTTTACTGTTGATTTTTATTTGAAACCGGGAGAACTTCCAATAAAAAAAGGAGAAATTATCGCACTTTCAGGAAACACCGGTGGATCCGGGGGACCTCATTTACATTTTGAAGTTAGAGATACCAAAACAGAAGAAATATTAAATCCGTTTTTATTCGGATACGATGTTAAAGATCAAATAAAACCTTTATTAAGAGGCACATGGATTTATCCTGTAAAAGGACAGGTAAACGGCAGTAGTTCTAAAATTATAACATCTGAAGGTGGAAGTTATACCGTATCAGGAGAAATTGGTTTCGGTGTAAAAGCATACGATCAACAGAGCGGATCTCAAAATTTAAACGGAGTTTATTTTATTAAAACTTGGGTTAACGGTCAAATTCTATCCATATTTCAAGCGGATAAGCATTCTTTTAGTGAAACCCGTTCTATTAATGCTTCCGTGGATTATCCCGAATTATTGGCTAACAACAGTTGGATATATCGCACTTATTTATTACCGGGTAATTCTTTGCAGATGTATGAACAAAAGGTTAATCGAGGAATTTTAAAAGTAGAAGCAGGTAAAACGTATCAAGTTAAAATAGAAGTGGGAGACTATGCCGGTAATGTTACCGCACGAAGTTTCACCATGAATGGTATTGCTTATAAAAATACAAATGATGGGGAAAAAATAAAATCAGGAAATGAACTTTTAAACGTAAATTTTAAAAATCCATATTCATTTAAACAGGATGGATTGTTTGTAAATTTTGAAAAAGGATCTTTTTATGAAGATTTCACTTTTAATTATAAAAAAATCGGAAGTAATCAATACCAAGTGCATCAATCATCAGTTCCTATTCACAAAAAATATGAAATCACCATAACACCCGATTGGAGCAATTTGGATAAATCTAAAGCAGATAAATATGTTATTATCAGAGAATCAAATTACGGTCCATTAAAAAAAGAATATTTAGATACCTCTTATGAAAACGGAAAATATAAAGCAACTCCTAAAGATTTTGGAAAATTCTATCTGGCTATAGATGAATCAATACCTACTATTAGCTGTCCGATGCTCACAAAATCAAAAAAAATAGGAAATAAATTATCATTTAAAATTAAAGACACAGGATCGGGAATTAAAACCTTTGATGTTTTTATCGATGGAAAATGGGTACTTGCTGAATATGAATATAAGCAAAACAGCCTATTTGTTTCTAACTTAGAAAAAGAAGGAATTCGATCAGGTAAGCATCAAGTTGAGGTAATAGTTACCGATAAAGTGAATAATAAAAAGATATATACGAGCGACTTTGAAAAATTATAAAATTCTAACATTTCTAGTCTTATGGACGATCTCCTATAGTGTATGGGGGCAGACCATAACTATTTCGGGTAAAATACAAGATAATCACGGTAAGCCAATATCCGAAGCTAAGATTTATGCAAATCCGGAACCATTTTCCATATCTGATAATAATGGAAATTATGGATTACAAGTACCTTCCCACACTACTATAACTTTAACCGTTGAACATAAGGGGTATTTATCAGATACAAAAACTTTTATAACGTCTGATCAAGATATCAAGATGGATTTTAATCTTATGCTCGATAAAGAAAAAGAAATTCCTGAAGTTGTGTTTAAAGGAACTCGAAAAAAAACGGCTGATATAACTATGCAGCAGATTGATGTACACAATCTTGATAATACACCTACTCTTTCCGGAGGAGTAGAAGAAATTTTAAATACGGTTTTTGTAAGTACGGCCAGTGAGTTAAGTTCACTTTATAGAGTTAGAGGTGGAAATTACGATGAAAATTTAGTCTATATAAATGGAGTAGAAATATATAAGCCCTTAACCGTGCGAAGCGGACAACAAGAAGGAATGAGTATCATAAATCCGGATATGGTTTCTTCCATTAATTTTTCTGCCGGAGGATTTGAGTCTCGATACGGAGATAAAATGTCGAGCGTGTTGGATATTCAATACAGGAAACCTCGAAAATTTGAATCTAGTCTGGAAGCAAGTTTATTAGGGGGCGGAGCAACTGTTGGGTATGCAGACAAAAAAAATAAATTTTCGGGAATTGTAGGTGCAAGATATAGAAATACGGATCTCATTTTAAATACTTTTGATGGAGATACGGATTTCAACCCGCAATATTTTGATGTACAAAGTTATCTTCAGTATACCTGGACTCCTCAATGGAAATTGTCATTTTTAGGAAATTATGCTTCCAATGATTATACAATGGAACCCAAAAATAGAGAAGTAGAATTTGGAACTTTACAACAGCCAATCAAGCTAAATGTTGCCTATAATGGGAATGAAAAAGATAAATATAGAACGGCTAACGGGACAGTCTCTTTAGAATTTAAACCTTCAAATAAACTAGCCTTTAATTTAGATGGATATGCTTTTCATTCTAAAGAGCAGGAATATTTTGATATTTCAGCCGGATATAGGTTACAAGAAGCAGATCAGGATACAGGCGATTTCTTGCCTTCCTTCAATTCAGGAGGACAAATAAATCACGGGAGAAACAATTTGGATATGTTGGTTTTAGGTACACAATTAAAGGCTAAATATAATTTAAACGTAAATTCAGCATTTGAAGCAGGTTTTCAATACCAACATGAAGATATAAGAAACCTTAAAAACGAATGGCAGCTTATTGATTCGGCAGGATATGTCATACCAAGACCTTTAGTACCGCCGGGAAATTTAGATGAATCCGATTTGATTTTAATAAATCATGTTTCAGCTAATAATAAGTTAAAATCCAATCGAGTTAATGGATACTTGCAATATTCAACTAAATTCATGTGGAATACCACTCGTGTATTAATTAATGGAGGAGTTCGAGTAACCCATTGGGATTTCAATGGAGAAACCAATGTGAGTCCTCGAGCACAAATTGCTTTAAAGCCGGATTGGAAGATAGATATGCTTTTTCGTTTTGCTACGGGTTTCTACTATCAACCCCCTTTTTATAAAGAAGCTTTACGATTAGACGGTACGCTTAATGATAAAATTAAATCGCAACGTTCCATACATTTTATTTTAGGTAATGACTTTGAGTTTAAAATGCTCAACAAACATCCATTTAAATTAACAACGGAAATTTATTACAAGAAATTAGATGATTTAATACCCTATTTTGTAGATAATGTCAGGATAATTTATACCGGAGATAATAATTCCAAAGGGTATGCCTATGGAATAGATGCCCGATTGAATGGTGAATTTGTAGAGGGTGCCGAATCGTGGTTATCGGTTTCTTACGGTAAAACCGAAGAGAATATTGACGGAAGAGGTTATATACCGCGTCCGACAGATCCGAGATTTAAAATTGGATTATTTTTTCAGGATTATATGAAGAAATATCCTCAATTTAAAGCCAATGTAAATTTAGTCTATGCATCCGGTCTTCCCAACGGAGCCCCTTTATATTCAGATCCGTATAACTATCAAACCACCTTATCGGATTATAAACGAGCCGATGTTGGCTTGACTTATGTTTTTGTGGATCAAAAAAAGAATAAAGCTCATATCGGTACCTCTTGGGATAAGTTTAAGGAGTTATCGTTGGGGTTAGAAATATTTAATGTTTTTGATGTCAGAAATACGGTCAGTAATGATTGGATCAGAGATGTCAATTCAACTTCTTATTATGCAGTACCTAATAAACTAACGGGAAGGTTTTTTAATGTAAAATTAAATGTAAAATTATAGCCTAGAATCTCCTAATCAGGAAACCTATGATCTGTTGCTATTTTAGATACTAAGTTAAACAAGTTATAATGTTAACTTATTATTATACGATTATTGATATAAAATATATATATTTGAAATTAAGTATTTAAATTTTAATCAGATGGAAAGTAAACATACATATAAAAAAATAAATTCAGATATAGAAATAGCTCGTTCCATAAAACTGAAACCTATATCCGAAATAGCGGAAAACATAAATATTCCTGAAAAGGAAATAATACCCTTTGGAAAATATATAGCAAAAGTTCCCCTTGAGCTGGAATCCAAAGAGAAAATAAACAAATCTAATTTAATTTTAGTAACTTCCATAACGCCAACTAAAGCAGGAATAGGAAAAACAACAGTATCCATAGGTTTGGCTTTAGGGCTCAATAAAATTGGTAAAAAAGCAATAGTTGCTTTAAGAGAACCTTCTTTAGGACCTTGTTTTGGTATGAAAGGAGGAGCTGCAGGAGGAGGATATGCACAAGTGCTGCCCATGGAAAATATCAATCTTCATTTTACAGGAGATTTTCATGCTATTACCTCAGCTCATAATATGATCACGGCATTATTGGATAATTATAATTATCAAAACAGAGGCACTACGGAGGTATTAAAAGAAGTGGTTTGGAAGAGAGTATTAGATGTTAATGATCGAAATCTACGCAATATAATTTCCGGATTGGGAGGAAATGCTAACGGCGTGATTCAAGAATCGGGATTTGATATAACCCCTGCTTCAGAAATTATGGCTATACTATGCTTGGCAACGGATATAGATGATTTACGAAGAAGGATTGAAAATATTTTACTGGGTTACAAAACAGATGGTAGCATTTTTACTGTAAAAGATTTGGGTGTTGCAGGAGCTATTACGGTTTTATTAAAGGATGCCTTACTCCCTAACTTAGTACAAACCTCTGAAAATACAGCCGCATTTGTACATGGAGGTCCTTTTGCCAATATAGCTCATGGGTGCAATTCCGTACTGGCAACAAAACTGGCTATGAGTCATGGAGAATATGTAATTACAGAAGCGGGTTTTGGTGCTGATTTGGGTGCTGAAAAATTTTATGATATAAAGTGCAGAAAATCAGGGTTAGAACCTAAACTCACAGTTCTTGTGGCAACGGCTCAAGGATTGAAAATGCACGGAGGAGTTCCTATATCTCATATAAAGGAAGAAAATGTTGACGGAATCGCTCAAGGGCTTCAAAATTTGGAAAAGCATATCGATAATATTAAATCATACGGGCAAACCGTATTAGTTGCTTTTAATAAATATACAAATGATACAGAGAAAGAAATATCTTTAGTAAAAGAATTTTGTCAAAAAAGAGGGGTTGGCTTTGCAATTAATAATGCATTTACAGAGGGAGGAAAAGGAGCAGTAGACCTGGCAGAATTAGTAGTAGAAACGATAGAAAATAGTCCTTCCGAAAAATTGAAATTTATATATAAAGATGAGGATTCTATTAAAGTAAAAATTGAAAAAGTAGCAAAAAAAATATACGGAGCTTCATCGGTAAGTTTTAGTAAACAAGCTTCTCAAAAAATAAAAAAACTGGAAGATAGCGATATGAGTAAATTTCCCGTTTGCATCGCAAAAACTCAATTTTCATTTTCTGCAAATCCTACCGCTTACGGAGTAACTAAAGACTTTGATTTAGAAATTAGGGATTTGGTAATAAACCGAGGAGCGGAATTTATAGTTGTAATTGCAGGAGATATCATGCGTATGCCCGGTTTGCCAAAAAATCCTGCTGCCATGCATATAAATTTGGTTAATGGCTTAGTAGAAGGATTAAGTTAAAAATACAATCATCCAAAAAATTAAATAAAAATAAAACGGAACAAAGAGGTGTGTCATAGAGTGCATACTTCAAATATTTTGACATATAAAATAATTTTTATTTTTAATTATCATTAAACGAATGATGAATATAAACCAACTGTTCTCAGAAAAAAGAACAGGTATACAATATAAATCTACGGATAAACATACAGACGCAAGAAGTGAGTATCAAAGAGATTTTGATCGGGTTATATTTTCAACCTCTTTCAGAAGATTGCAAAACAAAACACAAGTTTTTCCATTGCCGGGAAGCGTCTTTGTACATAATCGGTTGACGCATTCATTAGAAGTGGCTTCAGTGGGCAGATCTCTAGGAAGCGATATTGGAAACTTTATAGCAACAACTTATGCTTCGGAGCTAACAGAACAAAATAAAGAATTATATAGACATAGTCTTTACAATGTAATTTCAACAGCTTGTTTATGTCATGATATTGGTAATCCTGCATTTGGACATTCCGGAGAAGATGCAATTGCCAGTTATTTCCAACGAAATGCTTCTCAATTAAAAGATAAATTTTCAGCATTAGAATGGAGCGATTTTTTAAATTTTGAGGGTAATGCCAATGCCATACGCATCTTGACACAAAAACAAAACGGTAAGTCCGAAGGAGGAGCTATGCTTACGTATTCAACTTTAGCGTCGATTGCTAAATATCCCTGTGAATCCATAGCAAAAGATAAAAATGTAATAGAAAGAAAAAAATTTGGTTTTTTTCAATCCGAAAAAAATACGTTTAAAGACATAGCTCACGAAACGACTATGATTTTGGTACAAGAAAATCCCTTGTGTTATCATAGACATCCCTTTGTTTGGATTGTAGAGGCTGCCGATGATATTTGCTATAACATTATTGATTTGGAAGATGCCCAACGATTAGGATTTATAAATGCTCAAATATGTGAAGAACTTTTGCAACAAATTATTGAAGAAATACACGGTAATAATAAATGGAGCAGAGTGAAGAAAAAA
This sequence comes from Apibacter sp. B3706, assembly GCF_011082725.1. NCBI lineage: Bacteria > Pseudomonadati > Bacteroidota > Flavobacteriia > Flavobacteriales > Weeksellaceae > Apibacter > Apibacter sp. B3706. Next base: position 1,486,978 of record NZ_CP049715.1, on the reverse strand, counting down.
TTGGATAGTATTGAAGATAAAAACGATCGTATTTCTTTTCTGCGTGCTGTATCAATCGGTGCATTAATTTCCAGATCAGTGGAATTGTATAAAAAATACTTTGAAGAAATTATAAAAGGTACTTTGCAAACTTCCATATATGACCTAATTCAGCAGGAATGCAAAGCAATTCAAACTATCAAAGAATTTTCCAAAACCCATATATATAATCATCGATCGGTAGTTGAAATTGAAAATGCAGGATATAATGTGATGTATGAATTACTGGATCATTTTATACCGTCAATTTTAAAATCAGAAAAAGAACGTTTAGGATATGAAAAAAGAGCGGTTCAACTCATTCCTAAACAGTTTCTATATGAAGACAAAGGAGATTATGAAAAAGTTTTGGGTATTATTGATTTTGTATCGGGAATGACCGATAATTACGCTACAGATTTATACAGAAAAATTAAGGGAATTGATATAGGCATGACTTTGTAACTGGATATTTAATCAAAATTTAGGTTTAATTCAAAGTGAAGTTCATCGAAGAGTAAATATAGAAGAAGAAAAAGCCTTATTTTTGTATACGTATTATATACAGTACAAAGGATACTATGCAGATATCAGAAGATACGTTAAAAGAATTAGAATTTCAGAAGATTATTGATGAAATAATACCCTTTTGTTATTCAGAAAAGTCAAAGGATTTAGTTGCTCAGCTCAAACCTCTAAAAAAAGAAAAAATTAAAGAAAGTCTTCACTGTGTCAATGAATATTTAGGAAGCTTTTCTAATGAAAATTATATTCCGTTCAGGGAATATGATGATATTGAAACTGAATTAAAAATGCTTCTTATAGAAAATTTTACGTTAGAAGCAAGATCCTTTCATAAAATTAGAAATTTATCTCAATTAGTGAATTCACTAATTGTTCATTTTGAAAAATTTAAAGATTATTTTCCTACTCTACATAAAAATCTCTCACATATTGAATATACCAAAGAGATTATTTTAATGGTAAATAAAATATTCAATCGTTTTGGTGAAGTTAAGAATGATGCAACCGTTACTCTGCAAAATATAAGAGAGCATATCCAGATAATCAGGAAAACTATACAGGAAAATTTTGATAAAACAGTAACCCATTTTTCTCAAACAGGAGTTTTAGATGAAATCAGGGAAAGTGTTATTGATGACCAACGAGTGTTGGCTGTAAAATCGTCTTTTAAAAAATCAGTCAAAGGCAGAGTATTAGGTTTTTCTAAAACCGGTTCGATCTGTTTTATCCTACCGGAATCTGTGATTCAACCCAATGTACGATTAATGGAATTAATCAATCAGGAAAAAAAGGAAATAGAAAAAATTCTTTTTAACCTGACTCAGCAAATGGTTGAATTTTACCCGTTATTAGAAAAATATCAACACTATATATATAAATTAGATGTAATACAGGCAAAAGCAAGATATGCGGAAGCATTAGATGCAGTATTGCCTGAAATTACTGATCAAGCGGAAGTTCATCTGATCAATGCTTATCATCCAATTCTTTTTCTTACAAATAAAAAAGAGAAAAAAACAACGATTCCACAGACACTTACCCTGGACAAAAACATTCGGATTATATGTATTTCAGGTCCGAATGCCGGAGGTAAAAGTATTACACTGAAAACAGTTGGATTGTTGCAGCTCATGATACAAAGTGGTATTTTAATTCCGGTGCATCCTAAATCTAAGGTAGGATTTTTTAATAAAATACTTACCGATATAGGAGATAATCAATCGATTGAAAATCAGTTAAGTACTTATAGTTCTCGATTAAGGAAAATGCAACAAATCATTAAACAAGCCGATGCACATACCTTATTATTGATTGATGAATTTGGAACCGGATCTGATCCTGAATTAGGGGGAGCATTGGCAGAAGCATTTTTGGAATATTTCTATCATAAAAAATCTTTCGGTATTATCACGACTCATTATACCAATATCAAATTGAAGATAGAAGAATTAAGTCATACCAAAAATGCGTCTATGTTATTTAACGAGAAAACTTTGCAACCTATATATAAGTTGGAAGTAGGACAGGTGGGAAGTTCATTTACGTTTGAAGTGGCAGAAAAAAATAAAATACCTAAAGAAATTATTCAAGTTGCCAAGCAAAAAATTGAAAAAGATAAGGTTAATTTAGATAAAACTATAGTACGTTTACAGCAGGAAAAATATCAAGTTGAAAAATTAAAAGGCGATTTAAATAAGAAAATTGATCATTCAGAAGAGAAGAAAAAACAATTGACCGATACGATCAATAATTATAAACAAAAACTGATTAATTTTCAGAAGTTGTATGATGAAGAAACTAAGTTAAATCAACTGGGTCAAAAATTTGAAAAATATATAGACGCATATTCAAGTGGTAAGAAAAAAAGAGATATTATAAAAGACTTTACTAAAATACTGGAACAAGAAAAATATAAAAAAACACAAGTTACTGAAGTTGAAAAAATTCAAACTAAGAAGCAACGAAACAAAGTTAAGACCGAGTTAAAAAAAGAAGAAATAAAAAAGCAATTAGAAGAAACAAAGGCTGAAGAAGTACGAACAACTGCAGATAGAGCAAAAAAATGGATGAAAGAAGGAAAAAGAGTTCGAATTAAAGGCAGCTCCAGTGTTGCTACCATAGATAAAATTGAAGGAGAAACAGCGTTTTTAAATTATGGACTGTTTACAACTAAAATTTCAGTTTATGAAATTGAAAAAGTATAATATAAATTTTAATAAAAATTAATGTAAGACATCTTAAAAATATCTATCCGAAATTTTAAATAAATTTTCTTTTATTTTCAGGAGTAGGAACCATGCAGCTATCTTTTTTTCCGAATAAATGATATCGATATTTGGATACTAAAGAATAAATCCAATCTCTTATAAAAGAAGGGATTAACAGAAAAACAGATAAGAGACTATAGGGAAAACCAAGATTCTGTGCTATTTTTAAAGCAGCTGTACTTTTAGTATAGTACGCTACCTCGGGTTCATATAAAATTATTGATTTAAAATCGGAAGAATCAAGATTTCTTTCCTTTAAAAAATTTTGTCCATATTCGGATTGTAAAGAGGAAAATTTAAATTGATTATGAGTATCTCTCTTAATAATAAATTGAACCGTAGAATTGCAAAGATTACAAACGCCGTCAAATAAAACAATGTATGTTTTCATAAACGATGAGTATGGTTTTGCAAAATTAAAACTTCGTATTCCGGCATTAACTTTATAATAAATTTTTTACAATAAGATTGAAGTTGAGGAAAAAAATCAAGAAAATGCCGTTCAATTTTTTTTTCTTGTAAATATATCTCCTTAATTGAATTACCCATATCAGCAATGCTTTGATTAAATTTGGATTTTTTGGTTAGATGATGCAGCGTCCATTCAATACCTTCATAAGTACTGTATTTTTCAAACCAATCATCTTCAATTAAAGATTTTACAATGGTATCTAATTTTTTTGGAAACAATAGTTCTGTACTTTGAACCAAATCATAACATGAATTTTTGAAATGCTCAAAATCCTCTTCATAAAATAAATGCCAATTTTTTATTAAGAAATAATCATAGATAACATCGGTGATTATAGGGGCAAATTTTCCATACGATTTATGGAAAATACTAGTTGTTTCTTTAACAATAGGATGAGAATCCGTAAATGAATCGATATGCCGATGTAAAAGAATGCCGGTAGCGATAGACTGAGGATAATTTTGATAATCTTTACCCCGAACAACTTCACCCAACACATTACCTAATTGTATATCAGGAATTTGATACGATAGCAATTGATGGGCTACAATGTTCATTGAATATTATCAATTATTCTTTATGGTTTTTATTAATAAATAGGTTTTAAATAATGCCGGGATTTTTATATTTAATTGTGTTATCCCTAAGTAAAATTGAGTATTTTTCCTGCATTTCTTGTTTAATGGAAGGATTCAATTTTAGTGCCATTTTTAAAAATTTTTCACTCTTTTCATAATTCTTCAATAAGAAATAGCAGTTGCTTAGTTGATAATAGAGTTCTGCTCTATGAAAATTCTTAAAACTTTTATGCAATAGTAATGCGGCCTTACTATAATCCCCCAAACTGATGAGTAATTCGGAAAAAGCCAACCAATTATAAAAATGATTGGGTTCAAGCTCAATAATTATTTCAAACGAATCAGAAGCTTCTTCATATTTTCCAAGCTGAATGTTGAGGTAAGCATATTTTTTCCAATAATTAACCTCTTTAGATTCTATATCCAGAGCTTTTTTTATGTAGTGAAGAGCTTCTTCATTATTACCTAAAGAATCATAGATGTCAGAGATTTCATACCAAGCTTTATCAAATTGAGGATCTTCTTTTACTGCTTTTTGAAAAGAGGTAAGCGCTTGTATAGGTTTACGAAGCTTATTATAAGCCTGTCCAATCTTAAAAAGTGTAAAAGCAGCCGTATCGTCAAAATCTAAAGACTCGTTATAAACACTTATCGCTTTTTCCCATTGGTTTAATTTTTCATAACAAAAGGCTTTTTGAGTATATCCGGCAATGCTCTTAGGGTTAATTATAACTGTATAATCAAAAGCAAATAAAGCTTTATCATACCAATTCTGATTTAAATATTGTAATCCCAATTGAAACCAAGCTTCATCGGAATAAGGATTTACATCAATGTATTGATTTAAAAAAGTTATACATTCTCTATGCTGATGTAAAATATCGTAACAATGTATGCAAGAAAATAAGGAATACTCATCGTTTTTGTTATATTCTAATGCTTTTTTAAATGAATTTAAAGCAAACGTGGGCTCCTTAATTTCAAGATATTCATGGCCTAAACAATTATAAATATAATCTTCATCTTCTTCATTTTTTAATGCCGCCTTATAGAAATCAATAGATTTATAAGGAAAATTACGCAAAGACCAATATTTTGCAGTAGCAATTAAGTAATCAGTATCAGCAAAACATAATTCCTTTAATTCTTCGATTAAATCGAAAGCATTATGTAAATCTTCGATTTTAACAAAATATTCGAGCTGTTTAATTTTAATATCAATATTGTTTGGGTATAGAGAAAATGCAATATCAAGAGCTTTAATAGCATATTCAAAATCATAAATCTCCAAGTAGAAAGAAATAATTTCGCAAAACTCATCCGCTTCAAAATAAACGGATTTATTTTCTTCCAACATTTCTTCGAACATATTTACCAGCTCATTGTCAAAAAAATCTTCCACTTAGTTTTTACTTTATTTTTAAATTTATGTAAATATAATTAAAAAAAAAGTATTATAACTATTTGAAATAATTTATTATTCACAAGTATTAAACAAAATTTAAATAATTTAATATAAAAATTCGATTTCTTTGATTCTAAATTTCATAATCCCCTTATTTTCAATTCTAACCTCTAAAAGTCCGTCTTCTTCAACTTTTTGAATAATTCCGTTTTTAATGGATCCGCCTATTTTAAAAGCCAGTACTTTTCCTTTACCAAACAGATATTCATTATAATTGGAAAGAAGATACAAGGGATCATCAAGTAAATGGAAATTATTTTCAAAATCTTTCATTAAACCATGTACTAGATCCGTTAGATTATAATTTTGAGAAGAAAAAGAAAGTAAGGATGAAGCATGAGGAATTCCCGTGAATTCTTTTTGAAGAACATTGATGCCAATTCCTACAATAAACGTGTTTCCTGATTTTTCAATTAAAATACCACAGACTTTTTTTTTATTAATTAAAATATCATTAGGCCATTTAATTAAGGCATCAGTTTTTGTTATTTTTTTTATGAATAAACATACCCGAATAGCTACCCAAAAACTAAGAAAATTATTAGGAATGGAAGGGGTGGTAAGACAAAATGTCAGAGCAATATTTTTACCGGGTTCGAACATCCATTGATGGCCATTAACGCCTCTTCCTTTCGTTTGATTAAAAGAAAATACACCGTGGAAATTAGTTGAATATTGCTTTATATTTTCTCTGACAAAATCGTTAGTAGAACCAATTTTATCAAAATATTCTAATGGCATAAGATTTGACAAATACAATTAAATGATAAAATTATTAAATTATAATTAATATAAGTGATAAATTGATTATTTTTGCATAAATTCATTACATTTTATAAAAGACACATTATACTAGAAATAGAATAGATGACTGATACACAGATCGAAAAAAAAGAATTATTAGAAAATATTATAAAAGGGATAGAAGAAGTTAAAGGATACGATATAACTATTTTGAACTTTACCAAATTAGAAAATACAATTACAGATTATTTTGTCATATGCACGGGGGGAACTAATACTCAAGTTTCCGCAATTTCCAATTCTGTGGAAAGATTCGTAAGAAATAATACTAAAGACAAGCCTTGGCATATTGAAGGAGTTGATAATCAACAATGGGTTTTGATGGATTACGTATCTATAGTTGTTCATATTTTTCAACCCGAATACAGAGAATATTATGATTTAGAAAATTTATGGGGTGATGTGGAAATAACCAGAATTCCTAATCCGGACAAATAAGATCTTATAAATATACATAATCCGATAATTATAAAAAATCAGACTTAATTTTGGAAACAAATAATAAAAATAATAAAAAGAAAAAAGATAACAAACCATTTTCGTTTAATTGGTTTTACGGTATACTTATCATATTTGCTATACTACTAGTATCACAAGAATTTTTAAATTCCGGAAAAGACGTAAAAATAGATTCTGCTAAATTTTTCAGCTACTTAGAAAAAGGTTACGTTAAAAATGTAGTATTTGTTAACGGCTCTTCTGAGGTAAAAGTATATTTGACACAGGAAGCAATGAAGAATCCTGAAGTTTATAACATGGACAATCAAGGATTCAGTCCATTTAAACAACTTTCAGATTCTCCACAATTCTCATTCATAGCAGGAGATAAACAACTTTTTGAAAAAAGATTCAACGAAGACAAAGCAAATTATAATTTAAATACCAATTTAGAATTTGAAAACCCTAGTCAATGGGGAGATGTTTTTATTCAATTATTGTTACCAATTCTTTTCTTTGCACTAATATGGTTTTTCTTATTTCGTAAGATGGCCGGAGGAAGTGCCGGAGGAGGAGGACAAATCTTTAATATCGGTCGCTCCAAAGCTAAACTTTTTGATGAAAACGATAATGTTCGAGTTACATTTAAAGATGTAGCAGGATTGGAAGGAGCAAAAGAAGAAGTAGAAGAAATAGTTGATTTTTTAAAAAATCCTCAAAAATATACCAAATTAGGAGGTAAAATACCTAAAGGTGCTTTATTAGTAGGCCCTCCGGGAACCGGTAAAACCTTATTAGCCAAAGCGGTAGCCGGAGAAGCTAAAGTTCCCTTTTTCTCTTTATCAGGTTCAGACTTTGTAGAAATGTTTGTGGGGGTAGGGGCTTCCAGGGTAAGAGATTTGTTCAGACAAGCTAAGGAAAAATCACCATCAATTATATTTATAGATGAAATTGATGCTATCGGTAGAGCCAGAGGTAAAAACAATATTACCGGATCTAACGATGAAAGAGAAAACACGTTAAATCAGTTGCTAACAGAAATGGATGGTTTTGGAACAAATACCAGCGTTATCGTTTTGGCAGCAACTAACCGAGCAGATATATTAGACAAGGCATTAATGCGTCCGGGCCGTTTTGACAGATCCATTTATGTTGATTTACCGGATTTAAATGAAAGAAAAGAGATTTTTCAAGTTCATTTGAAACCTTTAAAATTAGATGAAGATCTAGATGTCGATTTCTTGGCTAAACAAACTCCCGGATTTAGTGGAGCAGATATTGCCAATGTTTGTAACGAAGCGGCGTTAATAGCAGCACGTAAAGGAAAAGAAAGTGTAGGAAAGCAAGATTTCTTAGATTCTGTGGATAGAATTATCGGAGGTTTGGAGAAAAAGAATAAAGTAATTAAGCCTCATGAGAAAAAGAGAGTTGCTTTTCACGAAGCAGGCCATGCTACCATAAGCTGGATGGTTGAACATGCAGCTCCTTTATTAAAAGTAACTATTGTTCCAAGAGGACGCTCATTAGGAGCAGCTTGGTATCTTCCTGAAGAAAGACAGTTAACAACCACAGAACAAATGTTAGATGAAATATGTGCTACTTTAGGGGGAAGAGCTGCAGAAGAGGTGATATTTAATAATATATCAACCGGAGCTTTGTCCGATTTAGAGCGCGTAACAAAGCAAGCCAATGCGATGGTAACCATTTACGGATTGAGCGATCAAATAGGGAATATTTCTTATTATGATAGCTCAGGCAACGAATATGGTTTTACAAAGCCTTACTCAGAAGTTACTGCTGAAACTATTGACAAAGAAATATCAAAGATCATTGAATCGCAATATAAAAGAGCTGTTCAGATCTTATCAGATAATAAAGATAAATTAACTAGATTAGCTAATAAATTATTAGAAAAAGAAGTAATATTTAAAGAAGATTTAGAAGAAATTTTCGGTAAAAGAAAATTTGATGAAGAAACTTTTTCAGAAGAAATAAATGAGGAAAGCCTTAAAGAAAATGATCAAAATAGTGAATCAAAATCCGAATAATGGCAAGTATTTTGATAAATTCTAAACAACATATAAAATAAAAAGATTTTTATATATTTGATTTGATAATAATTTTGATTTTTAAGTGCTAAAAAGTGAATGGGATTTCTTAACAAAATATTTGGAAAAAAAAACAAAGAAGAAACTACTAATCTGGATTTTTACAATGAAGGAGAAGAAGAAGATGTAGCATTTGCTAGGAAATTTAAAGCAGGAGGAGGGATGTTCTTTTACTGTGAAAATCAGGAAGAATCTTTACATTATTTACAAGAAATACTTAAGAATGAAGATATTAGTGAAGTCCTGTGTGTGGAACCTAAACTAATATCTATGATTAATCAATTAGATTGCAATTATTCAACACAAAGTACAGGCGATCAAGATATTGCCCTCATTAATTGTGAGTACTTAGTAGCTTTGGATGGTTCCATAATGATTTCTTCCGATCAAACCTATCATTTAAAAAAAACGGATTTACCCAAAAAAATTATTGTTTGGGCTACTCCAGGTCAAATCATCTCTTCCTCAAGTGTAGGATTAGCTAAGATAAGATATGCTAAAAAGAATAATATTCCTTCCAATATTACTTCAATACATGGCAATCAAGTACAAGGATTTAGTAGTATATCTACAGCTAAAAAACTATATTTACTTTTAGTTGAAGAATAATTTTTAAAACTGGTGAAAACAATATTTGTCCGTGCCTTATCAGGTCTTGTCTATGTGCTGCTTATTTTTTTATGCACCACTCATTTTCTATCCGACATACTTTATATTTACTTTGACTTAAAAATAAATACCTCCTATTTATTATATGCTTTGCTTACTTTATTTTTATTAGGGTGCAGTTTTGAAACAATAAAGCTTTTAAAATATTCAAATTTCATATATAAACTTCTAACCTTTGTCTTAATAGGAATTGTATATTATACTTTCACTCAAAATTTTTTTAACAGCAGTTTCAGTTTACGGTTACTCTATTGGAGATATATTCTTATTTTAGTTTTATTTTTCCTATCCATTATAACTCTATTTTATTTTTCTGATGAGCTCTATACGGACAGTGCAAAACTCATATTCACAACAGCATATTTAAGTATACCTTTTGGGTTGAGTCTGGCTATACCACGGAGTACCAATCCCTTAACTCCCGAAATATTTTATGTCTTTTTATTACTTTGGATAAGTGACAGCTTTGCTTATTTAATAGGCAGTAAATTCGGTAAACGGAAACTAGCTCCCAAGATTTCACCTAATAAATCTGTTGAAGGGTTAATCGGAGGAATAGTGTCTACCATAATAGCAGGATTAGTTATCGAATATCTGGAGCCGGGTTTACGTGGTAATTGGATTGTAATAAGTATAATTATAGCTATATTTGCACCAATAGGTGATCTGGCCGAATCTAAGCTGAAAAGAAAATTTAAAGTTAAAGATTCCGGAAATTTAATTCCCGGACATGGCGGAGTATTGGATCGATTAGATAGTTTTATCTTTTGCATCCCTGCTATATTTGCCTATTATTTAATAAATACTATTGTATGAGGTTACACAAAGAAGGTAAAACCATTATAGGTATTAGTTTAATAGTAAGCATACTAATAAGTATCCTTTCCATTTATTTTCTTAACTATTGGGGACTTATAATAGCGGTACCGGTTCTGGTATTATCATTTTTTATTGTTTGGTTTTTCAGAAATCCGATAAGAAGCTATGAAGCAAAGGCAAATGAAATTATTGCACCTGTAGATGGAAAGGTGGTAATTGTGAAAGAAGTTTATGAAAAAGAATTTCTTAAAACCAATTGCATCCAAGTATCTATTTTTATGTCTCCTTTAAATGTACACGTTTGCAGATATCCGGTAAGCGGAAAAGTTATATTTAAGAAATACCATCCGGGTAAATTTTTAGTTGCTTGGCATGAAAAATCTTCAGAATTAAACGAACGAACTACAGTTGCTGTAGAAACGGAACAAAAACAAAAAATTCTTTTTAGACAAATTGCAGGAGCAATGGCTCGAAGAATAGTAATTTATTCTCAAATAGGAGATACAGCTCAAGCAGGTAAAGATTTCGGCTTTATAAAATTCGGCTCTAGAATGGATGTGTTTCTTCCTTTAGGAACTGAAATTTTAGTTAAAGTAGGAGATATTATACCTGATGGAGGAGAACGGGTAATAGCCAGATTAACAGAGTAGTACTACTTACTAATTTTCTTACTTAATTTCATAGGCGAATTTTTATCCAAATTTCTATTACATGTATGTAAATAAGAAAAAATATTTGATTAAGAAATCAGATAAAAACAATTGATATAATACCGATCATTTAGAAGTTAATTTTTACATTTGTATCACTTTTAAAATTAAAAATATGGCTAATATATTGGACGGTATTAAATTATCTAAGCAAATAAAACAAGAAATTAAAGAAGAAGTAATCCAATATGTAAACCAAGGCCATCGTCAACCCCACTTATTAGCTGTTCTTGTGGGCGAAAATGCTGCAAGTGTAACCTATGTAAACAATAAAATTAAAGATTGTCAAGCAGTAGGATTTAAATCTTCCTTGTTGAAACTTAAGAGTACTGTAACAGAAGATGAATTACTTGAGGATGTAAAAAAACTTAATGAAACGGAAGGATTGGATGGATTTATAGTTCAATTACCTCTTCCCAAACATATAAATCAAGAAAAAATTATAACGGCTATAGATCCAGATAAAGACGTTGATGGTTTTCATCCCGTAAATTTTGGAAAAATGGCCTTAGAAATTGAAAGTTTTTTACCCGCAACTCCTTACGGAATTATGGAAATGCTGTCCAGATATAACATTCCAACCGAGGGCAAAGAAGTGGTTGTCATTGGCCGAAGCAGAATTGTAGGGCGTCCGATGAGTATTCTTCTAAGCCGAAAAGGAAATCCCGGGGATGCGACGGTTACTTTAGTACATTCTAAAACCATTGATATACCTAAGCATACAAGAAATGCAGATATTATTATAACTGCTTTAGGAGTTCCCCACTTTTTAAAAGCAGACATGATTAAACAAGGAGCGGTAATTGTTGATGTTGGAATTACTAAAGTTGAGGATACCACACACGAAAAAGGGTACTATTTAGCCGGAGATGTTGATTTTGAAGAAGTATCAAAAAAAGCATCTTGGATAACTCCGGTTCCCGGAGGTGTAGGGCCTATGACCAGAGCCATGCTTTTGAAAAATACCCTGTATGCTTACAGCAAAGAAATAAATAATAAAAATGAATAAAAAAAAACAGGTTGTTGAAAAACCAACAACCTGTAAATAAAGAGCAATTAATTAGTGAGTAATTTGTATTCGAATTTCGGATATCCTCTTCGTCCATCCTTATCCGTCATATTTAAAAATTTGAGTTTAAATAAATTGCCTTTAGAATCCTTAAGAACATAAAACCGATCCGTAAATACCTTAGCCCCTCCATACGTTGTTCTCCAACTGGACCCGATAACTCTGTGATCATTATAAACGAATTTAGTATAATCTACTTTTTCCTTAGTAAAATCTTCGTAACTTCCCACATCAGATATATTTGCTTGATAGGCTCCGGTGTTATTCATCGTATTTATGGTCACAAAATCAGAAAAAGTATACGTACCATGTCCTTTATTTTCATTTATGAAAACTGTAAAGCATAGATCCCACAAGTTTTTGGCAGGCTGAACTTTGACGATGCCAACGGATAAACTTAAATAAGAAAAATGATACTCTTTATCCTTTTTAACTATCATTTCTTTATGCGTTGTATCATTTATATCTGCAAATTGAATTTTATAACTATTAGAATCATTACGAAGAACCCTAATTTTTTTCCATCCTCTGTGTTCTCCTACAACCTTTAAATCATTCGTGTTCCCTGTAAATACTGAATACCCCATATTGACAAGATACACATGATTTTCTTCATCTTTTTCGCTTATTTCATCAATGGCGGTGCGCTCCAAATAATTTCCCATAATATCATCAACATACTGCACATTATCCGCTTGAAAATTACCTACCGTTACTACCGATTTCATAGAAGCGATATCAGATTCTTTCACTTCATCTATCGAAGTAGTATTCAATTTACCAGCAGCCATTAACGTAGAATTATTTAAAATAACACGGAATTTATCCCCACCATAAAATCCAAAATCCCAAGAATCCCTTTGATTTACATTCATACGGTTTTGATCCAGATCAACCCAAACTTGATTAGGTTCGGTAGGGCCGCCAACGGGAACATCTAAAGTAGCTCCCGGTTGAGGAACCACGATAGGACTATCATCTTCTTTACAATTTAAAAGAACAACAAAAGAAATAAGTATAGGTAAAAAATATTTTTTCATCATTTATATATTAAAATTAAAACCAAGTTTAGCGAAGTATGATCTACCATAAAATAAATTGATACTTTTTACAGGTCCGTCGTGAGCTCCTGCTTGTGCAGCAGTAGTATTTACTTTCTTAACATCAAAAATATTTCTTACCCCTGCCGTAAGTTCAATAAATTTGTTAAACAATGATTTCCTAACCGAAAAATCTAATAAATTAAAATCATCTTGTTTTCCCAAGTAATAAGAATCAGTTTTAGAATCTAATACATAAGAAGATTCTTTTCCGTTATATTTATAAAAAAGAGAAAAAGTAGTATCCCATTTCTTAATAGTATAGTTAACATTGGAGTTTAATTGAAAGGTATACAGATAATCATTATCAGGAGTTGTAATAGTAATGCCGTTGATATTGTCTTCTAACGTTCGAGAAACTCCAAAATAAGAAGCATTCAGGTTAAAATGAAAATTTTGAATTCTCATATTTGAATTGAATTGTAATCCCCATGTTTTGAACTTATCCACATTCAAATATTTATATTCTAACGGTTGCATATTAACCGTTGCAAGTTCAATTTTGTCTTTTAGATTAATATACAACGTACTTAGCGTGATATCACCTTTAAAATTATCTTTAGATTTAAATTTCTGATTCCAATAAATGGAACTGGAATATCCTTTTTCGGGAACTAAATTTTCATTTCCCTGTACATTATGATTAGTATCTACAAAATACGTATACAATTCGTCAAAATTTGGAGTTCGATTGGTAGAAGTAACTTCCGTACGAAAATTAGAATTAGGAGATAGTTGATATTTCATAGCCAGTGAATAAGAATACTGATTATCAAATTTTGTATTAAAACTGGCTCGGAATCCGGGTTTTAAATATAGGTCCGGGTTCGCTTTGATTTCAGCAGATCCAAATACATCATAATTGTCTAAATGTTTTTTCAAATCTTCTTGAAAGCCGGAAGTGTTCATTCCTCCAATCGAACTGGAATTCGCAGACCTTAATCCTTCAATAAAATTAAATTCATAGCCAATTTGATAAGATAATATTTTACTAAGGGAAGGAGAACTAAAAGTTCCGCGAGTGTACCAGGCATCAGTTCCGGCATATTTTTTATAGGCATCTTTCTTTCCAAAAACCTCTCTCATACCAATATCGTACGTATAATCCCTGCTTTTTCTACTTTGTTTTTGATAAGAAAAATCCCCGTTATAAGTTAGATAATTGAAAAGTTTGGTACTTAAAAAAAGATGATGTAGCCAACGATCTGTTTTAAAATTTCGATCCTTAGAAGCATAAGTAAAAAGACCACCTTCAGACAATGCCCTGTAATCAACGATAGGATTATAATAATTAGTCAACTCATTTAAGAATTGTAAATTATAAAAAGCATTAAAATCAGTAGTTTTATAATGAATAAGAGCATTAGAGTTCCATTGTTCCTTAGGAAGCCATTCATATCCTCTATTACCATCATTTTCATAATATCTCTTACCCTTTTTGTTTCCGAAAAAACCTTTAAAATCATTACGATTTGCTCCTAAAGATAAGAACCATTTATCTGATAAAGAATGAGAAATATCTAACGATTGAATATGTCTGCCCTGTTCTTTCCAATCATACTCTTTACCTACCGTTTCCTCTTGTACATAACCGGAAACTTTCCATTGGGAATTGATTTTTTTACGGGTTATGATATTGACAATTCCCGTCAGAGAATTAGAACCGTAATCCGTACCCATACTCCCTCTCACAATCTCGATCCGTTCCACATTATCTAAATTAATTTTGGTTAAATCAACATTGGAGCCCATTCCATAATCACTCACCATAGGAATGTTATCTATCAATACTTTAAAATATTGACCATCCAAACCGAAAAGAGAAGCTTCAGAATCCCCGTTTTTACTGTTGGGTAGAGTATTAAAATTAAGATAATAACTTAAAATGTCCGATATATTGGATGCTGCTCTGTTTTTAATATCTTCTTGGGATATGACCTCAACTTGATATATGGATTTATCAACACTTTGTTGATGATATTGACCTGTTACCACAATTTCATCAATATCCTTTACTTTATTTTTTTTGTCATTATTCTCTTGAGAATAAGATAAATTACTTAAAATCAGAGATATATATAATAAAAAGAACTTATTGGAGCTATTCTTTTTCATAGTTTTTTTAGCAAAAGTAAAAATAATTTAGAATAAATCTAAATATTATTGAGAATAAATCTAAATAATAATTATATTTGCCCTAAATAAAAATAGAATAAAAACTTAAATCTATTGATTATGAAAAGGACTATACTGCTTATAGTATGGTTTATGGTGCAAGTTACCGTACATGCTCAAGAAAAAAATATCGCTCTTTCCTTAGGCTCTTCTTATACCCAACAAGTATATTTTCAATTGGGTTCTAATAATCAAATCACCCTGCCCACAACTGATTGGGACTTAGCTTTTCTAAGAAAAGATGCCAGAAGTTTTGCTACACGCGTGAATGATGCACGCATTAAAGTTTATGAAGCAGCAAATGCAGCTTCAGATTGGAATACTATTGATGTATCTAAGAAACAACAATGGAAAAAATTATATAATAGCGAGGTTAAATGGGAAAAAGGAGCGTTCGATAACGGTTCGGCAACCTACGGATGGGGAGAATATTTTATGCCCACCCATCATGTAGTAGGTTCTATCATATTTGTATTAGAATATGACGATGGAACTCTTATGAAATTTATGATTGAAGATTATTTTAAAGGATATACTTGTAAATATGCCATTTGGGAGGGAACGTCATGGACTTCAGATCAATCCTTTACTGTCTTAAATTCTACAGGTGAAGGAAAAATGTTTAACTATTATTCATTGAAAATTAATAAATTGGTAGATACAATTCCTTTAGATTCAGATTGGGATTTGCTTTTTACAAAATATACTTCGTTCTATAAAAACATAGATTATGTTTCTGTAACAGGAGCATTACAAAATACTCACGTTGCCGTTGCTAAGAAATTAGAAGGCGACCAAACTGAACTCCAAAATGAAAATTTTAAAAAAGAGATTAATACCATAGGAGACCGATGGAAGGAATTATCCGGTTATTCATACATAATTCCAAAAAATAAATATTACGTTAAAACAGAAAAAGATCAAACAACGAGCTTATATGAATTATGGTTTACTGATTTTGGAGGAGCAGCTACAGGAATTATCAATTTCACGTATAAAAAAATAAATAACTTAGGAATAGAAGAATTGACAGATCATTCCTCCTTTACGGTTTATCCTAATCCAATAGTAAATAAAACGGCTACCTTACTATATGATATTAAAAATTCCAATGCAAATAAAGCAGAATTATCCTTATATAGCTTAAGTGGTAAGAAAATGTACGAAGATAAAATCTTAGGACAAGCCGGTTTTTATTCAAAAGAATTGAATTTATCTGCCTTAACACCCGGAATTTACATTCTCGTATTCAAAGTAGGTGATCATAAAGCGACTAAAAAAATCATTATCAAATAAACGTTTATCAAAGAAAAAATCAGGCTTACATAAATATTATGAAAATGAAAAAAAAGAAGCTCTTATTGAGTATAGTAGTGTGTCTATTAGTATTACTAATGGCAAGTTGGATCATTTGGAATAAAACTGCCTCACCAACAAAAGTAGCTTTAGTAAACTTTCAAAAATTTCAAACCACCAGTCTCATTCAATCCAATAAAGACCCCTTCATTCAATACGAAGAAGTCTCTTTAGAAGATTTATCTAAATTAAAAAAGTACGACTTTATTTTAGGATTCGGTATGGGAATGAAAGCATCTGCGGAAGAAAGGGAGCAGCTAAAAAAAATTATGCAAGACGGTAAACCCTTTTATATATACCGCGCAACCAATCCCGAAAATAATCTGTGCAATTTAGACAGCACCCGGATGAAAGCGGTAGAAGCATTTATGGATAGTGGAAACAAAAAAAATTATCAAAGCCTTGCCAGATATATACGTAAAAATATAGATAAAAAGATTTTTTTTGTTACGGAACCAAGCCCTATAGTTGAGACTGCAGAAGATGTATTGTATCATTTAGATGAAGACTTGGCTTTTAAAAATGTAAATGAATACGAAAATTACTTAAAGAAAAATAATTTTTATATAGAGGGCGCGCCTAAAGTGGTCATTTTGGGTGGTTTAAATGATCCCTATAGTGGAAATAGAGATAACTTAGACAGCTTACTCGTTTCTTTACAAAAGAAAGGATTTAATGTATATCCCATATCCTCCACATTTGAGAGATTGGAATTTTTAAAGGAAATTCAACCGGATGCAGTTATACATTTCGCACACGGAAGATTAGCGCTGGGAAAAGCAGAAGAAGCAGTTAACTGGTTAAAACAAAGAAATATTCCCGTATTTACGCCACTTACCATATTAAAAACTAAAGAAGAATGGCTTAAAGATCCCATGGGAATGATGGGAGGTTTCCTCTCACAAAGTGTAGTAATGCCTGAATTGGACGGATCTATATATCCATACGTTTTAAATACCCAAGAATTAACAGATAACAATCTTTATTTATTTAAAACAGTGCCCGAAAGACTCCAAAATTTTGTACAAATTATTCACAATTTTGTAGAGTTAAAACATAAAAAAAATGAAGATAAAAAAATAGCTGTCTACTATTATAAAGGACCGGGTAAAGAATCTTTAACCGCACAAGGACTGGAAACCGTTCCTTCACTTTATAATTTTTTAAAACGATTAAAAAAGGAAGGATATAAAGTAGATAATTTACCCGAAAATATACAAGATTTTGAAAAAATCTTGATGACCCAAGGTTCTGTAATGAGTACTTACGCCCAAGGAGCTTTTGATGAATACTTGAAAAATGGCAATCCCGAATTGATTGATAAAACAACGTATGAAAACTGGGCAAAAAAAACACTTACCCCCGAAAAATATGCCGAAGTTACAGCGGTTTACGGAGAAGCTCCGGGTAATTACATGAGTAAAAATATAGGTGAAAAATCGTATTTAGCGGTTTCACGTGTTCAATTCGGAAATATTGTACTACTACCTCAACCTATGGCAGGATTGGGAGATGATACCTTTGCCATAATCCATGGAGCAAAAACAGCTCCACCTCATACTTATATTGGGTCGTATCTTTGGGTACAGCACGGATTCCAAGCCGATGCGTTGATTCATTTTGGAACTCATGGAAGTCTTGAGTTTACCCCTCAAAAACAAATTGCTCTGAGTAATGAAGATTGGCCGGACAGACTAGTAGGAACCTTGCCACATTTTTATTATTATACCATAGGAAATATCGGAGAAAGTATGATGGCTAAAAGACGTTCCTACGCCACCTTACTATCTTATTTAACTCCTGCATTTATGGAGAGCCAAACCCGTTCTCAGTTTAAAGAATTGCAAGATAAGATACAATATTACTATAAATCTGAAGAATCCAATCAGCCGTTAGTATCCCTTGAAGTAAAGAAAATAGCGGTAAAAATGGGATTGCACAGAGATTTACGTTTAGATAGTATAGCAACAAAACCTTATAATTTAGAGGAGATAGAAAGAATAGAAAATTTTGCCGAAGAAATTTCCAATGAGAAAATGTCCGGACATCTTTATACTTCCGGTATACCTTATACTAAAGATAAAATCATTTCAACCGTTCAGGCAATGAGTACAGATCCGATTGCTTATAGTCTGGCCGCCTTGGATAAACAAAGAGGAAAAGTAACCGAAAAACAACTCAAAAATAAAGTATACTTTAAACAAAGATATTTAGACTCAGCCAAAAATATAGTTAATCAAATTTTATCAGGTAAAGAAGCAAGTCCTACATTTATTTGCAGCGTTGCCGGAATTGATGAAAAAGAATTGGAACAATCTAAAATGATTATTTCTCCTCCAAAAAGAACGTTTAAAAAAAGTTCTAAAAGTACTGCAGGCAAACCTTCTAAAATGGATAATTCTCCAGGTCATTCCAAAAATACCTCTTCGCAACAAGTTGCACATACAGCTCCAAAGGAATCAGAGAAAAAGCCTATGCATGGAATGGCAGGTAAAAAGATAACTTATACCAAAGAGCAAAAATCAAGAGCGAGAGCCATTGTTGAAATAGAAAGAACTATCACCAACATAAAAAAATACGAAAAAAGTTTAGAAGAAAGTCCGGAGTTGGAATTTAAAGCATTAGTCAATGCACTATCCGGAGGCTATGTTGAACCTTCTTCAGGAGGAGATGCTGTGGCGAATCCGAACGGAGTTCCGACAGGTAGAAATTTGTATTCCATTAATGCAGAGTCCACCCCTACCGAAATAGCATGGGACAGAGGAAAGGAACTTGTTAATGCAACTTTGGCACAATACAAAGCAAAGCATGGAACGTATCCTAAAAAAGTGAATTATACCTTTTGGAGCAGTGAATTTATTGAAAGCGAAGGAACAACCATAGCGCAAGTTTTATATATGCTGGGAGTTGAACCGGTTCGCGATGCCTTCGGAAGAGTATCCGATTTACAACTAATTGAATCCAAAGATTTAGGAAGACCGAGAATTGATGTAGTGGTGCAAACTTCAGGACAATTTAGAGATCTGGCAGCCTCCCGTTTGGCATTACTATCCCGAGCTGTGGAAATGGCAGCATCTACAAAAGATTCCAACTATGAAAATCTAGTAGCTCAAAGCACTCTGGACATAGAAAAAAGTTTAGTCGATGAAGGAGTACCTCCTCAAGAAGCTCGTCAGATTTCAACGCAACGAATATTCGGAGGAGTTAACGGAATGTATGGAACAGGAATTCAAGAAATGGTAACCAGCGGAGATAAATGGGAAGATGAAAAAGAAATAGCAGAAACCTATATAAATAATATGGGGGCAATATATGGCAGTGATAAAAATTGGGGTGATTTTCACAAGGGATTGCTAAAAGCTGTACTAAAAAATACGGATATGGTTGTTCATCCAAGACAAAGCAATACCTGGGGAGCTTTAAGTCTAGATCATGTATACGAGTTTATGGGAGGAATGAATTTAGCCATTCGCAATGTTACAGGCAAAGATCCCGATGCCTATTTTGCAGACTACAGAAATCATACTAATTTCAAAATACAGGAATTGAAAGAAGCTATAGGAGTAGAAGCTCGTACCACCATCTTCAATCCGGCCTATATTAAAGAGAAGATGAAAGGGGGAGCATCCAGCGCCGCCGATATAACAGAGGTTATAACCAATACCTACGGTTGGAATGTAATGAAGCCCGATGTGATCGATAATGAAATGTGGGATCAGATTTATGATACCTATGTAACTGATAAAACTAATTTAGGAACCAAAGAATTTTTCAAAAAAGTTAGTCCGGCAGCATTGGAAGAAATTACAGCGATCATGCTCGAAACCTCAAGAAAAGGGATGTGGAAAGCTACTGAAGAGCAAATAAAACAAACGGCTCTCGTACATACACAAGTTGTGAAAGAATTTGGACATTCAGGAGCAGGATTTTCCGGAAATAATAAAAAACTCCAAGATTATATTTCAAACCAAGTTACACCTCAGCAATCTACAGAATATAAGCAACAAGTAACTAAAATGAAAATAGGAGAATCCTCATCAGATGCTAAAGAGGGGATGGTTTTGAAAAAAGAAGAAGTTTCCAAAGGGGGTAATAAATCAGAAAAAACAGCAGTTAACGGAGTAATTATAGTTACAGTTATCAGCATTGTTGCCCTTTCACTACTACTGTATATACGGAAAAGAAGAAAAAACAGCTAAGATAAAGAATAGTACTTTATGGAACTCATCATACATTTATTAATGGCTCTTATCCTAGTAAATAGTATTATAAAGCTAAGTTTTTGGAAAATAGGGCAAATAGCCTTAATGATGCTAGTATACACAGTCTATATACTTTTAATTTATCCCTTAGCCATTAAGCAATCTAAAACACAGATTGAAGATTTTTTAGCTGATCATGTGATGATGCAAAACATGTCCGTACTGGTTACGGTAGAATCGGCGGTATGTTTTGCTTTTTGTTTTGCAGCATTAATGGGACAGTTTGGAAGTAAAAAACATAAGATAGTTCGATTAATATTAAAATATTATCCGGGAATATTGCCTTTTTTAGTTTTATTTTATGGATTGACTCAAGCCGCATTTACCTTTACCGGTTTCCACTTTTTAACCATGGCAATCCTTTACGCATCAATCGTTATCTTATGTATGGTTTTAGCAGTCATAGCGCTTAAAAAACTGATTCCAGAATTTGATTTAAGACTTGAAATACATTTTATGGTGAGCTTAATCATTTGTATACTAGGACTCATAACAACTGTTGATGGAAAAATAGTATATAAAACATCAGAGGAAACCATAAATGTTAACTATATACTTTTATCGATGGGACTATTCATTTTCTTTTTTCTAATAGGATTTTTAGGAAATAAAATTAAATGGAGGTTAACTAAATGGAAAAATTGTTAAACACTAAAAGAAAAAATTAAAATAACTAATAAATATGGAAATTATATCAAAAGTATTATTCTGGGTAGCGAATAGTTTATTAATTCCCGATATCATCATCTTACTAATATTATTCGCTCGTTCATTGCTTCTTTTAGGAAGCTTTTACAATCAATTTATCGTTAAAAGGAATAACGATAAAAAGATAAATCCGGTTATTGAAAACCTTACTCAAGAAAAATTAAAAGATTTACGAGCAACCTTGCCTTCAAAAAACAATTCCTTATATATAAAATATTTAAGGACATTATTGGAAAATACCACCCATGAAGCCTATGCCGATTATACCATTTCCAATTTTGAAAATGAAGTAGATAAAGACCTTTCCTTATCAAAAATGCTTGCAAAACTCGGGCCTGTCTTAGGCTTAATCGGTACCCTGATAGCCATGAGTCCTGCACTGGTTGGACTGTCTTCCGGGGATATTTCCGGTATGGCGTATAACATGCAAGTAGTTTTTGCTACAACCGTAGTGGGATTGGTAGTAAGCGCAATCGGGTTAGTAACTTTACAAGTTAAACAACGATGGTATGCAAAAGAAGTTAACAATTTAGATTATGTAGCAAGAGTAGTAACGGGTAATGTAAATTAAGGATGAAAAGACGAAGAAGAATTAACAGATTTCTAAAAGAAGAAGATACCGATCCGCTTAGTGTTATCGTAAACCTATTTGATGTAGCCATGGTTTTTGCCGTAGCCCTTATGGTTGCCATGGTTATGAATTTAAATATGGGTGAAGTATTTTCCAATGAAGATTTTACCGTTGTTAAAAATCCGGGAAAAGAAGACATGGAAATAATAACCAAAGAAGGAAATAAAATAAATAAGTATACCCCATCCCAAGAGAAATCCACAGGTAAAAAAGGGAAAAAAGTGGGGATAGCTTATGAACTGGAAAATGGAGAAATAATATACGTACCCGAGAAATAGTTCCGAATTATATGATATTTTAAAATAATAGAGTACATTTATCAGAAAAAAATATTTTACTTTATCAAGGAATATGACAAAATAACAGATAAGTAAAGTGGCATGATAAATGCAAGATTTAAATCGTAAAATATTAATATATAGAACAGTAAGTCATACATGGACGAAAATTTTTCACAACAAGTCAAAGATGTAATAAGCTTCAGTAATGAAGAAGTATTACGATTAGGTAACGACCATATAGGGACGGAACATCTTGTACTGGGTATCTTACGTGAAGGTAACAGCAAAGCTATTACCATACTTCAAAGTTTAAATGTTGATTTAGGTGACTTAAGGAGAAAAATAGAAAATCTTAATAAACCTGAAATAAGTATAAAAGTAGACAGGAATCGCATCCCGTTTACTAAAGCTGCCGAAAGAGCTTTAAAAACAAGTTTTTTAGAAGCTAAGCTTTTTAGAAGCCCGGAAATAGAAACCATACATTTATTGATATGCATTTTGAGGATAGAAAGCGATCCGGTAACCCAGCTTTTCAAAAAGTATAATATCGATGCTAATATCCTTAAAGAAGAATATAGATTTCAGTTTCAAGAAGATTTTACAGAACAACCCACCAATGAATTTTCGGAAGAAGAAGGCATTAGTGAAGGCAATCAATACGAATCACCCAAAGGAAGCAGATCTAATCCTTCGAAAAGCAGAACACCGGTATTAGATAATTTCGGTAGAGATTTAACCACTGCTGCACTCGAAGGCCGTTTAGATCCGGTGGTAGGAAGGGAAAAAGAAATTGAAAGAGTATCTCAGATATTAAGCAGGAGAAAAAAGAATAATCCTTTGTTAATAGGAGAGCCCGGAGTTGGTAAATCAGCCATTGCAGAAGGTCTCGCTTTACGAATTGTTCAAAAAAAGGTTTCTCGTGTTTTGTACAATAAACGTGTAGTTACCTTAGATGTAGCCGGACTGGTTGCAGGTACTAAATATAGAGGACAATTTGAAGAAAGAATGAAAGCCATCATGAATGAGCTTGAAAAAAACTCGGATATTATTCTCTTTATTGATGAAATCCATACCATAGTAGGAGCCGGAGGAGCCACAGGCTCTTTAGATGCTTCCAATATGTTCAAACCGGCATTAGCAAGAGGAGAGATACAATGCATCGGAGCGACTACTTTGGATGAATATAGACAATATATTGAAAAAGACGGCGCTTTAGAAAGAAGATTTCAAAAAGTAATGGTAGAGCAAACTTCTCCGGAAGAAACCATTATCATATTAAATCAAATTAAAGATAAATACGAAGAACATCATAATGTAACTTATACCGAGGAGGCAATTAAAGCTTGTGTAAATCTTACTACAAGATATATTACCGACCGATATTTACCGGACAAAGCGATTGATGCGCTCGATGAAGCGGGATCAAGAGTCCATATTAAAAATATCAAAGTTCCAAAGGAAATAGTTAATTATGAGAAAGAATTAGAAAAAATTAGAGCTGAAAAGACTAAGGTAATTAAAAGCCAAAAGTATGAAGAAGCTGCAAAATTAAGAGATACCGAAAAAGAGATTGAAACTAAATTAGCGAATGCACAAAGAGAATGGGAAAAATCTTCAAGAGAACATCGGGAGATTGTTACTGAAGATAATGTTGCAGAAGTAGTTTCAATGATGAGCGGTGTACCTGTACAAAGAGTAGCAGAAGGAGAGCTTAAAAAACTTGCTCAAATGAAAGATCTGATGAAAGGAAAAATTATCGGTCAGGACGAAGCGGTTAACAAAGTTGTAAAAGCCATTCAGAGAAATCGTGCCGGATTAAAAGATCCTAACAGGCCTATAGGTACATTTATATTTTTAGGAGCAACCGGAGTTGGAAAAACTCAATTAGCAAAAGTTATTGCCAGAGAATTATTTAATTCAGATGATGCTCTCATTAGAATAGATATGAGTGAATATATGGAAAAATTTGCCGTATCTAGATTAGTTGGAGCTCCTCCGGGATATGTAGGATATGAAGAAGGAGGGCAATTGACAGAATCCGTAAGAAGAAAACCTTATGCTGTAATCCTCTTAGATGAAATTGAAAAAGCACATCCGGATGTATTTAATATCCTTTTGCAAATTTTAGATGACGGACATGTTACGGATAGTTTGGGAAGAAAAATAGATTTTAGAAATACAATAATCATTTTAACTTCCAATATCGGAACTCGTGAACTCAAAGAATTCGGTGACGGTGTTGGATTTGGAACTTCTGCCAAAAAATCATCTTCCGATATAAGAGCAAAATCTACTTTAGAAAACGCTTTAAAGAGAACATTTGCTCCTGAATTCCTAAATAGGATCGATGATGTTATCATCTTTAATAATTTGGAAAAGGAAGATATATCCAAAATTATAGATTTAGAATTGAAAAATGTGTACGATAGAATTGCTAAAATTGGATATGAAGTAGAATTATCTCCGGAAGCTAAAGAATTCATCATTGAAAAAGGATGGGACAAAAATTTCGGTGCACGTCAGCTTAAACGAGCGATCCAGAAATATGTGGAAGATGTGATCGCTGAAGAAATTATCAATTCATCGATACATGATGGAGACCATCTCTATATTGGATTAAATAAAGAAAAAGACAGTACGGAAATTAAAATACGGGAGGTGGAAAAAGAATCCCCGACAAAAGATTAAAAAGATAATTAATGAAGAGCCTGTTTGATTGAATCAAGCAGGTTTTTTTTATTTTATAAATACCGGAGTAGTTAATAAATAGATACAATCCATAAAAAATCCGAGAGAATTAACAATGATATACAAAAAACATTTGCCCAGAATGGCCGTAACCCTTTTATTTTTTTTCTTTGGAGGCAGTTCCGCGACTTGGGCTTCACGAATTCCAACGATTAAATTATCGATGAATGTTTCCGATTCCAATTGGGGATTGGTTTTACTATTTTTATCCATCGGAACACTTATTACGTTACCTTTTGCGGGTAATCTTATAAAAAAGCTGGGAAGCAAAAAATCGACTCTTATATTTATCATTCTTTACTTTATATTTTTAATCGGAATTGGATTTTGCGGTGAATTATGGCAATTGAAACTCAATTTAATAGCCTACGGGGCCATAGGTAATTTAACCAATATAGCTATAAATACACAAGCTGTTAATGTGTCAAAATCCTATAAAGGCCAAATAATAGGCTCCATGCACGGTACTTGGAGCATTGGAGGTTTTTTTGCTTCTTGGTTAGGAGCAGTAATGATTGCTAAAAATATTCCACCCTCAGAGCATTTTATTTTATATTCTTCCATAGGAATTCTGGTTTCCCTTTGGTTATTCAGATACTTGTTGCCGGATGAAGCCCAAGAAGAACCGATGGAATTACCGAAAAAATCAAAATTTTTCAGAGTAGATAAAAATCTTATTGTCTTAGGATTTCTAGCTTTTTTTGCTATGGTTTCTGAAGGAACGATGACCGATTGGTCCAATGAATATATGAGGAATATAGTGAAAGCCGATAAAAAATATATCGGATATGGGTTGACTGCCTATATGGCAGCCATGGCTTGCGGACGATTTATTTCTGATTTTATAGTTCGGAAATTCGGTTCAAAAGTTACGTTGATCATCAGCGGATCTTTAATTTTTACAGGTATGATCTGTGCTGTTCTATTTCCAACATTACTAACCACACTTCTTTCGTTCATTATAGTTGGATTGGGTATATCTGCAGTGGTACCCTTAGTATATACCTTAGCGGGAAATTCAAAAACTGCTTCGCCAGAACAAGCGCTTACAGTTATAACCAGCATTGGTTTTATCGGTTTTTTTCTAGGTCCCCCTTGCATTGGTTTTTTAGCTGAAAAATTTTCATTACAAATATCTTTTACTTTCATTTCCTTGTTTGGAATAGGAATAATTTTCTTGGTAAGATTTTTTAAGATAAAGTAAATTTATTTCTTTATCTTAGAGGTAAAATAATATAATATAAAATTATTTTATTATGAAAATTATGGTATATTTACATCACTTATCAAGAAAGGTGGAGGGACTGGCCCTGTGAAACCTTGGCAACCGGCCTGCTTAGGCTTGGTGCTAATTCCAGCCCTGAGGGGAAAGATGAGTGATTCGCGAATTGTGAGTGTGTTGAGTTGTGAATAATTTCTTTTTTCCTTTCCGGTTTTTCTTGATACAGTTTTAATAAATATAATTTACTAACTGTAAGAAAAATAATGAAAAAAGTTTCTTTGTTAATGGTAAGTTTAATTTTAGAATTTACCAATTATGTGGATGCTCAAGAAAAACGAGCCGTAGATTCCCTTGATCTTGAAGAGATTGTTGTAGTCGGTGGCAGAAGTTCAGAACGAACCAAAGTAAATTCTCCCGTTGCCATAGATGTAATAGATGTCAGGAAAATAGATAAGGCATCTCCTCAATTAACCGTTAACGACTTATTAAATTATTTAGTACCTTCATTCAATTCAGTTCGCCAATCTTCTTCCGATGGAACGGAACATATTGATCCGGCTACCTTGAGAGGTATGGGTCCCGATCAGGTTCTGGTATTAGTGAATGGAAAAAGACGGCATACTACCTCATTAGTCAACTATCAAAATACGGTAGGTAATGGATCTGTGGGTACAGATTTAAGTGCCATACCCGTTTCAGCAATAGAAAAAATAGAGGTTCTAAGAGATGGAGCGGCAGCTCAATACGGTTCGGATGCCATTGCCGGTGTAATTAATATTATTTTAAAAAAGAATGAGGGCGGCTCGGCATCCATCACCTATGGATTAACCAATAGAAATGACGGGGAAACTTACAATTTTAGCGGAAATTACGGGGCTAAATTAGGAGATAAAGGAGGAAGTATCAATCTTTCTTTTGTAGTCAGCCAAAGAAATAAAACCAATCGTTCATATGATAATAATCTGGACAAGTTTGGCGATAACTTTGCCTATGATTTTGCACCGGATCCCGATCAGGCCAGAATAAACGATGAAAAAATTATGGCAGAAATGGGTTTAACCCAAAAAGACTTCCGTTTCAGGGCAGGAGATGCTCAAATTAAAAATCAACAGTTTTTTATAAATTCCATTTATCCATTATCCGAAAAGTATGAGTTCTACTCATTCGGCGGAGCAAGTTTAAGACAAGGAGAAGGAGCTGAATTCCGAAGACTTCCCAGTGAAAAAACTAATGTAGTTAAAGAACTTTATCCGATAGGATTTCAACCTTTATTAAAATCCACTATTTATGATATTTCTAACTCTACGGGAATAAGATATATGCATAATAATTGGATGGTAGATATAAGTAATACCTTTGGAGAAAACCTCTTTAATTATAAGGCTACGCATACAAACAATGCTTCGTTGGGTATACTTTCTCCAACGGAATTTAAAGCCGGGGGACATGAGTTTATGCAAAATACTATCAATCTGGATATTTCTAAAAAAATAAATACACTTCTTTCTATTGCCTTCGGAGGAGAATTTAAATACGAACAGTATAGAATAAAGGCCGGAGAAGAAGGCTCATGGATGCGTTACGATAAATTTGGTAATCCGGCAACTGAATCTACTCTTCCCACCGATATACTGGGAGAGGGGGGGGCTCAAGGTTTTATAGGATTTTCTCCTGAAAATGCGTTAAAAGAAGACAGAAATAATGCATCCGGTTATGCGGATGTAGCATTTAAAAAAGGAAAACTTACCGGTGATTTGGCAGGAAGATATGAGCATTATTCCGATTTTGGTAATTCTTGGATAGGAAAGTTGGCGGTGCGTTATGAATATGTAAACGGATTTGCTGTAAGGGGAGCTTTCAGTAATGGATTCAGAGCCCCGTCTCTTCAACAGCAATATTTTAATAATTCTTTTTCCAGTATCTCATCGTCGGGATCAGGAGTTGTTTCTAAAGGTATATTTAGAAATGACAGTCCTTTGGCAAAAGCATTAGGTATTGATAAACTTAAAGAAGAAAAATCAATTAATGCAAGTGCCGGTTTAACATTTAAACCTTCTAAAAAAATATATGTAACCGCTGATGCTTACTATATCAAAGTTAAAGATCGTATTGTACTCACGAGTGAATTTGTTAATGCAAAAGTAGAATCTTATGGAGTGGAAGGAGCACGATTTTTTACTAATGCTGTGGATACGGAAACGAAAGGTATTGATATAGTGGCCACATATAAAGTTGGTTTAGGAAGGGGAAATCTGGATATAAGTTTATCAGGAAACTATACAGAAACAGAAATTGTTGATTATCATTTTCCCAAAGTTTTTGAAGGAGACAGAAATGAATATTTCGGTCCCGATCAAACCAATATAATTGAATCTTTAAGTCCGAAAGCAAAGGCAACTTTAGGCTTCAATTATTCAGTTTCGAAATGGAATTTATTAGTAAGAAATACCTATTTCGGTAAAGTTACGAGAGATGGTTACCCATACGGTTCGGTACAACATCATGATCCAAAATTAGTAACCGATTTTAGTATCAGTTATTCCATACGAAAAGATTTAATATTAACGATGGGCGGAAATAATATTTTTGATGTCTTTCCGGATAAGCAAATCTATGAAAATTCTTATTATAATGTTTTCAAGTATGCACCGGTACAGATGGGTACAACCGGAGCTAATTGGTTTACTAAGCTTTCTATGAATTTCTAAAATTAGACTTATATATTTAATATAAATATGAAAAAAATAGGCTGGAAGACAGCAACTGCCATAGTCATATCCAATATGGTAGGAACGGGAGTGTTTACAAGTTTAGGATATCAAGTTCCGGAATTACACAATACGTTTACCATTATTCTTTTATGGACAATCGGAGGAATACTGGCTTTAATAGGTGCTTTTATCTACGCGGAATTGGGAGCTCATTTTAAGCAATCGGGAGGAGATTATATTTATCTTTCTAGAACTTATCATCCCATCATGGGATACATCACCAGTTGGGTATCGCTTATAGTTGGCTTCTCCGGGCCAATTGCTTTAGCAGCATTGGCTATGGCTAAATATTTGGGTTTTGAAAATGAAAGAAATACAGCTATTCTCATTATCATTATTATTGCTGTATTTCAATGTTTCAGCCTAAAGGTAAGCAGTCGTTTTCAAAATATATTTGCCGTTCTTAAGGTAGCATTCATTGTAGTACTGATTTTAATTGGAATTTCGATAAGTCCGTCTCCTACCAATGCATTATTATGGGATAATTCTTGGACTCATGAAATCATCGTTCCGGCTTTTGCCAGTTCTTTGGTATTTGTAACCTACGCCTATACCGGTTGGAATTCTGCCTCATATATTGTTGAAGAAATTGAAAAGCCAAAAGTTAATCTTCCCAAAGCGTTGATAATAGGAACTGTTTTTGTAACAGTAAGTTATGTGTTGGTAAATTTTGTTTTTTTAAAACATGCTTCAATCGAACAAATGGAAGGAAAAGAAGACATTGCCAATATCGCATTTACCAATATTTTAGGCGTTCGGGGAGTAAAATGGATAAGTTATTTGATTGCATTGCAATTAGTTTCAACAATTAGTGGCTATTTGTGGGTTGGATCGAGAGTAACCCAGGCAACAGCAAAAGAAAATCATCTTTGGAGTTATTTAGGTAAAGAAAATAAAAACCGAATACCTATTTGGGCTGTAGTTGCTCATACTCTTATCAGTATACTAATAATATTGAGTGGTAAATTTGAAGAAATTTTTATTTACACAGCATTTGTACTTCAACTTCTTTCAACGGCTGCCGTGAGTACTTCTTTATTTATTAAGAAAAAAGATCGGGTACTTTTCAAAGGAAATATTTTTTTACTAATGCCCGGTATCTTTTTACTTTTCAGCTTTTATATTTTGTATTTTACTTTTGTCAACCATCCTCGGGAAAGTATTATTGGATTAGGAATCATAGGAGTTGGTATGACCCTTTATTTTTTTGATAAAAAAAGAGTTGATTGATAATATCAATTTAATGAATATAAAAAAAACCGAAAGATTTGTCTTTCGGTTTTTAACATAATTCTAAGGTTTATTTTTTTATGAATTTGTAATTCTTTCCTAAAATTTTTATAATATAAAGATTGGGCTGTAGATCTGAGACATTTATAGAAATTTTGTCTTCAATTAATACACGTATGTTTTTAACTAGTTTTCCACTATTATCAAATATAGTTAATGTTATAAATTTCTGAATATTTGAAGGAACACCTTTTATATTAAGTGTTTCATGAGCGGGATTAGGATATATGATTATGTTATTGTTATCAGTAATTTTATCATTGAACATTTGATTTACGATTAAATCATAGCATTTATTTTCAAGAAAAGCATCTTTATATCCTTTAACCATTATATAATATGTTCCGGGAATTAAATTTATTTGAAATTGATCTTTATTATTCTCTGTATTCGTGCTACGGGTAATATAATTCTTTGAAGAATCATATAAAGCTAAAGTATAATGTTCAGAAAAGTTTTTAAGAATAATTTCAATAGTAGATTTTTTATAAATTGAAAATTTATAATAATCTAAATCATAACTGGAGCCAAGTGCAGCTGAATATAAAGTATTGATTTTTATAGGATATGCATTTTCAAACGAGTCATTAGGTTCGTAATTAGCTGCACAATTAGTAGAAGTTCGGAATGAGTTTTCTTCAAAATTGGAACTATTAGAAGTATAGCAATTTGCTTTTACTCTCCAACTATATGAAGTATTTGGTTTTAATCCTGTGAGGGTATATAAGGTGTCGGTTGATTTAAGGTTTATGGTATTCCAATTTTCTTCTTTATTTGTTTTATATTCCATAGTATAACTTAGAATGTCCGGTATGTTATTCCATTTTAAAACAGCACTAGTTGAAGATATATTCGATGTGGTGAGACCCGAAGGTATAGAACAAGTATAATTAATAGGGTGTATATTTATTATTGCACTTTGATTGGATTTATATCCTGCCGGTTCAGATAATTGAAAGTATCCATCTGCATAACCGCCCCAACCAAAATTAAAATGAATGAGGTTGTTACTATCAATTCCATCAGCAATAAAGGTATGTGCTCCTTGCCTGTTGCTTCCTTTATAAAACACAGGATAATTTTTTATCAGCTGATCCTTAATTAGTTTTATCCACTCGAAATTACTATAATTTCCTTTATTAACCATTTTTATATCCGAACTATATTGAAAGTAATTTTTCAATGCTTTTAAAACAGAGTTATTAAATGCCCCCGAACTGTTAGGTCCGTAAATCATATTAACCGAAATACCGGTGTGAAGCATTAATGTGGCAACTGCATCGATTTGTTGTGTGGTGGAAGTGAGGGAAAGGGAAGTAGGCATATTATTCCATAAATAGGTAGTGTTAGCAAAATCAGCTGTTAATGTTTTACCTTTCCAATCATAATAAGTATTTTGAATCTTATACGTATTAGAGCTTTTACCTTTGACAGGGTAATTCCAATATTTCATAATTTGGGCCATAGTGGTAGCCACACAACCCGTTGGACAAGATTGGTTTTCATAGGTTTTAGGTACCAACTTATTATAAAATGTATTTTGACTCCACTTTGTTGTAATCAAAGGATCTATTGTTAAAGGAATTTCTTTGTATTTAAGATTAATTTTAGATAAAGGCATTTCTTTTCTATAAAGTAAAGCGTCCCATTCTTCTTTTATTAAATATCTTTCTTTATCCTCGCCTATTTTTTTAACTTTACTTTTTCTTAAATATTCGTTTGCTGATTGGTATTCTCTAAGAAAGTATAAAAATTCGGGCGATTGATTTCCTTCCGCGTTAAGAGTTGTATCAAATGAATAAGCTAGAATTGGGTGGTTTTCACTTTGTGAAGAAATTATTATAAAACCATTTAAGCTTTTGAAAATGTAGAAACCATCGTATTTTTTATCAAAACAATCTGTAATATTAATTAATTTATTGTGGTTTGAATTTTTTGAATGAATTCTTTGATTTAAAAAATTATTGGCTACAATACGGGCAGTTTTTTCAGAAATATCTTGACTATAAAATGTGTAAGATATAAATATAGCTATAATTAAAATAGAATATTTTAATCTCATCGGAATTGTTTTTAGTGTTTTAATTATGAAGTAAAATTGTAATTACTATAAATTTAATTATTCTAATAAACGTATACTGTTTGGTATAGAATATATAGTTGAATGGAGTGAAAAGATTTTGATGTAATTTTTTTAAATTAAAATAATTACATACTATGAAAAAATATATTTATTAAGATAAAACATAAGCTTTTTAAGTTTTTTAGGTTACTATATATCAAATTTACTAAATTATATTAAATAATGTGTAAAAATGATAATATAAAGTTTACTATTAATTATTTTTTTAGTATATCATGTTTATTGGATATATGAAATTTTTAATTGATAACTTTTATATTAAAATGATTTGCATAAAAAAACCGAAAGATTGATCTTTCGGTTCTTTTTTAATTATAAATTAAAAACTCATTTTTTAATGAATTTGTAATTTTGCCCCTGAATTTGTAAAAAATAAATATTCGGAGGGAGGTCTGAAACATTTACAAGTATATTGTCGTCAACTTTAGATTGCAAAATTTTCACAACGTGCGCATTTCTGTCAACTATAGTTAATGTAATAAGTTTTCCTTTTTCCAGTATATTTAATCCTTTTATATTTATAGCATCATGAACAGGATTAGGATATACGAAAACGGAATTCTCAGGATTTCCAAATTCAGGTGAATTCTTAGCAGGAACATAGTTAACACTTAGATTATAACATTTGCCCGGCTCATATGCGCCATTTTTACCATATACATATACATAATAAATGCCTTTATTTAAATTTTTAATATCAATAATTTCTTTGGTAGTTCCGTTGTTAGTACTACTTCCTATTTCTCTTTTTAAATTATCATAAAGTTTAAGGTCATAATCATTTGGTAAATTTTCTAAAATAACCAAAAGATCAGATTTTTCACCTATATATATTTTATAATAATCATCATCAGTTGAAGAACTTATATCAGAAGAATAGGTCAATATATTTCTTATGGTATAAGCAGAATCAAAGTTGTTATTAGGCTCATAATTACCCTTACATAATGAAATACTGCTTTCTGTTTGAACTTCTAAATTATAACAAAAAGTAGTATCATAGGCACCTTCATATCCATATACGTATACATAATAATTACCGGCAGGTAAATTTTCAGCTACAATTTTTTCATTTATTGTACCCTTATTTGAACTGCTGTCAATTTCATCACCTACTTCATCAAGAAGTTTTAAATCATAGTTTTTAGGTAAATTTTGAAGTAAAACCGTTATGTCTGATGTTTCATTGATTGTAAATTTATAGTAATCTTTATCTGTTGGAGAACTAATACCGGCTTCGTATACAGTATTTAGATTTATTGGAGTTGCTTTTTCTAACGAATCATTAGATTCAAAATTATTAACACATGGAGAATCTGTTGCGATCGTTTCTACTAATAATTCATAACATTGAGTAGCATTAAATGCGCTATCAATTCCTTCAACCAATATATAATAAGTTCCCGGATCTAAATTGTCTAGATTAATAGTTTCATCGCTTAGATCTTCATTATAACTTTTTCCTATTTCTCTTTTAGAAGAATCATAAACTTTCAATTCATATTTATCAGCTATATTTTGAAGAGTAACCGAGATGTTAGATTTATTATCTAAAATAAATTTATAATAATCAAGATCACTAGGAATTCTTATTCCTGCTGAATATTTATTATCAGTTTTAATATGAATGGCATGTTCAAATGAATCATTGGGTTCATAATTATTAATACAAGAATGTCTGGATATATCAGTATCAATTAAAAGTCTGTAACATTCAAATGGGTTTAATTTACCTGTTATTTCAATGTAATAGGTACCTGAAGGCAGATCTTCAATATGAATTACTTTGTTATTGGGTTCATCAAATACTCCTTTAGCTACAAATTTTTTAGATGAATCATATAAATTGAATTCATAACCAAAATAAATATTTTGAAGACTTATATTAACATCAGAAGTTTCTTTTAATGTAAATTTATAGTAGTCCATATCTTTAGAAGATCCAATAGCCGCATAGTAAGTGGTAAGAACATCAATTGGATAAGCTTCTTCAAAAGATTCATTGGGTTCATAATTTGTACTACATGTAGGAGCAGCAGGTCCAGAAGTGAACGATAATTCATAACATTCTGACTCATCATATGCTCCATCATAACCAAATACTTTTAAATAATAGGTGCCGGGTAAAAGATTTTCAATTTTAATTCTTTCTCTTGACTCGCTACCTGCAATACTTTTCCCGATTTCTTTAAAATAACGATTATATAATATTATATCATAATCCTTATTGAATTTATTCATTAATACCACTAAATTTGAATTAGTAGTAAAAACAATTTTGTAGAAATCAACGTCATCAGGATATCCTATACCTGCATAGTATGTAGAATCAGATTTTATTAAATAAGCATCATCAAAAGAATTATTAGGTTCAAAATTATTAACGCAAGCAGATGAAGTAGGATATTCAGGGATACTGGTTTGAAAGGTTGTTTCTGCAAAGTTATTTGTATTGGAATAATTAGCATCGCAATTGGCTGCTACTCTTGCAGTATATGTTGTATTTGCCTTTAAATTTACTAACTCAAGAGATGATCCTGTGGCTTTATCATTAGCAACGGTCCAATTGGAATCTCCACTTGATTTATATTCAATCTTATAACTTTTAAATCTAATATCATTACTCCAATTAAGAGTGGCACTGTTGGATGATATGTTTGATGTTGTAAGACTTGAAGGCGGAACACAATAAGTTTCTGAAGGATATATATTTATTACTATCATTTGGCTGGATGAATAGCCGCGAAGATCATTAATATAATAATATCCGTTAGCTTCTCCGGCCCATCCTAAATTAAGATGTACATAATTATTTGAATCATATCCGTCAGCTATATACGCATGTTCGGCATCCGGGCTTATAGATGAAAAATATACAGGGTAACCTTGTGAAATTTGGCCTTTAATAATGTCTAACCATTCCTCATCTGAATTAAAATCAGATCTGTTTTTTAATTCAATATTTGAGCTGTATTTAAAATATTTTTTTAAAGCATTAGGAACTTTTTCACTATGAGCACCTGATCCAATAGGTCCATACATCATATTAACGGAAATTCCGGTATGAGACAAGAGTGTAGCTACCGCATCGATCTCCTCGTCTGTAGAACTTCCTGAAAGCGAGGTAGGCATCTTACTCCATTGATAGTTTGTTTTTTGAAAATTAGCACTTAACTTTTTCCATTTCCAATTATAGAAATAATAAAAATAATTGGAAGGAATTCGATAAGTTACAGAATCATTTCCTGTAGCAGGATAATCCCAATATTTCATAATTTGTCCTAAAGCTGTAGCAGCAGAACCCGTAAATGTGGGTTGTCCTTCATAAGTAATGGGAGTGTGCTTGTTATATAAAGGAGCTTGATCCCAATTGGTTTTTATTAGTGGAGCAATCGAATCCGGAATTTTAGCACTAACCGATAGATTTCTTAATAATTGTGTTGAATTTGGAAATACATTATCGGAAAGTAAAGCATCCCATTCTTTTTTTATTTGTTCGCTTTCTTTACTATAAGATTTTTTTAAATAGTTTCTTCTAAGATTTAAATTAGTATACTGATAATTATTTAAAATATTTAAAAATTCTGGAGAGCTCTTTTTATTGGTTAGTATAGATGAGTTTAAAGAGTAAGCTAAAATTGGATGATTTGCGCTTTCAGCGGATACAATACAGAATCCATTTCCATTCTCCACTTTAAATACATAAAAGCCATCGTATTTTTTATCAATGGTTGAAGTAATGTTTGATAATTTGAATTGTTTCGATAATCTTTTTAAAGGATCTTTAGCTTTCAATTTTAAAAAATTGTTAGCCACTCTCTGTGCAGTTCTTTCTGAAATATCTTGTGCTTGATATACACTAAATATAATGAAAGCTGTGATAAAGAGCAACGGTTTAAAATTTATCATAATCAAAGTTTAGGTTAAATTAGTAAATAAAATAATGTTGAGTTTATATTGTATATAAGTATTCTTACTATTTCATCCAAGATAAAATAATGAAAATATTAGGGATCAAAATACCTCAATATATAATAAAAAGGTATAAATGCTTAAATAATTTATTAAATATTAGTTATGTCATTTCATTCATATATATTTTGGTTAACATAATTCAAATATATAAAAATAATTTATATTATGACAAAATACTATAAACATATTATTAATTTATGTTGATTACTACTGTTATAATTTTTATTAATAGTAATTATATAGTTGAGATCTGATATATAATTTATATATTTTATTTAAATATTAATAATATTTTTCATGATATATTAATTATAATAAATTATAAAATTATGTTTTATGATTATAAAGGATAATAATAAAAAAAATAAAGTATAATGATTGTGGAGATAATATATCTTATATATCTATTTAATTGTTTTTAGGTAAAAATTAAACAATATGAAAATGTGAATTAATGATATAAATATTAGAATTATCTAAATATTTATGTTACTTATATATGATAATTAATTTTGAGAATGTTAATAGAACTAAGATTTAATGTGATTGTGTATAATTGTTTTTTGTTGTAAACCATTTGGCTAAATAAATTAAATAGTAAAACTATTATATCAACAATAATTTACAATTAAGTAATAAAGTATTTACAATAATTAAAAAGTGATATAATATATAATAAAAAAATATTTTTGGAATATTTAAGTTTTTTAATAAAAAAATCTTCCATAATGTTTTGAAGATTGTAGACTACTATGATTAAAAAAAATAAGTTTTTGTATTTATTTATATAATCTATAGAACAAATATTATATTGGTAAAATAGAAAAAGCCCTGTTATATCAGAACTAATTCATAATTATAATATAAAAATATTAAAATTAATAGAAGAATTTAAAAGTAACTAAAATAAGAGATAAAAAACAATATTTATATTTTTTATTAATCAATAAAGTATTTTTTGAAACAATTACCCAACTAAAGGGGGGCAATGGAATTTATAAGATTGAAAAATTATATGGAAATTAAATTTTGTTTAATTTCTTTGATTTCGATTTCCAATTTGAGGGACACACCCAAATATCTGTATAAGTGCATCCAAATTTAGTGTTTTTTGCCATAATTACATTGCCGTTTTATGTAATTATACACTTGAAGTAGTTTATTAAAAAACTCCAAAGCTGTTGTAGGAGTGCTTTGGAGCTTTGGGTGGCCAATGGGTCTCGAACCCACGACCTTCGGAACCACAATCCGACGCTCTAACCAACTGAGCTATGGCCACCGTTTTGGGAATGCAAATATATGAATAGATTTCATATTATCAAACAAAATTTTCAAAATCTTTCAGACCAATCCATTTTTGAGAAGTAAAGCCTTCACCTGCATCACAGCCTATTAACCTACCCAAATTTTCAGCTCTGTATATAATACTTTTTTTGAAATTAATGGAGGTAATAGGAGTATTAGGTTCTAATGAATTCGGATCATAAAACTGTGTTTTATAGGCCATACAAGCTTCTATTTTTTTATCTAAAAAATGAGATATATCGATTATAAAATCCGGTTTTTCTTCATTCCATTGAATGTAATTGAATATATGTTTAGGTCTCCATTTATCTTGTGTTACCCCGTTATAACTTGTTTGTATTTTTAATAAACCGGAGAGAAAACAGGCATCATAAACCAGCTTAGCAGCTTTCCCGTGATCAGGATGTCTATCGTTTACCGCATTAGCTAAAACAATATCCGGTTTATATTTTCTTATTATTTTAATTAATTCAATTTGATGAATATCATCATTTTTAAAAAAACCATCTCTGAATTTTAAGTTTTCACGATAAGCAATTGAAAGTATTTTACTGGCTTCTTCGGATTCAGATTTTCTAGTAAGAGCTGTTCCCCTTGTCCCTAATTCACCTTCCGTCAGGTCTAATATTCCCACTTTTTTATTTTCAGAAATCATTTTGGCCAGAGTTCCTCCACACCCTAGTTCAACATCATCAGGATGGGCACCTATGGCTAATATATCTAATTTCATTGGTCAAATTTTAAGTTAAAAAAACTCCAGTAAGTCATTACTGAAGTTTTAGAGTTTAGTATATAAAATTTTTTTTACAGTTCAGATTTTACTTTGGACATAAGTTTTTCAACTCTTGCCTTTATATCAGTATTATCAGAAATTTGCCAGGCACTTATGGTAAATGTATTCCCTTTAGTTCTAATCATAAGACCATAATCAGGATTATTTGAAGTCCAAATTCCGGGTGAAGAAGCAGAGCCAAATTCTTGTTGAATCAGAGCTTCCACTTTCTGTACTTTTTCATTGGTAGATTGTATTTCTTCTCTATATTTATATTTTTCTTGAGAATAACCGAATATAGAAGAAAAGGTCATTATTACTAATAAAATTAAAATTTTAGCATTCATAATATGTTGTTTTATTAAGGCAGAAACCTAATTTACTATTCTTTCCATCAATATTTATGCCAAAAAGATAAAAAAATATACCCATGGTATTACTACTATGGGTATATTTAATTTTTTATAATAGTATTACTATATTACTTTTTATAATTTTTGTATTTGTTAAAGAATTTATCAACTCTACCTGCAGTATCAACCAATTTAACTTTTCCTGTATAAAAAGGGTGAGAAGAACTTGAAATCTCCATCTTAACTAAAGGATATTCTACTCCTTCATATTCAATTGTATCTTTTGTTTCTGCAGTAGATTTACATAAAAATACCTCGTCGTTGCTCATATCTTTAAAAACAACTAATCTATAGTTATCCGGATGAATGTCTTTTTTCATTTCTCTAAAAATTTGAGTTGCAAAATTACAATTTTATTTCTAAATAATCAAGAATACATAGGAAAAAAATATGAGATTCTTCATATTAGAAAAATGTGTTAATATTTAGTCACACAAGTAGTTGATTAATAAGATAAATATATTTGTGTAACAGATTAAAAATACTTGATTATTTCACTAATTTATTTTTTAACCCTTTGTCAATAGCATCTAGAAAATCTTCAGTATTAAGATAATCTTCTCTGGTCATTTGTTTACCTTTTACTAATAAAGCAAGGTCTTTGGTCATTTTACCTCCTTCAACAGTTTCAATACAAACCTTTTCCAGCGTTTCTGCAAAATTGACAACATCCGGAGTATGATCTAATTTACCGCGATGCATTAAGCCTCTGGTCCATGCAAAGATAGATGCTATGGGATTGGTAGAAGTTTCTTTACGTTCTTGATATAATCTATAATGTCGGGTAACAGTACCATGAGCAGCCTCTGCTTCAACGGTTTTGCCATCCGGAGTAACCAAAACAGAAGTCATTAAGCCTAAAGAACCAAAACCTTGAGCAACAGTGTCTGACTGTACGTCACCATCATAATTTTTACACGCCCATACAAAGCCTCCGTTCCATTTCATGGCACAAGCTACCATGTCATCAATTAGACGATGTTCATAAGTAATTCCCAGTTCTTCAAATTTGGATTGATAATGATCTTCATATATTTTCTGAAAGATATCTTTAAATCTTCCGTCATAAGCTTTTAAAATGGTGTTTTTAGTGGACAGATATAAAGGCCATTTTTTGGTTAATGCCATTTGAAATGAAGAATGCGCAAACCCTTCAATAGATTCATCGGTGTTATACATGGACATTGCAACTCCGTCATCTTTAAAATCAAAGACTTCCCAAGTTTGAGGCTCGCCGTTTTCAGGTGTGAAGATCATGGTTAATTTACCGGGACCTTTAGTTACCACATCTGTTGCTTTATATTGGTCTCCAAAAGCATGACGGCCAATTACAATGGGTTGCGTCCATCCTTGTACATATCTCGGAACGTTATTCATAATAATAGGTTCTCTAAAAACTGTTCCTCCAACAATATTACGAATGGTGCCATTAGGCGATTTCCACATTTTTTTTAAGTTAAATTCTTTAACACGAGCTTCATCAGGAGTAATAGTAGCACATTTTACGGCAACATTATATTTTTTAGTTGCTTCCGCAGAGTCTATAGTAACTTGATCGTTAGTTTTATCTCTGTTTTCAATACCTAAATCAAAGTATTTCAGATCTATATCTAAATAGGGGAGAATGAGTTTGTCCTTAATGAACTTCCATATAATTCTTGTCATTTCATCTCCGTCCATTTCAACAACCGGATTAAGTACTTTTATTTTTTGCATGATAACTATTGATT
Source organism: Apibacter sp. B3706 (assembly GCF_011082725.1). Classification (NCBI taxonomy): domain Bacteria; kingdom Pseudomonadati; phylum Bacteroidota; class Flavobacteriia; order Flavobacteriales; family Weeksellaceae; genus Apibacter; species Apibacter sp. B3706. The sequence goes on along the minus strand of NZ_CP049715.1, from coordinate 1,446,154 downwards.
TGTATCAAATATAACAATACTTACCTCAGTAAAACAAATATTTGACCTAATTTTAGTTTAATATAATGAATAAAGATCTTTATGGCACACTTATGTTTAATCGAAGAGTTTGGTAAGGATCTTTAAACAGTAAAGACTAAAAATAAAAAAGGTTAATAATTACCATTTATTAACCTTTTTATTTTACTAAAAAAATAGATTTTTAAACTCTTATAAATTTTCTACAAATTGTTGTCTGATTAGTTTTTTATTTAATTTTCCCACACTGGTTTTGGGGATTTCTGAAACAAATTTTATATTTTGAGGTATAGCCCATTTACTCAATATTCCGGATTCCGTATATTGTTTTAAATAATCTTTTAATTCATCATGAGTTAACGTCATATTCGGTTTTAAAACGATAAATGCACAAGGCTTTTCACTCCATTTTTCGTCCGGAATTCCAATTACAGCGGTTTCAGCCACAGATTCATGTCCGGTAATAATATTTTCTAATTGAACAGAAGAAATCCACTCACCTCCACTTTTGATAATATCTTTTATTCTATCTGTAATATTTATAGAATTATTGGAATTTATGGTAGCTACGTCTCCAGTATGTAAATATTGTTCACTCCATAATTCGTTTCCTCTTTCTTCGTCTTTAAAATAACCTTGAGTTAGCCAGGGCGCTCGAATAATGATTTCCCCTTGTTCTACATCATTATTTTGTACATGGTCTCCTTGTTCGTTAATAATTTTTATGGTTGTAAATAGAACAGGAGTTCCGGTTCTGATTCTCATTTCAGATTGTTCATCTATATCTAAATTTTTATATTTAGGATCTATGTGAGTTAACGTTATAATTGGACAAGTTTCGGACATTCCGTATCCTGACATAATATCAATATTTTTTTCAAGAGCATTTTTTGCTAACTTTTTGGTTAAAGAAGCTCCACCAATAATAACTTTCCATCCGTTGAAATCAATATCTTTAGTTTCATTACTCTCTAAAATCATTTGCAAAATAGTAGGTACACAATGAGAGAAAGTTGGTTTTTCTTTTGTGAAAATATCAATAAATCCGGTTAAATTAAATTTTCCGGGATATATTTGCTTTAATGAAAAGGTGGTTGCAAGATAAGGAAATCCCCATGCATGAACATGAAACATCGGTGTTAACGGTAAATACACATCATTGGAATTTAAACGACATGCAATTGAACCGGAAAATCCAAAACTGGCTGCCGTATTGTAGGTATGAAGCACCAATTGTCTATGGGTAAAATATACGCCTTTAGGATTGCCCGTTGTACCTGTAGTATAAAATGTTGTGGCAACTGCATCTTCATCAAACTCTTCGAATTCATATGAAACAGAAGCTTCAGCCATCAATTGTTCGTATTCTCCGGTAATACTTAAATTTTCAGAAGTTATTATAGTATCATCATCTTTACAAATGATTAAATATTTTAAAGAGGGCATATCTCCTGCAAATTTTTCCAAAATAGGAAGAAAATCTGCGTGAGCAATGATAACTAAATCTTCAGCATGATTAATAGTATAATGAATTTGCTCAGGAGACAATCTCCAATTAATCATATGAAGAACATTTCCGGTCATAGGAATAGCAAAATAAGATTCGAGATATCGATGACTGTCATAATCCATTACGGCAATGGTTTCGCCTCCGTCTATCCCAAGATTTCTTAACATATTGGCATATCGTTGAACTCGTTTTTTGAATTCTCGATAATTATATCTGGAAATATCTTTGTAAATAATTTCATTATCAGGATTTAAAGTAGTACAATAATCATATAATCCTTTAATGAGCAGAGGAGACTTGTGAGCATTTTTTACAGAGTTAATTTTTTTAAATATCATCTTAAATTATTAAATATGCGCTAATTTACAAAATATAATATTTTATGCTAATGGTTTTTATTATAAATCATATGAATGCTGTTTTAGTAGTAGAATTATAGCACAATTTCTAATTAATATAAATATTTGAGCTTGTATATAGATATTGCTTGATGAATTAATAATTATAATTAATTTATTGGATTACATATCTGTTTTGTATAGGAGTAATAAAGCTGAGTAACTACATGCGTTATCATTATACTGGTTTATATATTTTATAAAAGTGAGTAAACTTTGTTGGTATTAATGTATTTAATAAAAATATACAGACAAGTATGTCTATATCTGAAAAATTTATTTTATCTTTGTTGAATGGAATTAAAAAATAAGCCCCCCAGAGAAAGAATAGTATACGTAGCATCACAATTATTTCATCAGCAAGGATACAATGCTACAGGAATCAATGAAATCATTGAAAAAGCCAAGGTTGCAAAAGCCAGTTTTTATCAACATTTTAAATCAAAAGAAAATTTAGCTCTTGAATATTTAGAAGTACGTCATAAAACCTGGTTTGAAGGATTAAAACATTTTACTGAAGAAAAAACAATCCCGAAAGAAAAAGTATTATCAGCTTTTGATTATTTAGAACAAATGAATGAAAAAGAAAATTTTCGAGGTTGTTGCTTTCTGAACATGCTATCCGAAATACAACCGGATAATGTTCGCATTTTAAGTGTAATACAAAAACATAAAACTGAACTGCAGAATTTTTTTATAGATATAATAGGTGAGGAAAACGACGCCTTCATTATTTATATGTTTTTTGAAGCATGTATGATCGATAGTCAAGTATATAGAACACAGAATCTTATAGAGAAAACAAAAAATAATATCAAAAATTTAATGAAATGAATAGTAAAAAATATCTATCAAAATTTATAAGTAGAGAACGAAGTCCTCTTAAAGTTAATTTTAATTTTTCAATTTTATCGGGAATTGGAGGATGTATAGCAATTATGTGTATAGCCTTATTAACAAAATCAACCTCAATTCCTTTTATTATGGCACCTTTCGGCGCAACCTGTGTATTGGCATTTGGTGTACCTGAAAGTCCACTGTCTCAACCTAGGAATATTATTGGTGGCCATATTTTATCTTCAATTATGGGTTTAATTGTATCGATGGTATTAAAAAATGAATGGTATTCCCTATCATTGGGAGTAGGATTAGCTATATTTGTCATGCAAATAACGAAGACTACCCATCCGCCGGCAGGAGCAGATCCGCTTATAATTATTACCGGAGGAGTAAAGTGGAACTTTTTAATTAATCCGGTTTTATCGGGAGCAATCGTGTTGGTGATTATTGCATTATTATTCAACAATCTGAGCAAAAATAGAAAATATCCTAAATTTTGGATTTAATTAATTTATGTAATGATTAAGTTGTAGAAAGTTCGTAAAAAATATTTAATATTTATTTTAAGAGCTGATAAGCAAGTAAAGCAACTAAATAGGCTATGCCCGTCATAAAAAATAATTGAACGGCCGGCCATCTCCACGAATTTGTTTCTTTTCTAACAACAGCCAAGGTACTGACGCATTGCATGGCAAAAGCATAGAACAATAAAATGGAAATGCCTGTCGCTAAGTTAAATGTAGGCTTCATCGTATTGTGGTTAATATCCTTTCTCATTAATTCTTTTAATTTAAGATTTTCACTGCCATCATCTTCCAAACTGTATATGGAAGCAATGGTTCCGACAAAAACCTCTCTGGCAGCAAATGAAGAAAGAATACCAATATCAATCTTCCAGTCATACCCTAAAGGTTTAAAAACCGGTTCAATTACTTTTCCGAAATTTCCTAAATAAGAATTTTCTAAAGGAACATCTGCCAGATAATTTGTTTTACCATTTTCGTTTATTTTTCCAAATTTTCCTAATGCCCAAAGTATGACACTGACAGCAACGATGATTTTACCGGCATTAGCTATAAAGCTCAATGATTTTTCAAATAAACCGTAAAATACATTTCTCCAAAAAGGAACTTTATAATTCGGCATATCCAAAATAAGATAGCTTTTATAGTTAGATTTTATTAATTTGTTGGCAATGGATGCACTTATAAAAACCATTATGACTCCCAATAAGTACATAATCATCATAACAATACCCTGTAAATTAAAGATTCCATTTCCTATAGGAATGACTAAAGCGATGATAATGGAGTATACCGGAAGGCGAGCCGAGCAGGTTATAAATGGTGTAACCAAAATTGTAATTAATCGTTCCTTTGAATTTTCAATATTTCGTGCCGACATTATTGCAGGAATAGCACAAGCGGCACCGGATAATAAAGGAACAACACTTTTTCCGTTCAGTCCAACAGGTCTGAACCAACGATCCATCAAAAATACAACTCTAGCCATGTAACCGCTTTCTTCCATAATCAACAGAAAGAAAAATAAAATTGCAATTTGAGGGACAAATACAGCAACTCCACTAATTCCGGGAATTATACCTTGCGTAATGAGCTCCGATAGTGGTCCGTTCGGTAAATAAGCTTCGAGAAGTTCACTAGTATTGGCAAATAGAGCTTCAATCCAATCTTGAGGATAGCCTGACAAAAAAAATAAGGCTTGAAAAATTAAAAATAAGATTGAAAAAAATAAAAAATATCCCCAAAAATGATGCGTTGCAATTTTATCGAATTTGTTCGTGAAAGTCTGATAGTTTGGATCTTTATAGACCACTTTTTCTACAAGATCGTCAATTTGGCGATGCCTTAAAATAGTTTCTTTAAGTTGAAGCCTTTTAGGAATCAACTTATACTTATTTATAATTTCCGATACATTTTCACGATACGCACTCGGGATGTTGTTCGTTTTTGTTTGAGCCAAGAAAAGCCAAGCGAGGTAGTCATCAATTTCAAATTTATTGGATAATTCTCTTACCGGTTTTTCAAATTCTTTAGGATATTGAAAAGTTTCGAACGATTCATTGACAAAACCATTATATATAATTTCTTTTAATTCATCAATACCTTTACCTTTTCTGGAACTGACTAGTACTACAGGAGTTGGAAAATAATCGGCTAAATTTTTATCTCGAATTAGAATTCCTTCTTTTTCAATATTGTCAATTTGATTAATAACTAAAATAGTAGGAATTTTTAAATCTTTGATTTGTTCATACAGAAATAAACTTCTTTTCATATTATGAACATCGGCCACTACTATAATAATATCAGGATAGTAAGGATTATCAGGATTGGCAAGAATTGTTAATACCACCTCTTCATCAGCAGAAGAAGGACATAGACTGTATACCCCGGGAAGGTCAATTAGCCTATAGTCAGTATCTTTATAAGTAAGCTTACCTTCTTTTTTTTCAACGGTAATACCCGGATAATTTCCGGTTTTTTGATGTAATCCGCTTAGTTGATTAAAAAGTGTTGTTTTTCCGGCATTTGGATTTCCTATGAGAGCAATAGTTTTAATACTCATTGTTTTTTTCTATTGCATTTCTATCAATATACAATCTGCTTCTTCCTTACGTAACATAACCGTGCTTTTCTCTTTACCGTATTCAATAAAAAGAGGACCGTTCCAAGGAGCCTGACGTTTTAATTTAACAAAAACGCCGGGAACTATTCCCATTTCTAAAATCTTAGTGGGTATATCTTCTTCAGAAAATCCTATAACTTTTGCTTGTTGTGCTGGTTTTAAAAATGAAAGGGATTTATGGGTAAGCATGATTTTATAACTAAACACCTTTTTAATATTCTCAAGCAAATATATGAATTATTTGTATTTAATCTAAATAAAATCAAAAATTATTTAATAGACAAGATACCAAAAGTTTCCTAATATAAAACTACCACTAAAACTTAAGGTATATTATCAAATTAAAAATTAAAGAAATAGAAATTTATTAATTTCTTAAAAATCCTATAGTTTTGCTACACTATGACATTTATAATGATGAGAAAAGCAGTATTTATGTTCTTTATTATGACATCTATTATAATGCAAGCAGGAGGGTTTAGGGTATCACTTCAAGGAGCTAGACAAGCAGCTATGGCACACACCAGTGCTCACACCAGAGATGCAAGCGTTGCTTTCTTCAATCCGGCAGGTATATCATTTATACCCTCAAAATTTAGCATTGCAGCGGGAACTTTCATAATAATGGGAAAAGCTGATTTTCAAAATAAGCCTACTTTATATAAAACAAAAACAGATAATCCGGTAAGTACGCCTTCTCTGTTTAATATTGCCTACAAAGCCACTGATAAACTATCCGTTGCTTTTAGCTTTACTACTCCTTTCGGAAGCAGCGTCGATTGGGGACAAAATTGGGAAGGTAAAGATTTAATTACTAAAATTACTATTCGGTCGTATTTCTTTCAACCGACTGTAGCCTATCGTCTAAATGATTGGTTTAGCGTGGGTGCCGGATATATATATGCATTAGGAAGCGTTAATCTGCAAAAAGCTATATCTTCAATAGACGGAAGAATGAAACTGGTTGATAAAAATGCAACCGGTAATGGGTATAATGTAGGTATGTATATCAGACCGATTAAAGATTTGGATGTCAGTATAGCCTATCGTTCCAATATCGATATTCATGCGGTCAATGGAAAAGCCCGATTCTACCTTCCAAAATCATTAGTTGGAAGTGAATCATTTCCTACGGAAAATGACCGATTTAATGCAAAGTTACCCCTAACCTCTGAAATCACACTGGGATTAACCTATAGGCTTTTGCCCCAGTGGACGATTTCCACCGATTTGAATATTTCAGGATGGAATAAATACAAAGCTTTGACAATTGATTTCAATCAAAATAAGGTAGGCAATGATCCCAACGATCCAACGATATCCACATCGCCTAAAAATTTACATAACACTCATACATTTAGAGTGGGTTCAGAATATTCCGTATCTGATAAGTTGGATGTTCGTTTAGGATACTACTACGATCCTTCACCGATCAGTAAGGACTATTGGAGTCCGGAAATGCCAAGTACAGATAATAATGCCATAACAGGAGGTATTGGTTATAAATTCTTAAAAGATAAATTAATGCTTGATATGACAGGGATGTATTATGTTGGTAATTCAAGAAAAGTAGTAAATAAATTTTATAATTTCAAAGGAGATGTCAAGATGCATAGCTTTATGTTCGGGCTGGGATTAGCTTGGAATCCTTTTTAAAATATTAGAAATGAGTAAGAATATACTAATGCTTTGGTTAGGAATGTTTATTTTTTTCCTTTCATGCAATAATGACTTTAATGAAGATATAAATACCGTATTTAGTTCGGGAGATGCAAATTTTTCTAAATATATAGCCTTAGGAGATTCATTTACTGCAGGTTTTAGAGATAATGCACTGTATATATCAGGACAAAAAGAATCCTTTCCGTCAATGATTGCCGAGCAAATGAAGCGTTCAGGCTGTAAGGCATTTAATATTCCTTTTATGGCAGATGAATTAGGAGGAATTCCGAGTGCAAAAGTGGAAAATAAAAAAATATTGGTAGTAGCAGAGGGTTCTCTTGCTCCGGTTACCAGTGCGGGCGTAGGAACAACTACTCTTGCAAATATTTATTCAAAAGATGGATATCAAAATATGGGTATACCGGGAGCTAAATCATTTCATTTGCTTGCGGCGGGATATGGAAATCCGACTCATTTAGCTTCCAAAAAATCCAATCCTTATTTTGTACGATTTGCTTCTAAGCCCAATGCAACGGTGGTAGAAGATGTAATGGAACAAAATCCTACCTTTTTTTCTTTATGGATTGGAATTAATGATATTTTAAGCTATGCCACTTCCGGAGGAGATGGATCGGCTGTGATTACAGATATTTCAACTTTTCAGAATGCTTATAGTACATTGGTACAAACACTTAACTCAAATTCGGCAAAAGGAGTGGTAGCTACAATTCCGGACGTTACCGATTTTCCTTTTTTCAATAAAGTTTCGTCCTTACCTTTTAAAGCCAATCAATTTACACCGCAGCAAATAAAAAATTTAAATGCTTCCTATCAAAAGTATAATTCCGGTTTGGATCAAGCAAAAGCAAAAAATATAATTACAGAAGAAGAAGCCGCAAGTAGAAAAATTGTTTTTACGGAAGATAAAGCTAATGGAGGAGTAATTATAGATAAGAATTTAACAAATTTAGATGCGATGGGACTTCCTTCTATAAGGATGTCTACCTCAAAAGATTTATTTCTATTGTCAGTATCTTCCATTTTAAAAACGGGTGGAGGAACTTCAAAACCTATAGAGGATCAATATGTTTTGACCGATAAGGAGATTCTAACCATCAAAGAAGCAACTCAAGCATTTAATGAGAGCATTGAAACTGTAGCAAAACAGTATAATCTGGCAATCACAGATACAAATTCACTAATTAAAAATTTAAAAACAAAAGAAGGTATTCTTTACAACGGAGTAAGTTATACCAATGAATTTATAACAGGAGGATTTTTTTCATTAGATGGTATACATCCAACCGGAAGAGGGTATGCCATTATAGCTAATGAATTTATTAAAAGTATAAACTTTAAATTTAAATCGAATCTTCCTTCCGTTAATCCTAATCTATATCAAGCAGTTAAGTTTCCTTAAAGATAAAGTAAATATTTAATAAAACTGAACAAATTTTGTTCAGTTTTATTATGGTATGATTAAAAAAATCATAAATTTGCAGTACTCGTTTTCAGAAAATATTTTTAACACATATAAATGATTCAACCAGTCCATATTTTCTCGACTAGAGAAAGTGTTTCTTTAGCAGAAAAAATATCACAAAGTTATGGAATGCCCCTAGGGAAAATGAGTTTCTTTGATTTTAGTGATGGTGAATACCAACCCTGTTTAGAAGAATCGGTAAGAGGTTCCAGAGTCTTTATTATAGGGTCAACATTTCCACCGGCAGATAATTTGATGGAAATGTTGTTAATGATAGATGCAGCAAAAAGAGCATCTGCAGATAAGATAACAGCTGTAATTCCCTATTTTGGTTTAGCGCGTCAAGACAGAAAAGATAAACCTCGTGTTCCGATAGGAGCAAAATTGGTAGCCAATTTATTGACTGCTGCCGGTGCAACGCGTGTTATGACTATGGATTTACATGCTGATCAAATTCAAGGATTTTTCGAAATTCCGGTTGATCATCTATTTGCGTCTGCAATATTTATTAATTATGTAAAATCACTAAATCTAGACAACTTAACCATTGCATCTCCGGATATGGGAGGAGCAAAAAGAGCAAGAACCTATGCGGGATATTTAGATGCTGATGTGGTTATTTGTTATAAGGAAAGAAAAAAAGCCAATAATGTCGATTTTATGACTTTAATCGGTGATGTTAGAGGAAGGAATGTGATTTTAGTAGATGATATGATTGATACTGCAGGGACTTTAACTAAAGCGGCTGATATATTAATGGATGCAGGAGCAACCAGTGTACGAGCCATGGCAACACATGCTATTTTTTCAGGTGCTGCTTATGATAGAATCAACGATTCTAAATTGGAGGAAGTGATTGTAACTGATTCAATTCCTTTAAAAAATACTTTGGTAAGTAAAATAAAAGTGTTATCTTGCGCCCCTTTGTTTGGAGAAGTGATGAACTTGGTACATAACAGAGAATCAATAAGTAAAAAATTTATAATGTAAATATTATATGAAATCAATTACAATTCAAGGAGAAAAAAGAGAAAGCGTAGGTAAAAATTCTTCAAAAGCCTTACGTAATGCTGAAAAAGTTCCTTGTGTTGTTTATGGAGAAAAAAATGTAATCCATTTTTCTACTAAAGAAAGAAGCTTTACTGATTTAGTTTATACTCCTGAAGCACACACAGTTACTTTGGAAATAGATGGAGAAAAAATAGATGCTATTTTGCAAGATCTACAATTTCATCCGGTAACAGATAAGATAATCCATGCTGATTTTTATCAAATAAATCCGGAAAAATATGTTACTATGGAAGTACCTGTGGTAATAACCGGTAGAGCAAAAGGAGTTGTTAGAGGAGGTGTATTACGTATTAACTTAAGAAAACTTAGAGTTAAAGCCCTTCCAGCAAATTTACCGGATGAAATTGTTATAGATGTAACTTCTTTAGATGTTGGTAATAAATTTGAAGTATCTAAAGTTGAATTAAAAGATTACCAAATATTGCATCCGGCTAATACTGTAATTGCAGCTGTGAAAACATCTAGAAATGTTAAGGCTGCTTCTGCAGATGACGAATCAGAAAACTAATACTCATAAAGTTTTCGAAATTAATTTAGAATCTATAGTATTCTATATAAATCAAAATAAAAGCTGTTCAAAACGAACAGCTTTTTTATTTTTTATAAAATATAACTAATTTATTATAATTAAAAAGTTTATCACTTTTTTAATTTTAAATTATTGTTTTTTCTTTATTCCTAGTGAGCATAATTATTGAAATGATTCCCATTATAATCATTAACACCATTTGTAAACTGTGAGCAAGTATTGCATAAGAATAGCCAATATCTTTGCCTTCATCTAGAGATTTTCCGGATTGTAAATATAAAGCCGAAAACCCGATCATCATTGCAAGGTGAAAAGCACCTATGCCTCCCGAGGCAGGTACTAACATGCCTAAAGTTCCTACGGCTAAAATATAAAAGCCTGTTTGAACAGGTAAAGAAGAAGTTTCTGGCAAGGCAAAAACTACAAGATAAGAAGCAAAAAAATAACATATCCATATTCCGAAGGACAATAAAATAAACTTCACTCTTTGTTTTAATTTAAAAACTGAAACTAATCCGTCAATAATTCCTTTTATGAAAAATACTATTTTTTTAATAATTGATAATTGAAGCAATTTTTTTCTGAATACATACATTAGAATACAGCATAATAAAATTACGACTAGTATAGAAATATAAAGTGTGTAATTTTTTTCATCAGGATTATTCGTTTTATTCTTACTTAGTAATTCAAAAAAAGACAGTAATGTTGAATAATTAAAAACTAAAGCTAAAAGAATAAAAAATAACATAAAAAATAAGTCGATAATTCTTTCAGTAACGATAGTCCCAAATGAATTGGTAAAAGGTACTTTTTCTACGGTTTGTAAAGCAGTTGCTCTTCCTATTTCTCCCATTCTTGGAATTCCTAAGTTTAAAAAATACCCAAATGAAAGAGCCCATAAAGCATTTGAATTTTTAATTTTATAGCCCATGGGTTCTAAAAGTAAATTCCATCGGACAGCTCTGATCCAATAAGCCCCTAAACCGAAGATAGCAGCCATGCTTATCCAAAAATAGTTTGCTTTTTTTACGGTTGATATGGTTTTTTCTACAAAATCACCACCTAAGCTTTTAGAAACTAAATACATTAGTCCACCGGCAATTATAACAGATATACAAACCGTAAGGGTATTTTTTAATTTTTTATTCATGAATTCAATGTATTATTCAGACCAAAATTATAATTAATCGTATAATCTCCAAAATCAAAAAATTTAAAAATATATAAAATATAAATAGTTAAAAAATTGTAATAATTAAACATAAATTTAATGAATTTATAATTAATATATTATAATTTAAATAATTAGTTAAGATTATAAGATACAATATTATTTAAATAAAGATAAAGTATTTATAATTTATAAATAAATAATGTAGTAGTTTTTTAATGGTTTGTAATGATATAATTAATTTTACTCTTTATCTTATTTGAATGTTATCAATCAAACGGATGTCTCCGGCATGGACTGCTATAAAAGCCCTATAGTGTTTAGAGGGGTCAAAAGACTGAGCCGTTTGTAGTGATTCTTCTTCAGTTATAGTAAAATATTCCAATTTTAAATCTGAATTGAGATACAATTTTTCAATTTTGCAAATCACATTTTCAGGAGCATAATGCGAAGATAATTCTTTAGCTTTAAGTAATGATTGATATATAAATAATGATTTTTTCTTAAATTCCTCAGTAAGCCTCATATTACGTGAACTCATAGCTAATCCGTTGGATTCACGAATGATTGGCATTCCTAAAATTTCGACAGGCAATTGTAAGGTTTTGACCATTTGGCGAATAATTTGTAACTGTTGAAAATCCTTTTCACCAAAATAGGCTCTGGTAGGCTGAACTTGTAATAACAAACGCTTTACAACCGTTGCCATACCTTGGAAATGACCCGGGCGAAAAGCTCCTTCCATAACAACATCCAATCCGTTCATATCTATTGATTCACATTCCAATCCATTTGGGTATAAATCTTCAACGCTTGGTAAGTATAATGCATCGCAACCGACACTTTCCAATTTTGCAATGTCTGCTTCTTCCGTTCGAGGGTATTTAATCAAATCCGCTTGATTATTAAATTGCGTAGGATTTACAAAAATGCTGCCTATAGTATATTGATTATCTTCAATAGCTTTTTTAAAAAGAGAAAGGTGGCCTTCGTGAAGTGCACCCATAGTAGGAACAAATCCTAAAGTTAATTTTTTAGCGTGGATATATTGAATGAAATCAAATAATTCATTTCTGGTTTTTAATAATAACATACTTTAGATTTAAGTGACGAATGTCATGGTTTAAAATGCAAACTTACTACAGTTTGATTAATTTTTTGTAACTTTGTTAAATTATAATCAGCCTTCAATTTATAATGAGTTCAAAAAGAATACTTCACGTTACTTCAGAATTAGTACCATACTTTGACGAAAATCCGATTTCATCAGGAGTTTACAATTTAGCCAAACAAATGTTTGCACAAGGAAATGATGTTAGAATCTTTATGCCTAGATTCGGGCAAATAAATGAAAGAAGATTTCAGCTTCACGAAGTAATCAGGCTATCAGGTATGAATTTGATTATAAATGACCTAGATCAGCCATTGGTTATTAAAGTAGCTTCACTTCCGGGAGAAAGGATGCAAGTTTATTTCATTGAAAATCATGAATATTTCAAAAGAAAATCTCCCTATAAAGATGAAGCAAATGAATGGTTTGAAGATAATGATGAAAGGGCTGTTTTCTTTACCAAAGGGGTTTTAGAAACAATAAAAAAATTAAATTGGATACCCGATATCATTCATTTACATGGATGGATGGCCAGCTTTTTACCAATCTATTTGAAAACTAATTATGCTAATGATGCATTCTTCAGTGATATAAAAGTGATCACATCGGTTTATAACCAAGGAAGTAACGGGATTTTCAGCAATAATCTTAAAGATATTTTGGAATTTGATAATATAGATACAAGTAAATTAAATTACTTAACTGATAACAAATACGTAAGTATTATCAAAGAAGCCATGAAAGGATCCGACACTATTGTAAAAGGCGAAGAAGTTTTAATTGACGAATTGGAAGACATGTTTAAACAATCAAGCAATCCTAAATTTGATTTTATTCAAAATGAAGATGTCAAAGAAATTTATCACGTCACCAGCGAAATAAAGATCCAAGAGTAAAACAACTATGAAAATATTTAAGTCTCAAGTAAAGTTATTAGCTCTAACTTTACTTCCAACCTTTTTTTTATTAAGTTGTGAAAACGATACAACAGATATTGGAGCTAATCTAATACCTGATAAATTAGAAGGAAATAAAACATTTGTTGATCTGGTTGCGTATAATATTTCTAACAACGATACTATTCGAGCAGATTATAACACTCTAGGAAGTGGTTTGATCGGTATTTATGAAGATAATACTTTTGGGAAATCAAAAGCCTCTTTTAATATTCAAGTAAGACTAAGTACAGCCGATGAAATCAAAGGGACTATCCAGCAAGTCGATTCTGTTGTGTTAAGCCTCAATCCGGCATTCAATTCCTCTTCTTACAAAGAAAAGAAAATCATTCTTAATCCCGGAAGTACCAGTGGTGTCGATACTATAAAATACGTTAAAAAATATACATTAGCTTCCTATTTAGGTAAAGCAGGTAATTCCATGGAAGTTAATGTAAATAGGATTAATACATTTTTGGAATCAACCTCTTCTAAGTTTTATTCCAATAAAACAGTTGATGTTGGCGATAAATTAGGAAATGCACTGTTAGGTGATTCACTGACCAGTATATCGGTAAAAACAAGTGATGGAAAAGTTATTTCAGAACCTACTGCTGCCGGATATAGAATAAAATTAGATCCCGATTATTTCTACCAATATTTTTTCAGTAAAAAAGGAAGCGCAGATATTAGTGATAATTCACGATTTATTCAGTATTTTAAAGGAATTAAAATACAACCGGTCGATGAAAATTCTAAATTCATGTTCAATTTCCCGGTAAGCAAAATGACCTTAATTGCTTATTATAGATATAAAGATCAATCATCAGATAATTTTACACCTGCAACTTATTCATTTACCATGAATTCGGCCTATAATTCAATGGTAGGAGAATATAACTTTTATAATCGTAATACTGCCAGTTCACAATTTAAGCAGCAAATGCAGAATCCGAATAAGCAGTTAGGTGAATCTATTTTATTTTTACAAGGTATGGGAGGGCCTTCCATTCATCTTAAATTAGATGATTCACAATTAGAAGCAATAAAAGATTCGGTACAAAATCACAATTGGGCTATTACCGGAGCAAAATTGAAATTTTATCTTACCGAAAATGTGCAGTCAAAACCTGATTATATATATGGATATAATTATACACAAAAGAAGTTTTTGCCTGATTTAACTTTTTATTCCGGTCTAGCGGGTTATTTCTTTAATCCAAAGTACGATTTTGAAACTAATCCCCAATATTATACACTGAATGTAACCAAACAAATCAAAGATATTGTAGAAAAAAATAAACCTAATGATGAAATACTTGTAGAAATGGGTAATTTTATAACTCGTTCTACCAACAGTAACGAATATTTAGGATATTCAAAGACGACAAGAGCTTATGAACCTTTCCGATTAACTTTTTATGGTAATAAAAATTCAGGAGATAAAAAATTAAGATTAGAAATATTGTATACCAAAAATTAAATATATATTTAATATAAAAAAATATAAAAACATTAAATTATGTGTGGAATAACTGGATATATTGGAAATAAAAAAGCCTTACCCATAATATTAAACGGTCTAAAAAGGTTAGAATATAGAGGTTATGATAGTGCGGGCATAGTTTTAAATGAAAACGGAGCCTTTGAATTAAGAAAAACAAAAGGTTCAGTATCCGATTTAATAGCTAAATGTAAAGATTTAAACTCAGAAGCAACCGTAGGAATAGGCCATACAAGATGGGCTACCCATGGAGTTCCCAGTGATATAAATGCACACCCTCATATATCAAATAACGGAAAATTAGCAATTATTCACAACGGTATTATTGAGAATTATGGAACTTTAAAAATAATGCTTACCTCTAAAGGATATACATTTAAAAGTGAAACCGATACAGAAGTATTAGTGAACTTGATACAGTATATGCAAGAGACACAAAACGTAGATTTATCAACAGCTGTCAGATATGCTTTAAATGAAGTTGTAGGTGCTTATTCCATAGCAGTTATGGAAGTAGATCAACCGCAAGAAATCGTAGTAGCAAGATTAAGTAGTCCTTTAGCAATAGGTATAGGTGAAAATGAATACTTCGTAGCATCAGATGCCTCTCCTTTCATTGAATTTACCAATGAAGTCGTTTATCTTGAAGACGGAGAAATGGCGACCATAACTCTAAAAGGAGTAGATGTATATAAAATAAAAGATAATTCTAAAGTAAATCCACAAATTCATGAACTAAAAACGAGTTTAGAGAAGATTGAAAAAGGAGGTTATGAACATTTCATGCTAAAAGAAATCCATGAACAACCCAGATCTATTATGGATACCATGCGTGGAAGGCTATTAGTAGATGAAGACATAATTCAAATGGCGGGAATATGGGATTATCAAGAAAAATTTTTAAATGCAGAAAGGATAATAATTATTTCATGTGGAACTTCTTGGCATGCTGGTTTGGTTGGAGAATATCTTATTGAAGATTTAGCCAGAATACCAGTAGAAGTAGAATATGCCTCTGAATTTAGATACAGAAATCCGATAATAACAGATAAAGATATTGTTATTGCAATATCTCAATCAGGAGAAACAGCAGATTCAATTGCTGCATTAAAATTAGCAAAAGAAAAAGGGGCATTTATTTATGGTATTTGTAATGTTATCGACTCTTCAATAGCACGTTTAACTGATGCCGGTTCCTATACTCATGCAGGACCGGAAATTGGTGTTGCTTCCACCAAAGCATTTACTGCTCAACTTGCCCTTTTGGCAATGATAGCACTTAAATTAGCTAAACATAAAGGTACTATAAGTAAAGAGCGATTCAATAGTCTAATCATAGAGTTGGAGACTATACCGGAAAGGGTAGCAGAAGTGATTAAAAATACAGAAAATCAAATTAAAAAGATTGCAGAGCAATACGTTGGAGCAGGAAACTTCTTATATTTAGGTAGAGGTTATAATTATCCTATCGCCTTAGAAGGTGCTTTAAAATTAAAAGAAATATCCTATATCCATGCAGAAGGATATCCGGCAGCAGAAATGAAACACGGACCTATAGCTTTAATTGATGAAAATATGCCGGTTGTTGTCATTGCACCTAAAAAAGGATATTATGAAAAGATTGTAAGTAATATACAGGAAATTAATTCAAGAAAAGGAAAAGTAATTGCAATTGTTACCCAAGGCGATACCGTAGTTAAAGATATGGTAACCGAATCCATTGAAATTCCTGATGTTTCAGAATGCTTTACACCGCTATTATCCGTTATACCTTTACAATTGTTAGCATATTACATAGCTGTATTGCGAGGGGTTAATGTAGATCAGCCTAGAAATTTAGCAAAATCTGTTACCGTTGAATAAACACTAGATCATGAATTATTAAATATATAAAAGACTTGATTACCAAGTCTTTTTTTATTAGAAAAAAGAATGGATTATCGATATATATTCAACAAAAATCATAAAAATTCAGTAACTTTAAAATTAAAAATACGCATAAAAATAGATTAATTTTACAAAAAATAATAAATTATGAATAAAAAAGTAATCTTAATGATTCTGGATGGATGGGGAATAGCCACAGATAAAAGTGTATCTGCTATTGACCATGCTCATACACCTTTTATGGACAGCTGTTTTCAAAAATATTCCAATACCACCTTAGTAACTTATGGATTGGATGTTGGATTACCTAAAGGTCAAATGGGAAATTCAGAAGTTGGGCATATGAATTTAGGTGCAGGAAGAGTGGTTTATCAAAATTTGACGAAGATAAATTTAGCCGTAGAAAACGGAACCTTAGGAAATGAAGAAGAATTAAAAAAAGCATTTGAGTATGCTAAACAAAATAATAAACCGGTACACTTCATCGGGTTAGTATCCAACGGAGGTGTTCACTCACATATAAGCCATTTAAAAGCACTAGTAGAAGCGGCAAACTCTTCGAATGTGCCTAATGTTTTTGTACACGCTTTTACCGATGGGAGAGATTGCGATCCGCAAAGTGGTAAAGGTTTTATAAAAGATACGATCGAATTTTGCAAAGATAACAATGCAAAATTAGCTTCTATTGTAGGCAGATACTATGCTATGGATAGAGACAAACGTTGGGAAAGAGTTAAAATAGCATATGATGTAATGGTAAATGCTGAAGGAAATAAAACAGAAGATCCTTTACAAGCTATACAGCAATCGTATGAAGACGGAATTACCGATGAATTTCTTATGCCTATCGTTGTAACTGAAAATAATAATCCGGTAGCCAAAATACAAGAAGGAGATGTGGTGATCTGTTTTAATTTCCGTACCGACAGACCGAGAGAAATAGTGGATGTTTTATCTCAACATGACCATCCGGAAGTTGGAATTAAAAAATTGGATTTATATTTCGTTACTATGACGGAATATGATGAAACATTCAAAAACATTCATGTCATATTCAAAGAAGATACGATTAAAAATACAATCGGTGAAGTGATAGCAAATGCTGCTCTAAAACAAATCAGAATTGCCGAAACCGAAAAGTATCCACATGTGACATTCTTTTTTTCAGGAGGAGAAGAAAAAGTATTTGAAAATGAAAAAAGAATTTTAGCCCCATCTCCTAAAGATGTGCCAACATATGATTTAAAACCACAAATGGCTGCATATGATATAAGAGATGCTATTATTCCCGAATTAGAAAAAAAAGAAGTGGATTTTGTATGCCTCAATTTTGCCAATGCGGATATGGTAGGTCATACCGGAGTATTTGAAGCAGCAGTTAAAGCAGCAGAAGTAGTAGATGAATGTGCCGGAGATATTTGTAAAGCAGCGTTAGAAAATGGATATACAACTCTGATTATTGCAGATCACGGAAATTCTGATAAAATGAAGAACGAAGACGGCTCACCTAATACTCAACATACTACTAATTTAGTCCCTTTAATTGTAGTTGATAATCAAAAATACAATTTAAAACAAGGTAAACTAGGAGATATAGCTCCTACCATTTTAACATTAATGGGCTTACCTATTCCATCAGAAATGACAGGAAATGTTTTAATTGAGAAATAATTAGGAAAAATTTAAATTATAAAAAAAGAGATATTTATAATATCTCTTTTTTTATTGTTATAAATAGTTGCTAAAATATAGAACAGTATGAGAATTAATTTCCGTTTATTTTTATTAAATAGAGATAAAGTTTGTCAAAATAGGACTATTTATTTTTAACAAGCATTTAACTAATGTAAAAATACTATCTACTTTCAAATACGTAAATTTGTAAAATTTGAAAAATTCACTAAAAATCATTATTATTATGTCATTTAGAGCACGATTAGAGGTAGCCGGAAGAAAATATAATATTATAAATGTAAATTATTCATTAGCGCAAGAAACAGATCCAACCGGGCGACCATCAGCACAAATTAGAGGAGGAAGAATTGAGATAACTCTAAGATCAACTAATGAAACTCGTTTTTTTGAATGGATGACTAATAGCTATGAAAAGAAAAATGGCAAAGTAGTCTTTACAAAAAAGGATTCTAACACCCCCTTAAAAGAATTAAATTTTACAGACGGTTATGTAGTAAAATATAAAGAAAAATTTGATTCCTTAGGATTAGGTAGATCCTCGATTACAGAAACATTTACCATATCAGCAAAGGCTATAAGTATGGGATTAGGGGAACATGTCAATGAATGGATAGGATAAAATCCATGCTTATTTTATACATATACAAATAAAAAAAAGCAAATCAATAAGCCGGATTTTGTCATTTTCATTACTGAAAAGCCTTGTTATTTATCTAGAATAAGAATTACTCCTTATTTCAATCTGCTTACCCCCCGGCATCGGACGGATAGCCCTTATCAATCCGGTATACATAGCATTGCACCTCACAGAGTTTACCTGATTTCACTACAGCCGAACTGTACTTCCTTTCTGTTGCACTGGTCCTCATCTTACGATGGACGGGCATTACCCGCTGTGATATCCTTTGGTGTCCGGACTTTCCTCTTCTATAAAAAATAGAAGCAACAAGGTTGATTTGCTTTTTACAAAATTACGATATTTTTCAATATTCAAAAATGGACTTAAAATATTAGTTGTTTATATTTGCTTTTAAATTTAGGAATGAATGGATTTAGACGAATTACTGGAAGGTAAAATATTTTTAATAGATAAGCCGTTAGATTGGACTTCATTTGATATAGTAAATAAAATTAAATGGAAAATAAAAAAGCAATTTAATTTAAAGAAAATCAAAGTAGGTCATGCGGGAACATTAGATCCCAAAGCAACCGGTTTATTAATTGTATGCGTTGGTAAAGCAACCAAACAAATACAACAAATTCAAGATGCATCCAAGATCTATTCCGGAGAAATTAAATTAGGAGTAGAAACTCCTTCCTATGACCTAGAAACAGAAGAGTTTAATCCCAAAGAATACAATCATTTAAAAATTAAAGATATTGAAGAGGCAGTACAGGATTTCATAGGGGAATCCATTAGTCAAAAACCTCCGGTATTTTCTGCTTTAAAAAAAGATGGGAAAAGATTGTATGAATTTGCAAGGAAAGGAATAGCTATTGAAGTTCCCTCTCGTGAAATTTCCATTTACGATTTTAAAATCACTAACATTAATCTGCCTTATGTGGAATTTTTAGTCCATTGCAGTAAAGGGACCTATATCCGTTCATTAGCTCACGATTTTGGACAAAGCTTAGGAGTTGGAGGGTATTTGACTAAATTGCGAAGAGAGAAAATTGGAGATTATGATGTCAAAGATTCAGATAATTCCATAATAACTTAACTTAACTTTTTGATAGTAAAGTCGATTTATTTTATCGTGCAATAACAACTTCAATACCTAAATCTTCGAATCTTTCAACATCTCTTTTTTTAATGCCTTCATCGGTAATTAAGACATGTATTTTATCCAAATCAGTTATTTTACCAAATCCCCTTTTACTAATTTTAGTAGAATCTGCTAAAACAATAACCTTTTCGGAATTTTGAATCATCAATTGATTCATTTTAGCCTCCATAGTACTTGAAGTAGAAAGTCCAAAATCAAAATCGACCCCATCGCCGCCAATAAAAAGTTTACTGCAAGAATAATTACTGATCATTAATTCCGCATAAGGCCCCATAACAGACCCGGACTTAGTTCGAACGTCTCCTCCCAGTTGTATTACATCAAAATTTGGATTACCGTATAATAGCATAGCCGATTTTAAAGAAGAGGTAAGAATGGTTAACTTAGTATAATTATTTTCAATTACCTGAGCAACCATCTGTGTGGTAGTTCCTGATGAAATCGTAATAAAATCATTATCTTCAATAAAATTAAGAGCCGCTTTGGCTATTTTTGATTTCTCTTCAACCTGTAGCGTTTCCTTTTTATTAACATGTCTTTCCTTAACAATAAAAGATTCTCGAGTTGCTCCGCCGTGGGTTCTGTATAATTTACCGATCTTCTCCAGATGAGTCAAATCTTTTCTAATGGTAACGGCAGACACATTTAATTTTTTACATAATTCAGTTACAGAAACATAATGATTGAAATTTAATTCTTCTAAAATTTCCTGTTGTCTTATATTATTTATGTTATTGTTCTTCATAGGTAGATATATAATGACATGGATGAAATTAAATGTAATACTTTATGATTCAAATTTACGAAAATATTTGAATTGTCAGAAGAATGTAACATAATTAGTTTCGATATTGAAAATAATTAAATTAATATATAAATAATTGTCAATCAATAACAAAGATAATAAGTTAATTCTATTTAACCTATTTTTATACTAAAATTATTTTAATATTTATAAAAAAAAATTTTGTTTTATTATTGTTTAGTTTCGATTTAGTAAATACATTTGTTACGTTTTAATTATATAAAACACGAAGCTCAAAAAAATAAAATTACAAATCAAAACTAAATTAAAGATTATGGATTCAGTCATTGCAACAAAATTTATAGGAGAATTACTAGGTTCTTTTTCATTAATTGCCTTAGGATGTGGGATTAGCATGAATCTTACCTTAGACAAATCATACGGAGAAGGTAATAAGGCAGCATTAAGCGGGCCACTTGGCTGGGGTTTTGCTGTAGCTATGTCGGTAATTATTTCTTCACCATTTGATACGGGTGGGCATTTCAATCCGGCAGTTACCATAGCACAATGGGCTGCAGGAGTTTTAGATCCTAAATTTGTTCTTCCGTATATAATAGCACAATTTATCGGTTGTTTTTTAGGGGCTCTACTTGTTTCTTTTGTATATAGAGGTCATTTAACTGCTACTTCCTCAGATTCAAGTAAACTTTTAAGCGTTTTTGCAACCAATGCATCTATTAGAAAAAATAACTCAATTCAGAATTTCTCGGCTGAAGCAATAGGTACTTTTTTCTTAGTATTTATAGGACTATCCATGAGTGCTAATCACGGAGGAGTAATTATTGAAAATTCAACAGGTATTCCTCAATTTACTCATTCGATGGTAGGATTTGGATCTTTAGGAGCATTACCTGCCGGATTTATGATATTTGCAATCGGTATGGCTTACGGAGGGGTTACCGGATGGTCTTTAAACCCTGCCAGAGATCTAATGCCTAGATTAGTTCATCAAATCCTCCCTTTAAAAGGCAAAGGAGATAGTGATTGGGGATATGGAGTTGTGTACGCTTCCATTGCTCCAATAGTAGGGGGATTACTTGCTGCAGGACTGTACTTATTAGTTAAAGATTATTTTAATTAAAATAAAAACCTGACAATATGTTTTAAAACAATCAAATCAATTATAAAACCATAAAAAATAAAAAAATGAAATTTTTCATTGATACAGCAGATTTAGAGCAAATTAAAAAAGCTCAGGATCTAGGAGTTCTTGATGGAGTTACCACAAATCCCTCCATTATGGCAAAAGTTGGAATAACCGGAAAGGACAGCATATATGCTCATTATAAAGCAATATGTGAAATCGTAAATGGAGATGTAAGTGCAGAAGTACTTTCAACCGATTACGAAGGAATCATTAAAGAAGGAAAAGAATTAGCAGAAATTGATAAGCAAATAACTGTTAAAGTTCCTATGATCCATGATGGGATAAGAGCCATTAAATATTTTTCAAGTAAAGGAATTAAAACTAATTGTACCTTAGTTTTCTCACCCGGTCAGGCACTTCTTGCGGCAAAAGCAGGAGCTACCTATGTATCTCCCTTTATAGGAAGATTAGATGATATATCAACAGACAGTTTAAACCTGATAGCTGAAATAAGAGAAATATACGATAACTACGGTTATTCTACCCAAATACTAGCCGCATCCATACGATCTTCCATGCACATTATCAATTGTGCGAAAATAGGAGCAGATGTGATTACTTCTCCTTTAGCTCCCATACTTGATTTACTAAAACACCCATTAACAGATATTGGATTAGCCAAGTTTTTAGAAGACTCTAAAAAACTTTAAAACTTAATAAGAGACCATATCAATCACAAACCACAAAAAATAAAAAATAAAATGTCTAAAGAAAGCATTAAATCAGCTTTAAAACAAGCTACTGAAACAAAGTTTCTAGAAATAGAATCCAATATCTTAAAGGATGTACCGCAAATATTTAAGGAACAATTTCCCGGAAAAAAAGCAATTATTATAGCAGATCCTAATACCTATAGAGTAGCAGGAAAAAAAGTTCATGAAGCATTACAAAAAGCCGGATTGGAAGGAGAAGAACCGTATATTTTAGATGATCCTAATTTATATGCAGATTATATATTTGTAGAGAAAATAAGAGATTATTTAAAAGATAAAGCCGTAACACCTATTGCGGTTGGTTCAGGAGTTATAAACGATCTTACGAAACGAGCAAGTTCCGAACTAAAACGACCGTATATGTGTGTTGCTACTGCCGCATCCATGGATGGATATTCTTCGGCAGGAGCATCCATAACCAACAAAGGAGCAAAAATCACTCATGCCTGTGAAGCACCTAAAGCTTTAGTAGCTGATATTGATATTATTGCTGATGCTCCCCCTTTGATGACCGCTTCCGGATATGCCGATTTATATGCTAAAGTAGTATCCGGAGCAGATTGGATTTTAGCTGCAGAATTAGCCGATCCCAATCATCCTAAAAAAGGTATTGAGCCCATGACTAGTGCATGGAATATAGTACAAGATGGACTGGCTGAGGCATTGCAAGATCCGACAGGAGCAAAAAATGGAAATCCAAAAGCTATTGAATTATTAACAGAAGGATTAATGCTAGGCGGTTTCGCCATGCAATCCATGGAATCATGGGGGGCAGGGGTAAGCCGTCCGGCATCCGGTTCAGAACATCAATTCAGCCATCTTTGGGATATGGAGCATCACACCTTCAAAGGAGAAATGGCTAAAAAATTCGGTTTATATCCTAATCAAGATGAACAAGCCCCTTCTCATGGATTTAAAGTAGGCATTGGCACATTGGCAATTACCGCTTTGTATGAAGTAATGTTAAAAGAATCTATAGATCGGCTTGATGTTGAAGCGGCAGTTGAAAAATGGCCGACCCTGGAAGCTCAATTAAAAGAGATAGACGAAATGTTTGCAGGGACAGAAATACATCCCTTTGCTGTTGCCCAAACTACAGATAAATACGTTACCAAAGAGGAATTAAGGGAGCAGTTAAATAAAATTAAAAAGAATTGGCCGCAATTAAAAGAAAAACTAAGAAATCAAGTTATACCTTTTGAGGAAACAAAAAAACGATTGGCAGCCGTAGGAGCACCTGTTGAACCGGAAGAAATCGGTATTACCAGAAAAAGACTCAAAGATAGTTTTTACAGAGCACATAAAATCCGAAGCAGATATACAATTTTAGACTTTGCTTACAGAGCAGGATATTTTGATCAATGGATTGAAGAATTATTCAGCGAAAAAGGAGCATTAAAAGGAAAATAAATTAAAAGGATATTCATGTAATAGAAAAATTACATGTTTATCCTTTATATCTTTTAAATATAAATTGTATGAATAATTATATCACAGATATAAAAAAGACTTCAAATGTTCTTTTAGAAAAAGTAAAAAAGCTGAAGCATGTAGCTCTTGATATGGATGGAACTATTTACAATGGCTCAACCCTATTCCCCTATACAGTAAGCTTTTTAAATCAGCTTAAAAGATTAGGCATAAGCTATTCATTTCTTACCAATAATCCGTCTAAAAGTATTTCAGACTACCTGCAAAAATTAGAAGGATTAGGAATTGATGCTTCAGAAGAAGAAATGTACTCATCCGCAGTAGCAACCATAGATTATTTAAAAGCCAAACATCCCCAAATAAAAAAATTATTCATATTGGGAACCCCCAGTATGATTAAACAATTCAATAAAGCAGGATATATATCTACTGAAGACTCAGCACAAGATGAGCCCGATGCATTAATTGTTGCTTTTGATATGACTTTAAATTATGAAAGATTATGCAGAGCAGCTTGGTGGGCGAAACAAGGAAAAATTTATATAGCAACCAATCCCGATAAAGTTTGTCCGACCGACAAACCGGTTGTTTTAGTTGATTGTGCTTCCATATGTTCATCTATAGAAACCGCTACGGGAAGAAAACCGGATATAGTGTTGGGTAAACCACAAAAAGAAATGTTAGACGGCATATTGTCAGCGAAAAATTTAAAGCCGGATGAAGTGGCTATGGTAGGAGATCGCATTTACACAGATATGATGATGGCTCATAATGCAGGAGCTTTCGGAGTATTGGTACTAACCGGAGAAGCTACCTTGGAAGATGCAGAAAAAGCTGATCCTGAATTGGATATTGTCTTGCCGAGTATAGAGGTATTAGGCAACCTGATAGAATATTCACATATAAAATAAAGCTATGAAAAAATATGCTCAAATAAAAGAAGAAGCATTCGAAGGAAATAAATTATTACCCCAATTGAATTTAGTTTTATTTACTTGGGGTAACGTAAGTGTCGCAGATCACAATCAAGGAGTTTTTGCTATTAAACCTAGCGGAGTGCCCTATGAAAAGTTAAAGGTCGATGACATGGTGCTGGTTGATTTTGACGGTAAAGTGGTCGAAGGTAAACTTAGACCATCATCAGACACACCCACTCATGCCGTTTTATACAAGCATTGGAAAGACGTTAACTCAATTGTACACACGCACAGCACCTATGCTACCGCTTGGGCGCAATCTTTATTGGATATCCCCATATTCGGTACAACCCATGCAGATCATACCATTTCTGATATACCTTGTGCTCCGCCTATGAGTGATGAGATGATCCAAGGAGACTATGAATACCAAACAGGTTTCCAGATTCTCAATATTCTTAAAGAAAAAAAATTAAGTCATAAAGAAATGGAAATGGTATTGGTAGGAAGCCATGCGCCCTTCACCTGGGGTAAAACAGCTGAAAAAGCAGTTTACAACAGTGCGGTGTTAGAAAATGTAGCTAAAATGGCTTATTTAACAAGGCAAATAAATCCCCAAGCCCCAAGATTGAAAGAAGCATTGATCCATAAACATTACGAAAGAAAACATGGAGCGAATGCTTATTATGGACAAGAAAAAAACAAATAATTACTATAAACCAACTGAATAAACAAAAAAATGATGAGCATTTCAAACAATTTAGTAATCGGTGTTGATTACGGAACTGATTCAGCAAGAGCCATATTAATGGATGCTGAAACCGGCGAAGAATTAGCACTCTCAGTAAAAGAATATCCGAGATGGAAAAAAGGTATGTACTGCGATCCGGTAAATTACCAATTCAGGCACCATCCCTTAGACTATGTTGAAGTATTAGAATATATAATTAATGAAGTAGTCAGTACAGTTCCGGTAGCAAAAGAAAGAGTTAAAGCATTAGCAATAGATGTTACCTGCTCTACTCCGGTAGTAGTAGATAAAGAAGGTACACCCTTAGCATTACGAGAAGACTTTTTAGATGATCCCAACGGGATGTTTATCTTATGGAAAGATCATACAGGAATAAAAGATTGCGAACATATCAACGAATTTTCCAAAAAATGGCATACCGATTATACCCGATATTCAGGAGGAGGTGGAAATTACTCTGCAGAACATTTTTGGGCTAAAGCTCTTCACATATTCAGAAAAGATCCCAAAATAAAAGAAATCGGGCATTCTTTTGTAGATGCCTGTGATTGGCTCTCCAATTTAATTATAGGGCTAAAAAAACCGGAAGACTTGAAAAGAAACATATGTACAGCCGGATTTAAAGTGTTGTGGAATAAAGAATGGGGAGGATATCCACCTAATGAATTCTTTAAAGAATTAGATCCCGTTTTAGATGGAATTGTAGACACCTTTTCAAAAAAAGTGTATACCTGTGTAGAAACGATAGGAAATTTATCAGAAGAATGGGCTAACCGATTAGGATTAACCACAGCAGTTAAAGTAGCTGCCGGAAATATTGATGCTCATGCAGGAGGAATTGGAGCAGGAGTAAAAAATAAAGCTATTGTTCAAATTATCGGGACATCCACATGCGATATTATTGTAGGACCTAAAAGTGAAAATAATCCGTTAATTCCGGGGATATCCGGTCAGGCAGATGATTCCATAATTCCCGGAATGGTAGGTTACGAAGCAGGACAATCCGTTTACGGGGATTATTATGCTTGGTTTAAAAGGGTTTTAATGTGGCCGTTGAGGGAAATATTTGCAAAAATCGAATATATAGATAAAGAAACCAAAGATAAGGTAATTCAGGAAGTTTATGATAAAATGATTCCTGAATTGGCCAGACAAGCAAAGCTCATACCGGCAAAAGACAGCCATATTATAGCCACTGACTGGATAAATGGAAGAAGGACGCCCAATGTTGATTATGAATTGAAAGGTACTATCACAGGGTTGGCATTATCCAGCAGTACTCCTTTACTGTATAAATCCATAGTAGAAGCAACCGCATACGGGTCAAGGGCCATTGTAGAACAATTTATAAACAATGGAATTGAAATAGAGGAAATTATCGCAGTAGGAGGAATTTCTCAAAAGTCTCCTTATGTAATGCAAATTTTATCAGATGTTTTAGGCAAGCCTATAAAAGTTATCGCAACCAGAGAAGCATGTGCCTTAGGAGTGGCGATGTGTGCAGCTGTAACCGCCGGAATTTATTCTAAATTGGAACATGCTCAAGAAAAAATGGGAATGGGAATTTCAACAATTTACTATCCTAACGAACAAAATCACCAACATTACAATGTTGAATATGAAAAATACAAACGGTTAGAAAAAGTAAAAGAGCTAACCGGAAAACCATAATATTTCGGAGATGGAGGATAGTAAAAAAATAATGATCGCCGTCTCCAATCAAACAAAACTTAAAACTAAACCCAAAAAAATGCAATTATCCAATAATTTAGTAATAGGATTAGATTATGGTACTGATTCCGGAAGAGCAATTTTAATGGATGCAGAAACCGGAAAAGAATTAGCCTTATCAATCAAAGAATATCCAAGATGGAAAAAAGGATTATATTGTAATCCCGTAAAGACCCAATTTAGACAACACCCTTTAGATTATCTTGAAGTTCTCGAATATATCGTTAAAGATGTTTTATATAAAGTGCCGGGAGCAGCCGCTCGCGTGAAAGCCATCAGTACGGATATGACCGGTTCAACCCCGGTAGCGGTAAATAAAGAAGGTACCCCGTTGTCTTTGTTGCCTGAATTTGCCGAAAATCCTGATGCCATGTTTATTTTATGGAAAGATCATACAGGACAAAAAGAAAATGAATATCTGAATGACTTTGCGAAAAAATGGCATATAGACTATACTAAGTCTGCCGGTTGTGGAGATTATTCCACAGAACACTTTTGGACCAAAGCATTACATATATTTAAGATCCGCGAAATAAGACAAGCCGCCTATTCTTTCGTCGAGTCCAGTGATTGGTTGCCTGCCATACTTTGTGGGTTAACTAAGCCCGAAGAGATCAAAAGAGGAATGGGCATAGCCGGATCTCGGGTGATGTGGAATAAAGAATGGGGAGGATATCCTCCTAATGAATTCTTTAAATCATTGGATTCGTCTTTAGATGGCTTAGTAGATACATTTAACAAAGAAGCATATACTTGCGATCAAGTCGCGGGAACGATCACCAAAGAGTGGGCTAATAAATTAGGTCTTCCGGAACATGTACTTATTGCCGTTGGTAATTTAGATTGTCATGCAGGTGCAGTTGGTGCGGGAGTAAAAGATAAAGCTATGGTGGAAATTGTGGGAACTTCTACCTGTGCCATTACCGTAGGGCCTAAGAGTTTAGGAAATAAATTAGTTCCGGGAATTCCTCAACAAGCAGATGACATTATTCTTCCCGGTATGGTAGGATTTGAAGCAGGTCAATCGGCTTTTGGAGATTTATATGCCTGGTTTAAGAGATTGTTAATGTGGCCTTTAGATAACATAATGCTAAAATCGAATATTGGAGATCCGGAGACACGGCAAAGTTTAAGAGATGAAGTATATGCTGAAATGATTCCTAATTTGGCCAGACAAGCGAAAATCATTCCTCCCAAAGACAGTCAGATTGTATCTACCGATTGGATTAATGGCAGAAGATCTCCTAATGTAGATTATGAATTAAAAGGAACGATAACAGGAATAGCTTTATCCAGTGTAGCTCCTTTAGTTTATAAATCTTTAGTGGAAGCAACTGCTTACGGGGCTAAAAATATTATTGACCGTTTTATTGACAACGGAATAAAACTTAAAGAAATTATTGCCGTTGGGGGAATATCTCAAAAATCACCATACGTAATGCAAGTCATGTCGGATGTTATTGGAATGCCTATTAAAGTTATTGCAACCCGTGAGGCGTGCGCTTTGGGAGTTGCCATGTGTGCTGCTGTAGTTGCGGGAGTATATAAAAATTTACCCGAAGCACAGAGTAAAATGGGAATGGAAATTTCAAATATCTATTATCCTAACCAAGAATATAATAAACATTATAATCAGGAATTTAATAAATATTTGAGTTTAGAAAATATCAAAGAGATCATATAAATTAGTTTTCAAGGGTATTGGAGGATCTGTCTCTATGAGCATATAGAGACAGAACTCACCCTTAAAAAATTATATAAAAGAATAATAATAATTCAATAATCAAATTTTTCACAATATTGCTCTGAATAATTGAAGTAAGTGCAATTAAAGCGTAAATTTGAAATCCAAAATTTTATAAAGTACAATGACTGATATTAAAACATTAAATAGAGCAGCAGACAATATTAGAATATTAGCTGCATCAATGGTAGAAAAAGCAAAATCAGGCCATCCTGGAGGAGCCATGGGGGGTGCTGATTTCATTAATATATTATATTCGGAGTTTTTGGAATATGATCCCAAAAATCCCAGATGGGAAGGAAGAGACCGATTTTTTATGGACCCGGGACATATGTCGCCCATGTTATATTCAGTTTTGGCATTGGCCGGAAAATACTCTATGGATGACCTTAAAAATTTTCGTCAATGGGGAAGTGTTACTCCGGGGCATCCTGAGTTAGATGTTGAAAGAGGAGTTGA
The DNA here is from genome assembly GCF_011082725.1 of Apibacter sp. B3706. NCBI lineage: Bacteria > Pseudomonadati > Bacteroidota > Flavobacteriia > Flavobacteriales > Weeksellaceae > Apibacter > Apibacter sp. B3706. Next base: position 1,416,203 of record NZ_CP049715.1, on the reverse strand, counting down.
AAATACATCCGGACCTTTAGGACAAGGTCATGCTTATGCTGTGGGAGCGGCAATAGCTGCAAAGTTTTTGAAAGCTCGATTAGGAAATTTAATGAATCAAACCATCTATGCCTTTATTTCAGACGGAGGGATTCAAGAAGAAGTATCTCAAGGAGCAGGAAGGATAGCCGGACATTTAGGGTTGGATAATCTGATTATGTTTTATGATTCCAACGGAATACAACTCTCTACTCAAGTAAAAGAAGTTAATCAAGAAAATGTAGCAGCAAAATATGAAGCCTGGGGTTGGAAAGTAATTACTATAAAAGGAAATGATCCTTCAGAAATACGTAAAGCCTTACATGAAGCAAAAGCAGTTAATGACAGACCTACTCTTATTATAGGAAATACTATCATGGGAAAAGGAGCCGTGGATGCCAATGGGCAATCCTTTGAAAATAAAGTATCCACACACGGTCAACCATTAGGAGAAGCCGGAGGTAACTTAGCAAAAACCATCGAAAATTTAGGAGGTGATCCGAATAATCCATTTATTATTTTTCCTGAAGTTCAGGCATTATATGCAAATAGAACCAAAGAATTAGAAGAAATAGTAAAAAATAAAAAAGAAATAAAAGAACAATGGGTAAAAGAAAATCCTGAATTAGCCGCAAAAATGGAAAAATGGTTTTCAGGTGCTGCACCAAATATCAATTGGTCTGAAATTATACAAAAACCTAATGCCGCTACAAGAGCAGCATCTTCAACTGTGTTGGAAACTTTAGCTAAACAAGTTGACAACATGATTGTATCTTCTGCCGACTTGTCAAATTCTGATAAAACGGATGGCTTCTTAAAGCATACCCGTCCATTTACCAAAAACGATTTTTCAGGTGCATTTTTACAAGCAGGGGTAGCTGAATTTACTATGGCTTGTTTATGTGTGGGAATGAGTCTTCATGGAGGTGTAATTCCTGCGTGTGCCACCTTTTTCGTTTTTTCTGATTATATGAAACCTGTAGTTAGGGTTGCCGCATTAATGGAACAGCCGGTTAAATTCATTTGGACTCACGATGCTTTCAGAGTGGGAGAGGATGGGCCCACTCATGAACCTGTGGAGCAAGAAGCACAAATACGTTTGATGGAAAAACTGCAAAACCATAAAGGTAAAAATTCCATGCTAGTCTTAAGACCGGCAGACGTTCAGGAAACAACTGTTTCTTGGAAATTAGCAATGGAGAATACACATACTCCAACAGCTTTGATTTTGTCTAGACAAAACATTAAGGATTTACCGACTAAACAAGATCGATTTAATGAATCCTTACAAACTTCTAAAGGAGCTTACATAGTACAGGAAGATGAGGAATATGAAATAATTTTACTGGCTTCCGGTTCAGAAGTTTCCACTCTGGTGGAAGGAGCTGAATTACTAAAAAAAGACGGTATAAAAACAAGAGTTGTATCCGTACCATCAGAGGGATTATTCAGATCACAACCTAAAGACTATCAAGAGTTGGTTTTACCTAAAAATAAAAAGAAATTCGGATTAACTGCAGGGCTTCCCGTTACTCTTGAAGGATTGGTTGGAGAAAATGGAAAAATCTGGGGAATGAATTCTTTTGGATATTCTGCTCCGGCTGCTGTTTTAGATCAAAAATTAGGATTTACCCCTGAAAATGTATATAAACAGGTAAAAGAAATTTTGGGTTAATTAGGTAATTAGTACCTATGTTGTAATCATACTAACTCTATGAATTCAAGAAAGGAGAATTAATATTTTAATTCTCCTTTTTTCTATATAAAAAAATCAGAATAATTTATGTAAACTAGTTAAATATTAGGGTTTATGTGTGATAATAGAACAAAATAAATTAAAATATATATTATATAAAATAATTATATTCTTTTTTACGTTATTTTAATTATATTGATTATCTTAATATGATAAGACATACATTAGGTGCTTATTATTGTTTATATAAATTTTAGTTATGATTTTAATGTGGATATTTTTAATCAAGACACCAGGTATTAATTAAAAAAAGTAATTTTAACAAATAATCTAAAATTATAAAAAATGAATCTTAAAAAGTGTGTATTATCCGGTATTCTTTCCGGATTTATTCTTAGTAGAATTTTTTAATCATGTAGCAGCGACGATATTGCTGATTATAATATTAATTTTTTTGTTCCGTACGATTTCTAAACAAGTTAGATAAGGGGATATCTGTAAAGCCTAACAGGTGAAACAGATATCGATGAAAAACGATGTTCCACGTAAGGAAAATGAAATTAATTTTAGGAGATAAGTTTTCAAAAGCGGATTTAATGAAAGGAACAATAATTGAAAAAGCGATTTTATATCCCGGATCTTTATTAAGAGGAGAGTCATTTGTTAACGGAAACTATGAACCATTAATCCTAACGAATTCTTTTAATGCGGTTATTATTATATCTTACGATCAATGGGGTCAAAGTAAGTATTAAAAAAGATGCTTTACCTAAGGAAAGTGAAGTTTCACAAGCTCTAACCTAAGTAAAAACTTGTAATTCCGGTTATTTTTCTGAGAATTATATTCCGGCTAATTATACGTAAAATAGTGAGAGAGTTACTACGGTTGATAGTTTTAAGAAAATTATCAATTTACATGTAAAATCTAATTTTTCATCCCTTGTAAATTCCACTTTTGATTACTATTATAATAATTCCGTTTTAAAAGCATCCAGCTATTTTTTGGTAAAAACTAAGACAAACAGTTTATTCAGCGGGTATAGATCTTGTTAATTGGACGAATTAGGTAGAAGGTAATATAAAAGCATAGGAAATTGGTTTGTATGAACCAGTATATATCAGCAATATAGATTATGGTAGGGTAGCTTATTTATTAATTGAAACAAATAAGTCAGCGAAGAATACCGGTATAATGGTAAAAGGTGCAGTTGATTACAAGATAGGAAAATTAACATCAGGAGAGAATTATTTAAAGAATGAAGAATTGAAAAAACTGTTTAATACAAAAATATGAATGTCTCCGTGTTAGGTGGGCCTTCCAATTGAGTCATTTCCTATGACGAATTTATTAATTATATGAATTTATATGGAAAAGATGTCATCATTTCCTCTTCTGCACCAATTTCATATATTTTTCGTCGTTTGAAAGACAATACAAAGGTCGAAATCGTGAATAATTACGAAGAAGTCAGAAAAGAACTCCAACAATTATGCACCAAGTTTAAATTTTAGCTTCAATACTTTTCGTGGTATTGAGGCTAAATGTTTTAATAAGGAGTATTTGTTTTGTTATAAGGTAAATATTCGTATTATCATCCAACTATGATTTTTGCCTTGATATTTTATGGTTTGGAAGTGTTTCCACATGTTTAATGCGAAATTAAAATTCTCTTTTTTATATAAATTATTATATAACAAAATATTTAATATATATTGATTTATCTAGTATTTGTTGCGTTAATAGAACAAAACAAAATAAATTTTAGTTAATTGTAAAATAATTTATTAAAATCTACGTTAATACAGTATTAATTAAAAATAAAAACTAGCTATGAAAAAATTAATGCTTTTGTTTTTGCTAATGGTTATTATATATTCATGCAGCGATTCTGATACTAATGATTTAAATCTAACTACAGATCAAAACCTAATTGAAAATCCAACATTTTCAATAAAATTTGTCAAAGCTTCCAATGGATCAACCATGAATAATCTTCAGGTAGGAGATTCTCTTGTATTAACTTATAAAATTACTGGTGCCACTATTAAACCGGATGAAGCATTTACTATCATGCCTCAACCAGGAGGTCCTATTTCTCATCAACTGTTAGGAGAAGATTATGATCTATATTTTAAAAATAAAAAGGTCGATAATATTTATACAGTTGAAAACGAAGGTAAATTTACTCTATATATTAAAAAAGCAGGTAATTTTAGTCATACCTATTGTGCTTTTATTGTAAATGCTAAAAATAATGAAATTCCTAAAAAATTGATTTCGAAGAGTGAACTATTTTTTAACTCTGTGAGAATTGTTGCATATAATTATGAAATCAGGCTTAGGAAATCGTCTACTTGGCATCATTCTTTAAATGGTGTATTTCATAAACTTTATATAGATACAGGAAATGAAGTGTATGATAAATATCTTGAGAATCTAAGCTATAACGTATATTATAATTCGCGAAGTTTCGAACAATCTAATTTTCGCAATAAAGAGAACAGAGATTTTTATGATGTTCAAAAAGTTGAAGGAGGAAAAAGAGCATACATAATAAATACTATTGATAAAATTATTTTCAAAAAAGATGTAAATGGGATAATAACCAATATCGAATACAAAAATATTCCTGTAGTATCCTATGGAAGGAAAGATGATTGGGGAACAGAAGGAAATAATAATCTTTAATAATAATAATCTAAAACTATACAGAAATGACTTTAAAAAAAAATTTAGTATCCGTTCTGATTTTAGGATTTATCCTTGGTAGTGTGTTTAACTCTTGTAGTAGCGACGATGATGCGGTTTCCGGTAGTAGGGGATTGCGTGAAGTGAAATTTCATTCCGAACCGGATATGGAAATATCTACAAAATTTACAGGGAATACAAGTATAGATGCTGATGGTGTTCCCCGTAAAGAATATGAAATCGTTACGCGTCGTTACAACGAATTTTCGGTTGCAGATCTCATGAGTGAAGCAAATATTGAAAAAACAATTTTATATCCGGGAAGCATACTTAGAGGAGAATCTTTTTTAAACGGAAAGTATGATCCGGTAGTTCTTCATAATTCATTTAATCCGGTTACCTTGTTTCTAACAATTAATGGATCTAACAGAGAAATTAAAAAAAATGTCGTTCCTAAAGGTAGTGAAGTTTTTCAAGCATTGACGGACTTAACATTAGGAAATTCAGCCTTTTTCTCATCTAAATATATTCCGGCAAATTATACATATGAAAGTGAAAAAGTTACAACGGAGGAAAGTTTTAAAAAGACAATAAATCTGCATATAAAAGCAAGTTTTGCCGGTATAGCAAATTCTTCTTTTGACTATGATTATAATAAATCAAATGTGAAATCATCAAGTTATATCTTGGTTAAGTTAAGACAAACCGTATATTCTGCAGGTATAGATCCGGTGCACTGGTCAAATTGGGTACAAGGAGATATTAGTCTTTTAGATAGCGGTCCTTACGAACCGGTTTATATCAGCAGTATAGATTATGGTCGAGTAGCCTATTTGCTGATTGAAACTAAAAAGTCTTCACAAGAAACCAGCAATATGGTTAAAGGAGCTGTAGACTTTAAAATTGGTAGAATTTCTGTTGGCGGGAATTATCAAAAGAATGAAGAATTTAAAAAGTTGTTTAACTCCAATAAAATAAAGGTTTCTGTGTTGGGTGGTCCTTCAAAAATTGTCACCAATTATGATCAATTCATGGATTATATGGAGCTATTTGGAGAAGAAAATGCAATTTCTTCATCTGCACCTATTTCATACACCATACGACGTTTAAAAGACAATACTCAAGTGGATATTGTTAATACATATGAAGAGGTTAAAAAAGAATACAGATAAAATAATTTATTAGCATTTAAATTTAGCTTCAATAATGTTTAGAGTATTGAAGCTAAATTTTTTTTAAAAAAAAGCATTTTATTAAATTGAAAGCATATTGGCCTATTGAAAAATTTTCTTCATTTTTCTTTAATCAATTTAATCTATTGATAATTATATAACTAAAAAAAACATATTGCTTAAAAGATACAACATAGATAAACCTTTATTTTTAACATCTTTTCCGATAAATTATATAATTTAAAAACCTTTATTAAATTTATAGCTTAAATCATTTTAATTGAATTGAAATTCATATAAAAGAAATTTTATTGAAATTAAATTTATTATTAATTTAATTGGTAAATTTTTTTATATTTGAAAACAAGATATAAATAATAAATATGATTAGGGTTTATTACGATAATTTCTAAAAATTGATTCAATTTGTAGATTTAATTATATTAAATTCATGATAATCTATGTTTATTTAATTTAAATAATAACAAACTTGATAAAATATTGAATTTAAAGCTACAATTTCTATAAAATAAATACATAATACATATAAAATTATCTTTATTTTGTAACCAATTTTTTGAACTATATACACCAGATGAAAATAAAAAAAATTACTCTCACATTGCTGACTTTGATGACCCTATATGGATCATTAGAAGCACAAAATAGAACACAGGTAGAAAGGCCCAAGTTAGTAGTTGGTATCATTGTAGACCAAATGCGATGGGATTACCTATATCGATTATATGACAGATATGGAAATGCAGGTTTTAAAAGACTCTTAAATGAAGGATTTTCATTTGAGAATTGCATGGTAAATTATGTTCCATCATTTACAGCCATAGGACACAGTACGGTTTATACCGGATCGGTTCCTTCCATACATGGAATTGCAGGAAATGATTATATAGAGCAAAACACCGGCAGGAGCATTTATTGCACAGAAGACTCCAAAGTAAAAGGGGTAGGATTGGATGATCCGGAAAACAAAGTAGGGAAAATGTCTCCGTATAATTTAAAAGTATCAACAGTTACCGACCAGCTTAAATATGCTACAAATTCAAGATCAAAAGTAATAGGTATTTCTTTAAAAGACAGAGGAAGTATATTACCAGCAGGACATGCAGCGGATGCAGCCTATTGGTTTGATGCAAAAAGCGGAAGATGGATAACCAGTACCTACTATATGAAAGAATTACCGAAATGGTTAAAAGAATATAATTCTAAAAATATGCCGGAAAAATATTTAAGTAAAGATTGGAATCCAACGTATCCCATTTCAACTTACATACAAAGTCCGGATATCAAAATGCTGGGTAAATATGAAGTAGGATTTAAAGGATATGAAACTCCTTCCTTTCCAATGAAAACTTCCCAAATGATGAAAACATTAGGTGTAAGCTTGATTCAATACACACCCTATGGAAACACAACCACGACAGATATAGCCAAGTTGGCGATTGATCATGAGAATTTGGGAAATAACAAAACAGGAGATACCGATTTTTTAGCAATAAGTTATTCATCTCCCGATAAAATGGCTCACCATTATTCAATCAATTCTATATTAACGGAGGATTCTTACATAAAACTGGATCAAGAATTAGCAGATTTATTTAATCATTTAGACAGTAAAGTTGGAAAAGGAAATTACCTGGTTTTTTTAAGTGCCGATCATGCAGGAATACCTAATGCAAATTTTATGAATGACAATAAAATGGCCGGTGCACTTCGAAGATTATCTCCGTACGAAAAGAAAATCAATGAATATTTGAAATCAAAATACGGAAGAGACGATTTAGTTAGAAGTTTTAATAACTATCAAGTAAATTTCAACTATACTGCAATCAAACAAGCCTCAATAAATTTAGAAGATCTTAAACAAACCTGTATTGATTATCTTCAAACCCTGGAAGGGGTCTTATATGCCGTTGATATGAAAAAAGCATCCATAGCAACAGTTCCTCAATATATTAAAGAAAAAATCATTAATGGGTATAACAGAGAATATTCCGGAGAAATACAGATTATTTTAGATGGAGGATCTTATGATTTTGAATACTTTGATCCAACCAAAGGAGGTACGCATGGGACTTGGGGACCGGATGATGCGCACATACCTTTTATTTTAATGGGCTGGAAAATTCCTCACGGAAGCACTACAGAAGAAGTTTATATGACAGATATTGCTCCTACCATATCTGCATTATTAAAAATACAAATGCCTAACGGTGCCATAGGTAAACCCGTTGATTACATAATGAAGTAATATTAATTAAGTTTATTTCCTCTGAATTAATTAAACAATCTAAAAATGTTCAGAGGAAATATTTTGAAGTTCTTGCAATTATGAATAGAAAAAATTTAATTGGTCTGTTATTTCTTATCGTTTTAGTTAGTTCTGTTAAAGCTCAAACACTCGAAATAAAAACAGGAACGAATACTGAGGACAATATAAAAATAACCATGGGAGGTCGAATAGCTTTTGACGGAGCTGTTTATTTTGATGATAAAACACCATTGGGTAACGGAATGACTATATCTGATGTGCGATTAACCTCCAAAATGCGATATAAAAAATGGGATGCAAAAATAGATTTTGGTTTTTCCGATAAAAAAGTAAATACCAAAGACATCCATTTAATTTATAATATTAATGAAAATTCCTGGGTTAAGTTGGGATATGCCGGAGAGCAACTCGGGTTGGAAAACTGGGAAAGTTCTGCATGGCTAAAATTTATGACGGCAGCAGCTAGTTCACAAGTTTTTGGTTCGGGGCGACAGCTTGGTTTTACCTATGTTAAATGGAATAAAAGAATATATTATAGCGGTGGCTTTTATACAGATAGCGATGCAATAACTAACAGCAAAGAAGGAAATCAGGGATATGCTTTTGTAGGTAAATTTTCAGTTGATCCTGTCAGTACTAATGATAAATTAGTTCATATAGGAATATCGGGAGAGTATAGAAACGGTAATCGTGATGGTTTGGATGATAATAAAAAAACCAAAAGGATTATGAGTTACTCCGGAAATTTAAATACAAATGTTGAAAAAAAGAAACCCTTAGACATAACCATCACTAACGTTAAAGATCAGTACAGATGGGTGACGGAATTATTAGCGACTGCCGGACCTGCTTTTTTGCAAGGCGAATATTATTCGATTCATATCAATAGAAAAGCAAATAATCATTCGTATAACGCCGATGGCTTTTACGTGCAATCGGGTTTTTTAATACTTGGAGACAAAACCTATAAATATAATTTAGGGGACAGACGATTGAAAAAACCGGGAGATCATACTTTGGAAATGGCTATTAGATATGATTATACAGATCTTAATGATGGGATTTATAATGGGGAAATTTTAAAAGGGGGGAGAATGAGTGATTTATCATTAGCAGTAAATTACTATCTAAATAAATACATAGGTTTTAAAGTTAATTATTCCTACATTAATTTAGGACCTTATAACAATTATGGAACCAATAAAGAAAACATTAACTTAATTCAAGGAAGGGTTATGGTTGTGTTTTAAAAGTTTCCTAAAAACTATCAAATGATACTGTCATTGAATTTATTAATGGTAAAATCATAGCCTTGAAGGTTTCCAATGTATTTAAAATTATTTGAAACATATCAATCTATAAATATTTATTTTTTAGATAAAATAGTATCAGTATAAAATAAAGTATAAAGCTAACTAGTAAATACCACAAAAAAAGCAATTACTATGATAATGAGAACGAATTAAGCTTTATCCAACTTTATAAGTTGGCAATAATTATAGATTCTAAATCTTTTTCAATAAGTAATTGCTCTTTAAATAAAACCTTACTTCCATTTTTATAAAAAACGGTTGCAGGTATACTTCCTTCCCATAGTGGATCAATAGCAGGAATCCATTGATCCATATTTTCGAGATCATTTAGAAGATAAACTTCGGTTGAAATGGAATATTTACGTATAAACTTTTTAACAAATTCAATATTTTTAACAGGATTTAAATTTATTAAGATCATTTTATAACCGACGTTATCCTTAAACCTTTCATTTACTTTCATAAAGGAAGGGATTTCAACAACGCAAGGCATACACCATGTAGCCCAAAAGTTAACGACTAAAAATTTATCATTCTCTTTCTCAATAATATTTTTAAAATCAGAAAAAGTGATTACTTTAATATCCTTGATTACATCTGTCGAGGTCTTAGGCTGAGCTTTACCAATAATCGTAATTACTAGTAAAAACAAGCAGATATATATTTTTTTTATCATAAATTTATTATAAAAGACGTAACATATCTTTTACAAATTTAATTATATCTGCATTTAGTATGTTACTTACTTATTCATTTCATCATATTGAGATTCATGAATAGGAAGAGACATGGGATTAGTTTCATCATAATAAATAGACAAAGAATCACCCACCTTACTTTTATCTTCAGGCATTTTCTTTATAATGGTTGAATGTAAATTACCTTTGTCATCTCTGTAAACGATATTCCAAACATTAATTTTTTCGTTAGCAATGGATACACCGCTTTGTTCTCCGGTAATTTCTGCCTTAGCTTTTTTTGAAGCAGCAACATTCATTACATTTTCAGGTGCAATAATAGTTGCCGATTCTTTTTTGTTTAATTTTGAACAGCTGTAACAAGCTAACAGAACTAAAATAATAGTAAAATAACTGATTTTTTTCATTTTTTGTGATCATTTAATTATTCAATTTCAAAAGTTGTTCCTTCTTTTCCATCTTTAAGATTAATACCGGCTTCCGACAAACGATTACGGATCTCGTCAGAAAGAGCCCAATCCTTCTCAAGTCTTGCTTTATTTCTTAAATCAATAAGAACTTTCATGGCTTGATCCAGTTTACCGGTATCTTTCATAGTATCAGATAAAAGTTCCAATCCTAGAATATCATAGAAGAAAACATGAATAGCAGTATTTAACTTTTTTAAATCAGTAGCAGTTAGTGTTTCTTTTTTTAAATCTAAATTATTTATAAGTTTAACTATATCAAATAAATGTGAAATTAATACCGGAGTATTAAAATCATCGTTTAATGCTTCATAACAAGTATCAATCCATTCCTGAATGTTATAACTTGAAGTTTCAGAAGCAGCAATATGTGGGAGTTTTTCAATCGCGGAAGTTAAGCGGAAATAACCTTTTTCGGCAGCAATAATAGCATCGTTGGATAAATCTAAGACACTTCTATAATGAGCTTGTAAAAAGAAAAAACGAACAATGATCGGATGAAAAGGTTTTTCAATAAAACTATTTTCACCGCTAAATAATTCTTCAGGTAAAATGGTATTGCCCGTAGATTTACTCATTTTTTGTCCGTTTAAGGTAAGCATATTCGTATGAACCCAATAATTTACAGGTTCTTCACCAAAAGATCCTTTAGCTTGAGCAATTTCACATTCATGATGCGGAAATTTAAGATCCATACCCCCTCCATGAATATCAAACTTTTTACCTAAATATTTGGTACTCATTGCGGTACATTCCAAATGCCAGCCCGGAAATCCGTTTCCCCAAGGAGAAGGCCATCTCATGATATGTTCAGGAGACGCATTTTTCCACAATGCAAAATCTTGAGGATTCCTTTTTTCACCTTGTCCGTCTAAATCACGAGTATTGGCAATCATATCTTCTATTTTTCTGCCGCTTAATTCACCGTAGTTGCCCCCTTCTAAATCAAATTTATTTACATCGAAATAAACAGACCCGTTGACTTCATAAGCCAGACCTTTATGCAATAATTTCTTAATTAGCTCTATTTGCTCTACAATATGGCCGGTAGCTGTAGGCTCGATATCGGGAGGGAGCATATTAAATAGATCTAAAACCTTATGAAAATTAAGGGAATATTTTTGTACTACTTCCATGGGCTCTATTCTTTCCAGGCGAGCCCGCGTTGAAATTTTATCTTCAGAATTATCATCGGTAAGATGTCCGGCATCGGTAATATTACGAACGTATCTTACTTTATATCCTAAATGACGCAAGTATCTGTTGATAACATCAAAAGATAAAAAAGTTCGGCAATTACCCAAATGCACTTTGTTATATACTGTTGGACCGCACACATACATTCCTACAAAACCTTCATGCAAAGGGGTAAATACTTCTTTTTTACCGTGTAAAGAATTATATAATTTTATTTGATTGTTCAGATAGCTGCGCATATTTAAATTTTGAAATGGGAGTCAATACCAATATAATGTAAAAATTCTTTTCTTGTTGTAGGATTGTTTAAAAACAAACCACTTAATTCAGCCGTAACCGTGCTGCTTTCTGTATCTTGTATGCCTCTCGAATTAACACATAAATGTTTAGCGTCAATCACACAAGCCACATCATTAGTATTTAATACTTCTTTTATAGCTTCAACAATTTGTCTGGTGAGCCGTTCTTGAACCTGAGGCCTTCTGGAATAATAATTTACGATTCGGTTAATTTTAGACAGTCCGATAACTTTTCCATTTGAAAAGTAAGCAACGTGTGCTCTTCCGATTATAGGCAGGAAGTGATGTTCACAAGTTGAATAAACCGTAATATCTTTTTCAATCAGCATTTGACGATACTTGTAACTATTTTTGAATGTAGACACTTCCGGTTTATTTTCGGGAAGAAGTCCTCCAAAAATCTCATTTACATACATTTTAGCAACCCTTTTAGGGGTATCTTTTAAACTATCGTCATTCAAATCTAATCCAAGAATATGCATAATTTTAGTAAAATGCTCTTGAATCGCTTTTTGTTTTTCTTCAGGAGATAAAACAAAGGCATCCGATCGAATAGGAGTATATTCTGTATGTGTGAAATGGTCTAGTTCTTCGTCTTCTTTATTAAACATAATAAAAAACATCTAAATTTCTACAAAAATAAGTTTTTTTTAGTTGAAAACCATTACAATATTGAAAAGCAAATAATCATTTATAAAAGAATATTTTAAAATAAAATTGTATCTTCGCATAGAATTAATCTAAATAGTTAACTAGTTGTGAATATTTATCTTCAATATGCGTTTATAGCCTTAACTTTACTAGTAGCTGTCTGGTATTTGATTAAATTATTTAGGGAAACTTTTTTTTCCAAAAAGAAAAAATGCGGAGGAGGTGTCAATTGCAAATGTGGCAGAGAGTAATATTTGGAATAGAAATTGAAATTAGCTAATCAATCAAGTAGTTAAAAAAATGAAAGTAAAACATTTGGTAGGTGCAGTATCTAAAGATAAATCATTTATTTCCAAAATTCCTGTTTTATTTAGAATGTTAAGGGCTTCTCTAAAGGGGCAATATAAACCGGGAATTAAAAATCTTTTTATTTTCACCTTTTTAATTATTTATGTATTATCTCCCATTGACCTCATCCCTGACTTTTTAGTAGGCATAGGTTTTCTTGATGATTTAACTATTGCCTTTTTTGCATTTTCCAAATTATTCAAAGAAGTTGATAAGTATGTAGCATGGGAAAAGCAAAAACATAATACTATTGTCATTGAATAAAAATTCGAAAATTTTATGGTCTATAGTAGGGCCTACAGGAATAGGAAAGACGGCTTTATCTATTGAACTGGCTAAAAATTTAAAAACAGAGATAATATCCTGTGACAGCAGACAATTCTATAAAGAATTAAAGATTGGAACTGCTGCTCCTTCATTCGAAGAATTATCTTTAGTTCCTCACCATTTTATAGGAAATTTAAGTATTGCTCAAGATTATTCAGTTGGCGATTTTGAAAAAGACGCATTAAGAAAGATAAACGAGCTTTTTAATAAATATGATCAACTCATTATGGTGGGAGGGTCCGGTCTATATGAAAAAGCGGTTAATGAAGGGTTAGATAATTTTCCCGATATAGATTCTAAAGTCAGAGAGGATTTAATGGTTGAAATACAGGAAAAGGGACTATCCTATTTACAAGAAGAACTAAAGAAGAACGATCCCGAATATTATTCTCAAGTGGATTATAATAATCCGGTGAGAGTAATGAGGGCGTTGGAAATTTTTAGAGGAACCGGAAAACCTTACAGTTCATTTAGAAAAAATCTGGTAGAAAAAAGAAATTTTACATCCGTTAAAATCGGTTTAACAGCTTCTCGTGATCTTATTTACGATAGGATAAATAAACGAGTGGACTTAATGATGAAAAAAGGATTATTAGAAGAAGTTATTTCTTTGCAATCTTATAGACATAAAAACGCATTACAGACCGTTGGATATAAAGAACTTTTTGACTATCTCGATGGAAATTCTTCCTTAGAATTTGCCATAGATGAAATTAAAAAGAATTCACGCAGATATGCTAAAAGACAATTAACTTGGTATAGGAGAGATGAGTCAGTTAACTGGTTCGATTATCAGAGTACTCAGGAAATTGTAGATTTTGTTACGGAAAAGATTAGGTAATAATCATACGCTATCAAGTTTACAATAAATATAATTTTTAAGCAATAAAAAATCAGGATAGGAAACTATCCTGATTTAAAAGACGGAATTCTAAATTAATTTTCTATTTTCTTAATTCTAATATTTTCTTAACCTCTTTGGATTTAATATTTTGATGTTCACCCAATTGCCAACCTCTTTTTTCTATTCGTTCAGAAATTCGGTTTATAGCTTCCTCTCCTAAATTATAATCAGAAAGTCTGGTTTTACAATTCATGCTATGGAAAAAGGATTCAACTGCACTAATAGTATCTTTGATCAGTTCGCCAATAGAATCGGCTTGTAAAGAAAAAACCTCTCTTCCCAATCGAAGAATTTTATCTTTTTTCTCTTCTTTTAATACTTCCATTACTCCGGGCAATACAATTGCCAGTGTTTGCGCATGATCTATTTCGTAGAAAGCGGTTAATTCATGTCCTATCATATGTGTAGACCAATCCTGAGGTACACCGCAAGCAATCCAACCATTTAAAGCCCAAGTTGAAGCCCACATCAGATTAGCTCGAACATCATAATTTTTAGGATCTTTTAGAGCTTTAGGTCCTTCAATGATTAAGGTCTTTAGAATAGATTCAGACATGAAATCTTGTAATAAACCGTTTACAGGATACGTTAGATATTGTTCAATAACATGCACAAAGGCATCGATAACCCCATTACTGGTTTGAACCGGGGGTAAACTATAGGTTACACTTGGATCTAATACAGAAAATTTTGGATAGACTATTGGTGAGCTGAAAGATAATTTTTCTTGGGTTTCATTTTTTGTAATGACAGAATAGGTATTCATTTCTGATCCAGTGGCAGAAATAGTCAAAATAGTACCAAAAGGAAGTGCTTTTTTTATAACCACAGTAGGATCTGCAAGAATTCGCCAAGGATCTCCCTCATCGAAACAAGCTGCTGCAACAATAAATTTGGTTGCATCAATAACCGAACCGCCTCCCACGGCTAATACATATTCAATATTTTTCTGTTTAATAAATTCAACGGCACGCATACAAGTTTCATAGTGAGGATTCGGTTCAATGCCTGAAAATTCATACCATTGGTACCCTTTTAATGCATTAGTTACTTGTTCATATACTCCATTTTTTTTGATGCTCCCTCCACCATAGATGACTAATATGTTAGTTTGTAAAGGTATTTCTTTAGTAATTTCGGAAATCATACCTTTTCCGAATAAAATTTTTACAGGATTTACAAAGGCAAAATTATTCATTATTTGATTTTTTAATAGGTTTAATTATGCTTTTTATCCCTCAAAATTTGAACCAAAACCGGATAAAAATAAAAAAGGTTACGTTTATAGTAACCTTTTTATATAGAATATAATTTTAAAATCTTAATTTTCTAAGGCTTGAGCTCCACTAACAATTTCAATTAATTCATTGGTTATGGATGCTTGACGAGCTTTATTATACGATATGGATAGTTGATTTTTTAATGCTTTAGCATTATCTGTGGCAGCCTGCATAGCAGACATTCTTGCTCCATGTTCTGCAGCATTTGAGTCCAATATCGCTTTAAAAAGCTGAGTTTTTAATGAAGTAGGAATAAGATGTGTTAAAATACTTTCCTTAGAGGGTTCATAAATATAATCGCTAACTAAGGAAGAGTTATTGGTATTTTTAGAAAGTTCAATTGGTAGAAATTGCTCGACTTGTAAAAGCTGAACTACCGCATTTTTAAATCGATTATATACCAATTCAATTTGATCATATTCACCATTTAAAAACAACTGCATAAGTTCTTCAGATATTTTAGAAGAATTTTCATAGGTTGGCGCATCCCATAGAGAACTGTAATTTTTATATATAGATACTGATTTTTTTAGATTTTCATATCCATTTTTTCCTATTGTTAAAAGGTCAACTTGAATATTTTTATAGTCATTTTCCAATAGATTTTTAACAGCTTTAACTATAGTAGAGTTAAAGGCCCCGGCAAGTCCTTTATTGGAAGTAATGACAACTAATAAAACCTTTTTAAGTTCTCTCTTTTTAGCATATTCTGCACCACCGGAATCAGAGTCAAGAAAAGGACTAACATTTGATAATAATTCTTGCATTTTTTCTGAATAGGGGCGTAATCTTACAATAGCATCTTGCGCTCTTTTCAGTTTAGATGAAGAAACCATCATCATTGCACTTGTAATTTGCATAGTCGAATTTACAGAGGCAATTCGGTTTCGTATTTCTTTTAATGTTGCCATTTTCTAGAATATTCTTTTTAATTTATGAATAATTTTTTACAACTCCGGCTATTATCGTATCTAAAGAAGAAGTAATGGAATCATCTATTTTACCTTCTTTTAAACTTTTTAATAAATCGGCATGTTGAGTTCGTAATGTTTCCGTTAAATTTCTTTTAAAATCTTGAACTTTATTAACAGGAACTTCACGTAATAAATTTTGAGTTCCTGCATATATAATAGCAATTTGTTCTTCAACAGGCATAGGTGAGTTAACGGACTGTTTTAATATTTCAACGTTTCTCTCTCCTTTTGCAATAACAGCGGCAGTAGCCGGATCTAAATCGGAACCAAATTTTGCAAATGCTTCCAATTCGCGAAATTGCGCTTGGTCAATCTTAAGTGTTCCGGATACCTTTTTCATAGGTTTAATCTGAGCAGCTCCACCTACACGTGATACAGAAATACCAACGTTGATAGCAGGTCTTACCCCGGAATTAAATAAATCCGATTCTAAAAATATTTGTCCGTCTGTAATAGATATTACATTAGTAGGAATATACGCAGAAACGTCTCCTGCTTGAGTTTCAATGATTGGCAGAGCTGTTAATGATCCCCCTCCTTTAACTTTACCTTTTAAAGATTCCGGTAAATCGTTCATCGTTGAAGCAACTTCATCATTATCAATAATTTTAGCGGCTCTTTCTAACAAACGGGAGTGCAAATAAAATACGTCACCCGGATACGCTTCACGTCCCGGAGGTCTTCTTAATAATAAGGAAACCTCACGATAAGCAACTGCTTGTTTAGATAGATCATCGTAAATAATTAATGCAGATCTACCGGTATCGCGTAAAAATTCTCCGATGGAAGCTCCGGCAAATGGAGCATAAACCTGCATAGGAGCAGGGTCAGAAGCGTTAGCGGCAACCACAACCGTATAAGCCATTGCTCCTTTATCTTCTAATGTTTTAACAATTTGCGCAACTGTAGATGCTTTTTGGGCAATAGCTACGTAAATACAATATACGGGTTTGCCTTGATCATAAAATTCTTTTTGATTTAGAATAGTGTCAATGGCTACTGTAGATTTTCCGGTCTGACGGTCACCAATAATTAATTCCCTTTGGCCTCTACCGATAGGAATCATAGAGTCTATAGCTATTATACCGGTTTGCAAAGGTTCATTTACGGGTTGTCGAAATAATACACCGGGTGCTTTTCTTTCCAAAGGCATTCTGTATAATTCTCCGGAAATCGGACCTTTACCGTCTATTGGAGCACCTAAAGTATCGACAACTCTTCCTATCATTCCTTCACCCACATCGATAGATGCAATCGTTTTAGTTCTTTTAACTATATCTCCTTCTTTTATGCCATTGGATTTACCCAAAAGAATTACACCTACATTATCTTCTTCTAAATTTTGAACCATTCCTTCCAATCCATTGGAAAACTTTACAAGCTCTCCTTGTTCTGCATTACTTAGTCCATATATACGGGCAATACCATCTCCAACCTGTAAAACAGTCCCCACTTCTTCTAAGGAAATATTTTGATCGAAATTTGATAATTGCTGTTTTAAAATTGCAGAAACTTCTGCTGGTTTTATATCTGCCATTGTGGTCTTTTTATTTATAAGTTATAGCTAAAAAATTAAAATATTTTATTACTTAATTTTTTTTGAATATTAGTTAGTTCGGATTTTACGCTGGCATCGATTTGTTGATCACCCATACGTAAAATATATCCTCCAATAAGAGATGCATCAATTTTATTTTCAATAATTGCTTTTTCTTGGTTAATTTTTGGGAATGAATTTAAAATTTTGCTTACGGTTTCTTGATCTAATGGTACAGCAGAAATAATTTCTACGCGTTGTATGCCATTAGATACATCGTATAATTCCAAGACTTGTTGTGCTATTTCCAATAAATCATTTTCTCTCTTATGTCTTACTACTAAAGTAATGAAATTACGAGAAGTAGGAGAGAAGGATTTGAAAATTTCGTTTACAATATTAATTTTTTTATGGGTTTCAATCATAGGGGATTTTAAAAAGAATTGAAAATCTTTATTTTGATTGATTATATCAATTAAAGATTTCATTTCTTTAACGATAGTTTCATTTTCATGTAAAGATAGGGCATACTCCCATAAACCCGTTGCATAGCGCTTAGCAAGTTTAACTACTGACATTTTAGTTTAATTTTGCTTGGTTTACTAATGAATCAATAAGCTTTTTTTGTTCTTCAGGAGAAGATAGTTCCTTTTGAAGAACTTTTTTTGCTATATCAACGGATAAATCTGCCACTTCACTTTTTATTTGATTGATCGCAGATATTCTTTCCGCATTAATGGTTTCTTTAGCTGATTGAATAATTTTATTGCTTTCAGCAGTAGCAGCATCTTTGGCATCGTTGATAATTTTATCTTTAATTTCACGGGCTTCTTTAAGAATGGCTTCGCGCTCCATACGAGCTTCTTTTAAAATTTGCTCATTTTGAGAGGTTAATTTAGCCATCGCCTCCCGTGCATTTTTAGCTTCATCTAAAGATTTCTGTATTGAGTTTTCTCTATTTTCTAAGGCTTTTAAAATAGGTTTCCAGGCATATTTTCCTAAAATTATTAATAAAACTATAAAGGAAATAGTCATCCAAAATATTAAACCAATTGAAGGAGTTAATAAATCCATATTTTATATCTTTTTTAACTTTTTATAATATGAGTTTAAATAAATGCTTTTTTAACTAAAAGAAAACTCGAATAACCAACCGTTATCATTTCGAGTTTTCTGTTATTTTTCTTCTTATTTAATCAAAGATACCACAATTGCAAATAAAGCAACTGCTTCAACTAATGCAGCTAAGATTAATGCAGAAGCCTGAATTTTTCCTTGAGCTTCAGGTTGTCTTGCAATAGCCTCCATCGCTTTTCCACCGATAAGACCGATTCCAATTCCTGCTCCAATAGCAGCTAAACCTGCTCCAATTACTGACATTCCCATGTTTACTATATATTAAAAATTAATGTTCTTCGTGATTATCTTCTGTTGCCATACCGAAATATAGTGCAGAAAGAGTTGTAAATATATATGCTTGTAAGGCAGTTACTAAAATTTCAATTACACTTATAAAGACTACTGCAATTATAGATACAGGAGCTACAAAATAAGATTTAAATATAAAAATTAATGAAACTAAACTGATAATAATAATGTGTCCGGCGGTTATATTAGCAAATAATCGAACCATTAATGAAAAGGGTTTGGTAAAAATACCGATAACTTCAATGGGTGCTAAGAATAATTTCATCGGTACAGGTACGCCGGGAGTCCAAAATATATGTTTCCAGTAATTTTTATTTCCACTAATATTAGTAATTATAAAAGTGATAACAGCCAATGTAAAAGTAACAGCTATATTTCCTGTCAGGTTAGCTCCAAATGGAAAAAATGGAATTAATCCCATAACATTGTTTAACCATATAAAGAAAAATACAGTTAACAAATAAGGCATATATTTTTTATATTTTTTTTCTCCGATATTTGGTATAGCTATTTCATCTCTTACAAATACAATCAAAGGTTCAACAACGGCAGCTAAACCTTTAGGAACTCCTGTATAAGATTTCGATTTATAATATCTGGCTGCTGAAATAAATACAACTAATAAAATCCCAAGGGAAAGCCACATAGAAAATATATTTTTAGTAATTGAAAAATCCCAAGGAGCTTTATTTATAGGATGATGTTGATCGTCCAAATGAACAATTTGGGATGATTCTGTTATATATTCCCCCGATGCATTTTTTTTGGTATTAGCATAATATATTTTTTCATGAAATTTAATAAATCTCATTCCATTTTTCTCTACTACTACTTCACCATCATCATTTCCTTTAAATTCTTTAGAAGAAAACAGTACTAATCCGTTATCAGTCCAGAGGATTACAGGTAAATAGAGAGTAACATCATCGCCCCATATTTCAAATTGATGAGAATCCTTAACATGGTGCATGGCAGTTTCAGTAGGATTAAATGTTTCTGAATCATTACTTTTAGTAGTACCCTCAGCAAAAGTGAAATTAAAGGTAAAAATTAAGACTAAAAAGCTAAATGCAAATTTTATCATATTTTTCTGATTCATGTATATGCAAATATAAATATTTTTAAAACACATTCCATGTGTATGATTTTTATCATATTTTAATGTTTGCTACTCAAGAAAATATGATTTATATTATTTTTGTTTTCTTGATACTTGGCGGATGATATTGATGAGTCCGATTCCTATTCCTAATAAGCTGAAAATTATTATAAATAAAGGTTTCATAGAAAGATATTTTTCATCTAGATAATAACCAATTCCCGTAAAAATTAATATGGTTACCATGAGTTGAAAACCTAACCCTGAATAAAATGCATAATCTTTCATTGATAATTATTCTCTAACAAATTTATAAATTTTCAAAAGAATAATTATAAATATATACTAATAATAAATAAATTAGATAAATTTATTTTTATATACATTATATGGCAGTTTTACTAAATATCTTATATCCAATTAAAAATAAATTAAAAATTTGTAGTTTTAATAACTAATACTTAACTTTGCAAACCATATTTATGGAAAGGTTACGCAATTATGATATTTTATTTTCATCATTAAAGCTTGGAACTCATAGCTTTAAGATGAGTATTGAGCAACCATTTTTTGAATTGTTTGATTTCATACAGGAGTTTAAAAGTCCTAAAATTGAGGTTGACATTGAAATTATAAAACATTCTTCTTTTTTAGAATTAAAGGTAAAAACAGAAGGTGTTGTAGTTTTAGAATGTGATATTTCCGGAGAAGAATATGAACAAGCCGTTAAAAATGAAATCAAAACATTAGTTAAGTTTGGAGAATCTTATGATGATAGTAATGAAGAAGTTTTAATTTTACCTTTAGGTTCTCATAGTATAAATGTGTCTCAATTAATTTATGAAAGTGTGCTTTTATCCATACCTATGAAACATGTTCATCCTAAATATTCCGAAGGATATGAGGACGAACATACCCATTTACTTGAAAAGTATGGCCTGTCTGATGAAGAAGGCGAATAAAATATAAAATAAAAAAATATTTAAGGAAGAATTATGGCACATCCTAAAAGACGTCAGTCATCTACAAGAAGAGATAAAAGAAGAACTCACTATAAAGCGTCAGTTCCTCAATTAGCTAAATGTTCAACAACCGGAGAATTGCACCTGTTCCATCGTGCATACTGGCATGAAGGAAAATTATACTACAGAGGAAAAGTAGTTATGGAAAAGGCTGTTGAAGAAGTTGAAGAGTAAATCTAAGTTAGTTAGAATCTAAAAATATAATACCATTTAATTTATTAGTTAAATGGTTTTTTTCTGTATAAAATTAATTTATTTCCTTTACATTTGGGAAAATTTAAATAAAAGCTCTAGCTCATGGACATTAAAGACATTCAAAATTTAATTAAATTTGTATCTAAATCAGATGTTGCAGAAGTAACATATAAGACAGAAGAATTTGAGATTTCCATTAAAACCAAAAGTGGTTCCGTAGTATATACACCGGAAGTTTCCCAACCAATACAAGCTGTGACAAATCATCCGGTAGCTTCTTTGCCAACTGTAACTAACCAATCAGTAGCTACCCAGAACGATGAAGATACATCTAAGTATGTAACTATAAAATCTCCAATGATTGGTACATTCTACAGAAAACCTTCCCCTGATAAAGAAGCATTTGTTAATATAGGAGACACCATTAGTGCAGGCAGTATTGTTTGTGTGATAGAAGCAATGAAATTATTCAATGAAATAGAATCAGAAGTTTCAGGAAAAATTGTTAAATTTTTAGTTGATGATGCTTCACCCGTTGAATTTGACCAACCTTTATTCTTAGTAGATCCATCTTAAATAATCAAAATTAAAAGTTAAAGTGTATGTTTAAAAAAATTTTGATTGCTAATAGAGGAGAAATCGCTATGCGAATTCTTAGAACAGCAAAAGAAATGGGTATTAAAACGGTTGCTGTTTACTCTACGGCAGATGCTAAGAGCTTACATTTACGATTTGCCGATGAAGCAGTATGTATTGGACCTTCATCAAGTAAAGACTCCTACCTAAAACAATTGAATATATTAGCAGCTGCAGAAGTTACTAACGCAGACGCTATTCATCCGGGATATGGTTTCCTTTCTGAAAATGCTAATTTTTCAAGATCTTGTCAAAAGATGGGAATTAAATTCATCGGTGGTACTCCTGAAAATATAGAAAGAATGGGAGATAAGGCCTCTGCAAAAGCAACCATGAAAGAGGCGGGAGTTCCCACTGTACCGGGTTCAGACGGTTTAATAAAATCGTATGAAGATGCTGTTAAAATTGCTAAAGAAATAGGATATCCTGTTATGCTTAAAGCAACAGCCGGAGGTGGTGGAAAAGGAATGAGAGCTATCTGGAAAGAGGAAAACCTTAAAAGTTCTTGGGAATCTGCAGTTCAAGAAGCCGAAGCTGCTTTTGGGAATGGGGGTATGTATATGGAAAAGCTTATTGAAGAGCCTAGACATATTGAAATTCAAATAGCCGGAGATAAATATGGTAAGGCTATCCATCTTTCTGAAAGAGATTGTTCAGTTCAAAGACGTCATCAAAAATTAGCAGAAGAAACGCCTTCTCCATTTGTTTCAGAAGAATTACGTAAAAAAATGGGTGAAGCAGCGGTAAAAGCAGCAGAATATATAGGATATGAAGGAGTAGGTACAATTGAATTCTTAGTTGATAAATATGGAAATTTCTATTTTATGGAAATGAATACGAGGATTCAAGTTGAACATCCGATCACTGAACAAATTACAGACTTA
The DNA here is from genome assembly GCF_011082725.1 of Apibacter sp. B3706. Lineage (NCBI taxonomy): Bacteria > Pseudomonadati > Bacteroidota > Flavobacteriia > Flavobacteriales > Weeksellaceae > Apibacter > Apibacter sp. B3706. The sequence continues at coordinate 1,393,079 of NZ_CP049715.1, read as the reverse complement.
GACTTATTAAAACTTCAAATAGAGTTAGCAGCAGGTGCTAAAGTTCCTAAAAATAATTTTTATCCGCAAAGACACTCCATTGAATGTAGAATTAATGCAGAAGATGTTTACAGTGATTTTCGTCCATCACCCGGAAAAATAGTTACCTTGAATATTCCCGGAGGTAATGGAGTAAGAGTTGATACACATGTTTATTCAGGATATACAATACCACCTTTTTATGATTCTATGATTGCTAAATTAATAGTAACAGCTCCTACACGAAGTGAAGCTATTATTAAAATGAAGAGAGCATTAGATGAATTCTATATTGAGGGGGTTAAAACTACTATTCCTTTACACAGACAGCTTATGGATGATCCAAATTTCTTGAAGGGAGATTATACGACCAAATTTATGGAAGATTTTGTTTTGGATAGAAAATATGAATACGATTTATAAGCTATATTATTAGTAAATTAATATACGGAATTTATATGTGAAAATTTATAAATTTAAAAGAAAAAAGGAAATTAAATTTTATTTAATTTCCTTTTTTTTGTTTCTATAATTCATCCTCGTCTAGAAGTTCGTCATCATTATACGAATCATCATCATCGTCGTCATAGGAATCGTCATCATCGTCAAATTTAATATTCATGTCAACATCACCCACATCACTGAAATCGTCAATATTTGATGGTGAAGTAAACTTTTTATCAGGTGCTTTTAAAGGCATTTTACCAAAACGATACACCGTTAACGGATAAACACCTATCGCTTTTCTATCAATAATTTCTAACAATTCTACGTAAAAAGACCACATTTTCATAAAGTCATAAACAAATAACATTTTATCTCCGACTTTTGTAAAAACTTCTTTAATATATACGTCTGACATGGTCTCACCTTCGCCATCTTCATCCATATCTTCTAAAGGAATCTCTGTGCCTTGAGTCCAATTATCATCAGACTTATAAAATGAAGCTAACTCGTCACCTTGTAGACTAAAAGCACTTTTAATGCCTTCATATAAATTCCACAATGTTTGCAAATCCTTAATCTCAATGTCTCGAAAAACGTCCCCTTCTGTTTCAAGAATTACTCTAATCTTATAAATCATATAGTCTAGTTTTTACGTTTTAAATTTAATTTTTTTCCTAATTGTAACATATAGTTGTATGAGTTTTTATAGTCGTTTGTAATAGTGCCTTCTAATATACCTTCTTTAATTGCTTCCTTAATTGTTCCAATTTGTTTTCCTTCTATAATTTCGAAAGCTTCCATAATATCATGTCCGGTAATAGGCGGTTGAAAATTTCTTATTTTATCTTTTTCTTCTACTTCCTTTATTTTTTCTTCAACGTAATCAAAATTTTGCTTGAAACGTGTTTGTTTCTTTATATTTTTTGTTGTGATATCAGCTTTGCAAAGTAAAAATAAATCTTCCAAATCATCACCCATATCAAATAATAATCTTCTCAAAGCACTGTCCGATGCATCATCTGTAATAAGTGATATGGGACGCGAACTATTCTGAACTAGTTTTTGAACATATTTTAAGGGATCGCCCAGAGGTAATTTTAATCTTTTAAATAGGGAAAGAACCATCTTACTACCCACAAATTCATGAGAATGAAATGTCCAACCTATTTTTTTATCAAATTTTTTAGTTCGAGCTTTACCAATATCATGTAATAAAGCAGCCCATCTTAACCATAAATTATTTGTAATTTTACTAATATTGTCAACTACTTCAAGAGTATGAAAAAAGTTATCTTTATGTTTTTGTCCTTCAACTTCTTCAATACCCTGCAAATCGGTTAGTTCCGGTAAAAATCGTTGTAAAAGATTTGCTTCATATAATAATTTCAGACCAATACTAGGTTGAGGAGACATCATAATTTTATTAAACTCATCCGTAATTCTTTCCTTTGATAAAATATCAAATCGTTCAGCATTTTCTTTAATCGCAAGAAAAGAAGACGATTCAATGGTAAAATTTAGCTGAGTTGCAAATCGTATGGCTCTAATCATTCGTAAGGGATCGTCTGAATAGGTAATTTCAGGATCTAAAGGCGTACGAATGATTTTTCTTTTTAAATCTTCTAATCCATTAAATGGATCGACCAATTCTCCAAAACTTTCTTCATTTAAGCTTATCGCTAATGTGTTAATAGTAAAATCCCTTCTATTCTGATCGTCTTCTATAGTACCCGTTTCAACAAAAGGTTTTCGGCTATCAAAAGAATAACTTTCTTTTCTCGCACCCACAAATTCTACGTCATAATCCTTAACATGGATCATAGCGGTACCAAAACGTTTAAAAACGGATACTTTGGGTTTTGAATGTAATTTATCCGCAACGGATAAAGCTAATTCAATACCGCTACCTTCAGTTACAATATCAATATCTTTAACTTTCGGTCTTTCCAAAAGGAGATCACGAACAAAGCCTCCGATAACATAAGTTTGTTGTTTTTTGTCCGAAACAACATGGGTTATCAGTTTAAAAATAGGATTTTGTATTGCGTGGCTTAAATTCATTTAGTATTTATTCTCTAATTACTTTAATTCGTCCATCCTCAGATAGTTGAATTATGGAAGAAGATGCAAATTGCATATTTTCTTCGTGGCGCAAATTTATTATATAATCCACACCTTCCAAAATTTTGCGAGAAATTGATGAAAAATTTTCCGGTGAAGGCTCACCACTGATATTAGCAGAGGTCGACACCAAGGGTTTATTAAGTTTTGAAATTAATTTTTTACAAAAGGGATCCTGCGTTAAACGAATTCCTATAGTATTTTCGTCAGAAATCAATAGAGCAGGCAAATTTTGTGGTTTATCATATATTATGGTTAATGGCTTGTTTGCTAAATCAATCAAATCCCAAGCCAATGAAGAAACATTAACATATTCTTGAAGCCTTCTTTCAGATTCTACCAAAATAATTAAATTTTTAGATTTATCCCTATTTTTTAATTTGAAAACTTTTTCAATGGCTTCCTCATTGGTTGCATCACATCCAATCCCCCAGATAGTATCGGTGGGATATAGAATAGTTCCTCCTTTTTTTAAAATTTCAACAGCTTTTTCAATTTCTTCCTTTTCCATAATTGTTTAAAATACAAATATAAAACGGCAAGGTTTTATAAAAATAATTTTTACACTTTTTATTTATAAGTTTATTTTAAAATTTTATGCATATTATTGAATGTATTTATTTTAATGAGCAAAAAAATATATAAATAATTGCCAGTCATCAAATAGACTGTTATATTTGCAAACCAAATAAAAATACATTATTTATAATTAAAACTTACCAATGAAAGGAAAAGGACTTGTTAAATTTTTTGCAATTGTTCTTGGGTTAATATGTTTGGCTGAATTATTTCCAACATTATATGTTAACCGTATAGAATCTAAAGCAAACAGTTTATCTAACGGAACGGAGGCGAGTAAAAAAGCTGAGCTTGATAAATTAGCTAAAGATACTTTGAATCTCGGAATAGTTAAGATGAATTATTATGATGCCAAGAAGAATGAAATGAAGTTAGGATTGGATCTTAAAGGCGGATTAAATCTATTATTAGAAATTTCCGAAAAAGATCTATTGTTGGATTTGGCAGATAATTCAGAAAATCCGGTATTTAGAAAAGCTTTAGATATAGCTACTTCGGAGGAAGTGAAATCCAGGGATACCTATACAGCTAATTTTTTTAAAGCATTTCAAACAGCTAAATCAGAAATAAATCAGCCGGATTTAAAGTTATCTAGTCCTGATGTTTTTGGTACTAGAGATTTATCCAATCAAATTCAACATAACACAACAGACGAGCAAGTTGAAAAATATATCTCCGGAGTTATTGAATCCAAAGTTACTAAAGCAATAGATGTTATAAGGGCTCGTATCAAAAAACTAAATATTGATGAACCCAATATTGCACGAGTACCCGGTACCGGAAGAATATTAGTTGAATTACCGGGAGTTACTGATGCTGATCGTGTAAAAAAATTACTTCAGACTTCTGCGAGATTAGAGTTTTGGGAAGTGTATGATCAACCTACCGCCTGGTCCTATCTAATGGATGTTAATCTAAAGGTTGCTAATAACAAATTAACTCCTTTATTGAAACCTTCTAATAGATCTAATGCGTTAGCAGTTGCTAAATTATCTGATACAGCAGCAATTAATAAAGTTATATATTCAGATAAAGCTAAAAAATTATTACCGATTGGTTTACGATATATAAAATTATTATGGGCTTCTAAACCAGATTCCCAATCTAACAACGAGTTAGAATTATATGCCATTCGTGGAACTAAAAATAACAAAGCTCCTTTAGTCGGAGCAGTTACTGAAGCAGGTTTAACTTTCGACCAATTCAACAGAATACAAATAAGTATGCAAATGGGAACGGAAAGTGCCTTGGTTTGGAAAAATATGACTGAAAAAAATATTGGTAAACCTATTGCAGTTGTTCTTGATGATGTAGTTTATACTGCTCCTAATGTCAATTCAGTTATTCCAAACGGTCAATCAGTTATTAGCGGTAATTTTACAGAAAGAGAAGCTAACGATTTGGTTGATGTTTTAAAATCCGGTAATCTACCGGCAAAAGCAAAAATTATCCAATCAGAAATTGTAGGTCCAACTTTGGGTCAACAATCTATAAACAATGGATTGATATCTATAGTTGTTTCCTACTTGTTTATTTTAGGATGGATGATTTTTTACTATGGAAAAGCAGGTTTATACGCGAATATAGCTCTTATTTTAAATTTATTTTATTTAATAGGTATTATGGCTTCAACGGGTGCTGTTTTAACTCTTCCCGGAATAGCAGGTATAGTACTTTCTATGGCAATGGCTGTTGATGCTAATATCATTATTTTTGAAAGAGTTAAAGAAGAGTTGAGACGAGGAAGACCTCTAAAACAAGCATTTATTGAAGGACAAAAACATGCTTTGGCAGCAATTATTGATGGTAACTTAACTACATTAATTGTGGGTATTGTGCTTTTATTTAGCACCGGACCGATCAAAGGTTTTGCGGTTACCTTAGTTATAGGTATTTTCTGTACCCTATTTACTGCAATATTTATAACCAGTATGCTTATATATGGATCTATGGAAAAAGGTAAAAACTTTTCTTTAGCTACAAGCATAACTAAAAACTGGTTTACCAACGTTCATTTTAAATGGATGGAAAAAAGAAAATATGCTTATATTTTCTCATTGGTTATAATGGTTATTGCCTTGGTTTCCATGTTCACCAAAGGTTTTGATAAAGGGGTAGATTACACGGGAGGAAGAACTTATGTAATTAAACTGGAAAAAAATATTTATCCGGAAGAAGTAACCGAATCATTAGAAAAATTATTTACTACTGATGGAGAATCTTCGAATATTAATGCTAAAAAATATGGAGAAGGTAATCAAGTAAGAATAACTACTAAATATGGAATGGATAGTAATGATCCGAATATTGATGTGGTAATTCGTGAAAAATTATATACAGGATTAAAAAATTATCTTCCGTCTAATTACTCTAAAGAAAGTTTTGTAAAAGGAACTCCTTATGGAATTCAATCAAGTTCAGAAGTGGGTCCTACAGTAGCCAGTGGGATCGTTAGAAATGGAGTTATTGCCGTATCTATTGCATTAGCTGGTATTTTCATTTATATTTTGGTACGATTTAGAAATTGGCAAATGTCGACCGGCGCGGTTGCAGCCTTATTACATGACTCGATAGTTGTAATGGGTGCATTTTCCGTGTTGAGTTGGCTAAAAATCATACCTTTTTCCGTGGAAATAGATCAATCCTTTATTGCTGCTATTTTAACCATTATCGGTTATTCAATTAATGATACCGTAATTGTATTTGATAGGATTAGAGAAAATAAGAAAAATAATGCGCACCACTTAATGACTTTAGAGGAATTGTATAACGATGCTATTAACCATACTTTAGGAAGAACTATAAATACGGGTGTTTCTACAATCATGGTTACAGTTATTATCTTCTTCTTCGGAGGTGAAACTTTACAAGGGTTTATGTTTGCACTATTTTTAGGATTTACATTTGGTATGTATTCATCTATATACATAGCATCTTCTTTATCTTATGATTTAACTAAATATAATTATGATAAAGAACATTCAAATACGAAAGTATCCACTATAAAATAAATATTTTATGTTGTAATAAAAAAAAGGTCTTGAAGTTCAAGACCTTTTTTTATAAACAATATGTATAGGGTAAGTGAATTTTGAATTTCACAGGATTGTTAGGCTTAAAATGTTATTCCACACATAAAAATTCTCATTTATTATTTAAAATTCTCATTATAAATACGTATTAGAATTTAATTAGTATGAATACGTTAAATTCACTTAAAATCGGACAATACATATGAGAAAGTTGTAAATTTGTAAAAAATAAATGTAGATATCGTGAGTTTTGGAGAAATTATAGTTATACTTTTAGTAGTGGTCTTATTATTTGGTCCTGATAAGATTCCCGAAATAGCAAGAGGGTTAGGTCAGGGGGTACGTGCCATGAAAGATGCCACCGATAATATTAAGAGAGAAATCATGTCTCAAGTTGATGACAACGGATCAGTTAAGGAAATAGAAGATGAAATAAATGAGGCCAAAAAAAGTATGGATCAAAAGGTAAGTGAGGCTACTGATCATTTAAATGATTTTATGGATGATACGTTCGACGGTCCTGTAAAAAGAAGTTAATGGATAAAATTATAAAATGGGATGAAGAATTATTTTTATATTTAAATAATTTAGGAAGCCCAAAATTTGATGCTTTTTGGTTATTTATAACTAATGAATACTATTGGATCCCTACATATTTTTTTATTTTTTTAGTTATTTTAGAAAAATATGGATGGAAAAAAGTTCTTTTAATAGGTTTAAGTATTGCTTTAATGATTTCTTTAACCGATTCTTTATCCTCATTAGTTAAAAATTGGATTCAGCGACCAAGACCTTGTAGAAATCCGGAATTAGAAGGGGTTTTTAGGCTAGTGATTGAAAAATGTAGGGGATCCTATTGCTATTTTTCCGCACATGCTGCCAATTCTTTTAGTTTAGCTACCTATTTAACTTTTCTTTTTAAAAAAGAATATAAATATTCATCCATTTTATTATTCTCTTGGGCTATTTTGGTATCATATAGCAGAATATATGTAGGAGTACATTTTCCTCTGGATGTTTTTTCAGGAGCAATTATTGGCGTTTTAATAGGATGGTTATTTACTAAAACGCAAAAATTTATACTTAAATAAAAATATTTTTAATAGACCATTTTGAAAATATCTAATTCTTAAGAAGATTTTTTAGGGTTAAATACAAATGGAAAAATGATAAAAATTGTTAGAGAATAAGCTGCAAAAGTAAACCAAACATATGGCCAATTGGTAATGCCATTGACAGTAAAATGCTCAACCACCCATCCACTACCGTAGCTTCCTAAAATAGCACCAAGTCCGTTCGTCATAATCATAAATAGTCCTTGAGCGCTGGAACGCATACTCTTATCAGTTTCTTTATCTACAAACAAAGATCCTGAAATATTGAAAAAATCGAAAGCCATTCCATATACAATCATGGATAAAATTAAAAGATAAATTTTATTAGCCGGATTTCCTAATCCAAACAGTCCGAAACGTAGAAACCATGCAAACATACTTATCATAATCACCTTTTTGATTCCAAATTTTTGTAAAAAGAATGGTATTAGCAAAATACATAAAGTTTCAGAAATTTGTGATATAGATAATAATAAGTTAGGGTGTTTAACGCCAAAAGAATCGGGATATGTGGATTTAAAACTATCTAAAAAAGGACCTCCGAAAGCATTGGTTATTTGAAGTGAACAACCTAACAGCATGCAAAAAAAGAAAAATATAGCCATTTTCCTATTTTTCAATAAAACAAAAGCATCCAGGCCTAGTGCATGTACTAATCCTTTCTTATCAACATTTTTAGTTGGAGGTGTAGCCGGCATCGTAAAGGAATATAAGGCCATAATAATTCCGGCTCCCGCGCTAATGAAAAGTTGAACAGAACTTCTGGCAAAACCTAAGAAATCAACCGTCCACATAGCTGCAATAAAACCAATGGTTCCCCAAACTCGTATAGGAGGAAAATCGGTAACTGAATTTAAACCATTTTTTTCAAGAGCATTATAAGAAACAGAATTAGTCAATGATATGGTTGGCATATAAAAGCATGTATGCAGGAATAGCAAAAGATAAAATATATGGTATTCTTTAACTTGAGAAGCCATGAAAATAAATATGGCAGCTAGAATATGGCTTATACCTAATAATTTTTCAGCATTTATCCATCGGTCGGCAACTATACCCAATAAGCCGGGCATAAAAAGAGAAGTAAATCCCATAGTTGCAAATAAACTTCCAATTTGGATTCCGGTAAATCCTAAACCACCCTCAGTTATAGGTAATCCGGCATATCCTCCTAAGGATATTAACCAAGAACCCCAAATATAATATTGAATAAAAACAAGAATAATTAGCCGCAATTTTATGCTCATTTTGTTTAGTATTTTGATCAGTAGCTAATATAGTAATTATTTTTTTTGATTAAGATAAATAAGATTATGATATTTTGATTCATAATTGATGAACAAAAAGTATAATTATACTTCTTTTAAATAGCTTTAATTAAAAACTTTTAAATTAATATATCATTAGTGTTATCTTTTATATAAAAGGATAATTTGATGCAAAAGAAATTTAAAATAATATGTATTAAATTTAGTGAAAATTGACTTAAATTAATTATTCAATTGATGAAATTAAAATAGTAAACTTTATAAATCCTTTTCTTGAAATTTTTATATTAATAATTATCAATTAATAAATAATCTTCATCAAATTTCAAAAAGATAAAATAATATATAGCACCTAATGTTGTAAAATAGGATTATTTTTACTTGAAATCAGTATTTATTTTTAATATAATGATTCAAAAAGTGCTGTAAAAAAAATATTATTCAAAAAAGCCTTATAATTTTGTATTATTTATAAAAAGTTATACTTTTGCACCGGCAAGTCCTGCACAACCAGCTCCTGTGAATCCTCCAGGGTGGGAACGCAGCAAAGGTAAACGGTTGTAGCGGTGTGATGCAGGTAGCTTGCCTTTTTTTATTGGTACTGACTGAACTATTCTAAACTATATAAACTAAATTTTTTCTAAACTTTAAAATTATGTCTGACCAATCTTCTCCAAAGTATATATTTGTTACAGGTGGTGTTACTTCTTCACTTGGAAAGGGAATTGTCGCTGCATCTTTAGGAATGCTTTTAAAAGCCAGAGGTTACAAAGTAACTATTCAAAAACTCGATCCGTATATTAATATTGATCCGGGAACTCTAAATCCCTATGAGCATGGAGAATGCTATGTTACTGAAGATGGAGCTGAAACTGATTTAGATTTAGGGCACTATGAAAGATTCTTAAATAGTCCTACCAGCAAAGACAACAATGTTACTACCGGAAAAATTTACCAAACAGTTATTGATAAAGAAAGAAGAGGAGACTTTTTAGGAAAAACTGTACAGGTAATCCCTCATATTACTAATGAGATAAAAAGAAGAATTAAAATATTAGGTAAAAAAGGAGATTTTGACATCATTATAACCGAAATAGGAGGAACGGTAGGAGACATTGAATCCTTGCCTTATGTTGAAAGCGTACGTCAATTACGCTGGGAATTAGGATATCAAAATTCGATTGTTGTACACCTAACATTAATTCCATATTTAGCAGCCAGTGGAGAATTAAAAACTAAACCTTCTCAACATTCCGTACGTCAACTTATGGAATATGGAGTACAAACCAATTTTCTGGTATGTAGGACAGAATGCTCAATATCTAAAGAAGTACGCTCAAAATTAGCATTATTCTGTAACCTTAATATTGATAATGTAATTGAAAGTAAAGATCTTCCTACCATCTATGAAGTTCCTTTATATCTGCAAAATCAGAATTTTGATGCATTAGTGTTAAAAGAACTAGGTTTATCCACAGATAAAAAACCGGATTTAAAACAATGGAATGATTTCCTGGATAAATATAAAAATCCAAAGAGTAATGTTGAAATAGCCTTAGTAGGAAAATATGTATCTCTTCAAGATTCCTATAAATCTATTGTAGAAGCTTTAATACATGCAGGCGCTACTTTAGAAACTAAAGTAAATATTCGTTGGATATACAGCGGAGATCTTACTTATGAAAATATTTCCGATTATTTAAAAGGTGTGGATGGAGTTATAATAGCTCCCGGATTCGGAGATCGAGCAATTGAAGGAAAAATTATAGCCTGTCAATACGCAAGAGTTAATAAAATACCTGTATTAGGAATCTGTCTAGGTATGCAAATTGCGGTCATAGAATTTGCTAGAAATGTACTTGGATATAAAGATGCAGATAGTGTTGAATTTAACTTACATACCTCAGCTCCGGTTATCTGTTTAATGGAAGAACAAAAAAATGTCACCAATAAAGGAGGCACTATGAGACTGGGAGCATGGGCATGTAAACTTAAAAAAGGCTCTATAGCAGAAAAAATCTACAATGCACAAAATATAGAAGAACGACACAGACATAGATACGAGCTTAACAATGAATATATAAGTGAGTTTGAAAACAATGGTTTAGAAGCCATTGGAACTAATCCTGATACAGGATTGGTGGAAGTTATACAAGTAAAAGATCATCCATTCTTTATAGGTGTACAATACCATCCGGAATATAAAAGTACGGTAGCTTCTCCCCACCCATTATTTTTAGCATTAGTTAAAGCATCTCAAAATTATCAGATAAACAAAGTAAAGAATGCAACAGGAAAGCAAATTTGATAAAAACCAGCTGATTGGTTTTATTCTTATAGGGATTATTTTAATTGGATTTTTGGTTTATTCTAATAACCAACAAAAACAGGCAATAGATGAAGCCCAAAAATCCGAACAGCAACAAATCAAATCTGAAAATATCTCTCAGAATACCAATGATAAGTCAGCACCCATAAAGTTAGATTCACTTGCTCAGGCTAAGGTAGAATTATTACCTTTTTCAAATGATGAAATAGAAGTTAAAGTCAGCACACAAGGAGCTCAATTACGTGAAGTACGTTTAAAAAAATGGACGGCTTATGATAAGGACACAACTCTTCACAAAAAACCTTTATATCTTGTAAATAATCAAAATACCGATTTCAATATTTCATTTAAAGATAAGGCTGGTAAAATAATTAATACAAGAGATTTGGTTTTTACACCATCAACGGAAGGAAATGTAACCGTTTTAACTGCGAATTTAGATAATACGAGTTTTATTCAATTTCGTTATGCACTGAAAGGAAAATATTCTTTAGATTTTCAAGTAGTATCGAAAGGATTATCAAAAATTACCTCTCAGCAAGATGCCGAATTATATTGGAATCAAAATGCGATCGCTCTTGAAAAAGGTAAATCACAAGAAACCACCTATACGGAGTTTAGATACAGTTTAAACGATTATTCACAAACTGATTACGATACAAACGGATTTACAGAAGATAAAGACAAAATAGATTGGATTAGTGTTAAACAACAATTCTTTGCAACTATTTTAGAAGCACAGAACGGATTTTACAAATCCAAAGGTACACAAGAAGCGGAAAGAGATAACCCTGATTATCTTAAGAATTTTACGTTTACAAGTATAGTTCCTATCCAACAAGGAGAAATTAATCAAAAATATACTTGGAATTTTCTACCCTTAGATTATGATCTATTGAAATCTTACAAAGCAGATAACGGAGATAGTAAACAGTTTTCATACAACATTCCATTTGGATGGATGAAATGGCTTTGTATATTTTATTTATGGATTTATGAATTTTTATCAAAATTCGGTATTGCAGCAGGTTGGATAATTTTCTTAATGACTATCGTGGTAAAATTAGTTACCTCTCCTATTATGTATAAACAATACATTCAAGGAGCAAAAATGCGAATTTTAAAACCGGAAATTGACGAATTAAACGAAAAACACAAAAATTCAGATCCGATTAAAAAGCAACAAGCTACGATGGAATTATATAGAAAAGTAGGGGTTAATCCTTTAGCAGGATGCTTACCGGCATTAATACAAATACCTATTTTCTATTCATTATTTAGATTTTTCCCGAATAATATAGCCTTAAGAGGACAGTCTTTCCTTTGGGCAGATGATCTGACCGCTTATGACTCTATTTATGAATGGACAACACATATTCCGATTTTATCAAGTATTTACGGAAATCACATAAGTCTGTTTACGATATTATACTGTTTAGTATTATTAATTTATACTAAAATGTCAACCTCTACCATGCAGGCACCTACACAAGAAGGAATGCCGGATATGAGGTTTATGATGTATTTGATGCCGGTTATGTTTATATTTTGGTTAAATTCATATGCTTCAGGTCTCTCTTGGTATTATTTAGTATCCAATGCTATAAATATACTTTTAATCTTATTGATTAAAAACTTTATGATCAATGAAGAAAAGTTGCATGCTAAGATGCAAGAGAATAAAACAAAGCCGGGTAAGAAAAAAAGTAAATGGCAGCAAAAAATGCAATCCATGTTGGAACAAGCCCAAGAGCAACAAAAACAGATTCAAGAACAAAAAATGAATCAAAATAAAAATAAGAAAAAGTAAATCAATCCCTATAATAGAAGTAATAAAATCAGCCTTTTTGGCTGATTTTTTATTTTTGTATGATTTTTGAAAGATTCATATAAAATAAAAAAAACATAACCATGAATTACCGTATAGAGAAAGATACTATGGGAGAAGTACAAGTTCCCGCTGACAAATATTGGGGTGCCCAAACAGAAAGATCAAGAAAAAATTTTAAGATTGGACCGGAGGCATCTATGCCCAAAGAGATAATTGAAGCATTTGCCTATCTAAAAAAAGCGGCTGCATATGCTAATACTGATTTAGTAGTATTACCTTCAGAAAAAAGAGATTTAATAGCCAAAGTATGTGATGAAATCAGTAAAGGAGAATTAAATGACCAATTCCCGCTAGTTATATGGCAAACCGGTTCAGGAACTCAATCCAATATGAATGTCAATGAAGTAATATCTAATCGAGCATTGGTATTAGGTGGAGGTAAACTAGGTGAAAAGAGTCCGATTCATCCTAATGACGATGTAAATAAATCCCAATCTTCAAACGATACCTTCCCAACAGCAATGCATATTGCAGCCTATAAAAAGGTTGTAACACATACCTTACCGGCAGTTGAAAAATTAAGAAATACATTGTTAAAAAAATCAGAGAAATTTAAAGATGTAGTAAAAATAGGAAGGACCCATTTAATGGATGCCACCCCCTTAACCTTAGGACAAGAATTTTCCGGTTACGTTGCTCAATTGGATCATGCTATTAAAGCTATAAAAAATACCCTGACGCATTTATCAGAATTAGCTTTAGGAGGAACAGCTGTAGGGACAGGATTAAACACTCCTAAAGGTTATGATGTCAAAGTTGCAGAATACATATCTAAATTTACCGGATTGCCATTTGTTACTGCACCCAACAAATTTGAAGCGTTAGCAGCTCATGATGCAATAGTTGAAACACACGGAGCACTAAAACAATTAGCCGTTTCACTGTTTAAAATAGCTCAAGACATACGACTATTAGCATCCGGACCTAGAAGCGGAATAGGAGAATTGTTTATACCGGAAAATGAACCCGGATCTTCCATTATGCCGGGCAAAGTAAACCCTACACAAAATGAAGCAATGACGATGGTATGTGCTCAAGTATTGGGTAATGATACAACTATCTCTTTTTCCGGTACACAAGGAAACTATGAACTCAATGTTTTTAAACCGGTTATGGCTTATAATTTTTTACAATCTGCCCAACTATTGGGAGATGCTTGTAAATCATTCAACGATCATTGTGCCATCGGAATTGAGCCTAATTACACAAGAATAAAAGAACTCGTTAATAATTCCCTAATGTTAGTGACAGCCTTAAATACACATATAGGGTATGAAAATGCTGCTAAAATTGCAAAAAACGCACATAAAAACGGAACAACACTAAAAGAAGAAGCGATTAATTTAGGTTTAGTAACTGCCGAACAATTTGATCAATGGGTTAGACCGGAGGACATGGTAGGAAGTTTAAAATAATAAATTAAAAATTTATGAAAATCAACATAAATGATTTTTTATTTTACGACTACGAAGCTGTATAAATGTTGTATTATAAAGGAATATGGTATTATTTTTGATATATAAAATTGTAAATTATCAATACAATTTATTATACTAAAAACTTCCTAATATATCTAATTTAAAATGTGGATATAAAATAAATAAGTTACCTTATAATTAAAGGTGATAGCTACAAAATTAAGAAAAAATTAATTTTAATTCAATATAAAATAACATGATATATATTTTATTATACATGTCCTTTTCTTAATGCATAATCCACAAATGATTAGTATATTTGTATGATCTTAGAATGTAAAAATCTATATAAAAAACATGTCTAAAAACACAAATAAAATTAAGAAAATAGGTGTCTTAACCTCAGGAGGAGATTCTCCCGGGATGAATGCTGCCATAAGATCAGTTGTAAGAGCAGCTAATTATTATGGAATAGAATGCTGTGGAATACGAATGGGATATGATGGGTTGATTAATGATATGGTTGTTGATTTAGGTCCTCGTTCAGTAAGAAATTTAATAAATAGAGGAGGAACTGAGCTCAAATCTGCACGTTCCGATGAATTTAGAACTATTGAAGGAAGAAATAAAGCAGCAGAAACAGTAAAAAAACATAATATAGATGCATTAGTAGTAATCGGAGGAGATGGATCATTTACGGGTGGAACTATTTTCCAAAAAGAACAAGGAGTACCCTTTATTGGAATTCCCGGAACTATCGATAACGATATATTCGGTACAGATTTTACCTTAGGCTATGATACCGCATTAAATACCGTCGTTGATGCAATCGATAAAATCCGAGATACAGCAACTTCGCATAATAGAGTTTTCTTTGTAGAAGTTATGGGAAGGGATGCCGGATTTATTGCTTTAAACAGCGGCATAGCTACCGGAGCATTGGATATACTTATACCTGAACAAAAAGATAGTATTGAAGATTTATTTTCTTCTTTTGACAATGCAAAACAAAAAGGAAAAACATCCAGTATTGTAGTAGTAGCTGAAGGAGAAAAATTAGGAGGAGTATATGATTTGGCTAAATTTACAAAAATGAAATACCCGGAATTTGACGTTAAAGTCACTGTTTTAGGTCATATTCAAAGAGGAGGATCTCCTACCGTTGCCGACAGAGTGCTGGCATCAAGATTGGGTGTTGCTGCAGTTGAAGGATTAATGGCGGGTAAATCTAATGTAATGGCAGGAATGCAATCAAGCAAGATCGTTTTTACTCCTATAGAAGAAGCAATTAAAAAACACAATGAAATAGATAAGGATCTTATAAAAGTAGCAGATATCTTATCTACATAGATAAAATAAAAAATTAATTTAGAAACAAACTTAAAAAAGTAAAGTATTATGTCAAAAATTAAAATTGGTATCAATGGTTTTGGTCGTATAGGACGATTAGTATTTCGTGCGGCTCAACATAATGAAAATATTGAAGTTGTAGGAATCAATGACCTTATTGATGTTGAATATATGGCTTATATGCTAAAATATGATACTGTTCATGGTAAATTCGATGGAACGATTGAAATTAAAGATGGTAAATTAGTAGTAAATGGAAATGCAATTAGAGTAACTGCTGAAAAAAATCCTGCAGATCTTAGATGGGGTGATATCGGAGCAGAATATATAGTAGAATCAACAGGTTTATTCCTTACAAAAGATAAAGCACAAGGTCACATCGATGCCGGAGCAAAATATGTAGTAATGTCTGCTCCATCTAAAGATGATACCCCTATGTTTGTATGCGGAGTAAACGATAATACCTATGTAAAAGGTACTCAATTTATTTCTAACGCATCTTGTACAACAAACTGTATATCTCCGGTAGTTAAAGTATTACATGAAAAATTTGGTATTTTAGAAGGATTAATGACTACAGTACATGCTACTACTGCTACTCAAAAAACAGTTGACGGACCATCAGCAAAAGATTGGAGAGGAGGTAGAGCAGCAGCAGGAAATATAATTCCATCTTCAACTGGAGCTGCTAAAGCAGTTGGAAAAGTAATTCCTTCTTTGAACGGAAAATTAACAGGTATGGCATTCCGTGTACCAACCTTAGACGTTTCAGTAGTTGACTTAACAGTAAATTTAGCTAAAGAAACAACTTATGATGAAATCTGTAAAGCAATGAAAGAAGCATCAGAAGGTGAATTAAAAGGAATTTTAGGATATACCGATGAAGAAGTTGTTTCTTCTGACTTTATTACAGATCCACGTACATCAATCTTTGATGCAAAAGCAGGGATACAATTAAGCCCTAAATTTGTTAAAGTAGTAAGTTGGTATGATAATGAGTGGGGATATTCTAACAAAGTTGTTGAATTGATTCAAAGAATTGCTAAAATTAACGGGTAATATTCATATTACTACTTTATAATGAATTGAAAAAAGCTATCATTAATGATAGCTTTTTTTATTGATAAGTATAAAATTGATTTCACGATAACAAAATATAAATTACCTTAATATAAAAGAACCAATCAAAATTTATTCTTTCTTGACAGAATATATAAAAATATCAACTAAGAAAAAGTTTATTATATAGTAATATATGTCATTTAAAGTTAAGAAATAACCTACAATAACCTTGTTTATGACTATAAACCTATAACTACCTTACGGTTACACCTAAAATTTTTTCACAAAAAAACAATTAAAAGTAGGAATATAAAAAATAAATGCTATCTTTGCAACCTCGAAAAAGATTAACGAATATAAAGATATAAGATAACAACCGATGAAACGTACATTTCAACCTTCAGAAAGAAAGAAAAGAAACAAGCATGGTTTTCGTGAAAGAATGGCATCAGCTAACGGAAGAAAAGTCTTAGCAAGACGTAGAGCAAAAGGAAGAAAGCAATTAACTGTTAGCGAATACAGAGCTAAAAGATAATCTGCTAGAACATATCTGAAAAATTAAAAAGACTGCTATGATAAATAAGCAGTCTTTTTGTTATATATAGTTAATATATCTTTTTAGGTTTAATTTTATATATTAGTTTATTTAGTAAAAGATTTAATAACTTGTTCGATATATATTATTATAAACTACAAAACAAAAAGCTATTCAGTAAAAGTATTAATAGTAAAGCGTACTAACAATACCTATATATAAAAAAAGTACTTGAATAAAATCAATAGCGGATACGAATATAAAACTAACAATATAAATATAGAGTATACAACCTATAAAGATTATAAAATAGAAAAGAATAAGAACAAGCCAAAAAGCTCCAATACGAATGATATGAAGAAAAGCAGGAGTGAAGAGAAAAAAAGAATTAAAAAAAATTAAAAATTTTTTTGAGGTTAAATAGGTGGTATTCAGGACATTAATGATTATTTGGCAAAAAAGATTAAAAAAAGATTACAAAAAAACTTGCAGGGAAAGAAAAAGTAGCTATCTTTGCACCCGCAAGTCAGGAACAACGAAAGAGAAAAACAGAAGAAGAGAGACCTGAGAAGCGCAAAAGATCGTTGAAATAAAAAGTTTTTTTAAACAAAGCTTACGAAAGATAAAAAGTAGCAAAACACAACCTGGAAGAAGAGAGATTCTTTTGAGTTAGGGAAAAACCTTGAAATTGATAATAACAAAGAAATTACAATGGAGAGTTTGATCCTGGCTCAGGATGAACGCTAGCGGGAGGCCTAACACATGCAAGCCGAGGGGTATTTTGGAGCTTGCTTCAAGAGAGACCGGCGTACGGGTGCGTAACGCGTATGCAACTTACCTGTATCACTGGGATAGCCCGGGGAAACCCGGATTAATACCGGATAACATATCAGCCAGCATTGGCAGATATTAAAAGATTTATCGGATATAGATAGGCATGCGTAGGATTAGTTAGTTGGTAAGGTAACGGCTTACCAAGACGATGATCCTTAGGGGGCCTGAGAGGGTGAACCCCCACACTGGAACTGAGACACGGACCAGACTCCTACGGGAGGCAGCAGTGAGGAATATTGGACAATGGGTGAGAGCCTGATCCAGCCATCCCGCGTGAAGGACGACAGCCCTATGGGTTTTAAACTTCTTTTGTATGGGAATAAACCACATTACGTGTAATGTTCTGAAGGTACCATACGAATAAGCATCGGCTAACTCCGTGCCAGCAGCCGCGGTAATACGGAGGATGCGAGCGTTATCCGGATTTATTGGGTTTAAAGGGTCCGTAGGCGGGTTGATAAGTCAGCGGTGAAAACCTGCAGCTTAACTGTAGAACTGCCGTTGATACTGTTAATCTTGAATAGTATTGAAGTAGCTGGAATGTGTAGTGTAGCGGTGAAATGCATAGATATTACACAGAACCCCGATTGCGAAGGCAGGTTACTAAATACCGATTGACGCTGATGGACGAAAGCGTGGGGAGCGAACAGGATTAGATACCCTGGTAGTCCACGCCGTAAACGATGGATACTCGTTGTTGGGGGTTAGCCCTCAGTGACTAAGCGAAAGTAATAAGTATCCCACCTGGGGAGTACGACCGCAAGGTTGAAACTCAAAGGAATTGACGGGGGCCCGCACAAGCGGTGGAGCATGTGGTTTAATTCGATGATACGCGAGGAACCTTACCAGGGCTTAAATGGGAATTGACGTACTTAGAAATAAGTATTTCTACGGACAATTTTCAAGGTGCTGCATGGTTGTCGTCAGCTCGTGCCGTGAGGTGTCAGGTTAAGTCCTATAACGAGCGCAACCCTTATCATTAGTTGCCAGCGATTAAAGTCGGGAACTCTAATGAGACTGCCGGTGCAAACCGCGAGGAAGGTGGGGATGACGTCAAATCATCACGGCCCTTACGCCCTGGGCCACACACGTGCTACAATGGCCGGTACAGAGGGCAGCTACTGGGCAACCAGATGCGAATCTCAAAAGCCGGTCTCAGTTCGGATTGGAGTCTGCAACTCGACTCTATGAAGCTGGAATCGCTAGTAATCGCAGATCAGCCATGCTGCGGTGAATACGTTCCCGGGCCTTGTACACACCGCCCGTCAAGCCATGGAAGCTGGGGGTACCTGAAGTCGGTGACCGTAAAAGGAGCTGCCTAGGGTAAAACTAGTGACTGGGGCTAAGTCGTAACAAGGTAGCCGTACCGGAAGGTGCGGCTGGAACATCTCTTTTTTAGAGCAAAAAGTCAAAACAAGGAATAACAACCCCCAAAAGAAGCTGACAACTTCCAGGTGTTTCCTACTTAAACAAATAAAAGAGTAAGTAAAAAGTTAAAAAAACACAAGATATATAACACCCCTGAAAAGCCCCTGTAAGGAAAAGGTAAGACAATAGAAGAAGAGTAAAAGGAGCAACGAGGAAAATAAAAATCAATCAGTCTCATAGCTCAGCCGGTTAGAGCGCTACACTGATAATGTAGAGGTCGGCAGTTCGAGTCTGCCTGAGACTACAAAGGGAAACAAGGGGAATTAGCTCAGCTGGCTAGAGCGCCTGCCTTGCACGCAGGAGGTCAAGGGTTCGACTCCCTTATTCTCCACAAGGTTCGAAAAACGAAAGAAAGAAGTAGTAAAAAGAACCAGTGTTATATACGGATCATTGACATTATTGGGATTTTATATAAAAAAATAAACCGAGCGGCCAATATAATTGGCTAAGGAAAAGAAATCGTTAAGGGCGTATGGCGGATGCCTAGGCTTCAAGAGGCGAAGAAAGACGTGGTAAGCTGCGAAAAGCTGCGGGGATTGGCACACACGAATAGATCCGCAGATATCTGAATGGGGCAACCCACTATACAAGAGTATAGTATTCCCGCAAGGGAAGGCAAACCTTCCGAACTGAAACATCTAAGTAGGAAGAGGAAAAGAAATCAACCGAGATTCCGAGAGTAGTGGCGAGCGAAATCGGAAGAGCCCAAAAGTATGTAATTAGATAGCAGAATGTTTTGGAAAGAACAACCGAAGAAGGTGAAAGTCCTGTAAGTGAAATCTGGTTATTTATGAAAAAGAGTAGGGCGGGACACGTGAAATCCTGTCTGAACATGGGGGGACCATCCTCCAAGGCTAAATACTCCTTGAAGACCGATAGCGAACAAGTACCGTGAGGGAAAGGTGAAAAGTATTTCGAAAAGAAAGATGAAAGAGACCCTGAAACCATACGCCTACAAGCGGTCGGAGCATCGTAAGATGTGACGGCGTGCCTTTTGCATAATGAGCCTACGAGTTAATTTCACTAGCGAGGTTAAGTAGTTCAGCTACGGAGCCGCAGCGAAAGCGAGTCTGAATAGGGCGTTGAGTTAGTGGGATTAGACGCGAAACCTTGTGATCTATCCATGGGCAGGTTGAAGCTTTGGTAACACAAAGTGGAGGACCGAACCGGTTGACGTTGAAAAGTCTTCGGATGACCTGTGGATAGGGGTGAAAGGCTAATCAAACTGGGAGATAGCTCGTACTCCCCGAAATGCATTTAGGTGCAGCGTTAAGAAAGAGTATACTAGAGGTAGAGCTACTGATTGGATGCGGGGGTTTCACCGCCTACCAAATCCTGACAAACTCCGAATGCTATTATATGTTTCTTAGCAGTGAGGGCATGGGTGCTAAGGTCCATGTCCGAGAGGGAAAGAACCCAGAGCAACAGCTAAGGTCCCGAAATGTATACTAAGTTGAACAAACGAGGTCAGACTGCCCAGACAGCTAGGATGTTGGCTTGGAAGCAGCCATTCATTTAAAGAGTGCGTAACAGCTCACTAGTCGAGCGGTTTGGCATGGATAATACTCGGGCATAAGTATACTACCGAAGCTATGCGAAATGAAAATTTCGGTAGGGGAGCATTCTATATGCGCAGAATCAGTAAGGTGACTTATTGTGGAGCGTATAGAAAAGAAAATGTAGGCATAAGTAACGATAATGAAGGTGAGAAACCTTCACGCCGAAAATCCAAGGTTTCCTCAGCTATGCTAATCAGCTGAGGGTAAGTCGGGACCTAAGGTGAATCCGAGAGGAGCAATCGATGGGAAATCGGTTAATATTCCGATACCGGCTGTAAATTCGATGGAGTGACAGAGTAATGACACTACCGCGTACTGACGGAATAGTACGTTAAAGCATGTAGGTAAATCAGCAATAGTAAAATGCGTTGCCGATGCCGAAAGTGAAAGTACCAGGAAGCTACGGTGGAATGGATAGTGTAGGTAAGAGCTCTCAAGAAAAACTTCTAAGGCAAGTTTACAGCGCCCGTACCAAAACCGACACAGGTGGATGAGGAGAGTATCCTAAGGCGCTCGAGTGAATCATGGTTAAGGAACTAGGCAAAATAGACCTGTAACTTCGGGAGAAAGGTCGCTCCCCGTAAAAAGGGAGCCGCAGTGAAAAGGCCCAGGCGACTGTTTATCAAAAACACAGGACTCTGCAAAATCGCAAGATGACGTATAGGGTCTGACACCTGCCCGGTGCTGGAAGGTTAAGGAAGGAGGTTAGCGTAAGCGAAGCCTTTGACTGAAGCCCCAGTAAACGGCGGCCGTAACTATAACGGTCCTAAGGTAGCGAAATTCCTTGTCGGGTAAGTTCCGACCTGCACGAATGGTGTAACGATCTGGGCACTGTCTCAACCATGAGCTCGGTGAAATTGTAGTATCGGTGAAGATGCCGATTACCCGCAATGGGACGAAAAGACCCTGTGAACCTTTACTATAGCTTCGTATTGACTTCGGGTAAATGATGTGTAGGATAGGTGGGAAACTAAGAATCGGCTTCGCCAGGAGTCGAGGAGTTGACGTTGAAATACCACCCTTTATTTATCTGGAGCCTAACTTCTGAACAGAAGGACATTGCGTGGTGGGTAGTTTGACTGGGGTGGTCGCCTCCAAAAGAGTAACGGAGGCTTTCAAAGGTACCCTCAGCACGCTTGGCAACCGTGCGCAGAGTGTAATGGCATAAGGGTGCTTGACTGCAAGACCGACAAGTCGAGCAGGTGCGAAAGCAGGACATAGTGATCCGGTGGTTCCGCATGGAAGGGCCATCGCTCATAGGATAAAAGGTACTCCGGGGATAACAGGCTAGTCTCCCCCAAGAGCTCACATCGACGGGGAGGTTCGGCACCTCGATGTCGGCTCGTCACATCCTGGGGCTGGAGAAGGTCCCAAGGGTTGGGCTGTTCGCCCATTAAAGTGGCACGCGAGCTGGGTTCAGAACGTCGTGAGACAGTTCGGTCTCTATCTATTGCGGGCGTAGAATTTTGCGTGGAGTTGACTCTAGTACGAGAGGACCGAGTTGAACAAACCTCTGGTGTATCAGTTGTGCCGCCAGGTTCACCGCTGAGTAGCTAAGTTTGGAAGAGATAAGCACTGAAAGCATATAAGTGCGAAACTCGCCACAAGATAAGAATTCGATATAGGGTCGTGGGAGAATACCACGTTGATAGGCTACAGGTGTAAAGGCAGTGATGTCATAGCCGAGTAGTACTAATTACCCGGAGATTTCGTCCAAAAAAATAAAAAAAATAAAAG
Source organism: Apibacter sp. B3706 (assembly GCF_011082725.1). Lineage (NCBI taxonomy): Bacteria > Pseudomonadati > Bacteroidota > Flavobacteriia > Flavobacteriales > Weeksellaceae > Apibacter > Apibacter sp. B3706. The sequence goes on along the minus strand of NZ_CP049715.1, from coordinate 1,370,356 downwards.
TTAATAGAATTGGCCGTAAGAGTTTACAAATTTATATAAAATCCCATTAAGATATTTAGGGTGGTTATAGCGGTAGGGCTCACCTGTTCCCATTTCGAACACAGAAGTTAAGCCTACTTGCGCTGATGGTACTGCAAACGCGGGAGAGTAGGTAGCCGCCGGTTTTTTAAAAAAGAAAGCTTTGTATAGGTAATATACAAGGCTTTTTTTGTTTTGGATTGGAGTGGTTTTTTTGGTTTATGAAATTTTAAACTTATAAACTTTTAATTTAGCTAAACTCATAAGCTAACTCTCATAATTTTATATCAGACCTTTACTGTCTATGATGATATTTACTATACATATTCTTCAATGTTATTAAAAACAATCTCAATCTCGATAAAGAACTTCTTATTTAGAAATAGTAAATCTAAATAGTTTTTGAAATCTTATAATTTGAAGAAATAGGTTTTATTGATTCTATTTATCTAGTAAATCCTTTGCGATATATTTTATCTTTAGATTCTTCGGAGGGAACAATATTTTAAAAAAATATCCAAAATTTAGTTTTTTCTTATCTTAAAATTTAACTAATTTATAAATTTATCTATTAAATATATTTTTTTGACTATTAGATCATTACATTTTTATTATTTTAAAAACTAGAATCTCCTACACTTTTTTTTGGATTAATTATTGCTCTTAGAATAAAAAGTTTTATGAAATGTTTCATATAACCTATAAGTTTAAAAAATGGTAATTTCGAAGGGAATAAATGATTCTAAATACTATGATACATTTTTTACTTCATATATATTTATTGATAGTTGAGTTATATCGTTAAACAATTAGAATTTATTTATATAATATATAAACACAAATTAAATACATATAGTTAAATTATGAATAAAAATATATTAAAGTTTTTATTGGTTATTTTAGTAGGAGTTATTCTTTGGTTCGTACCTGTGCCGGATGGTCTTGATGTTAAAGCTTGGCATTTGGCATCAATTTTTATCGCAACGGTTTTAGGATTGATTCTTTCTCCGTTTCCTTTGGGAGCAATGGCAATCTTTAGTATGACCACGGTAGTTGCTCTAGATTTAATTCCGATTAAAAGCGCCTTAAAAGGATTTGGAGATACAACAATCTGGATGATAGCTTGTGCTTTTTTTATTTCAAGAGGATTTATTAAAACAGGCTTTGGAAGAAGAGTAGGATATCTTTTCATTAGTAAATTAGGAAACAGTTCCTTAGGTTTATCTTATGGTTTGGTTATGACCGATTTAATATTTGCGCCGGCAATGCCATCCACATCTGCACGTTGTGGCGGAATAATAACCCCTCTATTTTTATCTATATCAAATGCCTATGATTCTACTCCAGAAAAAGGAACTCAGAATAAGATCGGGGCATTTTTAGTACAATGTATATTTCAATGTAATGCAATTACATGTGCCATGTTTTTAACTTCGATGGCAGGCAACCCTATGATAGCAAAATTTGTTGAGAATATGGGATATACCATCTCATGGACTGATTGGGCAAAGGCCGCAATTGTTCCCGGCTTATTATCTTTACTTGTAATTCCATACGTATTATATAAATTTTATCCACCTGAATTAAAACATACCCCGGAAATGAAAGCGATTGCAAAAGAAAAGCTTAAAGAGATGGGTAAAATGACTACCAAAGAGTGGATTGTTCTGGGTGTATTTTCTTATTTAGTAATTTTTTGGGTATTAGGTTCATTTCTTAAAATAGATGCGACATTTACAGCCTTTGTAGGATTATGTATTTTATTATTAACTCGTGCTCTAGATTGGAATGATGTAATTAGTGAAAAAGAAGCATGGCATACAATTATATGGTTTGCGATACTTATGACCTTAGCTTCTCAATTGAATACATTAGGATTTATTCCTTGGTTTGGAAATTATGTAGCTGATTCTGTGAAAGGATTACCTTGGTTACCGATGTTATTTATACTTTTATTGGTGTATTATTATGTACATTATCTTATGGCAAGTGCTATAGCACATATCAGTGCGATGTACGTTATATTTGTTTCCATATCGATAGCTGCAGGGGCTCCACCAATGTTAGCAATATTATTATTTGCATTTTTCAGTAATTTAAATATGTCAATTACACATTATTCGAGCGGACCGGCTCCTATTTTGTTCGGTTGCGGATATATCCCATTGGCAAAATGGTGGAAGATCGGATTTTTTATGAGTTTAGTTATATTGGCCATTTGGTTACTAGTGGGTACCGCTTGGTGGAAAGCGATAGGATTGTTTTAAAAAATAATTATATAAAAAAGGTTTTCTAATTTAGAAAACCTTTTTTATTTTACTTTACAATTTTCATTTCATCTATAAGCCTTTGGGCTCCCGCATATTTATCGATTATAAATAATATATAACGAATATCAACCATAATATTTCTGCAGATAGAAGGATCATAATTAATATCGCTCATAGTGCCTTCCCAAACCCTGTCGAAATTAAGTCCTACCAAATTACCATGAGCATCAAAGGCGGGACTTCCCGAATTGCCCCCCGTAGTATGATTGGTTGCAATATAATTTACTATGATATCTCCATTTTGTGAATAAGGCCCGAAATTTTTTTGTTTGTACAATGTTATTAATTTTTTAGGTAAATTAAATTCGTAATCATCAGGAATATATTTTTCAATAACACCGGATAATGTTGTAAAAGGTTTATAATAAACTCCATCTTTTGGTGTATATCCGTCTATTTTACCATAAGTAACTCTTAAAGTAGAATTTGCATCAGGAAAGAATTTTTTTGAAGGAAAAGATTTTAATTGAGCATTCATATAGTTTCTTTGTAGGCTGTCATTTTTTTTATCAAAATCATCATGAAATGGTAAAATTTTTCTTCTGTACATTTCAATATAAGGAGTAATAAAGTTTAGTACTGCATCATCTTTTAATTTATACTTTATATTTTCCTTAGAATCGGAAGATAATATTGATATAAGATCTCCTTTTTTACGAGTTATATATGAATTTTTCCATAAATCGGTTAGGTAAATATTGCACGAAGATTCTTTTTCAAAATCTTCATGACCGGCTACCTGAAATCTTGGCTCAATATTCATACTGTACATGGAAAGCATTTTTGAAGAAACTTTCTTGTCTAATTCCGAATCATAATTTTTATAAATTGAACTCACATTTTTTATTACTCTTAATTTAATTGTTTCAAAGTCTTGATCAGAAGCATTAAGAAGATTGGATACTAAATATGCCATACGAAAAGTTTCAGAATTCGAATAGAAAACTTCATTAAAATAAGTGTAAGCTTTATTATACCGACTATTATTTTTATATAAATCATTTAATGCATTTACTAAAGACTGATTTTTATTTTTAGTATCAAGATTTATTTGACTTTGCTCTACCAATTGATTTTCATACTCTTTTCTTTTTTCGATAGCATTTGATTTAAGTAACCCTTGATTTTCGCCGATCCATTTTTTCCATCCGTTAGCGATAGATGCATATTTTGCTGCGTATTTTATCTTTATTTCTTTATTTTCACGCATCGCATGATCTAAAATTTTTAAAGATTCATTACGCAAGGTAATTCTTGATGGATTGGTTATTTCTAATAGTTGTTCAATAGCAGATGCCGGTAAATATTCTTGAGTTCTTCCGGGAAATCCGTATACAAATGAAAAGTCATTTTCCTTTTTTTCTTTAATTGATATAGGCAAATAGTACTTGGGTGTATAAGGTATATTATCTTTAGAATATTTTGCCGGATGATTATTTTTATCTGCATAAATCCTAAATAGGGAAAAATCTCCGGTATGCCTAGGCCACATCCAGTTGTCGGTATCTGATCCGTATTTTCCTATAGAAGATGGAGGAGCACCTACTAATCGAATATCTTCGTAAGTTTCTGTAATAAAAGCATAATATTGATTACCGTTGTAAAAAGGCAATATAGCAATGTCTTGATAGTCCTCTTTTTTAATGGTTGAACTAATTTTATTAATATTATTTTTAATAATAATATTTCTTTGTTGTTCAGTAAAATTATCGCTTATACCTAATAATATTTGAGAAGTTACATCTATAATATCAACAATAAAAGTTGCTTTTAAGCCTTCGTTCGGTTTTTCTTCTTCATAGTTATAAGCCCAAAATCCATGGGTTAACAGGTCATTGGTAACTGTAGAGTGCGATTGTATGCTATAGTAACCGCAATGATGGTTAGTAAGTAATAATCCCTTAGGTGAAATAACTTCAGAAGTACATCCTCCTCCGAAATGAGCAACCGCATCTTTTATGCTTGGATTATAGGTATTAAATATTTGTTTTGAAGATATTTTCATACCCAATTCCTTCATTTCTTTTTCATTGAGCTGATTAGGTATCCACATACCCCCACCCGTTTGAGCGACTAATGATGAAGCATTAAAAAAACAGGTTAATAAAAAAGATTTTAGTGTAATTTTTTTCATTGATACTATAATTAGTTTTTTAAAAATATAAATTTATAAATAATATAATAACATAAAAAAGTTAGAATGCATATTTAAAAGAAAAATTAATTAGCTTTGTGTAACTAATAAAAGTTAAGATTTTAACACATAAGTAAAGATTAATGTTATGATTCGCATATAAATTGTAACTAGTAAAATAGACTAAATAGTGGTATGGACGAAATAGACTTAAAAAAAGAAGAAGAAGAAATAGTCAAACGTTACAAAGATATGCTTCGTAACACCTACAGAGATTTGACTACAGAAGATAAATCTCTGATTAGAAAAGCTTTTGAAGTTGCAAAAGAGGCCCATAAGGATCAAAGGAGAAAAACCGGAGAACCTTATATATATCACCCTTTAGCCGTAGCTAAAATTGTTGCTGATGAAATAGGCTTAGGAGCAACAAGCATAGCATGTGCTTTATTGCATGATGTAGTGGAAGATACTCAATATACCATTGAAGATATTTCCAATTTATTTAATCCTAAAGTAGCTAAAATTATAGATGGACTTACCAAAATATCCAACATAGACCATCAAAATCTTTCATTACAATCCGAGAACTATAGAAAGCTGTTACTTACCTTGTCTGAAGATGTTAGAGTTATTTTAATTAAGATAGCTGACAGACTTCATAATATGAGGACTTTGGACAGCATGAAAAGTTCTAAACAGAAAAAAATTGCTGCTGAAACCACCTATATATATGCTCCTTTAGCCCATAGAATGGGTCTTTATACCATCAAATCCGAGCTTGAAGATTTAAGTTTAAAATATACCGATCCGGAATCTTATTCTTTAATCGTAAAAAAACTTGAGGAAACAGAAAAAGATAGACAACGATATATTGAAGAGTTTTCAAGGATTATGCAAGAAAGCTTAAATGCCGAAGGTTTGAATTTTACTATTAAAGGACGACATAAATCCGTTTTTTCAATTTATAAAAAAATGAAAAAACAAGATGTTTCCTTTGAGGAAGTTTTTGATTTATTTGCTATTAGAATTATATATAAATCTGATTATAAAAATGAAAAATTCCTGGCTTGGAAAATTTATTCCATAGTTACGGATAAATTTATGCCTAATCCCAGCAGAATGAGGGATTGGATTACAACTCCCAGATCTACGGGATATGAAAGTTTGCATGTTACTGTCATTGGTCCGGAATCTAAGTGGGTGGAAGTACAAATCCGATCGGAGAGAATGGATGAATTGGCTGAAAAAGGTATTGCCGCTCACTATAAATATAAAGAAGGATATAAGGGACGAGAAGATAATCAAATTGAAAATTGGATATCTCAAGTCAGAGAAATGTTGGAAAACTTGGGAACGGCTTCTACAAAGGAATTATTAGATGATTTTAAATTAAATTTATACACAAAGGACATTTTTGTCTTTACTCCTAAAGGAGATTTAAAAGTACTTTCGGCAGGAGCTACGGCTTTAGATTTTGCTTATTCCGTGCATTCGGGTATCGGAGATCATTGTTTAGGAGCTAAAGTGAATAATAAATTGGTGCCGTTAAGTTATAAGTTATCAAGTGGAGATCAGGTGGAAATACTGACGTCCAATGTTCAAAAACCTAAAGCAGATTGGTTGGATTTTGTCGCCACTTCAAAAGCAAAATCAAGGATCAAAGCGGCATTGAATTCGGAAAAAAGAACATATACAGAAGAAGGTAAAGAATTATTAATTCGTAAGTTACGGCATTTAAAAATAAATTTTTCAGAAGAAGAATTAAATTCCATTCAAAAATTTTTCGGAGCAAAAACCAGTCACGATGTTTTTTATCAGGTTGCTACCGGAGTCATCGATAGTAAAGCACTAAAAAAATATAGAGACAGTAAAGGTGTTTTAACTAATTTATTATCCAAATTAAGAAAAAAAACCTCTATAATCACTGAAAATAATTTTCTGGAACCCAAAGAAGAGGAAAATTATGATATGATTGTTTTTGGAGACGATGAAGAAAAACTAAACTATCAATTAGCGCAATGCTGTAATCCAATTCCGGGTGATAATATTTTTGGATTTGTAACCATAAACAGTGGTATAAAAGTTCATAAAGAAAGCTGTTCCAATGCTATTGATATGCGAGCTAATTATGATTACAGAGTAATTCCGGCTAAATGGGTAAGTAGTTCAAGCAGGGATTTTCTGATAGAAGTTTCATTACAAGGAATTGACAGAAACGGTATTTTTAATGATATAACCACTCTTATTTCTAATAAATTTAAAATTAGTATAAAAAAAATAAATATTAATTCCGAAGATGGAATATTTTACGGAAATTTAATATTATTTGTAAAAAATACTCTTCAATTAGAACAAATTATAGAAGAGTTGCATAATATTGAAGGTATAACCAATGTTAAAAGATCTGAGATAAAAAAATAATTTATTATATAGTTCCTTTGTTATAATTTTGAGTATAATTTATAATTCTATTAAAAAAGTTTTTTTAATATAATATAGATTTAAGGTAATCTCAGCGAAGAAATTAATTATAAACTCGAAAAAACAGTTTTTATTTATCTCAAAGGTGAAAGAAACAATTATAAGATAAATAAAAATTGTTGAGCAAGGATAGGGAAGTTGTTAGTTCTATCCAACTAAAATAAACAAAGTGTGAATTTTAATCTTTTTCATTGAGTAAATCTTGATAAGCAATTTTTAAAGCCTCTTTTTCTTGTTTATTAACTTCCGGATATTTCGGGTTCATAGATTTTAATGTTTCATTTATAATGTAAGCCATTACCAATTGCCCGTAAGATTTATTATCAAAAGGAACAATAAACCAGGGACAATTTTCAGTGGATGTTTTTTCAAAAGCCATTGCAAATGCTTTTTGATATTCATTCCAAAATTTACGTTCTTTTAAATCAGAAGCTGAAAATTTCCAATTTTTTTCTTTTTCATTAATTCTCTTAATAAATCTTTTTTTCTGCTCGTCTTTACTTATATTGAGAAAAAATTTAATAATTCGAGTACCATTGTTAAACATACGATTTTCAAAATTTTTAATTTCCTCATATCTTTTTTCGAAAAACCCATCATTAATATCTTTGACAGAATTTATAGTAGGAATTTTTTCATTTAAAATAAATTCAGGATGTACTTTGCAAACTAATACGTTTTCATAATGAGAACGATTAAATATTTCTATTTTCCCACGTTCGGGAATTTTGATAATATGTCTCCATAAATAATCATGTTCATACTCTAAAGAAGAAGGTGTTTTAAAAGATGATACATTTACTCCTTGAGGATTTACTCCCGTCATGATTGCTCGTATGGAACTGTCTTTTCCGGCAGCATCAATTCCTTGTAAAATAATTAATAAAGATTGTTTGTTTTCAGCATTTAAAATATTTTGATAATAATCTATACTTTTAATTATTTTCTTTATCTCTTTTTTATTTTTTTTGAAATTTTCAGGTGATTGAGTAGTATAATTTTTAAGGTTTACTGATTTTCCTTCTAACACACGGAAATCATCTATGGTAATTTTCATAATATATTATATTTTAATTGTTTAAACGAACAAAATAAACTAATTTTTTTATAAAATAGAATGTTATAAATAATTTTTAAATTTATTCTGATGTGTAGATGTGAAAATATTGTACCAAAGTATATTTTTGTGTTCTTATTTTTTTTCTAAAAAATATAAATCAGAATTTATAAAAGTATTACACATGAATGATCACATGTATAGGTAAACATGTGTATAAAATAGGAAGTATAAAAAATATGATTTACTAACTAAGAAAAAACAATGCGAATATTAGTTCCTATATATAAGCCCATTAGAGAACTGGCCCCTCCAACGGTTTTTAAATTACTCTTATACATGGAAATTTGTAAATAGCCCGAAGAATTAAAAATAGCAAAAGCTTTTCCATGATATTTTTTGTCCTCAGAATCTGTCCCAAGTATATCGGTATATTTAGATTTAATTTCAGTGAATTGAACGTTTCTGGCAAAAATTATAAAGTCCTTTTTTTTTCCAAATTGGTGAAATTGTTCTTTACTAATGTTGGTTATTGCATTACCGAAATTATCTACATGAATAACCATTCCTGTTAACGAATTATCTTCGCTTTTTTCTACCGGTTTGGGTTGAGTTAATTCTTTATAAGAATTTATTTTTCTACCTATTAATTCTATTTTTCCGCCTCTGGCAAGATGACAGGCCACAGGAATGAAAAGGTCTTTAGTTAAAAAATGAAGATCATCGTATTTATTAATCGTGATTTCATATACCTGATCGGGAATATATTCTTCAGCGATTAAAGAAAGAATGCCGTTATCATTGCATATAAAAAAATGACCGTTGATTTCTGCAGCTAAAGATTTTACAAAAGGAGAAGGCAACGCGTCGACACCAATTATATGAATGGTTCCTTTAGGAAAATTTTTGTATGAATTTTGAATAATATAAGCAGTTTGAATTAAATCAAAAGGCATAATTTGATGTGAGATATCAACGACTATAATATCCGAAATTTGGCTGTATATAGCACCTTTAAGAGCAGCCACATGGTAATCGTCTAAACCAAAATCGGTGGTAAGTGTTATTATTCCCATTTTTTATTATCCTACACAAAGTTATTGCTTATTTTTGTTATGTAAAATTAAAAAAGGAGTTAAAATTTGAATCAAATACGAATTACTTTAGAAGGGGTGGATTTAAAAACTTTCTATGGTGAATATAATCAAAACTTTAATCTGTTGATTAATCATTTTCCCAAATTAAAAATTACAGGAAGGGATCGGGTAGTGTCGGCAGCAGGAAATGATGCGGATTTAACTTTGTTTAATAATAAAGTTAAAGAAATAACTGAATATATAAACAGATATAATAAGTTAAATGATATTGCTCTGGAGGGAATACTCTCTAATGGAGAAAAGCAGAATGAGCTTAGATCCGAATCTGAAGATATTATCGTTCACGGAATAGGAGGAAAACTTATTAGGGCTAAAACAGAAAATCTTAAAAAGCTGGTGAAAGCAGTCGAAAACAATGATATGGTATTTGCCATTGGTCCGGCAGGAACAGGGAAAACCTATACTAGCGTTGCTTTAGCTGTAAAAGCTTTAAAAGATAAACAAGTAAAAAGAATTGTGCTTACTCGTCCGGCTGTGGAAGCAGGGGAAAGTTTGGGATTTTTACCCGGTGATTTAAAAGATAAATTAGATCCCTATCTTCAGCCTTTGTATGATGCATTACGAGATATGATCAGTCATGAAAAACTTGCTTCTTATATTGAAAAAGGAGTCGTACAAATTGCTCCTTTGGCATTTATGAGAGGTCGAACATTAGATGAAGCCTTTGTAATTTTAGATGAAGCTCAAAATACGACCCATCTGCAAATGAAAATGTTTTTAACGCGTATGGGGGCTAATGCGAAGTTTATTATTACGGGAGATCCCGGACAAATAGATTTACCTAAACACCAGAAATCCGGCTTAAAAGAAGCTGTTCATCTTTTAAAAAGAGTTAAGGGAATAGGTTTTGTGCAATTGACAGAAATTGATGTGGTAAGACATAAATTAGTAAGAAAAATTTTAGAAGCCTATCATAAACAAGAAGAGATAGAAGAATAGTTTTTCATTTTCTTCTCTACAATAAAAGATCTTATTGAAAAATAATATCCTTATAAATTTACTTATTAATAAGATTCAATAAGAAACTGTTTTATAAAAATTAATCCGTTAACTATAAACAAATAGTTATATTTTCGAATTTTTTATAAATAAACTGAATTATCAGCAGCATCAAGATAAATAAAAAAGGATTATTTTATAAATCAGATTTTAAATTTATCTTTAACAATTTGAACCATTTTATTATAGGTTTCTTCTTTGCTTAAATGAGTGTTATCGATAAGAATGGCGTCTGCGGCCTGAATTAATGGTGACACCGATCGGTTGCCATCGATGTAATCTCTTTGCTTAAGATTTTCTTGAACCTCTTCTAAAGAAATGTTTTTGTGTTTATTTTTATATTCAGTGAATCTTCGTTTAGCTCTTTCTTCTATACTGGCAGTAATAAAAAATTTTAAATCAGCATTTGGAAATACGACCGTTCCAATATCTCTACCATCCATAACAATCCCACCGTTTTTTCCGATATTTCTCTGTTGTTTTACTAAATATTCTCTTACTTCAGGTATTTTTGCCACCCATGAAACATGTTCAGATATGTCAAAAGCACGAATTCTATTTTCAACATTTTTCCCATTAAGATAAATTTCATTGGTATTGGAATCAGAATTTAGCTTAAAGTCCAAATGAATATCATTTAAATGGGCTAGTAAAGCTAACTCATCTATAGTATTATTTTTATAAAAATTTTCAATAGCATATAAAGTTACAGCTCTATACATAGCACCGGTGTCTATATGAATCCATCCAAATTCTTTGGCTAACATTTTTGCATAGGAGCTTTTACCAGTGGAAGAATAACCATCAATGGCAATTATAGGTTTTATCTTGTTGTTTTTCATGTTATTACCAGTCATAACGAGGAGCAAACATATTTTCCAAGTCTATACGTAGTCCAAAAGTATTGGTGTTTCCCGCAGCATTATATCGCCCCCAAGCGTAATCAAAGCGAAAATATGAAATTTTCACACCAAAACCAAGAGTTAATCCGGCAAATGACCGTTGATCTTCAATGGCCAATTCATTACCTCTCTTAAAATTATATCCGGCTCTGAGGTTGAATCCTGATTCGGGAAAAAGTTCGGCGCCTAGCGAAATATGATCTATAATTTTTCTTCCTCCATTGATCTTTTCTCCCTTTTTATTAGTTGGTGAAGAAATATCAAATTTTTGTAAGTCATGTAAGGTAAGAGTTAACTCCATCGGTAATTTTTCGAATCGTTGCGAGATTCCTAAATTTGCTTGAATGGGTAATTTTTCTCTTCTATCATTATAATAAGTTAATTGCCCTCCAAAATTTCTAACCACAGCAGAAACGGTAGTATAATAATCAATGTCGTGAAATACCACCCCAAGATCAGCCAAAAGAGCGGAAGAAGTATAACTTTCAATTTTACTGGTAACATAAGATAAATTTCCGCCTACGGTAAAGAAATCAGAGATATTATAAGCATAACCCAAAGTTACTGCTGCGTCTTTTGCTGTAAATTTTCCGGTTACATTTCCAATTTCATCGGCGGCTTTAAGATCTCCATAATCTACATATCTTCCATGAAGGGAAAAATAGTGCTTACTTTCTTTGGGATTATAGACATAGGAAACAGCTCCCAATTTGACATCTGCAAGATAAGAGGAATAATTTATTCCCGCTTGGTTATGCATTTTATCGTTCATCATTGCCGGATTGAACATAGCCATATTAGGATCATTGTCCCAAGAAGAATTAGCATTACCTCCTAAAGCTGCTTGACGGGCAGATACGGTCATATTCATAAAAGTATATATTTCTTGCCCGTTTTGAGAATAGACAATGGAGTATAAACTAATGAATATAATTAGTATAAATTTATGCAATAGACGCATTATAGTAAAAATTACAAGAAAATAAATCAGGTACGCTTGATGGTACTTTTTTGTAATTATAAACTATGAATCTGTCAATTTATTGTATGGGGCTACTAATAACCTAAAAGATCTAAAATTTGCTTATAATTTTGTTCCTCTCGAAATACCTCATAAGTAAATTCGCCGTCTTTATTTTTATTGATCAAAATATGTTTTGGCTGCGGAACTAGACAATGGTGCACCCCTCCGAACCCGCTAATGGCATCTTGATAAGCTCCTGTATTGAAAAAACCTATATATAGAGGTTTTTCTTCACTGAAAATAGGAAGATAAATGGCATTAACGTGTTGTTCTGAATTGTAATAATCATCGCTATCACAAGTAAGACCTCCTAAGAAAACCCGTTCATAGGAATCTTCCCAACGATTGATAGGAAGCATGGTAAAACGACGAGAAATAGCCCAAGAATCAGGTAATGTTGTCATAAAAGAACTGTCAATCATATCCCATTTTTCCCGATCATTTTGTCTTTTTTGACTTAAAATTTTGTAAACAATCCCTCCACTTTCTCCAACAGTGAATGAACCAAATTCGGTATATAAAGTAGGTTCTTCTACTCCTTCTTCAACACAGAATTTTTTTATTTGGTAAGTAATCTCATTGACCATATAATAATAGTCGTAATCAAAATTCAAGGAATTTTTTATAGGAAAACCTCCTCCTATATTGAGCGAATCCACTTCGGGTGCGATTTTTTTCAATCGAGCATAAACTCGCAAACATTTATAAAGTTCGTTCCAATAATAGGAAGTATCTTTAATCCCCGTGTTGATAAAGAAATGCAACATCTTTAAACGAGCAAAAGGATGATTTTGGATTTTTTGAGCATAAAAGGGAACAATATCTTTATATCCGATTCCCAAACGAGAAGTATAAAACTCAAATTTAGGTTCTTCCTCAGAGGCAATTCGAATACCTATATTAAAATTAGTATCTATGCTGTCGGAAAGTCGATCGATTTCTCTGAAATTATCCAATACAGGTAATATGTTAGAAAAGCCGCCGTTAATCATTTCCGAAATAATTTTTAAATATTCATCGGTTTTGAATCCGTTGCAAACAACTTCTATATTTTTATCGACAATTCCTTTATCGTATAATCTTCGTATAATTTCCATATCGTTTGAAAAAGAAGTTTCCAAACTAATTTTATTTTTTAAAGCTTCTTCAACCACGAATGAAAAATGACTTGATTTCGTACAATAACAATATCTATATTCATTATTGTAATTATTTTCCTTAAAAGCCTTTTTAAACCATTTTTTGGTTTGTTGTATGTTTTGCGATATTTTAGGTAAATAATTGAACTTAAAAGGAGTTCCGAATTTTTCAATTAAGTCCATTAAAGGGATGTCATGAAATAATAAATTTCCGTTATCAACCTTAAATTCGGGCTGTGGAAAATCAAAAGTTTGTTGAATTAAATCGTGATACTTTATTTTCATTTTAAATAGTGGAAAAAAATCAGATTACAAATATCTATAAATTTACTAGTTAATAAATGCTTTTTTAAAAAAATTAATAATTTTTTCCATCAAATATTAGATTTTAAAAATATTTTAACAATTTTAAGTTATCATTTATCAAATTCAGAAAATATTTTTTTATTGAGAATAATTATAAAAAACTGTTTATTAATTCTTCATGCAAAACACCTTCACAAATTTGGCGAACTTCTCCGGTCATTCTTATTTGCCAATGATCATCAATTTCTATTTTAAGTTCTCCTCCGGGCATTTTAATGGTTACTTTATTATTTATTAACCCTTTTTTTCTTAATACACTTGCTACCGCACAAGACGAACTTCCTGAGGCTAAAGTGAAACCGGCCCCTCTTTCCCAAATTAATATTTGAACTTCATCTCTATTCAGTACTTTTGCAAATTGAACATTTATACGGTTAGGAAATTTTGAAAACGTTTCAATTTTAGGTCCATATTTTTTTATTTCCTCACTATCTAAATTTTCTTTGAGAATCACACAATGTGGATTTCCAACAGAAACACAATTGATTAGAAACTCTTGATCATCGATAGTAATACGTTCATCTTGTACTTCTTCCGAATTAAAGGAAGTGGGTATTTGTTTTGAATCAAAAATGGCATGACCCATATCTACTGTTATTAAAGCAGCCCTCTCATTTAAAGTTTCTTGTATGGTTGCACGAACTTTTCCTCCTTTGGTTTCTACTGTAAATTCCTTTTGAGGAATAATTTTATAATCGTATACATACTTACAAAAAATTCTTAATCCATTTCCGCTTTTTTCTGCTTCGGAACCATCCGGATTAAAAATTTTCAGACCTATGTCAGCCGTTTCTGACTTTGTTTTTACTAATATTCCATCAGAACCTATTCCGAAGTTTACGTTACAGATTTTTTGAATGGCTTTTTCAGTTAAAGGAAAAGTAATAGTATCTTCATTGATTACTATGTATTCGTTACCCAAGCCTTGGGATTTAATAAAAGAGTTTTTTTCCATCAGAACGGATTTTTTTAATTAATAAGATGGTATTTGAGCATAAATATAAAATTTATTTTAATTCATGTTCTAAATTTTTACTTTTTAAATTTTTGATTGTGCTATAGAGGTACCGATTGATTTAAAAATAAATTAAAGCCCTTTACATAAAAACATCAATTGAATTCTTATTTACTAATTTTCGGAGTAAGAAATAAAGCAGAGAAATATATTATGATTGTTTAATCCACTTGAAAATTTCTTTTATAGTTACTTTTTTTCCATACATAAGTATACCAATCCTATAAATTTTACTTGCAATAAAAACCATTACTAATACCGATCCGACCATGGTAATAATTGATATTGCCAATTGCCAACCCGGTATTCCATAAAAGGATCTGGTAACCATAGCCATGGGAGAGGTAAAAGGAATAATGCTTAACCAAAATGCCACAGGTCCTTCCGGATTGTTTATGATACTTATGCATCCATAAGCGCCTAAAAGTAGGGGGATTACAATTATTGGAATAAATTGTTGAGTTTCTGTATCATTATCCACTGCTGCTCCAATGGCAGCAAAAAAAGAACTGTAAAATAAATATCCCGTAAAAAAGAAGAAAAGAAAAACGAAAATAATTAACGGATAGTTAAGATTGAAAAGGGCATTAATAGTGTCGCTAATTTGAATTTGCATTTCTTGATTAAGAATATTTCGTAAATCATTTTGTTGAATGGAAAGCGTTAATTCATGTCCTAATATCAATTTACCCATACTAAGAAGGAGCAGGGTCATTCCAATCCATATACAAAATTGAGTTAAAGCAATTAACGTTGTACCCAATATTTTTCCCATCATTAATTCAAAAGGTTTAACAGATGAAATAATTATTTCAACCACCCTGTTATTTTTTTCTTCCATAATGCTTCTCATTACACGTGTTCCGTAAATAATAAAAAACATAAGATTTATATACATTAATGACAAAGAAAGAATTTCTTTAATTAAGTGGTTATCCTCTGATTTGCCTTCTTTAACATTAGTAATTTGTAAAGATATTTTGGAGTTAATTTTATCTATATCAGATTGATTTATTCCTAATAATTTTCTTCTTTTTTCTTCAATTTTTTTATTGATAGTTTTTTCTAATGAATAGAGAAGATTTTTGTTCAGATTTTTGTTTGTATAAAGTTGGATATGATCTTGTAAATTATTTAATAGAAAATCTTTGGTTTTGGGTATATACAAGATAGCATCTAATGAATTACTTTGTGCTAAAGAATCTTTTAAAGCTTGTAAATCATTTTCTGTATAAAAATTAAAGATATTTTTTTCATTACTCTTAAAATCAGAATAAAATTCATGGGTTGAATCAATGATTGCAATACGTGAATTGCTTTCATTAATTTTAATCATAAAACCAATGATTGCTACGGCTAGGATTACTAATATCGGAGCAAAAAAAGTAATAAGAACAAAAGATTTTTTTCTTGCCTGAGTAAGAAATTCTCTTCTCATTACCAAAAAGATATTTCTCATAGATTTTTTGAATTTACAGCATTAATAAAAACTTCATTCATACCGGGGATTTCTTCATAAAAAGAAAGGATTGTTCCTATAGATGAAAGTTCTGATAAAAGGGATTTTGAGCTTTCCCGGTCGGTTAGTTTAATTGAAAATGAATATTCATTATCCATTTTTATTAAATTTTCGATCGGATGATTAGATAGTAGGTGTTCAATATCATGGGATTGTATATCAGTAATCCTGATATTAAATTTTCCTTGTTTAAATTTATGTCTGATATCTTTAACTGAACCATCTAAAATTTTTTTTGAATTATGGATAAGAGCAACATAATCACAAAGTTCCTCAACAGATTCCATTCGATGAGATGAAAATAAAATGGTAGTCCCTTTTTCTTTAAGCTCTAGAATTTCATCTCTTATAAGATTGGCATTTACAGGATCAAATCCGCTGAAAGGCTCGTCAAAAATTAATAATTCGGGATTATGTAATACAGTAACTACAAATTGAATTTTTTGAGCCATTCCTTTAGATAATTCGCTCAATTTTTTATTCCACCATTTTTCAATTTTTAGTTTATCAAACCAATATTCTAAACGCGACTTGGCCTCCGTTTTATTCATGCCCTTGAGCTGGGCTAAATAAATTGCCTGTTCGCCAATTTTCATATTTTTATACAGTCCTCTTTCTTCCGGCATATAACCTATATGTGAAATATGTTTGGGTTGTAGAGGCTCTCCATTAAAATAAATTGTACCGCTGTCCGGCTTAGTGATTTGATTAATGATTCTTATAAACGTAGTTTTTCCGGCACCGTTCGGACCTAAAATTCCATAGATACTGCCTTTAGGAATTTTTATGTTGAAGTTATCTAAGGCAATTTTGTCTTCATAAGTTCGGGTAACATTTTCAGCTACAATAAAATAATCCATTTTTGAGTTGTATTATTTATTCAATCATAAATAGCAAATGTACTATTTTTATAGAAATTTGTTTATGTTAAATACTTTATATTTGCCCCTAAAATAAAGTATGATTAAGTTTTAATTTTAAACTTAGTTGTAATACACTTTTATTTGACTATATGAAGAATTTTCCGGTTTATATTTTTTTATTATTTCAAATATTTATGTTCTCTCAGAATTTAGAGATGAAATATTATGTACCGGATCATCCTCATTCCCGTGTTTATAAAATTTTAAAAATGGTTAAAAAGAACGAAAAAATTAACCATCCTAATCATTTAAATTCTTATAATTATTTTTTATATACTAAATTCTATATTGATGATTTTAGTAATGTTATGCATAGTATAAATAGTGATTCATCTGAGATTGCAAAGTTTGAGAAAAAGGAATATATATTTTTAGGAGAGCGGGTGTTGAAATGCAGATATGACACAAGATACGGGAAAAAAAATATAATTTTAGCCGATCAGGTTTCGGGCTTTAAAAAACCTTTTTATGAGTTGTTTTCTGAACCTTTTTTTCAAGAAGAATTTCCTAATCTTTTCAAGAATAAATTCAATTCCTATAATTTTAAATTAATTGACAGTATTGTAATCGATACTAAAAAAAATTACATTATTTCATTCGGATCCAAAAAAAACTTGTTAGTAAATGGGAGCAGGGGAACATTGTATATTGACGCTAAAAGTTTTGCAGTGGTTAAATATTCAGGTGAGGAATATAACTCAAATTATACTCGTTATTTTGAATATCAATGGAAATCGTTCAAAGGGATATGGTATTTAAAGTCTAAAACCAATAAAATAAGAGTAAGTACCATTGATGTTACCAAATTTTTGACAAATTCCAACAAGGAACAAAAATTTTTGTTTTCTCCCTGGATAGTTATCCAGATGACAACGTCTCATTTTACATCCAATAAGTCTTTTACAAGAAAAGATTTTAGAGGGTATGAATATGAATTGGAAAAAGATTTTAATACGAATACGGAATCTAAAATTAAAAACTTTCGTAAAACTCCTTTAACGCAACGAGAAAAGAATACCTATGCAAATTCCAGCTTTTTCAATGTGTTACCCATTGAAAAAAATGTTCGTCTTTTGAATTCGGTAAAAAATTGGAAATTACCTTTAGGTAAAGTGGATTTAAATGTATTGAATTTGATGAATTATAATGATTATGAAGGATTTAGGTTTCAGTTAGGAGGAAAAACCAATTACAAGTTTAGTAAAAATATATCCATACTCGGATATCTTGCCTTCGGGACGAAAAATACCAACAGTAAAGGTGCGTTGGGAATGGATTTTAATGTCAACAAAAAAAATAATGGAAAAATAAAGCTTTTAGGATACTCTGATGTAAATCCATTTTCGAAAACTATTGATAGATTCCCTAATCGTGAGGAACAAATAAAGGACGAATTAAATTACATTCAAAATTCAATTTTTTATACTTACAGAGGAGGAAAGCTCGCTTATGAACAAGATATAGTAAAGAAAGTTACTGCTTCGGTGGAAGCGAATTATGAAGTTCAAAAATCGGATTATGAATATTCATTTAAATCTTATTCGCCTTCTCATAAATTTACTTTATTTTCAACTTCTTTACACCTTAAATACACACCATTTGCTAAATACCTGATGACTCCGGAAGGAAAAATGACGGTAGAAGATAAGCCCGTTTATTTATACTTTGATTATACCAAAGGGTGGAAAACTTTAGGAGCTGATTTCAACTATGATCGTTTTGATTTAGCTGCTCATATATCTGTAATTAATCCAATAGGGGAGAGTTCCTTAGTTATGAATTCCGGATATATTTTCGGAAAAACGGTTTTATGGAATAATTATGGAAGTTTTGGTACTGCGAAAGTAGGAAAATCAATAGGAAATAGATTTTCAATGAAAGGCTATCGATCACTGGAAACCTTAGCACCCGGAGAGTTTTATGCGGATAAATATGTGGCTTTTTTCTTAACTCATTCTTTTAAAGACATAAATTTTATAGGAAACAGTAGGTTGCAATTTTCTTTAGTTTATAATGGATTACTAGGAAATATGAATCATAAAGAAATCCATAAATTAACTTCTTTTTCAGTTCCCGACAACTATTATCAAGAAGTTGGAATGGAGCTTAATAAGCTAATTTACTATTTTGGATTGGGAATTTATTATAGAATGGGAGCCTATCACCTTCCAACTTTCGATAAAAATTTATTTCTTAAATTAACTTTTAGTCTCTTTTAAATAGCATATTTCTTTAGATTTAATTATAAAATGCTATTTTTGTGTAGTTAATTTTATCATAATATCCAAATGAAAAGCTATATTTTTTTATTACTTTTTTTTATATGTATTTCTTTTAAAGCCCAGCAAATCATTACTAAAGTAGATTCAGCTACCGGGGGAAAGCTGATTATTAATGCTGATGAAGAAATATTGAAAATGGTTAGTGAAGATGAATTATGCAAAAAATTTGGAGACACCACGCGAGAATCTAAACCTATTTCTTCCACCGATAAAAAACCGGTGAACAGGCCTGTTTCTCCTGAAAACATTTGTGGCAGACGTAACGATATACCCGGTTTTATGATCAAAGTTGGAGAAGCTAAAACAGAGAAGGAAATTAATACGTTGACTACAGAATTTAGAAAGTTATTCCCTGAGTTACGGGTTGAAAAAAGTTATTTACGTCCTGATTGGAGACTTTTGGCCGGAGATTATTTTAAGAGAGAATCAGCAAAATCTGATTTAAAAAGAATTAAAAGGAATTTTCCTTCCGCCTTATTAGTTAATTGGAGAATTTATTGTAACCGAGCAAAATAATTTTTTTTAATAAAAAATATAAAACAAAAAGGGCTTATTATTAAGCCCTTTTGTATTTTAAATTATATTTCTTTTCCTTCTTGATCGTAATATTCAAAGAGGAAATCATTATAAGGAAATCGTTGTGTATGGATATCTTTAACTTGATTATAAATAATTTTCTTCAATTCTTCATAATTTTCTTTAGTTAAAGCAGAAATAAAAACACTAGGATATTTGGATTTAGCCATCCATGTTTTTTTCCAATCGTCTAACGAATAATTTCTTTTGGTAACCGGTGTTAGATCATCTTCATCTTTTCTTTCATAAGAAAAATTATCAATTTTATTAAATACCATTATTGTTGGTTTATCTGCAGAACCTATTTCAGCCAATATGGTATTTACGGAATTAATATGATCTTCAAAGCTGGGATGAGAAATATCAACTACATGGATCAAGAGATCAGCCTCTCTTACTTCATCTAACGTTGATTTAAACGACTCTACCAGCTGAGTAGGTAATTTTCTTATAAAGCCGACTGTATCGGTTAGTAAAAAAGGAAGATTACCTATTACAACTTTTCTTACAGTTGTGTCTAGTGTTGCAAATAATTTATTTTCGGCAAAAACTTCCGATTTACTCAACACATTCATTAAGGTAGATTTTCCTACATTAGTATATCCAACCAAAGCTACTCTAACTAATTTTCCTCGATTGTTTCGTTGAGTTGACATTTGCTTATCAATCGATTTTAATTTTTCTTTAAGCAAGGATATTCTGTCTCTGATAATACGTCGGTCGGTTTCAATTTCAGTTTCTCCCGGTCCTCTCAATCCAATACCTCCTTTTTGACGTTCCAGGTGAGTCCACATACGAGTTAAGCGAGGAAGAAGATATTCATATTGAGCAAGTTCCACTTGTGTTCTGGCATAGGATGTTTCTGCTCGTTGAGCAAAAATATCTAATATAAGATTCGTACGGTCAATAATTTTCCTGTCTAATTCTTTTTCTATATTTTTAAGTTGAGAAGGAGTCAGTTCATCATCGAAAATAATTGTATCGATTTCATGTTCTTTAGCATAACTATTAATTTCTTCCAACTTTCCTTTTCCTACAAACGTTCTAGAGTGTGGCTGATCCAGCTTTTGCGTAAATCTTTTATAAACTACAGCTCCGGCTGTATTTGCCAAAAACTCCAATTCATCCATGTATTCATTTAACTTTTCTTCATCTTGGTTTTGAGTAATCAATCCGATTAGAATAGCTTTTTCATATAATGCTTCTTTTTTTTCTAACATATAAAATTAATCTGCTTTAAACTCGATTTATTTATCAAATGTATTGTTTTTTAATAATGTGTAATACTATTAAATTTTATAAGGTATGTGTAATTACTGCATAATGTGATTTAACATAACAGGTATCTTTCAATAATTATACAATTTTTTTAATTCTGTGTTTTTTACTGAATAGTACAATGGGTCCTAAAGAGAGATTTTTTATAATTAGTCATTAAATATAAAAGTAAATTGAAAAAAACATGTTTACAATCAACTAATGATTAACAGGATGAAATGAGCAAGTAAGAGTATGATCATTAACCACTCCAACTGCCTGTAAAAATGCATAAATAATAGTTGTACCCACAAATTTAAATCCACGCTTTTTTAAATCTTTTGAAATACTATCGGAAAGTTGAGTTGAAGCGGGAACTTCTTTAATGGTCTCCCAGTGGTTGCAAATAGGTGTGTGGTTGACAAAGTTCCATAAATAATTGCTAAAACTTCCGAATTCATTTTGCACGTCCATAAATTTTTGTGCATTGGTTGTGGCAGCTTTAATTTTTAATTTATTTCTAATAACACCTTCATTGAGAAGTAAACGATCCATTTTTTCCTGAGTATATTGTGAAATTTTTTTATAATCAAAATGGTCAAAAGCTTCACGAATACTCTCTCTTTTTTTTAATACCGTAATCCAACTAAGACCGGCTTGAAATCCTTCAAGTAAAAGAAATTCAAATAGTAATCGGTCATCATATACCGGTTTGCCCCATTCCTCATCATGATATTTTTTGTATATGTCATCAGATCCTACCCATTCGCATCGAATTATTTCTCTTTCCATACTAATTTATATTAATGTAAGATGCAAATATAGATATTTATATAGGTATCTGATAATTATCGATTGCTGACTTTTGCATTTTGTTTTTTCTCTTCTTCCAATAGTTGCTCAATGGTTTTTCTAGGCTCGTTTTTATTATAGGGAAAGACATCCGGGAATATATCTTGCCATTTTTTTAATCTTTCGTCATCTCTCCATTCAAATTCAGGTAAATATCTGTTTTGCTCGGGAAGCCTACTTTCAGGGTATAATTTTGATTCTGCACTTAGCTGACAAGAAACAATATCCATTTTGCGTTCAACAAACTCACCTTGTAAAATTCCACATACAGATATGCTGATTCCCGTCCGTTGTTTACCTTTCGTTTTAGATTCTTCTTCTACATAAGTGATGGATTCGGCATTACCTTTTAAATCTACTAAATGAAGTTCTTCGTTTTGAAAATAGGCATGAAGCATTCTTCCTTTTGCTTGATTGAATTCCAATTTAGGACTTAAAGAATCTACTTTACTAATTACAAAAGCATGGGATCTGCCATAAATGGAATCTATGGCTTGACTGGAACTATTTAAATACGCAGAAAGAGTATCTGCGGTTAATTGTCTTCCTCCTGTTGACCAAAATATGGGTTTTTTATAAAAATCAATTCTACCAATGGTTTCTTGATACACCAGAGAATCGCTTTTTCCGGAAACATTCGATTTGAAAAGCCTTCCGTTATGATACCCCCGAATGGTGGATTTTTTATCTTTTCCTTGAATAGCAATCAAGGTATCGGAATGAATATATAAAGAATCTTTAGTAAATGCTTTTACCATATAAGGCCTTCCTGTAATCATTGCAGAATCCTTAAATTGATATACTTCAGCATATTCACCGATTAAAAATCTTTTTTCTTTAGGTTCTTCCAATTTAACGTTTTTAATTCCTCTACCAAAACCTTTTATTTCATCAAAAAATAAATCATTGCCGGATAATATTTTCCCTTGGTAATAAACCTTTCCGTCATTTTTTAAATCGGATTGTTTGGTTTTGGTATTGTAAGAACCCGTACTTCCCGTTACGTAAACGGTGGGATCTTTTTTATTGGTTATGCGGGTAAATTTAGTAAATGTTGCAATTTCATTTTTAGCATCGTATTTAATATCAGACCCTTCTAATATATATTCCGGAGATTCTAACGTAGAATTTTCCCCTAATTCAATTCGATTATCTTTAACAAAATATTTTCCAACTTTTGTATGAGTTATATTTTCGCCTTTATAAACTGTTCCCCAATTGTCAAAATAGGCAACATCCCGATTGGCATCATAGATCATTTCCTCGGTTTCAACCGTTTGATCAGGGGTAACTAATTTTACATTATGATAGGCGATGGCATTTCTGGTTATTCCATTATAAGTCAATTTTTTACAATTCAAGGTAGATTGTTTATCCCTAAAAAAAACATTTCCTCTTGCTTCAATAAAATTTTTATCGCTAAAATAAATGATTGAATCTGCTTCTAAATGAGAAGTTTCGTGTTCTGCTATGACATGTCCTGAATAAACAATATTTCCGTTAAATACATGCTCATTCACCTCTTCCATGTCGGCATTGATAAGATTTATGGGTTTGGGATTATCCTTTTTTGAAGAAGCCGGAGGGGTAACTTGAGAAAATAAAAATACACCTGTGAATATAAAGAAAATAAAAAATATAATTTTTAAATTCATTTACTTACTTTTCTTTTTTGCATAAAAATATAAAGAATGACTTTCGATTTCAATATTAAATATTTTTTCTAAAGAATCTTTAATTGTTTGAAGTCTAGGATCACAAAATTCAATAACTTCTCCCGAATCGATCATTAAGATATGATCATGTTGCTTAGCAAAATATGATTTTTCATATAAAGCTTGAAGTCCTTCTCCAAATTGATGTTTTCGGACTAACTTGGCATCTAAAAGAATTTCAATGGTATTATAAATAGTGGCTCTACTCACTCTATAATTTTTTTCTTTCATTCTCATATACAGCCAATCGATATTGAAATGTTCATCCGTTGAATAGATCTCCTCAACGATAGCAAATCTTTCAGGAGTTTTTCTATGACCTCGATCTTCTAAATATTTTATAAAAACATCTTTAACAATTTCAAAATTTTTATTTGCAGTATCTGTACTCATGTTATAGAATAGGTAATATGCAAAGTTAGCAAATTAATTACCGTAATCATACTTTCTTATAACATAATTTAGAATGATTTCCTAAACAAAATAAATATTTTTTTTATGGAATAATTTATTTATTCAAAAAAAAATATAAATAAATCCTTTTGTTTGTCTAAAATATTTAAAAAAAAATAAATTTTAGTACAGTTTTTGTTTAATAAAGAATAATATTAAATACTTAAATTTTTATAACTGTTTTATAAATATGCAACTAGTTCTAACAAATAATATAAAAAAGCAATTATTTATTTTTTTTAATGCTATTAATTTACTTTTGTTTAGTTGTCAGACCAATCAATCACAAGAAAAGAAAACGGATATAATGAGAAAAAAATTAGAGAAAATTACATTAGGAGGAGGATGTTTTTGGTGTTTAAGTCCTTGTTTTGAAATGTTAAACGGTATTACTAAGGTTACGGCAGGATATTCCGGAGGAAAAAAAGAAAATGCTAATTATAAAGATGTTTGTACGGGCACTACGGGACATGCGGAAGTAATTGAAATTGAATATGATCCTGAAGAAATTTCTTTTTCAGAAATATTAGATGTTTTTTGGTTTTTACATGATCCGACTCAATTAAACAGACAAGGAAATGATATTGGCACTCAATATAGATCTGTTATCTTTTATAGAAACGAAGAACAAAAAATTCTTGCTCAAGAATCTTTAAAAAAATCAGAATCTTCTGACTTATGGAAAGGTAAATATGTGACAGAAATAGTACCTTTTAAAGAATTTTATCCGGCTGAAGATTATCACCAAAGATATTACGAACAAAATCCTAATCAACCTTATTGCAGCTATACGATTGCACCTAAAATCCAAAAATTTAAAGCGAGATTTAATTATAAACTGAAAGCAGAATATCAAAAAAGAAATGTGGATAAAAATCAAGCGTAAGAAATTCACAATGTAAAAAATTGTAGTAAGAATTAATTTAAATTGTAGAAAAAAATATTTATAATTTTAATAAAAATAAATCCAAAATATCTATATCAATTTAATTTATTTTTATAAATAATTAGTCTTTTTATAAAAAATTACGTATTATTTTATCATGTATTATTTTGATTATATACTTTTTTAAAAAAATTAAATTATTTTTTTAGAAAAAAAATTATATATTTGCTTGGCAAAAAACAATATGTCGCTTAGTTCTAAAATTGTAGAAGAAGCTATCACATTTGATGATGTTTTGCTTATTCCTTCTTATTCAGAGATTCTACCTTCTCAAGTAAATTTAAAAACCCAGTTAACTAAAAGAATTCAATTAAACATTCCAATAGTTTCAGCAGCTATGGACACTGTAACTGAATCAGGTTTAGCCATTGCTCTTGCCAGAGAAGGAGGTCTTGGATTTATTCACAAAAATATGCCGATAGATCAACAGGCTGTTGAAGTTAACAAAGTAAAGAGGTCAGAAAACGGCATGATCTCCAATCCCATTACCTTAAGTCGAAACCATACCTTACAGGATGCGCTTATGCTAATGAGAGAATATAAAATATCCGGTTTGCCTGTAATAGAAGAAGATGATACCTTAGTCGGAATAATTACCAATAGAGATATTAAATATCAATCGGATTTAAATCAGAAAGTAGAAGATGTCATGTCCAAAGAACATATTATTACTTCTTCAAAAAATACTTCTTTGGAACAAGCCAAGCAAATATTATTAAATAATAGGATTGAAAAGCTCCCTATTATAGATGATCACAACAAATTAATAGGGTTGATTACCATTAAAGATATTGATAATTTGTTGGAATATCCCAATTCATGTAAAGATTCTGAAGGAAGACTTAGAGTGGGAGCAGGGGTAGGAGTAGGGGATGATACCTTAGAAAGAGTTGAAGCATTAGTTAAAGCCGGAGTGGACATAATTGCAGTAGATTCTGCTCATGGACATTCAATCAATGTATTAAATAAAATCAGAGAAATCAGAGCTTCTTTTCCTGATTTAGATATTGTTGGTGGAAATATAGTTACCGCACAAGCGGCAAAAGATTTAATAGAAGCCGGAGCCAATTCATTAAAAGTGGGAGTAGGTCCCGGATCTATATGTACCACTAGAGTAGTAGCGGGAGTGGGAGTGCCGCAATTATCTGCCATATATAATGTCTATGAATATGCAAATCAGCATCAAATACCGGTGATTGCAGATGGAGGAATTAAACTTTCGGGAGATATAGTTAAAGCTATTTCCAGCGGTGCATCCTGTGTCATGTTGGGATCTTTATTTGCCGGAACCGATGAAGCACCAGGAGATGAAATTATTTTTCAAGGAAGAAAGTTCAAAAGTTATCAAGGTATGGGTTCAATTTCTGCCATGAAAAGAGGAAGCAAAGACCGTTACTTCCAGTCAGGAACAAAAAAATTAGTACCGGAAGGAATTGAAGGAAGAGTTCCTTACAAAGGAAAATTATCCGATGTGGTTTATCAATTATGTGGAGGAATTCGTGCAGGTATGGGCTATTGCGGTACAGAAGATATAGTAAAATTGCAAAAAGAAAGTAAAATGGTTAAAATTTCTTCAGCAGGACTAAAAGAAAGTCATCCTCACGATGTTATAATTACTCAAGAAGCACCAAATTATTCTAATTAAAAAAAATATAATATTTTGTTAAAATTTTGGCATAGGTTTTGTCGTTTACTATGGTGTATAAAAATAATATAATAATTATGAAAAAAGTACTTTTATTGTTTACTATTTTTTTAGGTAGTATAGCAATATCAAATGCACAGATTGTAACTACACCACAAACTTCGGCTAACGTAGGTTCTACACCAATTCAAAAAGGAAGCTGGTTGACCGGAGCAGGTATTACAAATCTCGGCTATGATTTCGAAAACAAAGGATTTTCATTTAATTTAACTCCTAGAGTTGGGTATTTTCTTTCTCATGGAATAGCCGTTGGTGCAGCTATAGATTTCGGGGCAGTATTTCAAGATGATGAAAAACCTATTTGGAACTATGGGGTTATGCCTTTTGTAAGGTATTACTTCCCTGAAGGTGCTAAAGAAACCGGAAGATTTTTTGCTGAAGGTGATGTTGGATTCAAAGGAGCAGCAGTTAACGGAAGCTCAGACAGTGGATTTGCCTTTGGTGTAAATGTGGGTTACGCTCATTTTATTACCCGTTCTGTAGCGTTAGAAGGTACAATCGGATATAACTATGCAGCTGCAATTCAAAATATTAACAACGGAAACAAACAAAGTGGTTTAGGTTTTGGTTTAGGATTTCAAATTTATATTCCACAATCCAAATAATTTAGCTGCTGTTAAAAAAAAATTAAAACTCCTAGAAAATAGGAGTTTTTTTTATGAAATAAAGTCAGTTGTCACCGGTTTAATGAATTAAATAATACTTGTTTATTTTATACTATCAATAATTATAAAAGAAATAAACTAACAATACATTATCGTTTTATTGAAAGTAAATGGAATATTAACATTATTATAGCGAAAAAACTACCTACACTAATGACACCGGTCCAATTATAAATTTCAAAAGCATAGGCGGAAATAAAGGTTCCCAGTGATCCACCGATAAAATAACTGGTCATATAAATAGTATTTACACGATTACCTGCTTCCGGGTGATTTGAAAAAATAATAGATTGATTAGTAATTTGGGTAGATTGCACCCCAATATCAATTAATATGATCCCAATAGTTAAACCCAAATAAGAATAACCTCCATAGTAGAATATAATCCATGAAAGTAAAATCAATAATGCAGTAAAAACAAGTATTGTATTTTTATTGAATTTAGATATAACTTTTCCCATGAGGGCAGCAGCCAGAGCTCCAAATGCACCTATTAAGCCAAATTTTCCGGCTATATTACTTGCTGTTCCGTCGCTTAAATGAAAATTTTCTTCAAGATGGAAAACCAAAGGAGTCCAAAAAGCACTTAAAGAAGCAAAACTAAGTCCTCCTCGTAAAGCGGCAGAGCGTAATGATGAATCTGTTTTAAAAAGCTCAACGAGTGAAAGCATTAACTTTTTATAATTTCCTTTAAAATTCGGGTAGATTTCCGGTAAATTAAAATATATCAAAAGATACACAACACCCATTAATATAGCTGCGATATAAAACATTTCTCTCCATCCTAAAATATCGCCGATATATCCACTTAAAACTCTCGATCCCAATATACCGATGAGTAATCCGCTCATCACAAATCCAACGGCTTTAGGTTTATCTTCCGGAGCTGCCAAAGTTGCAGCCATGGGTATAAACAATTGTGGAATAACTGAGGTAAAGCCTATTATAAAACTTATAGGAAATAATAATTCTATGGAAGGACTGACAGCCATAGCTAATAAACTACCAATAATGAATATAAAATCAATAAGAATAATTTTTTTTCTACGAAACATGTCACCTAAAGGAATCAGAAAAAATAGTCCACAAGCGTAGCCGATCTGCGTAAACATGGTTATTCCGCTTATTTTTGATTCACTGACATTAAAATCTTTGGCCATTAAACCCAATAATGGTTGGTTATAATAGTTATTTGCTACTACTAGTCCTGAACTAATAGCCATAAGCCAAAGTATTTTAGGAGTAAGTTTTGGTTGAGAAAGTTTCATTGATAATAGTGTTTAATCCATAAAAATATTAAATTAATTTTAAGTATATGAAATTTTTTATGAATGAATTAATAAATACGATAATAATTGAAACTTTAATTTTAATATTTTAATGAATTTTAAAGAAATTTAAGAAGATTTAAAAGGAAACGTTTTTAGTTAGCAGATCTTAATTATATTTAGGGGTATTCATTTATTGTCACATTATGAAACTAGCTAACAATAAAGAAATTTGAAATGTGTACGAATATAGTTATTTTTGTACATTCAATACTAAATTATGGGCAAGGATAAACTTCGTAAATTTGCTGAAAACAAGACTTTTAATAATGTAATACAGCCTACGAGAGATGAAATACTTTCTAATTTTCATTATAAAGGTAAATGGAAAGAAGAATTTTTTAAAAATGATAATCCCATAATCATTGAATTGGGTTGTGGAAAGGGCGAATATTCCGTTGGTTTAGCGCAACATTTTCCTGATAAAAACTTTTTAGGAATAGATATTAAAGGAGCACGTTTTTGGAGAGGAGCAAAAACAGCCATAGAACAACAAATAAAAAATGTTGGTTTTTTGCGCACTCAAATTGAATTAATTGAACATGTATTTTCTCCCGGAGAAGTAGATGAAATATGGATAACATTTCCGGATCCACAAATTAAATATAAAAGGACAAAGCACCGATTAATAAATTCTATTTTTCTTGAAAAGTATAAAAGAATTATGAAAGAAGGAGGTAGTATCCATTTAAAAACGGATAGTGAATTTTTACATGGGTATGCCAACGGATTAATACATGGTTTGGGATATACCGTGTTATCTTCTCACCATGATATTTATGGAGCGCCGGAATACGAATTACCTTCTTACGTAAGAGAAATAAAAACTTTTTATGAGAATATGTTTTTAAAAGAAGGTAAACCTATCACCTATTTGAATTTTAAAATATAACTATAAACGGAATTTCATGCTATATGATTAACCTATTATAAATATCTTAACTAGATACTCTAAATGTAAATTATATATAATAAAAAAAGGATTGTTATTCAATCCTTTTTTATGTTATTATAATATTATTGTATAAATATTTTAATCACAAAGTATTATACCTTTATTATTATTAAATTCTAATAATCCGCTCTTAATAGTGAATGTTTGGTATTTGCCATCATTCGTTAATTTAGTAGCGTTGGAAGAAGAACTTACATTTTCAAGCTTAATGATTCCGGGTTCAAGAGTAGAAACAATAGAAGCATGGTTTTCCAACATTTGAAATTCACCCAATGAACCGGGAACTGTTATAGATGACACTTCACCGTCAAAAATAACCTCTTCCGGAGTAAGTATTTGTATTTTCATCAAAATAATTATTTTTTTAGTTCAGCTAATAGTCTTTCGCCATGTTCAATAACTTCTTCGATAGTTCCTTTCAAGTTAAAGGCAGCTTCCGGATATTGATCTAATTCTCCGTTAAGAATCATATTAAACCCTTTAATGGTGTCTTTAATATCCACTAATGCACCGGGAGTTCCCGTAAACTGTTCTGCAACATGGAAAGGTTGTGAAAGGAATCTTTGTACTTTTCTAGCTCGATAAACCACTAATTTATCTTCTTCACTTAATTCTTCCATACCTAAGATGGCAATAATATCTTGTAATGCTTTATATCTTTGAAGGATTTCCTTAACATTTTGAGCACATTCATAGTGATCATTTCCTAAAATTTCAGGAGAAAGAATTCGCGAAGTAGATTGTAGTGGATCTACGGCCGGATAGATACCCAATGAAGCAATTTTCCTGTCTAATACAGTAGTTGCATCTAAATAGGCAAATGTAGTTGCAGGGGCAGGGTCTGTTAAGTCGTCTGCCGGAACATAAACCGCTTGAACAGATGTAATAGAACCGTTTTTAGTTGAGGTAATTCTTTCTTGAAGTGCACCCATTTCACTGGCTAAGGTAGGTTGATACCCTACCGCAGAAGGCATACGTCCTAATAAAGCAGAAACTTCCGATCCGGCTTGAGTAAAACGGAAAATATTATCTATGAAAAACAATACATCCCGACCTTTTCCGGCTCCTAAACCGTCTCGATAATATTCAGCTAAAGTTAAACCGGATAGAGCCACTCTGGCACGAGCACCGGGAGGTTCATTCATTTGACCAAAAACAAAGGCAACTTTCGATGATTTTAAAGCTTCAAAATCAACTTTTGAAAGGTCCCATCCGCCTTCTTCCATGGATTTCATAAATTCATCTCCATACGAGATAATTTTAGATTCCAACATTTCCCGTAATAGGTCATTACCTTCACGAGTTCGTTCTCCAACACCGGCAAATACAGATAACCCACCGTGTCCTTTAGCAATATTGTTAATCAATTCTTGAATCAATACGGTTTTACCAACTCCCGCACCTCCGAAAAGTCCAATTTTACCTCCTTTGGAATAAGGCTCAATTAGATCGATAACTTTAATACCGGTATATAATACTTCTGCAGAAGTAGAAATATCTTCAAAATTCGGAGAAGGCCTGTGTATAGGTAATTCATGGGTTTTGGGTACATCACCGATACCATCAATAGCTTTTCCGATAACGTTGAATAAACGCCCGTTAATTTCTTCACCGATAGGAACCGTTATAGGTTTATTGGTTGCTATAACTTCCTGACCTCGATATAAGCCATCAGTAGCATCCATAGCGATACATCTAACTGTATCTTGACCTATATGTTGCTCAACTTCCAGTACTAAATTGGGTTCGTCGTTATCTTTAATAACTTCTAGAGCATCATATATATTGGGAAGTTGTTCTACATCATCAAAAACAACGTCTATAACCGGACCTATTACCTGAGATATTTTACCTTTATTTTCCGTTACCATATAATTTAAAATTCAAATAATTACATTTCCTTTGTGGAATTACAAATATACTATTTTAAAGCTTATAGGCGTTGAAAAAAAACCAAAAAAATATCATATTTTTGCAGACAATTTGTTTTCATTACCGGTGAATATTCATACTAAAAATTTTAAAGTAGCTAAAGAAAATAAAATTATACTAACTTTAGGTATGTTCGATGGTGTGCATTTGGGCCATCAGTTTGTTTTAAACTATTTGCATGATATTGCAATTAAAGAGGGAGCTGAAACAGCAGTTATGACATTCAATCCACACCCCCGATTCGTTTTACAACCCACAACTGAACTTAAGCTTTTAACTACTTTAAATGAAAAAATACAACTTTTGGAAAAATTTAATGTGCAGCATTTATTTATACAAGAATTTACGAAAGAGTTTAGCCGGTTAAGTGCCTTAGAATTTGTTAGAGATCTATTGGTATCCCAATTACATATACATTCATTAGTTATTGGTTATGATCATCAATTTGGTAATAATCGAGATGGAAATTACGAACGCTTGCAAACATATTCCGAACAATTTGGATTTACTCTTTACAAACTTCCTTCAGTAAGTGGATATACTTCCGTAATCAGTTCGACT
The DNA here is from genome assembly GCF_011082725.1 of Apibacter sp. B3706. Classification (NCBI taxonomy): domain Bacteria; kingdom Pseudomonadati; phylum Bacteroidota; class Flavobacteriia; order Flavobacteriales; family Weeksellaceae; genus Apibacter; species Apibacter sp. B3706. Next base: position 1,338,065 of record NZ_CP049715.1, on the reverse strand, counting down.
AAAATTAGAAATAAAATTAGCGAAGGTAAAATTGCTAAAGCAAACGAGTATTTAGGATATAATTTTTTCATGCAGGGCAAAGTGGTTACCGGTGATAAGATAGGAAGAACCATCGGTTTTCCTACTGCAAATATTGAAATTGATCCACACAAGATATGTCCAAAAAATGGGGTATATTATGTGAAAGTTAAGATTAAAGATGAATTTTTTTACGGGATGATGAACATAGGAATGCGTCCTACCATACAAGGTTTACAAAAACAAATTGAAGTTCATATACTTGAATTTGATAGGGATTTATATGGAAAAGAAATTGAAATTTATTTCTATGATAGAGCACGTGATGAGATCAAATTTTCTTCATTAGATGAACTTAAGGCTAGATTGATTTTGGATAAAAAAAATACACAAAACTATTTTAAAGATTTATATAATTAATTTTTCAAAATAAGTGTATCCGCCCAAATTTTATAAGATAATCATTTCGATAAAGGTTTAACGTCGATTAAAGTAAGGGTTACTAAGAGGGGTACATTAGATCCAATTTTATTTTCATCACCATATAAACCATAGGCAGTGAAGGAGGGGAGGACTATTTCAGCTATATCCCCTTTCTCCATCATGTACAATGCTGACTCAATTCCTCTTATCTCTTTAAATTTTCCTAAAACTCCCTGCTTTTCACCAAACTCATCAAAAGAATAAATTACATCTCCTGAAAGTGTTTTTATTTCAGCAGAATATTTAATCCAACTATTATTTTTAGGTTGTGGAGATTTTTTATGTGAAATAAATCGAATCCAAATACCCGAAGAAGTAGGCACAAATTTTACATGTAAAGAATCCTCTCGTTTACTAATCCAGTTTTGCAAGAAATCCCTTTCCTTATCTTCTCTAGCTTTAGAGTTTTCTAATAATTTTTTGCCATATGCAGATTTTGAATTAGTAACCGGAAGGAAAATTTCTTTTTTCTGACACGAGAATAAAATGCCTATACAAAATGAGTATATAATTGCAATGTTAAGAAATTTCATGGATTTCGTTTTCAATTATATTTTTAAATCTTGAAATAGAATCTTTTAAAGAAAGATCACTTCTGCCACCGGCAGCATTAATATGTCCACCTCCATTAAAATAGCTTCGAGAAAACGCGTTAACGTCAAAATTACCTTTGGAACGGAAAGAAATCTTAACAAAATCATTTTGCAGATCTTCCATAAAAAATGCAACAAATTTAATTCCTATAATAGAAAGTCCGTAATTAACAAATCCTTCCGTATCTCCTTTTTGATAACCCAATTCTAACAATTGATTTCTGGTTACATACAATATTGCAGTATTTTTATTAGGAATAAGTTCAATGGATTCTAAAACACAGCCTAAAAGTTTTAGTCGTTCCGGTGTATTACAATCAAAAATATTGGAAGCTATAAGATCCGGTTTAGCTCCTTTTTCCAAAAATACGGATATAATTTTATGAGTTTCAGCGGTGGTATTTCTAAACCGAAAACTTCCGGTATCAGTTAAAATTCCGGTATATAGACAAGTTGCTATTTTTTCATCGATTTTTGATACTTCACCTAAGGCATCAATAAATTTATAAATCATTTGGCAAGTAGCCGGTTGAGAAGTATCTGAATATATATAATCAAAATTATCCGGGTTTTGATGATGATCAATCAAGACTTTAATGGCTCTTGATTCATTTAATTTTGTTTCCAATTGATTAATCCTTGAAGAAGTATTGAAATCAAGACAGAAAATTAAATCTGCATTTCTAAAAGCTATTTCAACGAATTTTACCCGATATTCACCAATGATGATATTTTTGGCTTCCGGCAACCATTTTAAAAATTTAGGAAATTCATTCGGTACAATTATCGTGGATTGAACTCCAAGGTAACGTAAAAAATGATATAATCCTAAAGAAGAACCAATGGCATCACCATCCGGATTCTGATGAGCCAAAATGAGTATATTTTTTTTTGTTTTTATTAATTGTTTTAATTCATTGAGTTTTTCAGGTGTAAACATCGTACTGTATAATTTTGGTAAATGTAAAAAAAATCACTCTTTTATACAGAGTGATTCTTACTATAGATTAGATATTTTAGTTGAAATTTTAATAATTGTCGTAAGCATTGGTTGCATCACCACCAAAATCCCACGTCAATCCAAATCGTAATGTATTGTCTAAAGCATTATTAACACTTGAAGTTGTAATCAGATAAGAAAAATCAATACCGAACGATTGATATTTAAGACCTGCTCCCAGTGTTACATATTGTCTTCCTCCTTTGTCAGGATTTTCGTAGAAATAACCGGTACGAAAAGCAAATGCGTTATTGAAAGTATATTCACCAGCAATACTGTACGTAATTTCTTTGCCCACATCTTTATTACTAAATGATTTAAACATTCCGGAAATAAAACTTTTATCGGGAACTTGATATGTTATGCTACCGTCGGGATTTTTAACTTCTTCGGGTGCAGGAACAAGTAATTTTGTAGCTTCAAAAGTCAATCCCAATTTATTATCGTCATCGAAATATAGGTCATAACCCACACCTAATCTTAAATTAGTAGGCAAATAGCTGGAATTTTCTTTGCTGTCAGAGTAATCTAATTTAGGTCCCATATTAAATAATCCCCAACCAGCTCTCCATCTTCCTTCATAATTGCCGAAAGAACTGCTTTTTTCAGATTGGAAATATCCTGTTACATCAACTGCAAATGTATTGGCAGCCTTTGTTTGGGCAGATGAATTATCAACATTGTTAAATAAATCGGAACGAACATACCTTGCGGTAACCGCCATGGAATATACATCCGCTAATTTAAGTCCATAAGACACATCTAATGCAAATTCATTAGGTTTAGAAATACCTTTTTCAACAATGTTATTTCCCAATAATTCGTTAAGTTGGATTTCACCCATGTTGAAATAATAAATACTTGCGGCTAATGTGCTTCTTTCTTCTTCACCGAGGAATGTATAAAAAGTTCCGTTTAATAAAAATACATCGCTAGTTAGTTTATTCATATAGGGAGTATATGAAAGACCTACTCCGGAATAACTAGTTCCAAAAACATATTTTGAAGGGTTCCAAAATTGGGAAAACCCATCGGGTGACGTTGCCACCCCTTGATCACCTAAACCGCCAGAACGAGCATCCGGTGATATTCTTAAAAAGGGTGCTCCGGTGACTATGGCGTAATTTCTATTCTGAGCCTTAAAGGCGCTAAATAATAACAACGTCAGAATTAAAATTCTTTTTTTCATGAACTATTTGAGTTAAAATGATATAAATTTTTTTTATTATAGCGTTTTTATAATGCAAAAATAAATTTTATTTTAATATTACCAATTTTTCCACTTGAGAAACTGAACCCTTACAAAATTCAGATGTTCCTTTTATTTTTACACGATAAATATACACACCTTTTCCGATTTTATCTCCAAAATCATCCAATCCGTCCCATTCAATTCCAAATTTGTCAGTTCTGTATCCTTCGTTAAAAGGCTGAGAAGTAACGGTTTTATTAATAGTTTTTACTAATTTTCCTGACACGGTAAAAATTTGGACTTGAACATCAAGAATATCGGGACAATTATGTTCAAAATGAAAAAATGTTTTAGTTGTAAATGGATTAGGCCAGTTTAATAATTTTTTTATTATTAATCCCTGATCACCGTTATCAACAACTAAAAAATCTAAGGTAGCAGAAGATGAATTATTATTAATATCCCAAACTTTGAATTTAATTGAATGATTTCCTGTTTCAAGATTTTCTAATCGATACCAAACTTTTCCTTTTTGATAATCTTTTAAATTCGGATTTAGACAAGGAGAAGATTCTCCTCCGGTATAAAAATCATTCAGAATAATGGTACCGTTTACATTATTATTTAAAACGCCAGTGATATCATGTCCAATTCCTAAACCGGTTGAATTAATACCGGTACTATCCGTTACACAGGCTAAAAGATACGGTGAGCGATCAGTTATTCCTCCATTAGCAAAATTTAGATTATTCATGTATAAACCTATTTTTGGGCCTTCCGAATCATTTATTCCATTGGGATTTATATCTCCAATTTTTAAATCATTTTTAAAATATAAGGCATCAATTTCAGAATTATCGGCATATAAAAGTAATTTGCCATCACCGATATCATAATTAATATCTTTAGGAACGTAAAATTCTATTTTAAAATTTCCATCTTTAACTTGTGAACCGCCTTTATATATGGAATTAACCTGTTCTTTATATTCAAGAGGTGGTTTAAGTGAATTATAATTAAAATTATTTAGAGTTTTTTTATCCACAGGTTTATCATATAAAACAGTTTGGATATTTCCCGAAAAAGAGGGATCAACATCTCCATTTTCATTTAGTACTTGGCCTTCAATGGTAATAAAATCAAGGGCTTTTATAACACTCGAGAAATGGTCTGCATCCAATCCGTTTATTTTAGTGACCTTAATTTTACGTTTTGGGTATACCAAAGATTGCGCGGGATCTCCGAACAAATTTATTTTTCGACTTTCTCCACTTAAAATTTCTTTTTTGGAAAGTCGAAGCGCTTCACCTAGAGCTATATATTGATTACTTTCAGTTTTTTTTGTGAATATGTTTTTCATGATTATAGGATTCATATTCAACCCATAATAGATTGATAGCGCCCTATTGGTTGTAATCATGGAATTTGCTCCACCATTTTTTTTGAGATATAATAAATCACCTAAAGAATTTAAAGAAGGATTGTCCCATACGGAAACATCGCATGAGATAGTAATAAATAAAGGAAGTCGAGAAAAATCTCTGTTGAAATTAGACAAGCTGTTTACATCTTCTTTTGAAAATAGCCTATATTGAGAAAGAGATAATGTGCCGCCATGTCCAAAATAATTTATTACTAAATTACCATTGTTAAAAGCGGCTTTTATAGCTTCATTTACCTGTGGAAATCTGGCTCCACCTGTAGTGTAATCTGCATTATAAGAATCTATATATAATTTTTTAAGTGTATATTCTTTTAAAGATTTATCAAAAATATTTTGAGCAATAGTTTCTTCAATTTTTTTATGGAAATTGTTATCACTGTCAATGTCTACAATAACAGAGGCGTTTAATCTCCAATTTCCAAAAGGAGTACCTTGAGGAGCTTTTCCATTATCGTATTTTACACTTTTATCTACACACGCTGTTGCTTCGGATAGATTTTTTGCAATCATTCTTCCCACTGCTATATCTAATTGAGTAGCTGAAAGATTGGCATCTTCTCCTATTAAATTAGCTTCATCATCATCCAATATCGTTATAAAATCATCTGTTGCATAAGAGTAATTAAGACCGGTGCTATTATAACTTTGATAGGTAGGAATTAAGTTATGTCCGGTTCCGGTTTTATTTTTATAATCATACGAGGCAGAGCCCAGTAGAAGCACATATTTTAATTTTCCATTGTCTTTCTTATATAGATAACGTAAAAAATCCCTTATTGCGGTTAAATCTTGTCCCCCGGAGCTAAATTCATTATAAATTTGATTTACTGTAACTACTTCTACTTTTAATCGATTTTTAGATTGATGTAAATTTTTAATGCGATTTGCCTGAGAAACAAATTCAGGAACAGTTATGACAATATAATCTACATCGGATATGGAATGTAAAGCCTGATTTGAAATTTTACCAACAACTTCCGGAATGTAGGCAGCTGAGTGCTTAAAGGCGATCATTTCGTTTTTAAAATTAGTTGATAACAATTGATAGGAATACGTAAAAGCATTTGCTGATCGTTCCAGTTTTTTTGCGTTGACAACATCTGAAACATCCCAAACTTCGCAATCTTCAGAAGGAACAAAAGTAAATCCATATATTTTTCCATCTTCAATGGGATCAAATGTTCTGAAATTCATTTGACTACCATTAAATTTAAGCTTTTGCTTATATAAAACTTCAAAATAATCGGGATAAAATTCAGCCGAGGGATTAGTAGAGTTATCAAATCCTAAAGTAAATTTTAATTGATTATTAGTTGGAGTGATAGTTTGTGTTTGGCTTCCAATTGCAAAATCAATTTCATTAGGAGATGGCCTTAAAATCGATGAATATACCGGATTATCATTATACGACACATTTATTTTTCCATTAATACCGTTTCTTGATACCCAAGCATATTTCCAAGTTATGCTTGAACCCGGAACCATGTCATGAACCGGAAATAGGATTTCTTTATAATTTTTCAATCCCAAATTTTCGTCCACCCAAATTTTACCTAATTGATTTAAATTTAGTCTATCTTCTTCAAAGAATTGATGATCATCGTATTCTACATATACTTTAGCATTCGGTGTCTTGTATGGATTGGATTGAATTCTTTTTCCCGAAGTTTGATTGACGTTAATAAAATAATATGCATAATCTTCATATATATTTTTTTTATGCCTAACCTTTGAATTTCTTATCCAATAGTCCGGTCCTTGCCCATAAAATAATATATAATCATCTGAATCAAAAATTCCATCATTTTCTCCTCGGACAAAAATGGCATTTTCTTTTAGGTTATCGTATCTGAAAGATGAGGTTGGTTCCGGAAGCATTTTTCCTCCATTGCCAAATATTCGTATGGTTTTTGGATCTAAAGAATTACAATTTATTCCTAATGATTGTAAGAAATTCCGATCAATTTTATAAATTCCTGTTTTAGCTAATTTAATTTTATACCATGATCCGTTTTTTAGAACACTTTCAACATTCAAAAAGGAATCTGTAGATGAAAAATTTTTACTATACGAATTTTTTTTCTCAATGGTAAAACGTATCAGTTTAAAAATGGTATTGCCTGTTTTCTTTAATGTTTTAATGGTTACAGATATAAATTTTTGATCTCGTGACTTAGTAATTGACGCGCTGAAAATATCATCATCGGGAATGAAGTCCAAAGGCGTATCGCCAAGTTGCGATTTTTCAATAGGTTGCCATTGTAAATTGGTTAGATATACATCTCCATTAAAATCAGTTTTTTCGGCATAATATAAAGTAGGTATTCCTTCATCAATCGAATAGTTATCATTGGTAAAGAAAGGATATTTTTTTACTTGCTCAGTGGAATAATAAAAATTCTTTATACCGTCCCAATTAATCGTAATAGTTTGTGCCACAGGGATAAATGTGGACACTTGAATGAAAAACGCTATAAAAATGTATAAAAATCTTTTCATTTACCTCTAAATAACGAATAAGTAGAAATAATATTTTACTAAATATACAATATCTACAAATAAGTTAACGTTATTTGAGGTTATGTAATATAAAGTAGAAAAAATTTTTCTTTCAGTAATATTATATTATTTTTGCATGATCTTAATTATGAAAATAAATACAATGAGAATCGGGAAATTCATATTATTATTATCCGTTGTTTCTTCAATTTCCTTAGCATTAGTTAGTTGCGGTGGTGGGAGAACTAAACCTGGCGGTGGAACTAAAAATACAAAAAGTTTGACCGGATGGAAGGCCAATGATAGAAACGGCTGGTTTTATAGTAAAAAGAAAAAGACTGAAAAAGGTTGGGTTGGAATGGTATTCGTGGAAGGAGGAGCTTTTACTATGGGATTAGTTAAAGACGATGTAATGCATGATTGGAACAATACCCCTAACCGAATGCAAGTAAGATCTTTTTTTATCGGTGAAACTGAAGTAACAAATTATGAATATCGTGAATATGTAACTTGGTTAAAGTATGTATATTCACCAACGGATGAGAATTATAAAGATATTTATTATGGAGCCCTTCCTGATACTCTTGTTTGGAAAAATAAATTGTCCAGAAACGATGTTTATTCAGAAGATTATTTCAGGGCCCCTCAATTTGATAACTACCCGGTAGTTGGAGTAAGTTGGTTACAAGCTCAAAGATATTGTGATTGGTTGACCGATAGAGCCAATGAAAGAGAATTAATGAATAAAGGTATTATCCCAAAAGATTTTTATAGTAATCCGGCCAATAATGTGGGTTCAAATTCATTTAATGTTGAAAAATATAAATACAATGATCCTGAATTGGAAGGTATTGTCAATCAAGATAAAATCGCTAAACAAAGTGGTATTACCAGCAAAAATGAAAGAATTATAGCAGTTAATAAAAGTGCTCAAGGAAATTTAGTACAAAAATTCAGATTACCTACAGAAGCTGAATGGGAATATGCTGCACTGGCTGAAGCAGATAACAGACAGTATAACATCATTGAAGGTAAAGATGTAATGATCAATAGAATGCGTGCTAAAAAAGGAAGAAATAGAGGTCAATTCCTGGATAATTTTAAATCCGGTGGACAAGGAGATTATTCCGGTAGTGGAGGTTGGGCTAATGATGGGAATGCAATTACTTCCGATGTTAGAGCATATCCATCCAACCCTTTTGGATTGTATGGTATGTATGGAAATGTTGCTGAATGGACACAAGACGTTTATAGACCGTTAATAGATACTGATTTTAATGATTTCAACTATTATAGAGGAAACGTTTATCAACAATTTATTAGTGAAGAAGGAAATCCCGGCAGATTTAAAAAAGTTGATGACGGTACTATTCAATATGATACTTTAGCAGATGGAAGAAAATTATATAGAAATTTATCCGGAAAATTTGAAACAGAGATTGTTGATGATGCAAGAAACTTTAGAGACGGAGATTTACAATCATCTTTAGAATCGGGAGATGGTCGTGTTGATTCAACCGGTACTTTTAATTACTACAATTCACCTATTAGAAACTGGACAGTAGATAAAAACGGAAGAGTAGTTTTAGATAAGGATTCCAAACAAAGAACTTCTCAAATCAGTAATGATTTAAGGGTTATTAAAGGAGGATCTTGGAATGATACCGCTTATTGGTTAGATCCGGGACAAAGAAGATATATGCTTGAAAATGAGTCTGCCGTATGGGTTGGATTTAGGGTAGCTCAAGATCACAAAGGTAAAGAATCTTCTTCTAAAAGAACCAAAAGAGGAGCCAGCAATAGAGTTCCCAGAAAATAATGTAAAATAAATTAAATAGTATAAACAAAACAAAGAAGGCTATCCTCAAGATAGCCTTCTTTATTAATTCAATCTATATGAAGATCGGGGATAAAGTTAAACTACTGGATGAAGAAGGAATTTTTACTATAAAAAATTTTATAGGAAATAAAGCAGTTTTAATAGATTCTTATGGATTTGAAGTTACTCATTCACTAAATAACTTAATTGCCTATGATAAATATGCAAGCATGTATACTGAAGCTACCGATTTTAATGCTAAAAAAGAAGATGTATCTTCTAAAAAGACCAATAATGTAAAAAAAGAAACTATACAAGAAAGAATTATTGATTTGCATATAGGAAATATTGTTGATTCTTTTAAAAACATGATGCCTCATCAAATGCTTGAAAAGCAAATTAATAAAGCTATGGAGGAAATAAAATCAGCCAAGAAAGATAAGGTTAAGAAGTTGATACTAATACATGGCAAAGGTAAAGGAGTATTAAAAAAAGAAATTTATAAAATATTAAATAGTATGGATGATATTGAATATTTTGAAGCAGATATAATTAAATATCGTTTTGGAGCCGTTGAAATAAGGTTTAAATAGTAATCATCTCCTGTGACTTCTTGCTGTTAACTATGAAAATTCTAAGAATCTTATCGAATATAATTTTAGTAATTTTACCTGTATTGTGCTTTTCACAAAGTGACAAAATACTCATATCAGCAACCTTAGACAGTCTAACTAAAAATATATCCGTAAAACAAAAGATCGTTTTTTATAATAATACGGGTATAACTTTAGATAAAATATATTTACACGCAGCCGCTAATTCCTATTCTAATACTAATACGGTATTAGGAAAACGAAAATTAGAGGATAGAAATAAAACTTTATATTTTTCTAAATATATGGATAGAGGTCGAATCAATGATTTGACCATCTTTATAAATAAACGACAACCCGTTTTTTTACTTAGAGATTTTGAATTTTACGAAGTAAATCTTTTTTCTCCTTTATTACCCAATGATAGTATATCTTTGGATTTAAATTATAATATAAAAATACCTTCCAATAAAATTACCGGATATGGATTTTCCTCAAAAGGTACTTATGTTTTAAAAAACTTTTTTATACAGCCTCTAGATTTTATCAATTCAAAACCCAAGTTGGAGCCATTTACCGATACTGAGTTTAATCCCTATAGAAAAACCAATTATACTATTAACTTTTACCATCCTATGGGTTTATATATGGATGGAGATCTTACAAAAGCGGGAGAAAATCAATTACAGGGAACATCCGGTGATGCTGTAACTATGATCCTTACTAAAAATAAACCGATTTCTTTTATTTATACTATAAACGGATCGCAAACCGAAGTAGTAATTGGATATTCCATTAATGAAAAATTTAAAGAAGTTTATTATAAAAATATTAAACGCGAATTACTATTTTTAAATGAAAAATTAGGCAAACTACCCTCAAAATTATTAATTAGCTCTAAAATTAAAAAAGATCGCAATTTTATAGGAGTTGATGATATTAAATTATTGGGTTTAAAAGAATGGAAACTTTTTCCTGATGACGTAAAAATTGATCTTAAAATGTTTCAGCAAATAGCCTATTCAGTTATCAATCAGGTAATACAAGTGGATAAAAATAAATATCATTGGATACCTAACGGTTTGCTTACCTATTATCAATTAAATTATTTAAAGAAGTATTATCCTGACACTAAATTATTAGGTAATCTTCCTAAAGAACTTAGCATAATAAAAATTAAACCGTTACAATATTTTTTCATATCTAAAGTTCCTATAACCGATCGATATAAATTAGGTTACAGATATATAGCCACTCAAAATTATGATCAGCCGATAAGTGAAGATTTTTTAGAATTGAGCAATATCAATCAGTATATAATTAGTGGATTTAAATCGGGATTAAGTTTTAATTTTCTATCCGCCTATTTGGGAGCGGATCTTTTCGAAAATTCAGTTAAAAAGCTTATAGAAGAAGGAAAAGATCGTGAAATTACTTCATCAGACTTTCAAAGGATTTTAGAAATAAACTCTCAAAAAAATTTAGCATGGTTTTTTCAAAATTATATAGTTACCAATGATCGTATTAATTTTAAGATTAAAAAATTTTATGAGGATAAGTATGAAAAAGATACTATAAAAGTACGTATCACTAATAAAACGGCTTTACCGATTCCAATATTAATCACGGGAGAAAAAAACAAGAAGATAATCAATCAGAAATGGGTGTTTTCAACCAATAAAGATTCTTTATATTCATTTAAAAATGGAGAATATGATCGTTTACTTATAAATAAAAATTACCTGTTTCCGGAAATTAACGATAATGATAATTTATTGAATACAGAGGGTATCTATAAGAACAGAAAGAAATTGCAAATGAAATTCTATGCAGACGTTGATAATCCTAATTATACACAAATTTTTTATGAACCCAATATAAACTGGAACAATTACGATAAATTTATACTAGGATTACGTTTTTATAATAGTTCTCCATTTTCAAGACCTTTTGAATATTCATTTTCTCCAACCTATTCCACAGGAACCAAAAGTTTAACGGGTTCAGGTGCCTTAAATTACAATTACGATATGGAAGAGGGCTTATTCAGAAGAATGTCTATGGGAACAGGATATACTTATTATCATTATGATAAGAATTTGAGTTATAAAAAATATTCAGGAAATGTAAATCTTATATTTAAAAAGAGGCCCAGATCAGATATTAACAGAACCATAGGAATTTCATTTAATAGTGTTGAAAGAGAAAAAGATCCGTTTAAAATTCTTGAAAAAAATGATTATTCCCATTATAATCTGCTGGATCTGTCGTATTCTCATTCAGATAAAAGAATCATTAATGAATGGTATAGTAAAACGAACTTCCAACATTCTAATATTTTCAATAAAATAAGTACAGAAATATATTTTAGACATGAATATGCGCCGAATAAAAAAATAAGTTTACGCTATTTTGGAGGATATTTTATAAACAATCATTCCAATTCTACTTACTTCGATTTCGGAGTAGATCATATCACAGATTATAGTTTTAATTACATGGATTATTTAGGAAGATCTGCAACCGGTGGATTGTTTTATCAACAATATATAATGGCTGAAGGAGGTTTTAAATCCATGTTGGATAAATCAGCCAATAAATGGATTACTTCATTAAATGGAGAAATACATTTATGGAAGCCTTTTGACTTATATGCAGATATGGGATTGTATTCGAATAAAAAGAAATCTACGTATTTTATCTACGATTCAGGAGTTAAATTGAACATAATACCTGAATTTTTAGAATTGTATTTACCCATTCAATCAACGTTGGGATTTGAACCGGCAAAAAATAATTATTTATCCCATATTCGATTTACCTTTAATTTTAACTTAAGCGCTGTGGTTACCCATTTTCGGCGGGGATGGTATTAGTTAAATTCTTTTGTATCTCAGAAAGAAAATTGATCAAAACATCTATTTCTTCTTTTGTATTATAATGGCTGTATGAAATGCGTAACGTCGTTGTATTTTTTAATTCTTCTTCAGTATAAAGCTGCAACATGGTTTTTGACGGTTTAGAAGCACCGGAAGCACAGGCGCTTCCTTGAGAAACGGCGATACCCTTCATATCGAGTTGAAAACCAACCAATGTATTGGGAAAAGGAAGCAAAATACTTAAAAGTGTATAGTTACTTTTAGTAAAATCTGTTCCATGCCCATTAAACAAAACCCCTTGTATATTTTTAGACAATTGATCTATTGTATATTGTTTTAAATCTTCAATTATCTTTCTTCTTTCCTTTAATTCTTGCATAGCATAATCAAAAGATTTACCTAAGCCAACAATACCGTAAACATTTTCAGTTCCTGCTCGTAAATTACGCTCCTGAGTTCCTCCGGTAATAATACCTTTTAAACCGCTTGATTTTCTTATAAAAGCCATTCCTATTCCTTTAGGACCATGAAATTTATGGGCACTGCAAGAAGCAAAATCAATGGGTGTTTTAGAGAAATCTAAAGGGTAATGAGCCATAGTTTGAACAGTATCTGAATGAAATAAAGCTCCATATTTTTTACATAATTGAGCAATACTATCAATATCCGTTAAATTTCCAATTTCATTATTGGAATGCATTAAAGAAACTAATGTTGGAATTTTATCTTCTAGTAAATCTTCTAAAAAAGCAATATCCAAATCTCCTTTTTTATTCTTCAAAGGAAGAAAAACAACTTCAATTTCAGGATGTTTTTCTTTTAGATCTCTGATGGTTTCCAAAACAGATTTATGTTCTAAGGGAGAAGATATGATCCGTTTAATAGATAAGTTTTCTATACAAGAACGTAAAATTAAATTATTAGATTCAGTACCGCAGCTTGTGAAAATGATTTCATTAGGATTTACATGCAACCATTGAGCTATATTTTTTCTGACCATTTCTATTTTTGACTTACTTTCTTGCCCAAAGCTGTGTATAGCAGAAGGGTTACCAAAATCTTCTTTCATAGATTGAATCATTGCTTCAATAACTCTTTCATCTATAATGGTTGAAGCGGCACTGTCTAAATATATTTTTTTCATCGGTTAATTGCTTAATTATAATTCAAAAGTTGCTCGTATTCTATTTTAAATGCTTGAAGATAATTTATTTATCGAAATAAATTACTTCATAAGATTAACATTTAAAATATTAAATAAAAATTAACATAGTAAATCTTTTATATTTTCAATATTTTCTAATAATAAATTTTATTAATCTAAAATTTCAAATTTCTTTTAAAAAATTTAATATTATGCTAATCCATAGTATTACAAAAATAAAAAATATATGTTCATAAATTTACGTAAGCCTGCGTTAAAAAGAATATTTATAAATAAGTCGAAGTAAAAAATAGAAAATTTACTAAGAAAGCCCTAGTAAATTATCTACCAGGACTTTCAAAACTAGTATATTTTATACAAATCTATTTTTAATTTATAATTTTACCAAAAAAATGATAATATTTATTTAACAAATTATATTTTTTAAAAATAAATTACAAATCACACTTAAGACTTATTGGATATTAAAATGCTTTCAGCTTTATCGTAATTAAATTCATTTTCCCTTCTGGCAACAACAATTGTAGCTGCTGCATTACCTATTAAATTAGTTAAAGCTCTTGCTTCACTCATGAATTTATCAATACCGAATATTAACGCCACAGCCTCAACCGGTACATGTCCTACTACCGGAAGGGTAGCGGCAAGAGTAATAAAACCACTTCCTGTTACCCCGGCTGCACCTTTTGAGGTTAAAAGCAATACTAAAAGAAGCGTAATTTCTTGTTGTAAATTCAAATGCATGTCTAAAGCTTGAGAAATAAAAACAGCAGCCATGGTAAGATAAATGGAAGTACCGTCGAGATTAAAAGAATAGCCGGTTGGTATAACCAAACCAACGACAGACTTAGAACATCCTATCTTCTCCATCTTGCTCATAATTCCCGGTAATGCTGATTCGGAAGATGAGGTGCCGAGCACAATTAAAAGTTCCTCTTTAATATATTTAATAAATTTGAATATATTGACTTTATTGTAATAAAGAACTGCTCCGATAACTCCGAAAATGAAAACAATACACGTTAGATAAAAGCATAAGATTAACATTCCTAAATTACTCAATGCTTTCAATCCGTAAACTCCAATGGTATATCCCATAGCACCCATGGCTCCTAAAGGTGCCAGATACATAATTATTTTTATAATAGCAAAAAGTCCATCCAGGAAAGATTGCATTACGGATAGAACCGGTTTTGAAGATTTAGGTCCAATTTTCGTCATGGCAAAACCAAAAAGAATGGCAAATACCAACACTTGAAGTAAATTATTAGAAGCAATTGAAGCAATAACATTTTCAGGAATCATATCCAAAATAAACGTAATAATTCCGTGATCTTCTTTACTTTTTTCTATATAATGGGACATAGATGAAGAATCCAATGCATAAGGATCTACATGCATGCCGTTTCCGGGTTTTAGCACATTAACGAAAACCAAGCCGATGATTAAAGCTATTGTTGTCATAATTTCAAAATAAACAATAGCTGTTAAACCAACCTTACCAACCTTTTTAGTATCTTCCATTCCTGCAATACCCAGCACAATGGTACAGAAAATCAAAGGTCCTACGATCATTTTAATTAGCTTGATAAATCCGTCTCCTAATGGTTTTAGCATTTCACCAAGTCCCGTACTGTGTTGTTTAACTCCATTAACTATAATATCTTCACTTGGGAAAAAATATCCAATAAGAATACCTATAATTATGGCAATTATTACTTGTACGTAAAGACTTTTAAGTATTTTCATAATGTTTTTATTTTATTAAGGACAGTAATATATGAATAATATATTTGAATTGTTATAAATTGTAATTTTTTTCTTTAAAAAACATTTTTTTAAAATGTAATTGTTTGAAATTTAGTATTTTGCGCTAATTTAATTAAGAAAAAATTCATTAAAAAATCACTTATTTTTCTTAAAAAATGTGTTAAAAATGAAAAAAAAGCGTAAAAAAAAGTGCCTTAAAAATTAATTTTTTATTTATCAAATGAAAAAAATCATGTATTTTTATGAAAAATATTAGTAAGGTAATAGTTTGTAAAAACTCAAAAATACAACTTAAAATTTATGAAACTTACTATTTTAGGATATAACTCAGCGGTTCCGACTGTTCGTACCAATCCTACATCACAGTTATTAGAATGTAATAACCAATATTTTCTAATAGATTGTGGAGAAGGGACTCAAGTACAACTTAGAAAAGCAAGAGTAAAATTTACCCATATAAATACTATATTTATTTCTCATCTGCATGGCGATCATGTTTTTGGTTTGATCGGGCTTATATCTTCCTTTCATTTATTGGGAAGAACCGAACCTTTAACCATTTATGGGCCCAAAGGAATTAAAAAATTAATTGAAGTTCAATTACTATTAACTGAGAGTAGTAATCATTTTGAAATTAACTTTATTGAACTGACTTCTTTAAAAAGTGAATTAATTTATGAAGATAATAAATTGTGTGTTTGGACGATTCCATTAAACCATCGTATTTACACCAATGGGTTTTTATTTAAAGAAAAAGTAAAGTCGAGAAGGCTTAATATGGATGTAATTAAATACAATCCCGAAATTGAAGTATGCGATTATCATAATTTGAAATTAGGTAAAGATTTTATAACTCAATCCGGAGATATCATAAAAAATGAGTATCTTACCCTTCCTCCTAAACATTCTTACAGCTATGCCTTTTGTTCAGATACTAAATTCAGTCCCAATATAGTCCCGTTAATTAAAGGGGTAGATGTTTTATACCATGAAGCTACTTTTTTAGATGAATTAAGAGAATTAGCTTCTAAAACAGGACATACCACAGCACATCAAGCCGCAGAAATAGCAAAAATGGCAAACGTTAAAGTATTAATATTAGGGCATTTTTCCAATCGTTACACCGATATATCCATACTAAAAGAAGAAGCCGGTCAAGTCTTTTTCAATACGATTTTACCCGAAGAGCTTTTAACTTTAGATTTTAATAAACTGATAATTAATTAAATAAAAATTGCAATTGATTAAATGAGTGGAAAGGCAGCCTTTACACACAAAAACACTAACCAATATTACTTATTTGTTAGTACTTTTGCTTTTTACTAAACTAAACTAAACTGATAACATGAAAACTTTTCTAGACGGATATTTTAAGCTATCCGAAAATGGTACAACTATTAAAAAAGAATTAGTAGCCGGGATCATCACTTTTTTAACCATGTCCTATGCTTTGATAGTCAATCCTAGTATTTTATCGGAAACGGGAATGGATAGAGAAGCTCTTTTTACAGGAACTACGTTAGCTATTATTTTTGCGACGTTGTTAATGGGAATATTGGCAAAATTGCCCATAGCTCAAGGACCCGGAATGGGACTGAACAGCTTTTTTGCTTTTTCTGTAGTTTTAGGACTTGGATATTCTTGGCAATTTGCTCTAACAGCTGTTTTTATAGAGGGGCTTATATTTATAATTCTTACTTTTTTGAATGTCAGGGAAATGATAGTTAAAAGCATTCCTAGAGTACTGAAAGAGGCAATCCCTGTCGGAATTGGATTATTTATTACTTTAATAGGACTAAAAGGAGCGAATATCATTGTTTCAGATCCCAATACTTTTCTTGCTTTAGGTGATTTTAAACAACATTCGGTATGGATTGCTTTTGCGGGATTGTTGGTTACGGCTGTACTTCATTCGCGCAATATAAATGGATCTATCTTAGCGGGAATTGTAGTTTCCACTTTATTCAGCTATTTGTTGGGCGACATACAATTACCAGGTTCATTGGTAAGCATGCCTCCTTCCATTGAACCTATATTTGGTAAAGCTGTCGAACCGATGTTTTCTTCTGAAGGATGGGACAAAATATTTTCAGTGGATATGTTGATTGTAGTTTTCACTTTTCTATTTGTTAATTTGTTTGATACGATTGGAACATTAATAGGAGTTGTATCTAAATTGGGATTCACGGATGAAGAAGGAAATTTTCCTCAAATGAAAAAAGCATTATTGTCTGATGCATTGGGAACGACGGTTGGAGCGATCTTGGGTACCAGCACGATTACTTCATATGTAGAAAGTGCTTCCGGAGTAGCCTCCGGAGGGCGTACCGGCCTTACAGCAGTTAGTACAGCTTTGATGTTCTTTTTATCTTTATTTCTAGCACCTATATTTTTACTGGTTCCGGCAGCTGCCACAGCTCCGGCTTTAATTATTGTCGGTCTCTTTATGATTTCTTCTGTTGTAAAAATTAATTTTAATGATATCACGGAAGGTTTACCCGCATTTTTAACCATAATTTTTATGCCTTTTACATTTAGTATAGCGGAAGGTATTGTATTTGGTATGCTAAGCTTTACTTTATTGAAAGTATTAGGAGGCAGAAGAAAAGAGGTTACTCCAACAGTTTATGTTGTTTCGTTACTGTTTTTAGTAAAAATAGTTTTGGATGCATCGAAGATTTTAGGATGAGATTGAAAAACGGTGATGAAAATAATAACTAATTAATACTTAGATATTTTGAATAGGAACTGATTTTAATTAATATATATTTTGTATTTGTAATGGATGAATTAAATTTTACAAACTGATTAAAATTTAGTTCATCCATTGCCTTTTATTATTTTCAAAATTTTTATTTAATGAAATTTTTTTCATATAAAGATAAAGCATTCATCTTTTTTTAATTCCAATTTTTATACTGAATTTAAAAACAGAAAAGATTATAGTTTAAGAAATAAAAACAGTCTAGCTACTATCTAAATTATTCACGGTCTTATTTGACCGTTACCTTCTACAATCCACTTATAAGAACATAATTCATCCAGAGCCATAGGACCTCTTGCATGCATTTTCTGCGTGCTGATCCCTATTTCTGCACCCATTCCGAATTGTGCGCCATCTGTGAAGGCAGTAGAAGTATTAACATAAATACAAGCGGCATCTACCAGCTTTTCAAAAATTTTTATACATGATTTATTTTCGCTTATTATTGCTTCGCTATGTTTGGATCCGTAGTTCGCTATATGTTCAATTGCTTCCTTAATAGAATTTACCGTTTTTATAGACATTTTATAATCCAAGAATTCCATTCCGTAATTTGCGGAAGTTGCTTTATGCAGTAAATTGGATGGATAAGAGTTTTCTAATTGAGCGTATGCAGGTTCATCCGCATAAATAACTACTTTTTTCTCAATTAATTTTTTACACAAATCGGGAAGGTCCTGTATTCTTTCCTTATCAATAAGTAAGCAATCCAACGAATTGCAAACGCTAACTTTTCGGGTTTTAGCATTAAAGATGATCTCTTTTCCTATTTCTAAATTACCTTCCAGGTGGAAATAAGTATGACATACTCCTGCACCGGTTTCGATTACTGGGATTTTCGAATTTTCACGAACAAAATTAATAAGCTCTTTACTTCCTCTCGGAATAAGAAGATCAATATAATTACTTGCGTTCAATAATTGTAAAGTCGAAGAACGATCAGCGGGCAATAAATTACAAATATCGGGATTCAAACCCTCTTGTAATAAAACCCTCTTAATAATCGAAACAATCGCTGTATTAGAAAAAAAAGCATCAGAGCCTCCTTTCAAAATACAAACATTACCCGATTTTAAACACAAAGAAAATACATCGAAACTTACATTCGGTCTGGCTTCATAAATAATTCCTATAACTCCGAAAGGAACTGTAATTTTAGATAACTTAAGACCATTGGAAAGAATTTTTTCTGAAATTATTTTTCCTACAGGTGAGGGAAGAGAGGCAACTTTGCGAATATCTTTTGCTATATCTTGTATGCGTTCTTCAGTTAAAAGCAACCGATCAAATTTCGGATCGGAAGTAGACATCCTTTGTATATCTTTCTTATTTTCAGAAAGAATATAGGGAATAGAATTTTCAGTTTCTTTGGCAAGAACTTCTAAAACTTGGTTGATTTTATCAATATCAACTAAATTTAGTTTATTTACCGCTTTAACGGATGAGGTAAAAATATTTTGTTGTATAGAAGACATCATTTATTTTTCAATATATAAATAGTCGTAATGTATGATCGGCTTATTGTTGGCCTGTCCTAAAATTTCTTTCGCTTTTTCGCTGGAATAGGAAGATCGGCCTATTCCAATTTGTTTTCCGGTATGATCAATAATGCGAACAATGTCATCACTTTCAAAATTTCCGACTATCCGAGTTACGCCTACAGGCAATATGCTGACGGCTTTAAAATTTAATAAAGCTTTTCTTACTCCTTCATTAATATGTATTTCTCCTTTAGCGAAACCTTCAGAATGGGCGATCCATTTTTTTACGCCTGAAATTTCTTTAGACGCCGGAATAAATCGGGTGGAAGGTGTGTCAACGCCATTTACAAGTCGAGAAATGATGTTTTTTATCCTTCCATTGGCGATAATAACTTCTATGCCTTCTTCTGCTACTTTTCTAGCTATATTATATTTGGTTTTCATTCCTCCCCTTCCGGTAGTCGACCGCTTGGATTGTATATAATCCTCAACAGAATCACTTGAACTGTCTATTTCTTTTATAAGCTTAGATTCAGGGTCTGAAGGATCGCCGGTGTAAATTCCATCGATATTACTTAAAATGATCAATTTTTTGCAATCCATCATAGCAGCTATCAAGCCTGATAATTCGTCGTTATCCGTAAACATTAGTTCATTAACGGAAATCGCATCGTTTTCATTTACAATTGGAATCACATGATTTTCAAGCATAATATTCATGCAATTTCTTTGATTTAGATAATGTCTACGTGTCGAAAAATCTTCTTTAGTTGCTAAGATTTGTCCGCATAGAATTCCGTGTTGATTAAATAGGTCGTAATATCTATGAATTAGTTTTACCTGTCCAACAGAAGAATATAACTGGCGAGCAGAAATACTGTCAAGCTTTGAATGGATTTTAAATTCATTTTTACCGGACGCTACCGCTCCGGATGATACCAGAATGATTTCCGTATTATTTTTATGTAGTTCGGCAATCTGATCGACGATATCAGACATTTGGGTAATGTCAAGAGTTTCATCCTTACGGGTTAACAGCTGACTTCCAATTTTTACAACAATTCTATCTTTCATGGTAAATGAATTTGTCGAAATAAAACAAAGGTAAACTTTTTTATTTTGACTAAAAGAATCTTATAAATTAAAGAATAATTTATATAGTTATAAAGAAACCTATATATAAATGTTTTTAAAATATGGAAAAATACTATGTATATAATTAGATAGAAGAATAATATAAATGTAATAATAAATTGAATATTTGTTCTCTGCGTTTAAATAAGTTATATTTGCAACCCAATTAAATTTAGTAATCTTTAAAAAGAAAAAATAATGACAGATGTTTTAAAGTGCCCAAAATGTTCAATGGAAAATGTTTATTTTGATGGTACTTCCTACGTATGCCCGGATTGTTTTTATGAATGGTCGGGAGAAGAATCGGCAGGTAATTCAATAGTTAAAGATAGCAACGGAGCTGAACTTCAAGATGGAGATGCGGTTACAGTCATTAAAGATCTTAAAGTAAAAGGTTCTTCTATGGTAATTAAAAGAGGAACTAAAGTAAAAAGCATCCGATTAACTGATAATCCGGAAGAAGTAGATTGTAAAATTGACGGTTCAAGTATTGTTTTAAAGACCTGTTTTCTTAAGAAATAGAATTTACTAATATATTTATACTTATGAAAGAGCTATTTTAATAGCTCTTTTTTTGTTGTATCTTATTACTGTAACATTTCTTTGAATCCCTTTTTTTATATCTGATTTTTTAAGCTCTGTATAACTAGTAAATAAAAGTTAAATATCGGAAACTAATTCATTTTGAAATAGAGACAATACAAAATAATTAGAATAATAGTTTACTAATTTATTTTAATAAATATTGAATAACTTAATAAATATGTAAATATTTTATAAAAAAAGCTTATATTTGAACTGTAATTAAAAATATTACAGTAATGAATGACCGCCATTTTACAGTTTCCATGCATATACTTACTCTTTTGGCAAAAAATTTGGATCAATGGCTACCGTCAGCTTATATAGCAGGAAGTTTAAATCTTAATCCTGTTATAGTCAGGAAAGAATTAACCAACCTTCAAAAACATGGTTTTATAGAAACAAAAGAAGGAAAGAACGGGGGAAGTAGATTATTAAAATCTCCTGAAAAAATTTCATTGTCTGAAATTTATTTAAGTGTTTACAATCAATCGCTAGTAGGAAAACTTTTACCATCTCCCAATCCTTTATGTTGTGTTGGAAAAAAAATTAATCAAAACATTTGCGAATTGAATGAAACTATTGAAGAGGTAGTATTTAAAAAACTGGAAGGAGTAACCCTTCTAGATTTCAGCATGAAATTTTAGGGAAAACAAATATGGAAATCTCATTTATTATATGAAAATAAGTTATCAAAGAATTAATTATTAATATTAGTATACAAATTATGAAAAAAGTAGCATTAATAGGTGCCTCAGGATTTATAGGGTCACAATTAGTAAAAGAATTACTGAGCAGAGGGTACCAAGTAACAGCAATCGTTCGTTCGGCTGATAAAATTAAGAATGACGATAAAAATTTAAAAGTGGTAAGTGCAGATGTATTTGACACAGATAAATTAGCAGAAGTTTTAAAAAATAATGATGCAGTAATAAGTGCATATAATCCGGGCTGGACTAATCCCAATATTTACGATGATACAATAAAAGGATATCAATCAATAATTGAGGCTGTTAAAAAAGCGGGTATTAAGAGATTACAAGCGGTTGGTGGAGCAGGAAGCTTATTGGTAGCTCCGGGTAAAACCGTTGTAGATTCAGGAGCCATTCCGGACGAAATTTTACCGGGAGTTAAGGCATTAGCATTAGTCTTAAAAGATCAATTTTTACCGGAAAAAGAACTAGATTGGGTTTTCTTTTCACCTGCCGGAACTATAGAGCCGGGAGAAAGAACAGGAAAATATCGTTTAGGATTAGATGATCTTATTACAGATGATCAAGGGAACAGTAAAATATCTGTTCAGGATTATGCGAAAGCTATGGTCGACGAACTTGAAAATCCAAAACATCATCAACAAAGATTTACCATAGGATATTAAAAAAGGGAGTGTTTAAACTCCCTTTTTCTTTTTATATAGTAGTGTATATTTTAAATTTTTAAATTGAAATGATCTAACTTCTTAATTAATTTATAAATTTAGGTTATAAAGTAAAGACATACAATGATTTAAAGTTTTTCACTTTTAAGTTTAGGGATTTGCAAATCCCATCTAACAGCTATATATCTTAATAAAACTACAATTCCGATAGTTACAGCACTAATAAAAGGTAAATTAAAGTTGAAGAATTGAAGCGTTACAAAAAAAATACCTCCAACTATACAGGGAGAAGCATAAATTTCACGCTTAAAGATTCGAGGGACTTTATTTAAAAGAATATCACGAATTACTCCACCTAAAACAGCTGTAATAGTTCCCATAATCACTATGACCCATGAGTCATATCCTAGTAACATAGCCTTTTCAGCGCCTACTACAACAAATAATCCAAGACCGATACTATCACTCCAAAAAAAGAAACTATTCAAATGATTAAGATGTTCACGTAGAAATATATAAAATAACAAAGAGAAAAGAGTACACCATACATAGATACTATTAAGCATCCAAAAAGGAGTTATACCCAAAAGAAGGTCACGAAAAGTTCCCCCTCCAACGGCAGTAACAAAACCTAAAACAAAAGCACCAAACCAATCGCATTTTTTTGTTGCAGCACCCCGAACACCACTGATTGCAAAGGCAAATGTTCCTATAAATTCAATAATGTCAACGAAGCGGATTTGTCGAACTAATTCAAAAACGTATTCTTTCATGGTTATCAATTCAATTAAAACTTGCAAAATTACAATAATTTAGCATTAGCCGGTTTGAACGTTACTAATTTAATTAACTAAATTTTGATTGGTTAAAATTATAAAATATCAAAAACCAAAACTTTTAATTAGAGGGATATATAAGAATTATTTCCTCTATAAAATACGGGATTTAATTATCTCATTACTACTTGCTTGTAATGTATATTTTATAAAATTGGAATAACCCTTGATGATTAATTATAGGTTCAAATTTACCTAATTTTTCAGAACATATATATGTCAAAGATTTGGTATGATTATTTGTGTTATTTATACATAATATGTTAACTACAGATTTAAATAAAAAGAAGCAAATTTTCATATCTTTGCGCACTACTTTAATTTAAGTCAGTTAATCAATTAACTTGAGATAACCTATAATGAATCAGGATTATATAAATATTTATGGAGCAAGAGAACATAACCTCAAAGATATTTCTCTTAAAATTCCCAGAAATCAATTAGTAGTAATTACCGGTTTAAGCGGAAGTGGAAAATCTTCGTTGGCTTTTGATACAATATATGCAGAAGGTCAAAGACGATATATCGAAACCTTTTCAGCCTATGCACGTCAATTTTTGGGAACTTTAGATCGTCCGGATGTAGATAAAATAGATGGTTTATCTCCAGTTATAGCTATTGAACAAAAAACCACATCGAAAAACCCACGTTCAACTGTAGGAACCGTAACAGAATTGTATGACTTTTTTCGATTGTTATATGCCCGAGCTTCGGACGCATATTCATACAAGACGGGTGAAAAAATGGTTACTTATTCGGAAGATCAAATTACTGATTTAATTTATAAAGATTTTTCAGGAGAAAAGGTGTTAGTTTTAGCACCATTAATTAGATCAAGAAAAGGACATTATAGAGAGTTGTTTGCAAATCTGGCTAAAAAGGGTTTTTTACAAGTTAGAGTTGATGGAGAATTATTGGACATTGTTCCGGATATGAAATTAGACCGTTATAAGATTCACGATATTGAGGTTGTAATAGATAAGCTGATTATAGATACAAAAGAGAATACTCAACGGATCATACAGTCGATACGTTTAGCCATGCAATATGGAGAGGGTACCATAATGCTTTTGAAGCAAGGAGAGGAGCAGGGAAAATATTTTAGTCGTAATTTAATGTGTCCCAGTACCGGGATTTCTTACCAAATGCCGGAGCCAAATACATTTTCTTTTAATTCTCCTAAAGGAGCGTGTGAGCACTGTAACGGATTAGGAAGAGTTAAGGAAATCAATATAAATAAGTTGGTGCCCAATCCCAAATTATCTTTTGATAAAAACGTTTTTCCAATTTTTGAAGAACTTAGTCATACCGGATGGATTTTATCTCAAATAGATGTTATCCTAAAAAAGAATGGTTTTACAATGTCTACTCCGTGGGAAAAACTTTCTGATCAAGCAAAAGATGAAATCCTCTATGGAATAAATGATAAGGTTACCTTAGATTTAGATTATGCTCAAATTAAGAAAACCTATAAAGTAAATTTTGAAGGAATCATTGATTATATAACTCGTTTGTCCACCGGAAAAGATGAAGAAGAATCTCAAAAATTTAAAACTCAGGTATTTGAAGATAGAATTTGTCCGGTTTGTGAGGGAGCACGCTTAAAAAAAGAAAGTTTATTTTTTAAGATTGATAACAAAAACATTTCGGAAATAGCCCGTTTTTCTTTACAAAAATTAAGTGAATGGATTCATGAACTGCCTTCAAAATTATCTGAAAATAACCAAATAATTGCTAAAGATTTAATTCAAGAAATTTCCAAGAGACTTAGTTTTTTAGTTGACGTTGGTTTAGATTATCTTAGTTTGGATCGGCCCTCGCAGACCTTATCCGGTGGAGAATCTCAAAGAATACGTTTGGCTACACAAATTGGTTCTCAATTGGTCAATGTTTTATACATTTTAGATGAGCCCAGCATTGGTCTACATCAACGCGATAATATTAAATTAATAGACTCTTTAAAAAAACTTAGAGATTTAGGAAACTCTGTTTTAGTAGTGGAACATGATAAAGATATGATCCTAAATGCAGACTATGTAATAGATATGGGACCATTGGCCGGAAAGGGAGGAGGTGAGGTAGTTTGGGAAGGAAAACCACAAAATATATCAAAAGCAAATACATTAACTGCAAAATATATTAATGGAGAATTACAAATTCCCATACCCGAGGAACGAAGAAAAGGAAATGGAAATCATTTAAAATTAACAGGATGTACAGGAAATAACTTAAAAAATGTAACCCTCGATATACCTTTAGGGTCATTGGTTTGCATAACCGGAGTTTCCGGTAGTGGAAAATCTTCGTTAATAACTAATACATTATATCCTATATTAAACAAACATTTCTATCGTGCTGAAAAAGAACCTCTTCCTTATAAGAAGATAGAAGGCATAGAATTTTTAGACAAGATTGTGGATGTAGACCAATCGCCAATTGGTCGAACTCCAAGATCCAATCCTGCAACCTATACAGGAGTTTTTACAGATATACGAAACTTGTTTGCTCAATTGCCTGAATCAAAGATAAGAGGATATCAATTGCGCAGGTTTTCTTTTAATGTGAAAGGAGGAAGATGTGAAGTTTGTCAAGGTTCCGGATTGAAATTGATTGAAATGAATTTTTTACCGGATATATATGTTCATTGTGAAGCCTGTCATGGAAAACGATTTAACAGAGAAACTTTAGAGGTAAGATACAAAGGTAAATCTATTTCAGATGTATTGGATATGACCATAGATGAAGCTGTAGATTTTTTCCAGCCAATTCCTAAAATTCATCGCATCATTAAAGCCTTACAAGAAGTAGGTTTAGGTTATATTACTTTAGGACAGCAATCAACAACCCTATCGGGAGGGGAAGCTCAACGAGTTAAATTAGCTAAAGAATTAAGTAAAAAACAAACAGGAAATACCATTTATATATTGGATGAGCCAACTACAGGCTTACATTTTGAAGATATCAGAATTTTAATGGAAGTAATCAATCGTTTGGTAAATTTAGGTAATTCAATTATTATTATCGAGCATAACCTCGATGTTATTAAGGCAGCAGATTATATTATTGACATCGGATTGGAAGGGGGAGATAAAGGAGGTAAAATAATTGCACAAGGTATCCCGGAAGAAGTAGTTAAAAATAAAAGCAGTTATACTGCAAAATTTTTAAAGGATGAATTATAATTTTTGCTAAATTATTTATAAACAAATTGTGTGTTAATTGATCCGGCTACCCTGTTCATAATTTACCTATTTATCTTAATTTCTATCAAGATTTTTAAAATTTGCTTCCGTGAAATAAAGAAATTTTACTTTTCAATAGTATTAATTTTATTAACATTTATTTTTTTTCTTAAGATAATTTTAAGAAATCAATAAAAAATTTTCATCAGATTTTTACTTGAGTTTTTTAATGTATTTAATTGTATTGTAATTTTTTACAAAATATTTTTTTGCTAACTTAAAGGTGAAATTATTTACAATTGTGAATAAAAATTAAAATTTCTGTTGGTAAACTGCTAAATAGTATTTATATTTGTTAAAGAAATCTTAATAAAGATTTAACTAAAACACACAAACAATATTATGAGTAAGAAAAAAATAGCAATAGGCTGCGATGAGGCAGCGTATGCTTTAAAAATTGTCTTAAAAGATCATTTAGAAAAATTAGGATATGAAGTCAAAGACTTTGGTGCTGAAAAAGGAGAGGTGGTTTTATATCCGGATGTTGCAGCAAAAGTAGCAAAGGCTGTAGCAGCAGGAGAATTTGAAAGAGCTGTGTTAACTTGTGGAACGGGTATAGGAATGGCAATAACAGCCAATAAAATACCGGGAGTTAGAGCAGCGGTTTGTCATGATCCTTTTTCTGCTGAAAGAGCAAGAAAAAGTAATAATGCACAAATTATTTGTTTTGGTGAACGAGTAATTGGGCATGAACTTGCGAAAAGTTTGTTGAATACTTGGTTAGAGTCAGAATTTAGCGGTGGCGGTTCTGCTCCAAAAGTTCAACGAATCTGTGATTACGAAGAAGAATATTTCAAAAAATAAATTTTGAAATTTTAAAAAAGATATTTTTATTTATTTTTAAATAGTTATTAATAATTATTCAATCAAAAAAAGAGTAAGTTAAATTAAACGTTACTCTTTTTTTTATTTTATTATTTTAGCTAAAAAAACAATCCTCTTTATCTATTTGGATAATTTTTTTCCAAAAGCCAAATCACCGGCATCTCCTAATCCCGGTACGATATATTTATTTTCATCTAATTCATCATCAACAGACGCAATCCATAGTTCTGAATTTTCAGGTAATTTAGTTTTAATGTAATCAATTCCCGGTTTGGAGCCTATGGCTGCAACAATATGTACTTTCTTGGGCTTTCCTTGACTTAATAAAACTTCATAAACATTTGCCAAAGATTCACCGGTAGCCAGCATAGGATCTGAAATTATTAATGTTTTATCTTGCAAAGAAGGAGTTGCCAAATATTCAACCACTATTTCAAATTCTTTATTACTGTTCGGATGATGTCTAAATGCGGATACGAATGTGGTTTCCGCTTGATCAAAAAAATTCATCATTCCTTGATGTAAAGGTAATCCCGCTCTCAAAATAGTACATAGTACAGGTTGCTGGATAATCAATTCTGTAGGCTTACTACCTAAAGGAGTAGTAATGTTAACAGTTTGGTATTCAAGCGTCTTACTTAGTTCGTAACCTAAAATTTCACCTATTCTTTCCAAATTTTTTCTAAATCTCATTCTGTCTTTCTGAATAGAGACATCTCTTAATTCTCCTACAAAATGATTTAAAATGGATTTAGATTTACTGAAATCGTGGACTATCATAAATATTATTTTTGTAAATATAAGTTATTTACTTTAATAGTTTATAAACTAAGTAGTGACTACAAAGATGATTTAGTTATTCTATTTATCAGAAGATTCTGTAAAAACCTCTATATAAATTTTATTTCTTTTATCTTTTTGATATTTTTGTTCTTTAGTCCAAATATCTAAGATAGTAGTTGAATTTAGCTTTTCAGAATTTCTACTATACATTTCAAGATTAATTCCTAAATAATTTAAAAGTGCAAATTCATCACTTAATGAAATAACTTTAAAAGCGGTTTCCTTATTCTTTCCATCTCCATAGTCGGCAATAGCTCTCATTAAAATTTCAGCTTGATTTTTTAATAGTTTTAATCTTTCTTCATTTTCATTATTTTCATTATAACATATAATTAGATTTAAAATTACCGTAAGATTAACCGGATCATTTTTTAGTAATTCTTCTCCTAAAATAACTGCCTTAGTATATTTTTTAGCTGCTATTTGTTTCATGAATTTTAAATAATTGTTTTTTCCTTCCAAAGATTTAGTATAATATGAAGTATATAGCTTACCATAATAAAGGTAATACGATTTCACCTTTTCATTATGGAAGTCAGACGCATTATTTAAGAATTCAGATATTAAATGATCATAATAATAGGACGAATTCTTATCCGTTACATTTTCTTTTATGATTTCAAAATTTATCGTTTGTGAAAATGACAAATTAAATACCAATAAGGTTAAAATAGAATAGAAAGGTTTCATATAATTTGTGTATTAGTTAGTATAAAAATGAAATATAAATATAATTAGATGTTACATAGTTATTTTTTAAGGATATAATGTTTTTATTTAAAATGAACGGATACATAAAATTCATAGTAGTTAAATTATTTTTTATTAGTAAAAGAGCATCTAAAATGATAGCTTGTCGGACTAACTGTTGTTGAGTATTTAATTAATAAATAATTTATATAGTAAGATCTTTCACATGTTTTAAATAGGTTTCTAATAAAATCATGGTTAAAATCTTTAAATTGCTTTTATAATAGTTAGTATAAATTTTATTTTTCAATTTACTAAATAAAATTTAAATTTCAATTATTTAAATTAAGCTGTTGGCTTATGATATATGCTTCACTCCAACATGCTTGAAAATTAAATCCTCCCGTTAATGCATCAATATTTAAAACTTCACCCGCAAAATATAAATTAGGTATTAATTTAGATTGCATAGTGCGAAAATCAACTTCTTTCAAATCTACACCTCCGGCAGTTACAAATTCATCTTTATGCGTATTTTTACCAGTAATGGATAATTGCGTATTGGTAAGTGATTCGGCTATTTTATTGATATCTTTTTTACTTAAATCTGATAGATTTTTATCGTTAATTTGGAGATGTTCTAAAAGATTATTCCAAAATCGATGAGTTAAATGGTATAGTTTTAAACTATAAATCGATTTTTTGGGATGTTTTTCTTTTTCTTGAATTAATGCCTCTTTTACCTTATCAAAAGTTTCAGAAATCCAATTTACCCGTACAACAAATTTATAATTAAGATTATATAATTCTCGGGCACTCCATGCAGATAATTTTAATACGGCAGGTCCACTTATACCCCAATGCGTGATAAGTAAAGGCCCGAATTCTTTGTATTTTAATAAAGGAATATGTATTTCTGCTTCTGGAAAAGTAATTCCTTGTAAATTGCGAATCAGTGGATCATCACATAAAAAGGTAAATAAGCTAGGGACAGGAGGAATGATGGTATGACCTATTTGATTTAGGATTTTCCACATTTTTAAGGAACTTCCTGTTGCAACTACAAGGGCATCAGCATAGTAAGTGGAATGAGTAGTAATTATTTCAAATTGATTTTCTATTTTTTTTAGGTTAATTACCGTTGAATTGTAATTAATTTCTATATTTTTATTGTTTGCCTGCTCAATAAATGTATCTATAATGGTTTGAGAAGAATTAGATTCGGGAAATACTCTATTATCGTTTTCAATTTTTAAATTAACGCCTTTTTGAGCAAACCATTCAAAAGTATCAGATGGTTGAAAATGATTGAATACACTTAAAAGTTCTTTGGATCCCCTAGGATAGAATTTTACCAGTTTTTTAGGTATAAAACAAGCGTTAGTTACATTACATCTTCCTCCGCCCGATATCTTTAATTTTTGAAGGGGACTTTTAGCTTGTTCTAATATAATTGTTTCCCATTTATTGGAATTAATGTTGGATGCTAAAAAAAATCCGGAAGCTCCGCCTCCTATAATGATAAGCTTTTTCACTTACGATTAATTATGTTATATACGAAAATTTTGAGGTATATATATATATTTTAAATAAAGGTTGGAATATATTCCAACCTTTTTGATTATTATTTTTTAAATAAACGTTTTATTCGTGTAAATAATGAATTGTCATAGTTTTCATCTTCTTCAAAATATCCATAACCATATCCATAACCATATCCGTACCCGTAGCCATACCCATAACCATATCCTCCCGGATTAACGTAATCATTGAAAATAATTCCAATGTGATTTACCTCATCATTATTATATTTCTCGTTAATGCCTTTTAAAAGCTGTTTATACGTATAATTGCAACGGGCAACATAAATTCTGGCATCAGAAAGAGACATTAAATCGTATGCATCAATAACTAAACCAACCGGTGGAGAATCTATAATGATATAATCATACATAGTTCTTAATTTTTTAATCAATTCTTCATTTTCCATACTAATTAATAATTCACCCGGATTTGGAGGTATAGGTCCTGCCGGAATAATATCTAAATTTTCATATTCTGTTTTTTTAATAATATCTTCAAGTGAATTTGATCCGGAAAGATAACCTGATAATCCTACTTTATTACTAATTTTAAAGTCATCAAAAATTCTAGGTTTTCGCAAGTCCATTCCAACTAAAACCGTTTTTTTACCGCTTAACGCTAAAACAGAAGCTAAGTTAATTGCTATAAAGGTTTTTCCTTCACTGCCTATAGACGAGGTTATTAAAAAAACTTTTCCACCCTTCACATCCTTTTCATTATATAAAAACCTCAAATTGGATCTAATAGCTCGAAAACTTTCAGAAATACTCGATTTAGGTCGTGCCAGTACAGCTAAATTATTTTCGGTATTTTTAGGTCCGATAGTACCTATAATTGGGATTTTAGTAACTGATTTTAAATCTGAAATTAATTTTATTTTATTATCTAATAGTTCGATTAAGAACAACAATATAAGAGGAATAACCAATGATATCCCTATATATTTATATTTATTTTTTTGAATGTTTGGAGTTATAGGAGCTTGTCCCGTATTTTTTGCTTTATCTAATACAGTTATATCAGAAATTGTAGTAGCTTTCCTCATTTCTGCCTCAGATAATTTATCCAAAAGGGTATTGTATATACCGTCATTTAGTAAATAACCTCTTTGCGCATTGACAAATAATCGTTCTTTTTCCGGAAGAGATTCAATATCGAGTTCTAAATTACTTATTTGATTATTTACATTTTTTAAATTGGTAGCGAGATCTTTAGATGAATTATCTAGTAAGGATATAACCTTATTTTTGGCATTATTAATTTTGTAATTTATTTCATTAATAGGTTCTGAATGATCTCTATATATTAATAATAAATCTCTTTTTTCTTGTTCTAAGGTTTGAACATTTTGCATCAAACCATCTATATTATTATCCGATATTCCTAAAATATCTCCATTTAAATAAGTGTTTTTATTGAAAGATGATTTTTTTAAATTATTTAAAGCCTCAATTTTAGATTTTAATTCTTCTCTTCTAAGATCTAAACCTTGAATTTTAGATAAGATAACATTGGTACTAACGTCAGATTTTGAAAAAATCTTATTATCCATTTGTACTTTCTGAAAGATTACTGTAGCACTATCTAATTTTCTTTTTGTTATTATAATTTGTTTTTTAATAAAATCAATGGTATTTAAATTAACTTTATTTTTATCTTCAAGTCTTCTTTTTATTAATTCATCTACCGATTTATTTAAGAAATTAATAGTCCCATTTAAACTTAATCCTTTCTTTGTCATAATCATGATGGATGGAAGGTCTTGATCAAAGTCTATAGAAACTAAAGATTTAATTTTGGATACAGAATAATTTATGGTCGATAAGTAAAAATAAAAACTGAGATCTGTAATGTTATCTCCAAATCTGCCCCCGTATTCTTTATTTTTAACAAACTTAAATTTTAAATTATTTGTTTGTACCCATGTATTTAAAGGGACAATGAGCTCTTTTATATATTTGTCTTTACGTATATAATAGTTTTCGTTTGTATAAAGAAAACACGTTTCATTTAAGTTATCAGGAAAAGTGAGTTTAAATTTATGATCAGGGAGTATATCCACTTTAATATCTGTATACAAAGATTGGGGATAATTTGTATCCACTACTATTTTGAAAGGTACATCCACATAGTCAATTTCAGTTGTTTTAAAATTACCTTTTAAATAATAATTTATGTATAGATTAAGCGATTTGACTAAATTTTCGTTGTGAGTTCTGGAAGTCAGTAATTTTTTATAATATATACCTTGCGTAGCCCCTGAATTTCCTCCCCAAATAAAGTTTATGGATTGATTGGGTGCCAGAACGCTTGATGTACCGGAAGATATACTGACTGTGGTAGAAGATTGGTAAAATCGATCAGAAAATCGATTGACAAGAAAAGCTATGGTCCATCCAAATATAAAAGCGATTAAAAACCAATACCAATTTTTTATAAGCCTTCGAATAAATCTTTCAAGACTAAAAAAATTATTTTCGAGAAAATCGGAATTTTTATTTTTTTGTGTTTTATTTTGGTTAGTATTTTGCTGGTCAGTGGTATTCATGTTTCGATACTAAAATTTATTATAATGTTTTGAAAAATAAATACGTTGTAATTGCCTGAATACCTACAGATAGGAATTGGGTAACATCTCCAATAGTGGTTCCACCTCCTAAACCAGATATTTTCTCTTTTAATGGGTCTATAATAATTTGATCTCCAGATTGTAAATAAAAATAGGGAGAGTTTAGAATATCATCGCGGGTTATATCAAGCACAATGTTTTTTTTACCTTCCGGGTATTCTCTGATGATTCTAATATGGCGCCTGTCAGCGTATCTTGTTAAATCTCCCGATTTAGCTATCGCTTGTAATAAATCGACCCGGTTAGACAACTCCGTTTTTTCTCCGGGTGATGCAATTTCACCTACCATATAATATTTGATGGCTCCAATATTCATTCGAACTTCAGCTTTTCCATCATTATATAATACTTCATTTAGTTTAGACTGAACTAAATCTGTTATTTCATTTAAAGTTAACCCATATACATAGAATTCACCTAATCCATATATGGTTATATATCCATTGGCATCAACAATTAATCCACTAGTTCTTAATCTTCCATCTCCACTGTTAGCACCTCCTTTAAATGCCGTTGTGTTTTCTTCACTTAAAAATCGAGAAGCGTTTTTATCCGAAGTGATAAGGGTCATTGCTAAAATATCGTCTTTTTTTACCCTGTAGTTTTCATAGATTACCGGAACTAATCCATATTCATTATAATGTAGGTTTTCGCTAGGTTGAAGATATTTTAAATCTTTAACACCGATGCAAGAACATAATAATAAAGCAAAAGAAATAATAAAAATAGCTTGATTAAATTTCATATAATAACTTAAACTGCAAAAATAGTTAATTTTTTAATATTTGCATAAGATTTGTAATTTCTGTTTCAATATTACTTATATCATAATTATTTAAAATTATTTTTTTATAAATAGATATATTATTTTCAATTCCTTCAAAAGGAAAATATAATTGTTCTTCAAATTTTTCAAAATTTGAAATTCTATTTAAACAACTAATTTTTGGCTTGTAGTCGAGATTTAATTTTTGTAAAAATTTGTTTAACAAATCATTAATATTATAAGAATTTCCCATATCTAAAATATATATACCGGAACGGTTTGTAGGAGAGGCTATTTCAATTAATCCTCTGGAGGCTTGATATTTGGAAATAAAATATCGGTTCATGTTTTTATTTGTAATAGTAATAGGCAATTGGTTTTCAATTTGATATTTAAAGATAGTGAAAACCGATCCGCTACTATTGAAAACGTTTCCAAATCGAATAATTTTAATTTCTAACGTCGTAGGAATTTCTTTTTTTATAATTTTTTTTAGAAGATTCAGTTCCGCAATTCGTTTAGATATTCCCATAATATTTATGGGTTGAACTGCTTTATCGGTTGAAATAAAGATAAACTGTTCGACATTTTGATTAGTTAATGCAATTTCCAATAAGTTTAAAGTAGCAT
The DNA here is from genome assembly GCF_011082725.1 of Apibacter sp. B3706. Classification (NCBI taxonomy): domain Bacteria; kingdom Pseudomonadati; phylum Bacteroidota; class Flavobacteriia; order Flavobacteriales; family Weeksellaceae; genus Apibacter; species Apibacter sp. B3706. The sequence continues at coordinate 1,303,226 of NZ_CP049715.1, read as the reverse complement.
CTATATTTACGGATTGAGACTCTTCTACGTTATGCTCTAAAATATCAATATGTTTATAAGCTGCGGCATGATAAATTATTTGAATAGAAAATAAAGAAAATAATTTTTTTAATAATTCTTTATTTCTAATATCTCCTAAAAATAACTGTATGCGATTATTGTTAATTTCATCTTTAAATTTTAATTTGATTTTAAAAATTGCATATTCAGAATGATCTAAGATTATAATTTTTTTACATGAACTTTCCAATAATCTTTGTATTAGTACGCTTCCTATGGAACCTCCACCACCGGTAACTAAAATTACTTTTTGATTTAAATAATCATATTCTTTATTTGAATAATCTATTTTTTTATTAAATAATTCTTCAAAGGAAATATTTTGATTTTGAATTTTGATTACATCTTCTTTTTTTGGCATTATTTTTTAAATATTTTTATCGATAATAGTAATAATCTTATTTAAATCTTCATCGTTTAAATTATCTCCGGAGGGTAGACACAGTCCGTTTTTGAAAAGGCTATTTTCAAAAAAAGAATCACCATAAAATGAAAAATTTTTAAAAACTTTCTGATAATTTAGTGGATTCCAAAGAAATCTTGATTCAATATTGTTTTTATCAAGCAAACTTTTAATTTTTTTATTTAATGAGGTTGGAAATATAAAAGAGCTTAACCAACGATTAGAAAAGCTGTGATTTAATTCTTTTTGATAGTCTATGGTGAATCGTTTTTCCAGATTTGAAAGATAATAATCGAAAATTAGTCTTCTTCTTTTTACTTTTATTTCCAATTTATCAAATTGTGCACTACCTAAAGCGGCAAGAATATTACTTGTAGAGTAGTTATATCCTAATTCATTATGTTTATAATAATCGACTTTTTCTTTTGCTTGAAAAGCTAATTTTTCAGCATAGTTATAACTTTTTTTATTGGGTAATATTAGAGCTCCCCCTTGAGAGGTAGTAATAATTTTATTTCCATTAAATGAAATAATTCCATAGTTACCCATCGAGCCTAAAGGCTTATTATGGTAAAAGGAACCTAACGCCTCTGCTGCATCTTCAATGATTATGATGTTATTATCCTTGCATATATCAATTATTTTATCCATTTGTGCAGGCATTCCGTAAATATGTGCAATGATTAAAACTTTGGGTTTTATACCTTTTCTATTTAAATCTTCAATTGCGGAGTGAAGAAATTCAGGAGACATATTCCATGTTTCTTTTTCAGAACCTATGAATACAGGAATAGCTTTTTCATATAAAATAGGAAAAGCAGTAGCAGCAAAAGTAAAATTAGAACATAAAACATAATCACCTTCTTTAATTTCGGTTACTTTTAGAGCAAGGTGAATCGAAGACGTTCCACTATTTGTTAATAAAATATTTTTATTAAAATATTTAGATAATTTATTAGTAAAATCAATTGTGTAAGATCCAAAAGGTGAAATCCATCCACTTTTTAGAGCTTGAACTACATTTTCTATTTCTGAATGATCAATGTTGGGAGGAGATAAATATATTTTGGTGTTTTTATTCACGTTTTTTGTGTATAATTTTAGTTAATAATAAGGGGAGAAAAGAAAATATGATTCCCAATAATAAAATTATGATAAGTAGTAGATGAACATTAATATGTCTTAAAAAGTAAGCAACTAATATAACTATAGCATTTTCTGCAACTATAACTAACGTAACTTGTTTGTGAGATAAACCTAAACGTAAATATCTATGATGCATATGATTTTTATCTGCATTAAAAGGAGAGCGTTTTTTATATATACGTATCATAAAAACACCTAACGTATCAATGATAGGAATAATTAAAATGGCAATAACAATTACTGGAGCTGTTTGAATCCAGTATACCGGAGTACCGAATGGGTATTGCAATAAAAATAAATTTAGGAATTTAATACCCATAAATGAAAGTAAAAATCCTATAATCATAGATCCGGTGTCACCCATAAATATTTTATACCTTTTGGAAAAATTATAATGGAGAAAAGCTAAAAGACTTCCAATAATGGTTAATGCTAAGACAATCATAGGATAATTAATTGATCCCAATCTCCAAAAAGTAATTATGAATGCACAACAAACTAAGATTGCAACACCTGATGCTAAACCATCGATTCCGTCTATTAAATTGAACGCATTTATTAAAAAAATAAAAATTAAAACGGTAAATAAAATACTAAACCAATAGGGGAGTAGATTAATACCGAAAATGCCAAAGAAATGACCAATTCTAACGTTGGATCCTACAGAAATCATTAGAGCGGTAACAATTTGTGCATAAAATTTTTTATTAGGTGCAACAACTAATATATCATCCATTAATCCAATGAAGAATAGAACAATAATTCCGGAAAATAAAAAAATATAGGAAGAAAATAGCTCATAAGCACATATGGAAGACATAATTGTAACAGAATAAAAAATTGAAATTCCACCTAAATTAGGAGTTTCCGTGTGATGAGAACTTCTTTCCTTAGGTCTTGCCATTAAATTTTTTTTATAAGAAACTCTAATAATTTTAGGAATAGTCAAATAGGTTAATAAGAATGATCCTATTAAACCCAATATACATTTTAGATAAAAACTATCAATTCCCAAAAAATACTTAATATTTCTTATATCAACTTCTTCCATATTTACTTTAAGTCGATTTGATAACTAGCGTTATTGTACAATTATTATGAATCTAACAAAGATATATTTAAAAAGTTAATATTTATAAAGTTTTTTTTGTGGAATTAAATAAATTTTATTTACTATTTTCAAATAAAACGAATTAAGTCAAATCCTTCTAAAAAATTTAAGTTGAAAGCTTTATATGGGATAATATTAAGTTAATCGTGATATAATTTATTGTTTAAAAATAATTTAAATTTATAATACGGTATAAATTAAATATAATTATTGATTTAAATTTTGTAATATTCAATATTATTTACATATACAAAATAAAATATTAAAAAAATAAATATATATTTGTATTATACAATTTATAAAATATATACTTATGAAAAAAATTTACTGGCTTTTTATTTTTTTATTTTCAATATTAAAAGCCCAAGTCAATGTAATTGACCTAAGTACTGGACGTTTCGATGATGGCTCCGTTATGCCAATCGAGATTGAAGACCCGGATTGGAAATGTATTCGTCCGGATGGTTCAGAACACATTGCTCGCACAAGGCATACTTACTCGGGTTGGTATTATCCCCAATTTAAAGATAATACTTATAATGAAAGATGGATTACTGGTGCACCTGGTGATCCGGGAGAAGGATATTTTATTTATAAAAGTAAATCCTTTGTGGTACCTAAAGGTTCAAAAGCAAACCTTGAAATTAGGACATTAGCTTTTATGAGGCAATGGACTTACATTGTTAAAGAAAATTCCAATGGTAATGAAGAAGAATCACAAATTACTCAAACCACCTGGATGAATGACGGAGCTAAAGGATGGTTTAATTCTAGAAATCCATTAATTGAAAAAGCATTAGAACCGGGATCTTATCACATAAAAGTAAAGGTGTATGTGAATAGTAGTAGAGCTAGACAATCTATAAACGTAGCTTCAAAAGTTTATATTTCTCCTTCGGATAAAAGTGCATTTAGACTCGATACTAATACTAATAAGATAGAATCAGAAAAAGCAAGGTTATCAGAAAACTCAGTGTCAATTTATCCCAATCCTACCCATGGATTATTTACCATTTCTTTAGATGGTCAAATAGAAGGAGTACTACATATAATGAATTCTAATGGAAATATAGTATATACTAAAGAAATAAAAGAAAAGGAAATTAATGTTGATATTCAGGGACAACCTGCGGGTATTTATTTTATAAAAATACAATCAAATAAAACAACCTTAACTAAGAAAATAATTATAAATTAAATTATATTACTTTTAATTAATAAAAAACCAATCTATTGCTTTTAGATTGGTTTTTTTTTATTTAAGAAAAATTTTAATATAACTTTTAAGAATCTGATAGCATTCTTAAGAGTTTTTTTTCATAATTCTCCCAGGTATAATTATGTGCAATAAATTCTCGAGCATTTTTTCCGATATGAAGATATTTCTCTCTATTAGTTAGAATATCTTTTAATAAATGGATCATTTTCAAAGGTTGATCTTCTACTAAAAAATGTGTATTCACTTTTGCTCCGGTTATAGGATTGGCTACTTTAGATGTTAAAACATTAATTTGGCCTAAGGCCATAGATTCTAAGACCTTATTCTGTATTCCCCCACCAATTTGCATCGGAGAGACTACAAGACAACAATTTGTAATAATTTCGTAGGGATTGTCTAAATATCCTGTAACATTTATATTTTTATACTTTTTAGTTTTATTAAGAATTTTTTTTGAAGGAGATGCTCCTAAAATAATAAATTCATAGTCTTTAGGCAAATGATTATGTATATGATCAATATACCAAATGACAGCCTCTATATTTGGTTGATAGTTCATTTTACCAAAAAAAACAATTTTTCGAGAACTTATTTTAGAAGGTAATTTACAGTTTACTAATTTTGATGAAACTCCATTAGGAATCCAAATCGACTTGCCATATTTAGAATAAGATTCAGCTTCCTGTTTATTAACAAAAAAAGTACTGTTAAAATTTCTTATACATTGAATCTCATAATTTAATACTCTTTTACCCTCAATATAATAAATTATTTTCCAAAATAATGAAGTTGCTTTTTGAGTAGCTTCAATATAATGAGGTCCAATAGCATCAACAATATCTAAAAATTTTTTTTTGTGACTAGAATTGTTTAAATATTTTGTTGTTCGAATTAAATTTGCGATGATAAGATCAGAGTTTTCAATATCTTCAAGTATTTTTTTATGAATGTTTGAAAAATAATAATATGATACTTGAAGAGGAATTTTTTTAAACAAACCTTTAATAGCATTCAATTTAAACTTTAAGGGAGAATATCTGAATACTGTGTAAGAATCTGTATTCTTTTTTAAAAATTCTTCACCATCATGATTATGAGGCTCATCAGTAATAATTATTACCCGAAGTTTAAAATTTTTAGATAATATTTTTATTAAGTTATAACTTTTTACTTTATCTCCACCAATAATAGGGAAAGGATATCGTGTTAATAAAAGTAGACATTTTTTCATAAAATATTTACTAAGATAAAAAGGTATAAATTTTTAGAAACCATTAGTTGTAAATTTAGTTATATAAATTAGTTTTTATTAAATAAAATCTGAATTTTTAAAAAACAAAACAATTTAAATTAAAAAAAATAATAGTTTTGAAATTTAGAATGTATTATATATTTCTAAATTTAGATTAATGATTTTATATAATGATATATGATAAGAAAAAAAATGATATTATTTCAACAATAAATTATGTAAATATGAAAATATTGATAACAATTTAATTTTCATTGATATATTCATAAGGTATGAAATAATTAATGTCATAAGATGTATTGAATACATTAGACATTTTATCAAAACCTAATGCAACTGAATTAGGCCAAATCCTCCAACTCATTAAATAAATATATATAACAACAAAATAGTATATAAAAATTCTATAACTTTTATTAGAGTATTTTACAATCATGGCTATTAGAATAGTCCAAAAATCACCGTATACAGAAGGAAGTCTAATTGAAAATATTGAATTTTCACGAAAAGAATAGTATAAGAAATAATAGGTTACTATCAAATTTCTTATCATTTTATAATTAGGATCGTTAGTTGTGTTACAAATATATTTGTCGTTTATTAAAAGTATTGCTATAAAAATTAATTTTACAAGATCATTCATTTTCCATCCGACACCTTCTAAATTTCTATAAGAATAAAACCCCCCGGAAGCTTCTGCTATGAGATCAGAAGATATATTTGAAAATAAATTTTCAAAAAATAAATAAGGCTTAAAGGGAGAAATTATTATTGCAAAAATTATTATTAAAAAACAGGTAAAGGTCGATAAATTCAACCTTGTAATCCAATATGCCGGAATAAATATCAATGCTGTTTTATGAAAATAATAACCAATAAAAACGCATATTAAAAATTTAAATAATTTTCTTTGTTCAATATATTGATAAGAATATAAACAAAGCGCTATTGAAACTGCTTGTCTAATATGTCCGGAATCACTAAAAAAGTAATTTGGCATAAAAAAATACATTAGCGATAGCATGGGATATGGCGAATACTTATAGTAGGAATAAGTTTTTAGGGAAATAGAAATAAGTCCGAAAATAAATAATAAAACGAAGAAGGGCATTTTAAAATATCCCAATATTTTCGAAATTAATACATATGTTACCTCAATATCAGCATTAAAAACATTCTCCCATTTTACATATTTATTAACACCCATGTATAGCTTATAATATGGCCAATAATCAGCACCTTGAGCAATACGTATTCCACAGAGAAATATTAAAAGCGAAGATATAATGATATAAGGAACTTTTATCCTAGCTTTAGAACCGTTATTAAATATTTCTATATAAGAAAAAAAGGTTATTACAAATAAAATAATATAATATACTGGATGAAGCATTAAATTATAGTTTGATTAGTTGTAATACATAAAATATTATTTTTTTTAAATTTAAAGTACTAAGATAATTTTTTCCAAATCTATTATAGGTATAAATTTGTTTTTTGGAAATATGTTCACTTTTTAACGTTTCTTTAAGTTTAGAGAACATTTTTTTTCTACTGCTATAATCACTTACATATGCATAATAAGCCAGAAAACAATAAAATCCTTGAAAGATAGTAAATTTATGCCAGTCATGAAGATTTTTAAAGTAAATGCTTTTAAAAAAATCATGTTTAACTATTTCGATGGCATCAAACATATTAATTCCTTTAATAGAATAATTTCTTGTTATAGAACCGCTTCTGATTAAATATTGATAAAAATATTTATTGGATTTGGCTATTGTTTTAGCTTTTAGAAATAATCTAGGAATAGTTGCCACATCTTCAAAATGCATATTTTTAGGAAAAGAGATGTCATTAAATAGTTCCCTTTTAAAAATTTTATTACATGCAAAACAAGACATTTCACCAAAAATTGTGAAATCTTGTGTAAGATCAATTCTTTCAGGAAGTTGATGTAATTCAGGTAATTTTTTTATAATTTTGCCTTGATCATCTGTATTTTGAAGGCTACATAAAACTATGTCTGCTGAATATTTTTTGGCTAGATTATACATTTCATGTAGCATTTCTTTTTCAATCCAATCGTCACTATCAACAAATGCTAAAAACTCACCGGATGCATTTTTAATACCGGTATTTCTAGCTTCGCTTAACCCTTTATTACTTTGAACAATAGTTTTTATATTATCATATTTTAACGCATATTCATCAATAATTAATTGTGAATTATCTGTAGACCCATCGTTAACAATAATTATCTCAATTTTTTTACATGTTTGATTTATGAGAGAATCTAGACATTTACGAAGATAATGTTCAACATTATATACAGGTACAATCACAGAAACTTTATAAATCATAGATGATATAAAAACGTCAAAGGTACTATTTTAATTTAATATTAGTAAAATATTAAAAATTTAAAAAATTATTCTTTAAAAAAGAGTCTTAAACTTTAATTCCATAAAATTTCATATCATTCCAAAATTCAACATAGGACTTTACAACTACATCAGGATTTTTAATTTCTAAAGGAAACAGTAATTTTAAAGGAGCAAAACTCATTGCCATTCGATGATCATTATAAGTTTCAATTTTTTGATTAGCATTAAAAGAATTGACTTTAAGAAGTGTAAAAGAATTATCAGTAATTTCTACCTTTCCTCCACATTTTTCTAATTCATTTTTTAAAGCAACTAAACGATCGGTTTCTTTAATCTTCAATGTTTCAAGTCCCGTAATTTTTATAGGAATACGTAGACCAAAGGCAGTTAAAGCAACCGTTTGCGCAATATCAGGACAATCATTCATGTCCAATTCTATATAATTAGGGTATTCAAAACTGGGTTGCTTACATAAGGTTATTTCGTTTATATTAAAAGTAGTATTAATGCCAAAGAATTTTTGATAAATATCCACTGCTCTTCTATCCGCCTGTAATGAATCTTCAAATAAATATTTTAACTTAATAGTTAAATTATCGCTTAAAGCACATATAGAATAATGATAAGAAGCCGAGGACCAATCACTTTCAATTATATATTGTTGTTTTCTTATTTCACTTACAGGATATATTGTAATTTTATTTTGGTTAAATAAGGTTTTAATTCCTATTTTATTCAAAATCTGGAGAGTCATAGTAATGTAAGGTCTTGAAGTAATTTTACCTTCCAACTCTATAACCAAACCTTTTTCTAATTTAGTTCCTATCAAGCATAAGGCAGTTATATATTGACTACTGATATTTGATGGTAAATTAATGATATTACTTTTGATTTCTTTCCCTTTAATTTTTAAGGGAGGATATCCTTCATTTTCAACATATGAAATATTCGCTCCTAACTGACTTAACGCATCCACTAAAATTTTTATAGGGCGTTCTTTCATTCGATGAGAACCGGTAAGGATAGTTTCTCTATTTTCTTGAATTGAAAAAAATGCAGTTAAAAACCTCATAGCTGTACCGGCATGATGTATATCAATGCAATGCTTTTTAGAAGAAAGAGCATCTTTCATCATTTGGCTATCTTGGCTTTTCGATAGGTTTTGTAGTTGTAGAGAATTATTGAACAATGAATTTAGTATCAATACACGATTGGTAATACTTTTTGAACCGGAAAGATTGATTGAAATTTCCCTCATTGTAATTTTTTATTATTATGATGTCTTTCACTGTCGCGTTGAGTAGTCGCCTTTAATTTTTTTTGAAAAGCTTTTTCTAAATCAATTCCTGTTTGATTGGCTAAACAAGCTACTACGAAAATAACATCAGCTAATTCTTCTCCTAAATCTTTGCTTTTATCAGACTCTTTTTCAGATTGTTCGCCATATCTTCTGGATATAATTCTGGCAACTTCTCCCACTTCTTCAGTTAGTTGAGCCATATTGGTTAATTCGTTAAAATACCTTACACCATAGGATTGAATCCATTGGTCAACTTGAAATTGTATATCTTTTAAGCTCATTTTTAAACTTTTAGAATAATTATAATTAATAAAATAATTGATTATTTAAAGCTTTATCTTTTTTATTTGTAACTTATAAAACTTAGGTATTTAGTATAAAAAAAATCCTTAATTAAAAGAGCATTAAGTATATGAATATTTACAATATTATATTTTAAAATAGTTATGTATTTAAACAATATAAATAATAGCTAAAAAAAATTTATCTAAACCAAAGGGTAAAGACTTTAAAAGTCTCTAAATAATTCAATATTTTAAATAGCTAAATTAAATAAATTTTAGAAATGTAAATCATTACGCATTGAATAATAAATTATAGAATTTTTAATTTTTTTGATTTGATATTCTTAGATATAAATAATTTATTTAATTATTTTCTTTTGTGTTATAAGGAAAAATATTTAAATAAATTAAATTAGAGTTTTTTTATAAAATTTTAATTTTGTTATCATGGAGTGGAACTTAGCAATAAATAATTTTCAAGAATATTTATTATTAGAAAAAGGCCTTTCTCAAAATACACAATTAGCTTATATAAGAGATATTAAAAAACTAATAAAATTTACCGACCATGATACGTCCATTACCCCATATACTATAGATAGATTTTTAATTCAAGATTTTATATATGATTTTGCAAAAAAATCTTCCTCAGCCAAGTCTCAAGCTCGAGTAATATCATCATTAAAATCTTTTTTTAAATTTTTGCAAATAGAAGAAAAAAGGCAAGATAATCCGACAGAATTGCTCGAAAGTCCTAAAATTGGCCTATATCTTCCTGACGTGCTAAGCCATGAAGAAGTAGTAACTATAATACAGTCAATAGACTTATCCCAATCCGAAGGAGAGAGAAACCGTACCATTATTGAAACATTATATGGATGTGGCCTTCGTGTTTCAGAATTAATTAATTTACGACTTTCCGATTTATATTTAGATGAAAATTTTATTAGAGTTATCGGAAAAGGGAATAAACAAAGATTAGTACCTGTATCGGATTGGACGATTAAATATATAAATCTTTATAAAGACTCAATTCGTATTCATTTAAACCCGAAACCTAAATGTGAAGATATACTTTTTCTAAATAGAAGAGGAGGGCAGCTAACACGTGAAATGATTTTTATAATAATAAAAAATATTGCAGAAAAGGCCGGAATTAAAAAGAAAGTTTCCCCCCATACATTCAGGCATTCTTTTGCAACGGTGTTACTGAAAAATGGTGCCGATTTACGTTCAATTCAGCAAATGCTGGGACATGAAAGTATTACCACAACAGAAATATATACCCATTTAGATAATCAACAACTAAGAGATACGATAGAAAAATATCATCCTTTTTCAATTAAAAAGGGCTAATATTTTAAGTTAAATAATATACATAAAAGTTTAATGGATTTAGATAAATATAAAAACGAAGCATTAAAAAAAGCTTCAGAACACAAAAAATATTTAGAAAAACTCAAAAATAAGAAGCCCAAAAAATTGGATCAAGAATTAATCGAAATTCATGATAAAATTTTCTCACATATAGATTGCCTACAATGTGCTAATTGTTGCAAAACTACCGGACCTTTGTTTTTGGAAAAAGACATTGAAAGAATATCTAAATATTTACGAATGAAACCGATTGATTTTATAGATCAATATTTGTATAAAGATGAAGAAAATGATTGGATATTTAAACAATTGCCTTGTCCGTTTTTAGACAGTTCCAATTATTGTTCCATCTATGAAGTACGTCCAAAAGCATGTAAAGAATATCCCCATACGGATCGTAAAAAATTCTATCAGATTAATAAATTAACCTTAAAAAATACGGTCATATGTCCGGCTGCTTACGAAGTAGTGGAGCTGTTAATGAAAACTATACGAATGTAGAATTACTTGTTTTTTTGTGAATCAATTATTTTTTTATTTTGTAACCATTCCACTATTTTAGCCCCCAGCCAAGAGAATGGAAAAAATATAAAAAACATACTTATTATATACCAGGTGGGATGTCCTTTAAATGTAAAAACAGAAATAATAGCAGTTAGTAAAAGTATAAATCCTATCAACATAGCATAAGCAGTTTTTGCTGTTTTTACTAATAAAGCGCAAACTATTCCACCTAAGAGAGAACCAATCCCGGAAGAAATTAATAAAGCTATAAAGAATTCGCCTTTAGCAGTACGAACAATGGATCTCCAATATTCTATAGGAAGACCTTTATAATTATAAGGTATCCAATAAGAATTTATCATAACAGAAAGAGTAATTATTGTAATGGCTACTAAAAGCCCGGATATAACTGCAAGAGTATTTCTTATCATTTCGTTTTATAATTCTGTAGCAATAACTGAAATTTCAATTAAAACATTTTTGGGTAAGGCTGAGACTTGTACACATTCACGGGCCGGATATGCATCAGAAAAATAAGAAGCATATATTTCATTAACCGTGGCAAAATCAGATAAATTTTGAAGAAAGATGGTAGTTTTAACCAAATTATTCCAATTTAAATTAGCTTTACTTAAAATTGCTTCAATATTTTTCATAACTTGATGAGTTTGATCATCAATGGAAGCAGGAATTTCTCCAGTTTGCGGATTTACCGGTATTTGTCCCGAAACAAATAAAAAGTTGTTAACCTTAATCGCTTGAGAATAAGGCCCAATAGCTGCAGGAGCTTTTTCAGTATTAATTATTTTTTTAATCATGAATTAAATATACAAATTTTTTAAAAACTTGCATTGTCATTGAAATTTTTAGCCTCGTATTTTACAGCATCTTTTAATATGGCTGCTTTCACTCCTATATAAAAACTCCATGTCTTGTTATAACTTGAAGAAATGGGAACCCAATTGAAATTAATATTAAAACTTCTCAAATCTCTCATAAATCCTAGTCGAGTGTATCCGAATTCTTTACTTTCCAAATCGTAATTAGTAGATGCAGTAATTTTCCAATACGGAGAAGGGGAAATTTCTCCCGAAAGATTTACCGTAGCAGAAACATTAGTATTTCTATTATATTCTTTTGTAGAAGCATAATTCAATCCTACGTCCAATTTCCAAGGCATATCGAAATGGGCGTAATTTTCATCATCAAAGTAATATTTTTCATATCTAACCGTTCCTTGCTTCTTATATTTAATTACTTTCTTTTCACCAAATAATGATTCATCCAAAGAAAAATTCAATCCCATCGTGTAACTGACAATAGTAAAATATCCAAACTTATCAATAGCATGACCTACTGTTGATTCGGGAGTATCAAATACTATTTTATAAGGATTTACCCTCATGGCATAATTAACACGTAATTTAGAATTAAATAAAGAGGAAGAACCCGAAGCATTAATAGGACTCCATTTCAAAGAATCTGCAGCAAAATTATAAGATGTATTGATATTTAAAGATTCGAATATTTTTATCTTTTTAAAGCCGTTGGATTCTTTTTTATTTCTAACCTTCATTTCAAGATTGTTAGCAAGAGAAATATTTATGGCACTGTTTTCATAATTGGAAGGATTACCCATGACATTTCCTTCAAAATAAGAATATTTTACTTTTTTTCCATCTTTATCTGTGTACGTACCGTAATATCCCCAAGAATCTTTAGAGAAGTCAGGCATATATCCGTAACTGACCGTAGGAGATATCATATGACGGATTGCCTGAATCATACTTCCTTTTTTAAAGTTGGCGATACCATACAAAGTCGTTGTTAAATTAAGGGACCCGTCAAAAGTTCGGAAAGTTTTAAATCCATCTTTATTAAATGTTTCAACCTTATCCGTAGAAGCATTATAGTCCCTTCTAATAGTCTTTGTAGTCCAGATTTCTCTATAATTACCATTGATACCTAATTGAAAATAATTAAAAAGTGTGGAAGTAGTACCAATACTGGTGGAATTTTTCATTCCGTTATTAGAGTTTTTAAACATTTTTGACGTAAACATATCATCAGTAGACGTATTCAATGAATTTTGAAGATTCATTTTATAATCCATATAGATATTGTGCCAAATGGTTTTCTTAGGTCCTGATTTAGGTTTAAAAGGATAAATTTGAGGCATAGTAACCGTTACATTAGGAAGTACCATGGTTACATCACCGGTTGAAATATTTTGCGAAGCGGAGGTATTAAGTGAAATAGTTAAGGGATTATTATTAAATCTTTTAACCAAAGAAATTGATGATGATGTTTGATTATTATTTACATTACCATGTAAAGCATTTTGATTATATATGCTGTTGTTATAGTAATTCTGACTCATAAAATTTACCGATGCGTTAAAGGACAAATTTGGATTAGCTTTGGCATCTTGTAAATGAGACCAGGTAATACGATAATTTTCAATTTCTGAATAATCATCCAGTCCTTTGGTACTGTTTATATTTTTTTCATAAATAAAATTTAAATTACCGGAATATTTGTAACGATTCAAATATCTTAATCTATTATCGATCATCCAGCTTCCTTTAGTATAAAATCCAAAACGGCTTTCTAAATCCAAATATTCACCAATGGGAACATAAATTCCCCATCTTTCCAAATAAAATCCTTTATTTTGCCGTTCACCGAACGTTCCGATTAAAATCCCAGCCTGTCGATTGCTGCCGGTAGAAGGCAAATATAAAAAGGGTAAAATGAACGGAGTCGGTACTTGCTCAATATACATCGTGGTAGGTCCTGCAATGATGGTTTTTTGATTGTTACCGGTAATAACTTTCATTTTATTAGTCGATAAACCATAATCAGGAATAGAATCTTTTTTTGCTTTAAAATATTCATCCGTAGTCATAAATCCCCCCCTCATATAATATTCTTCATCTTTCATTCTTTTGGCTTTCTTAGCAATAATTGCCATTTCATCTTCTTCCGTTCGAATATTAAAAGCCGTACCCTGTTTAGTATTCATATTAAATTGGGCTTCTGTATATTCATACTCTTTTCCTCCCTGAATAAATTTTATATTATCAATAATTCTTCCTAAACTGTCCACTTTTCCACGAGCTAAAATGTCTCCGGTATTCCAATCCATAACAATATAATCTGCCTTAATGGTCATATCCTGATAGCTGACTTGTGCATTATGGATCAGATAGGTTAATTTTTTTGAAAAAACATTACGAATTTCATCCCCTTTAGTGTCCACAATATTTTCAAGCTTTTCTTTATTAACTGATATAGAATCAGTAGGGATTTTTACAGTGTCAGAAAGGGTTTTAACTCTTTTTTCCTGTGCTAAGAGAATGTTAAAAATTAGAAAAAATAAATAAAGTATATTATATTTGAAACTTGAATTGATCAAAGCATATAAATTCAGAAAAAATTTTGCTGTCAAAATTAATCAAAAAAAAGAATTAATGAGAGTTTTAACAATATTTAACTTAAAAAATATACTACTAATAACTTTAATTTTTTTCACCGGCTCTTTATCTTCACAAAAAAAAGATTTTACCTTAGTTTTGGATGCCGGACATGGCGGGCATGATAATGGTGCCAGAGGAGCCTATGCCAATGAAAAAGATGTAAATCTTTCATTGGTTTTAAAAGTTGGAGCCATGATTGAAAATAATAATAAAGATGTAGAAGTTATTTATACTCGAAAGACAGATGAATTTATTCCATTAATGACCCGCGCAGATATTGCCAATAAAGGAAAAGCCAACTTATTTATTTCCATACACTGTAATTCAAGCCCTAAAAGTGCCCCGTACGGTACGGAAACCTTTGTTCTGGGAGCTCATCGAAATAGAGATAATTTTGATGTTGCAAAAAGGGAAAATGAGGTTATTTATATGGAAAAAGATTATCAAACGACTTATGAAGGATTCAACCCCTCATCACCCGAATCGGTAATAGGCCTCACATTGATGCAAAACATATATTTAGAAAACAGTTTGAAAATGGCCAGCTATGTAGAAAATAATTTTAAAAAAGAAAATCGATTTTCCAGAGGAGTAAAACAAGCCGGCTTTTTGGTTTTAGTTCAAACAGCCATGCCTTCAGTATTAATTGAAACCGGTTTCATCTCTAACCCTCAAGAAGGACAATATTTAGCTTCAGAAGATGGACAAAATACTATAGCTAAAGATATATACGAAGCTTTTTTAAGTTATAAAAAAGAATACGATAAAAAATCAGAGAAAAAAGCGGAGGAAGAAATTCAACAAGTTGTTGAAAAACCGGTGGACAGTAACTTATCACTAAAAGTACAATTTTTAGCATCATTCAACAGATACAGTCCGAATTCCTTACAACTTAGAGGTATGAAAAATGTTGAAATAGTTAAATCAAACGGTATGTATATATATTATGCAGGAAGTACCAATTTACGATCTGAAAGTGAAGCGACATTAAAAATTGCCAAAGAAGCCGGGTTTACAGATGCTTCTATAGTTGAATTTAATGAAAAAGAAGTGGTAACCGGTCTATACTATACCATTGAATTATTTGTATCACCTAAAAAATACAGAGAAAGAGATGCTATTTTCAGGGGATTAAATAATGTAATAAGACAAAAAACGGATAACAATTTATACATATATACCAGCGGGAAAGTAAGTAGTTATGATTCAGCCAAAAAATTATTGGAAATATATAAAAAAATAGGATTTTCAGATGCTATCATTTCGAAAACTTTATCGTAATTTAAATCAGTATATTAACATAAGATATAAACTTTTTCTACTCATAAATTCATGACATGAGTTAAAAAATATCCATTATAAAAAATGCCAAAAGTTTCCCAATAGATCCCGTTTATTGAGCTTATTGATAATTATTTAAATTTATAACGTTGATCAAATTTCTTAAAAACCAAGCCTTGTCAAATGGTTCATTCAACTAATTTTTTAAATAAAGCTTGGTTCCGATTATCCTTATTTTACCAATTGCACAATCTAAAAGATAGTATAAAGTATATGAATCAATTGTAAAAATATTCATACGTATATTGTGTTTAAAACTAGTACAATTAAGGGTCACTAAAACAGATAATTTATCGTCATGGTAATGATCTTAATTTTATTTTTTTGGAATATAAAATTCAATCCCATAAAAAAATTACTTTTGTAATATGAAAGAAAATCCTATTTTATCTATAGTTGTTCCGGTTTTTAATTCAGGAATTTATTTGAAGGAAACTATTAAAAGTATTGAAGAGGTAAATTTTTCATATCCTTATGAAGTTATATTAATAAATGACGGATCAACAGATTCGGAAACTTTAAAAATATTGGAAGATTACAATGAAAAATATACAATTATAAATCAAGAAAATGGAGGAGTGGCCAGGGCAAGAAATACGGGTATTGAAAATGCAAAAGGTCAATATATATTACCTTTCGATTCGGACGATATAATGAATGGAAATTATTATGATCAAGCCTTACACACGATGCTTCATGATCCAACTATTGACATTCTGTATGGAGATTATATAATTTTCGGAAGTGAGAACAGGTACAATAAATCAGGAAAATATAACCGTTTACGGTTAATAAATAGCGGATGTTTTTTACCCAATTCAAGTATCTATAAAAAAAAGGTATGGGAGGATAATGGAGGCTATGATGTAACTTTATCGTATGCAGAAGATTGGGATTTCTGGTCAAGATCTGCAGTAAAAAATTATAGCTTTTATTATTTCAATCAACCCTTATACAAATATAGAAGAATCCATGACGGAAAATCATTAAGTCAAAGCAAAGTAACTAATTATAATGAAGCCATTAAAACTTTAAAAAATAAAATTCCGGCTTCTGTATTTAATCAAGAAACCATAAGTGATTATGTTGTGCAATCCGTTAGAGAAAATAGAAAATTAAAGATAAAACTCTTTTTACGCATTTTTTTTCCAAAAATATTTAATTATCTAAAAAAGAAAAACTTATTTCCAAATGGGATAGTAGTAGAATAGAATGGCTTTTATTATTAATAATAAAAGCCATAAAAGAGAAATTTTGACCTAAATAGCATCAGTATGCACCGTTTTTACGGCTCTACCTGATGGATCAGGGTTATTTTTAAATGCTTCATCCCATTCTAAAGCCACGGCAGAACTACAGGCTACAGAAGGTACAGAAGGAACCGTTTGTGCTGCTGCCTGAGAAGGGAAATGTTCTTCAAATATGCTTCTGAACCAATATTCTTCTTTTGACATTGGTGGATTAATCGGAAAGCGTTCGGATGCTCTTTCCATTTGTTTATCAGAAACTTTTTTATCAGCCGTTTCTTTCAATGTATCAATCCAGGAATAACCCACTCCGTCTGAAAATTGTTCTTTTTGTCTCCAAGCAACTTCTTCTGGTAAATAATCTTCAAATGCCTCTCTTAAAATATGCTTTTCAATTTTTCCGTTTCCGCACATTTTATCTTTAGGATTTAAAGTCATGGCTATATCCATAAATTCTCTGTCCAAGAAAGGAACCCGCCCTTCAACGCCCCAAGCCATTAAGGATTTATTGGCACGAAGACAGTCGTAAAGGTGGAGTTTATCTAATTTTCTGACGGTTTCTTCATGAAATGCTTGAGCATCAGGTGCCTTGTGGAAATATAAATATCCGCCGAAAAGTTCATCGGATCCTTCTCCCGATAATACCATTTTTACTCCCATAGATTTTATATATCTGGCTAATAAGTACATGGGGGTAGAAGCCCGAACTGTTGTAACATCGTAGGTTTCAATATGATAAATGACATCACTGATCGCATCTAAAGCTTCTTCAATGGTAAAATGAATTTCATGATGTACGGTCCCGATATGGTCTGCCACTTTTCTGGCTGCCAACAAATCCGGAGCACCTTTCAGTCCGACAGCAAAAGAATGCAGTTGAGGCCACCAAGCATCCGAATTATTGTTATCTTCTACTCGTTTACTTGCATATTTTTTTGCAATAGCTGAAATAATGGATGAGTCTAATCCACCGGATAGAAGAACACCGTAAGGAACATCAGACATCAACTGTCTGTGTACAGAATCTTCTAATCCTTTTCTTAATTTTTGAATGTCAGAAATGTTGTCTTTCACAGAATCAAAATTCATCCAATCTCTATGATACCAAGTTTTTATTTCTCCGTCCGGACTGTATAAGTATTTTCCCGGTTCAAATTCTTTGATATCCGGACAAACTCCTTCCAACGATTTGAGTTCACTGGCTACATAAAATTGCCCTTTTTCATCATATCCCATATATAAAGGAATGATTCCCATATGATCCCTGCCAACTAAATAGGCATCTTTTTCTTGATCATATAAAACGAAGGCATAAATTCCTGTAATATCTTCAAATAAATCAACCCCTTTTTCTTTATATAAAGCTAAAATAACTTCACAGTCAGATAAAGTTTGGAAATCGTATTTTCCTTCAAATTTCTTTCTAATTTCTTTATGATTGTAAATTTCACCGTTTACAGCTAATATCAATTTTTTATCGCTGCTATATAAGGGTTGACCACCGGAAGCAATATCAACGATGGATAATCTTTCATGAGCAAGGATTGCATTTTTATCGCAATGGATTCCGGACCAATCCGGACCTCTATGACGAATTTTTTTTGCCATTTTTAAAGCCTGAGGCCTTAATGTTTCACCGGCTTCTTTTAAATCGAAAATTCCTACAAATCCACACATTTTTTTTGTTTATTAATTTTTGTAAAATTAAAGTAAATTAGCTTAAATGTAAATATAATTTGTAATTTTTATTTTTAAAATAAATTTATTTATTGGTTTTAATTTATTTTATAAACTTTTTGATGGTAAAACACAAAAATAAGTTTAGATTAAGAATGTGAAATGTTTGAAATAATAAACTGTAAAAATTTTTTTCAGAAAGATGTAAGAGGTTCTTATTTTTATCAACTATTTCAAAATGATACGCTCTCCTTGTTGAGGAAATATATAATTGATAGAATATGGATTATTGTTTACTAATTGTTCCTTAATTATTTGTTCATGATTTCCTTTAGGTTTGATATGGGTAACAATAATTGTTAGCTTTTTCATATTTTTTTTTCCTACTAATTGAGCTAATTTATTCATTTCTTCATTTAGTAAGTTGGGCGTTAAATGACCAAACAATAATTCATCAGGTTGAGAATTAGGAAAAGAAACTTCAATCAGAAAGGTTTTTAATTTTCCTGATTTAATTTTAGGAGCTATAAGGTTCCAAATTTTTTTGAGTTTATCGGATTTTTCAATTCTGTCTGCTCCGGTATCGCCAAAATATAAAACTGCCCGAGTATTATTTTCTACTAATATGGCGGAGCTTTTAAGAGGTTTTACATGGCTTAATTCATAAACCGTACCCTTTAAATGGGTATTAAGAATAGGGAATGCATTTCCTATTTCTGTGTATACATATTGATATTTATTTAGAATCGGACTTTCGCCTTCATTGGCAAAATTGATCCAAGCAGCATTGGTAAAATATTTATTTTTTAAAACTTCAATGGTTTCTTTACTTGCATAAATTGGCTTGGAGGAATCTTCGGGAGAGTTAATCAACATTCCTGATAAATGGTCTAAATGTCCATGAGATATAAAATATCCTTTGATGTTATCTTTTAATACATTTTCAATTGTAGTATTGGTAAAGGTTCCTTTTTCAATTGCCTTATTAATACCACTATAAATAGTTCCGGCATCCAAAGCTAAATAATTGAATGTTTTTTCTTCAGCAATTAGATAAGAAGAAAGATTACTTTCGTCACTTCCTCCGTATACTCCTAATGGAACGATCTCTAAATTCTGAGCCGAGGTAATTATAGATACCGCAAGACATATTTTCAGAAAATATTTTTTCATGATCCTACTTTTTTAAATCAAATTATAATTGAAATATTTTTTCATAAGACTTGTGCATCTTTCCATTAATTGAAATATCAACGTATGCTAAGAAAATGAAATTCAGTAATTGCTTAAATTAAAGTAAAAAATATAACGGATCATTTACAGTATGAAGTTAACTAATATAACTTTAAAAAATTAGTAAATCTTCGTAAAGCAATAGCTCTGTGACTTATCATATTCTTTTCTTTAGGTGAAAATTCTGCAAAACTTTTCAAATATCCGTCAGGAATGAATATAGGATCATATCCGAATCCACCATCACCCTTAATTTCAGTAGTAATAGTACCAAAAATCTTACCTTCAAAATATTTAACCTCTTCATTGTTTACCCAACAGATTACGCTTATAAAATAAGCTTTTCTATTGGTATTATTTTGCATACTTTTTAGCACTTTAGAAATATTATCATCAAAAGATCCGGTTCCTGCATAACGCGCAGAATAGATTCCGGGTTCTCCATTTAATGCTTCAACTACTAATCCGCTGTCATCAGCAAAACAAGGTATATGAGTTAAATCATATCCGAATTTAGCTTTAATAAAAGCATTTTCACGGAAAGTGGTCCCTGTTTCTTCGATTTCGCCTTCAAAATTATAATCAGCAAAGGTTTTAAGTTGAAAATTTTCGGGTAAAATTTCAATTATTTCAGCTTTTTTATGTTCGTTTTGTGTAGCTAATAGGATTTCCATGATTGATTTTTTGTTAATTTCATATAAATGCATCCAAATATAGCTATTATAATAATACCAACAATGAACAGAGTAAAATTACTAAAACCTAATTCGGGTGATTCCAATGATTTATATCGTATAAAAAATATAAAACCTATCGTATTATTAATGCAATGAAGTAGTGTGCAGGTAAGTAGGGATCCTGTTTTATAGAAAGTTATTCCCAAGACAATTCCGGCTAAAATTCCACCAACTGCTTGCCAAGGAAATATATGGATTCCTCCAAAAATTAAGGCGGATATTAATATAGCTTTTTGTGGTTTAATTTGATTATTGAGCATTCCCTTTAAAATAAATCCCCTAAAAAATAATTCTTCAAAAATTGGAGCAACGATACATACCGATATAAAGGTAATTATAGGATAATTACCTGCATTACCCAATAAGGCATACGACATGGTTTTATACATTTTTTCGAATATTCCGCCTTGAGTAGGTATTAATCCGGTTAAAAATTCTGAAACTAGATATTGTCCAAAAAATAACAAAAGGGCAATTGGGAAGAGTTTACTATTCTTAAGTGAGTAACTGATTGTAAAACGTTCTTTTCTGGGTTTCAATCCCACCAAATAATAGACTAAAAAAACAATTAGATAATTTCCAATAGTTAGAATCGGGGTAAAAACGTAGGGATTGGTATGTAGTTTTTTAGCTAGAATTGAAAATAGAGGACTTAGTACCAAAGCTCCCAAAAAAAATAAAATAAGAGCTAAAACTATGTCATACCATTTTAATTTAAGATAATTATTCATTGTGATAAGGTTTTCCTTGTAAAATACTAAAGCCTCGATATAATTGCTCAACGAAAAACAAACGCACCATCTGATGCGTAAACGTCATTTTGGATAAAGCTAGTTTTTGAGGATTTAGATTATAAATTTTATCGGAAAATCCATAAGCTCCTCCAATACAAAAAACTAAATGTTTAACAGAATTATTCATTTGCTTTTCCAGAAATGATGAAAATTCAGTTGAAGTAAACTCTTTGCCTTTTTCATCTAAAATTATGAGTGTATCTCCCGAAACTAAAAAAGAAAGAATGGACTCTGCTTCCGCATTTTTTAATTCATTTTCTGAAAGATTTTTGGAATTTTTTACATCCGGCAATTCTTTGCGTTCAAATTTAATGAAAGCGGGTAAGCGTTTTTCTAAATTTTCCATTAGAATTACTAATTCTTTAGAATTGGTTTTGCCAATCGATAATAATGTAATTTTCATGCCACATTAATAACTGCAAAAATAGAAGATTATTTATAAATAAAGTCTTCATATTGTTAGACCCGTTTTTTAAAAAAATATAGTAATAGTATCCTTATTCGCTTCCATATAATATAAGTTCTAAACGTTTAAAATTAAATTCAGTTTATGAATACTCGTTTGTAATATATTTTTCTTGATTGAGATAATAACTTTCATTTTTAAAATAGCTTTCGTCCTAAATTTAGAAGAATATACCGGTTTTTACCCGTTTAGAAAATTTAGATATAAATCCCAAATGTAGTGGTAAATAGTTTTATGGAAGGTTCTTATATCAGTTTTATTAAAAAGTAATATTCTTTAAAGGTTAATATATAACGTATTGAGTATTATTTTTTTAATTATAAACTTGTCTCATTCATTTTATAATAAATTTGAGAACTATACTCTCCTTATCATATAGTTTTTTATCTTTGTTAACATAATTAACATATAAACATTATAAAGATGAAAATTAATATTGTTGCGGGTATTCTTGCTGCCTCAATAATTTTGGGGTCTTGTGAATCAAAACATTCAGAGCAAACCGAAAAAATTAGTGAAGAAGATTTTAATTATAAAGTCGATCGTTTTGCCGATATTGAAGTTTTAAGATATCGAATACCTGAATGGGATAAGTTGTCTTTAAATGAAAAAAAATTGGTCTATTATCTTTCTCAAGCCGGATTAGCAGGTAGAGATATCCTTTGGGACCAAAACTATAAATATAATTTGAAAATAAGAAAAGCATTAGAATCCATCTATCAAAATTATAAAGGAGATAAAACCTCAAAAGATTGGAACAATTTTGAAGTATATTTAAAAAGGGTTTGGTTTTCAAATGGGATTCATCATCATTATTCGAACGATAAAATTATGCCTGAATTTACCCAAGCATATTTTGAGGAGCTAATGAAAGAAACTCAAACCTCATTGGATTCTCAGATCGTTTCCATTTTATTCAATGAAAAAGATTCTAAAAAAGTAAATCTTGATGAATCCAAAGGGTTAATTTCAGGATCTGCAGTAAATTTTTATGGAGAAGGAATTACCGAAAAGGAAGTGGAGAAATATTATTCAGCTAAAAAAAGTCCGGATGCTTCTCGTCCCTTATCTTTTGGTTTAAACTCTCAATTAGTTAAAGACAGTAAAGGTACTTTAGAAGAAAAGATTTGGAAAAGCGGGGGAATGTACGGTTCAGCTATTGATCAAATAATCTATTGGTTGGATAAGGCTGTTACCGTAGCTGAAAATAAAGAACAGGGAGATGCCTTGAAACTTTTAATTGAATATTACAGAACAGGAGATTTAAAAACTTGGGATGATTATAACATAGCATGGCTTAAAGCAACTAAAGGAAATATAGATTATATAAACGGATTTGTAGAGGTGTATAATGATCCCCTTGGTCATAAAGGATCTTATGAAAATATCGTTCAAATCAAAGATTTTGACATGTCGGCAAAAATGGAAGTTATATCCAAAAATGCACAATGGTTTGAAGATCATTCTCCTTTAATGCCGGAACATAAAAAGAAAAATGTTGTAGGGATATCGTATAAAACAGTTAATGTAGCATCAGAAGCGGGGGATTCTTCACCCAGTACTCCGATTGGAGTAAATTTACCTAATGCGGATTGGATCCGTGCGGAATATGGCTCAAAGTCGGTTTCTTTAGGTAATATTATAGACGCTTATAATTTAGCCGGAGGAAGTGAAAAATTAAAAGAATTTGCATACAATCAAGAAGAAATAGAATTATCAGAAAAATACGGAGAATTAGCAGATAAACTGCATACAGCTTTACATGAAGTTGTGGGTCATGCTTCTGGACAAATTAATCAAGGAGTCGGAACCCCTAAGGAAACTTTAAAAAGCTATGCATCTACTATGGAAGAGGGAAGAGCAGATTTAGTAGGATTGTATTATTTATATGATCCGGAATTACAAAAGCTTGGATTAGTAGATGACTGGAAGAAAGTAGGAATGACAGCCTATAATGATTATATACGAAACGGATTAATGACTCAATTAGTTAGAATTGAACCGGGAAGAGATATAGAAGAAGCACATATGAGAAATCGCCAATGGGTTAGTGCGTGGGCGTATGAAAAAGGTAAAAAAGATAATGTAATTGAAAAAGTGGTTAAAGATGGTAAAACCTATTTTAAAATTAATGATTACGAAAAGCTTCATAATTTATTTGGAGAATTATTGAAAGAAACTCAAAGAATTAAATCTGAAGGAGATTATAATGCTGCAAAAAATTTAGTGGAAACGTATGGAGTAAAAGTGGATAAAGAATTACATGCAGAAGTTTTAAAAAGAAACTCTAAATTTAATACCGCTGCTTATAAAGGTTTCATCAATCCTATTTTAGTTCCTAAAACCAATGAACAAGGAGAAATAACTGACATTGAAGTTACTTATCCGGAATCATTTGCAGTAGAAATGTTGTTCTACTCTAAAAATTATGGATTCCTTCCTCTTGAAAACTAAAAATTAAATTACTTACCATACAAAACGACTCTACTTACCGACTGGAAGTAAAGTCGTTTTATTTTATGGTAAACTTTATTTTATACACTAATTTATAAAATAGAAATCCTATTTAATCTTCAGGCAAATTATTTATAAAGTTTTTCAATTAATAATTATAATATTCGGATTAGAGATAAAATATTTTTAAAATAATTTATCCTGAAATAAATTTTATTCTTAGATTTGCTAAATAAATCTCATTCCGGTTTTTTTTATATAAATTAACAAATTGAAAATTTTGTTGCTATTCTAAAAAAAGGTTGCATTTAGTTTTTCGAAAGAAATAGGGGGGAAGTATACCCATGAATCAATTTATGAAATTAACCCGTATGCCTATACTCATATTATTTATGGAGATTTTATTCCCAAAGAAAAAACTACTGCTTATTCGCAAAATTTTTGGAGAGAAGTACTGATTTCTGCTAAAGAATGGGCGAAATTAGTTAATGAAAACGGTGGAGATGTCACTGTTATTCATTTGCCGGACATTGGAATAAATGGAAATACGCATTTTATTATGTCAGATCTTAATAATATTGAAATTGCGGATCATATTCAAAAGTGGTTAAAAGAAAAAAAAATTGAATTAATGCTTTGCTATAGTAATTAGTATAATAGGGTAGATATTCATGCAAACAACTCTTATAATAATTAAATTCTAAACAAAATAAGATCTTTAGAGATCTATATTAAGAGTCTTCATATATAAAATACTAATAAATAAAAAAGGAGATTAATAGGAATTAATATGAAAATTAAGTATAAATTTTAGCGATCCGGACGGGACTCGAACCCGCGACCACCTGCGTGACAGGCAGGTATTCTAACCAACTGAACTACCGGATCAGGGTAGATTGCATAGTGTGCAATAAAAAAATAAAGAAATTTATGTTTCTTAGCGATCCGGACGGGACTCGAACCCGCGACCACCTGCGTGACAGGCAGGTATTCTAACCAACTGAACTACCGGATCTTTTCTGAAGACTTATTTTTAATAATTTCAGTGGTGCAAAGATAAACTCATTTTTCAATTTCACAAACTTTTTTGATTGAAAAATTCATATTTTTTGCTACAAATAACGATTTTTAAAGTAATTAATCTCATTTAATACTATTAAATCTATGAATTTCAATAAAATAATAAATGAAATAAACACTGATTTTTTTAAAATTTTATTCTTTATCGATTAATAGGTACTGAACCAATCATCTAATGTATCTAAATTAATTACGTAATGATTGTTTTAATTGTGATTGATACTATTTTAGGTTTAACTTGTCGCAAACAAACTGAATTATAGATAACAATTATTATTTAGAAATAAAAACCATTAAATCAACTTCTGTCCAAGTTTTACCTTCATGCAGATCAAAACAAGCTCTATGCAAGCTGGTATATGCTTTTTCAGAATTAAAATCTTTTAATATGTCGATTGAACCTTGAATCATCATCATTTTTTTGTCAAGTTTATATGAAAATTCTTTGGTTATTGTTTTTCCATTTAAAGTTAAGGAGATCTTCACCTTATTGTTTTCAAATTTCCCAAATGATCCATAAATTTCAGGAGAGGATAATCTTTTAAAAAAAAATAAAGTTAAGTTTCCATCTCTGGAAGTGTCACCGGTAGAAACCGTTGTTCCATCAATATAAAATTTTGCTCCTTCCAATGATTCATCCAACGGTTTATCTTCTTTCGTGTTGATTAAAGAAATATTTTTAAAACTACCACTTACAGGTACTTTTTTGGGAGTTTTATAAGCCGTCCATACTAATTCTTTTTTGAAACCGGATTCTTTTCCTTGAGGTTTAATTTGTTGTGTTGTAGTTTCAACGCTTTTTACTTCAGAAGTCGAGGTAGATTTATTACTCTTATTATCTCCGCAAGAAAACAAAATAAGTTGAACGGATAAAATTAAACTAATATATTTATTATGTAACATCTTAAAAGTTTTAATTGTTAGTAAAAAATTATTTAATAAATCAAATAATTAGTTTTAAATAATTAGTTACTTTTTTATAACTGTTTTCATAGGATGCAATGAATCTTGGGTAAGATTTTTTTTCGTTAAGGAATCTTTTGTAGATTCACTTTTTAAAGAATCAATAACAATAGAAGATTTTTTTAGGGTATCATTTGATTGAGATTGTGAATTTACATTTTGTTCAATATCGGCAGGAATAATATTTTTATTACCGCTTGAATATTTATCACATGAAATCAATCCACAAGTAAGGATTGCTATAACATAAAAATTTTTTTTCATAAACATTTAATTTTATCAAATATAAAAAAAATAGCAATTACGGTCTCTTTTATTTATAAAAATAAAGAGTAGTATTCTGCGATATAATTTATAAACAATACGTGTAAAAACACTTTAAAAAAATATGTTTTTTTTTTACATAAACTATATGATTGATTTTATAAAATAAAAATTTGAACTTTTAAATGATTACTTTTGTAAATAAAATAGTTAAATGAAAAAAATATATGTAGTACTATTCAGCCTTGCCTTACTAGTTACCTGTAAAGAAAAAAATACTAGTAAAGAGCAGAGTTTAAATCAAACTCATGAAACTACTGTAGATCATTCGGAAATTGAAGTAAGTAATCAAGAAACTAAAATTATCAAATCCGATTTTTCAAAAATTCAAAGTTTATTAAATACAAAGAGTGATACTATATATATTACCAATTACTGGGCAACTTGGTGTCCTCCTTGTGTTAAAGAAATACCTGATTTTGTGTCTATTCAAGAGAAATACGCCCATGAAAAAGTAAAATTTATCTTTGTAAGCATTGATGAAAATGATACACAAAGTACATTACATACATTTGTGCAAAAAAATAAAATGAAAAACGTATACAATATATCCTCTCAAGAAATGAGAGACCATATTGGTACGATTAGTCCTGATCTAGAAGGGGGTATACCGGTAACAGTTATACAAAAAGGAAATAAAAAAGAAGGATTTTTAGGAAATCTTTCCAAAGAGTTCATTTTAAGTAAAATTGAAGAATATTCAAAATAATTTTAAGAATAAAAGAAAATATCTATGCCGTTAATTAAAAGTATATCAGGAATTCGAGGGACAATAGGGGGTAAAATAGGAGAAAATCTTACCCCGATTGATACCGTAAAATTTGCTTCGGCTTATGGAACTTGGTTAAAAAGAAAATTAAATAAAGAAAAAATTAAAGTAGTACTTGGGAGAGATGCACGGATTTCCGGTCAAATGATCTCCGAGTTAGTTTCATCCACTTTACAGGGAGTAGGAATAGATGTTGTTGATTTAGGACTTTCGACAACTCCAACGGTGGAAATTATGGTTCCATATTTACAAGCAGACGGAGGAATTATTTTAACGGCAAGTCATAATCCTAAACAATGGAATGCGTTAAAACTACTGAATGCTAAAGGTGAATTTATATCCGATAAAGAAGGTAAAGAATTATTAAACATAGCTGATGCTGAAGATTTTGATTTTGTTGAAGTAGATTATTTAGGATCGTATAAAAAAGAAGAAAAAGCAATAGAGCATCATATAAACAAAATATTGGAACTGCCTTTAGTGAACGTTGACTTAATTAAAAAAGCAGGCTTTAAAGTGGTGGTTGATGCCGTAAATTCTACAGGAGGTATATCGGTTCTTCCCTTATTAGAAAAATTAGGAGTTGAAGTAGTCGAAATGTATTGTACACCCAACGGACATTTTCCACATAATCCCGAACCGTTGGAAGTCAATTTAGGCGAAATAATGAAAAGAGTTCCTAAAGAACAAGCGGATTTAGGAATAGTTGTGGATCCGGATGTAGATCGCTTAGCATTTATATGCGAAGACGGAACCATGTTTGGAGAAGAATATACATTAGTTGTAGTTGCAGATTATGTTTTAAGTAAAACTCCTTCAGCTACGGTTTCTAATTTATCATCTTCACGGGCATTACGTGATATTTCAGAAAAATACAATCAAGAATATCATGCTTCGGCAGTTGGAGAAGTTAATGTAGTAACAAAGATGAAGGATATCAACGCGCGTATCGGAGGCGAAGGTAATGGAGGTATTATATATCCTGAATTACACTATGGTCGTGATTCATTAGTTGGAATAGCCCTTTTTCTATCCTATCTTGCTGAAAGAAAGATTACAATAAAACAACTTAGAAATACGTATCCTTCCTATTTTATGGGAAAGAAAAAAATTGATTTAAGTCCGGAAATTAATACAGATGTTATTATACAAAAATTAACCGAAAAATATAAAAATGAAGATATAAAAACTTATGATGGATTGAAAATCGATTTTTCCGATAATTGGGTACACTTAAGAAAATCAAATACAGAACCTATCATCCGTATATATACTGAAGCTCCTACACAACAAGAAGCCGATCAATTGGCAGATAGGTTTATAGAAGAAATAAAGCAGGTATCTGACTAAGATAATGATTATCCAGGTGAGTAAAAATTATAGTATAAATCAATTTTAAAATAAAATATACTAAACAAACCGTTTAATTTATTCTGATTTATATAATTTTTTTAATCAATTAAAATCATTTAATCTGCTTTAGTTAAGTAAAGTAAAATATTTTTGATCCTTAAAAATTAAATTTGATTGAAATGGAAGTTAGCTATCTTTATAAAAATTAGAAAAAAAAGATTCTATGAAAAAAATTTTTTTATTTTCGTTTACCATATTTTTATACTTTTTAGCTAACTTTTATATTTTTTATCATATATATTCCTTATTATCTGAACAATCAATTATACTAAAAAGCATTTTTTTCTTACTGGTATTTTTTCTTCCCTCATCTTTTATATTATTTTTACTTTTCTCAAAAAAATTATCTTTAGCATCTGCAACGATTTTATATAAAATTTCTACTAGTTGGCCGGTTGTTCTTTTATACTTTTTTTTACTTTTTCTTGTTTATGATGGATTGCTTTTATTAAATAAGTTTGGTGAATTTATACCTGAAAGTTTCTTTAATAACAATTATGGTATTATCTTGATTCTATGCTTAGTGGTTTGTATAGGTTTCTATGGATATAGAAATTATTTTAATAAAAGGAGAATTTATTTAAAATTATCAACTAATAAAAAGTTAATTAAACCTTTAAAAATTGTAATGATCAGCGACCTTCATTTGGGCTATGCCATTCAGGGAAATGAACTGAAAAGCTGGATTAATAAAATTAATAAGGAACAACCTGACTTAGTTCTTATAGTAGGAGATATCATTGACACTAATGTTAAGCCTTTACAGCATTTTTTATTGGAAAAGCATTTTAAAAAATTAAAATCCCGTTTAGGTATTTACAGTTGCTTAGGAAATCATGAATATATAAGTGGAATTACTGAAAGTATAGATTTTATTAAAAATGCCGGTATTCATTTACTTAGAGACTCTTCAATTTTAATTGAAAATAGTTTTTATATTGTGGGAAGAGATGATCGTACCAATAGCTCTAGAAAGCCTCTTAATGAATTAATTAAAGATCTTGATTCCTCTAAACCTATAATTGTTTTAGATCACCAGCCCTATCATCTGGAAGAATCCGAGCTTAATCAAGTAGACATACAATTTTCAGGACATACCCATCAAGGTCAAGTTTGGCCGATTTCTTTAATTACTAAATCTATATTCGAAAAATCTCACGGTTATTTAAAAAAAGGAAATACTCATATCTATGTAAGTTCAGGAATCGGAATTTGGGGTGGAAGGTTCAGAATAGGAACCAATTCTGAATATGTGGTCATAGATTTTTTACAAGATTCAACCAAATATTAATTTTAAATTTAAGTGTTATTTTTAAAGTTTTAAACAATAGAACGTCCTTTTCCCGTTCATTATATTATTATTTATATAATGCTTTAAAATAACACACTTTAGTAAATCTCACTTGAACTAGTTAATTTTTAAAATATTTATTATGAATAAAAAAATAGCTGTTATTTGTTATGACCATCCCACAAGGAAAACACAAGAAGTATTGTTGCGATTAAAAGGGAAAGGATATCATAAAGTTGATGTATATGCAATACCATTTGTTCCCAGAAAACCTATACAAGCACTTATTACACATCGTCCCACCGAATTACTTCTTACCCAGGAAAATGAACAGTTAGCTAAAAATTTAGACTATACCTATATAAAAAAAGAAATAGGAGAGTTGGATAACTGTTTTACAGAAAATTCCTATCATTCTATCTTAATAGCGGGAGCGGGTTTATTGCCCGAACAATTAGTTTCCAACCATAAAATTATAAATTCTCATCCGGGATATCTTCCCTTTGTTCGTGGTTTAGATGCTTTGAAATGGGCAGTATATGAAAATTTACCCATTGGAGTAACAGTTCATTTTGTAGACAAAGAGGCAGACGCTGGTCTTTTAATTATACAAGAAAAATTAGATATAGCTTTAGAAGATACGTTTCATACCCTATGCTTTAAACTTTGGAATTTAGAAATGCAACTTTTGGTTGATTCTATTGAAATGGTCGATACCATTAAAGATTTTATTTCCTTACCAACGGATGTGACAGAGCCTCATCGAAGAATGCCTCGAGTTAAAGAAGAAAAATTATATTTAAAATTTGAAGAATATAAAAATAAAAATATAAAATAAGCAGGCTTAAAAAGCCTGCATCACTAAATAGAATTTAACATGTTATTGAATTTAAATTAAATGAGTTTACAAATTTAATTGGTGAATTTATACATATACTTATAATTAGTCTTTAAATTTTCTAATTCTATTCTTTTTTATCTTATAATTCATTCATAATTAAAATTCTAAACCATTCAAAATATTCAATAATATTTTAATTAATTTTTATAGCAACAATCGCAGTAGATTACTGATTGTGATCTTGAAAAATATATATTTGGATTTCTAAAAAATATAAATCCGAATTCTTTTAAAAAATATCTTAGAAAGTTAGATAGATATACTAAGCTAGTTAATTTTACTATTGAAAATGGAATTATAAATGTGCTGAAAGTTACAATTGGCAATAAGTTAGAATGACTAATACTACTTTTTTCAGTTGAGAACAATATACTTTTAAAAAAATAAGCCAAATTATTTTTCATAATAGATTTATTTATGCTTTTATTAAACACTAATTTCGTGCCAAAATTTATATAATAATAAAGTAAATACTTAAAATATATTCCGAATACTGTATAAATAAATATTAAATTTAAGTGATAATGTGCGTTTTTGTTATACTATATAAAAGAAAAAAACCTTCTGAATTTATAATTCAGAAGGTTTTTTATATCTAAAGTTTCGTTTAAAAACTTATACTTTAATCTCTACTTCAACACCGCTAGGAAGCTCTAATTTCATTAATGCATCAACAGTTTTAGAAGAAGAACTGTAGATATCCATTAATCTTTTATGAGAGTTTAATTGGAATTGTTCACGAGATTTTTTGTTAACGTGTGGAGAACGCAATACGGTAAAAATTCTCTTATGAGTAGGTAATGGAATAGGACCATTAACTACAGCACCGGTTGCTTTCACGGTTTTTACGATTTTTTCAGCTGATTTATCAACTAAATTATAATCGTAAGATTTAAGTTTTATTCTTATTTTTTGACTCATTGTTTTAAAAATTAAACGTTTGTACCCTTAGCTTTAGCAATTACTTCATCAGCTATATTCTGAGGAGCTGCTTCATAGTGGTCAAATTCCATAGTTGAAGTAGCACGTCCTGAAGATAAAGTTCTTAAGGAAGTTACGTATCCGAACATTTCAGATAATGGAACAAATGCTTTAATAACTTTGGCATTATTTCTGTCATCCATTCCGCTTACTGTTGCTCTACGACGGTTTAAGTCTCCTACAATGTCCCCCATATATTCTTCCGGAGTTAAAACTTCCAATTTCATAATAGGTTCCATAATAACCGGTTTTGCTTTTTTAGCTGCTTCTTTGAATCCAAGTTTAGCTGCCAATTCGAAAGATAACTGGTCAGAGTCAACCGCATGGTAAGATCCGTCTTTCAATGTGATCTTCATACCGTCAATCTCATATCCTGCTAAAGGACCATTTTTCATAGCTTCTTTGAAACCTTTTTCAACAGATGGGATAAATTCTCTAGGAATGTTACCACCTTTGATTTCGTTTACGAATTCTAATCCGGTTTTTCCTTCATCAGCAGGTCCGATTTGGAATACAATATCAGCAAATTTACCACGACCACCGGTTTGTTTTTTGTAAACTTCTCTGTGATCAGCAGATCCCATTAAAGCTTCTTTATACTCAACCTGAGGTTGTCCTTGGTTTACTTCAACTTTAAATTCTCTTCTTAAACGGTCTACAATGATGTCAAGGTGAAGCTCACCCATTCCTGAAATTACAGTTTGTCCTGAAGCTTCATCTGTTTTTACTTGGAAAGTTGGATCTTCTTCCGCTAATTTTGATAAAGCCATACCCAATTTATCAACATCCGCTTTAGTTTTAGGTTCTACAGCGATACCGATAACCGGATCAGGGAATACCATGCTTTCCAAAATAATCGGAGATTTTTCATCACAAAGTGTATCTCCTGTTTTAATATCTTTAAATCCAACTGCTGCACCAATATCTCCGGCTTCGATATATTCGATAGGATTTTGTTTATTGGCATGCATTTGATAGATTCTGGAAATTCTTTCTTTATCACCGGATCGAGTGTTTAATACATAAGATCCGGCATCTAAATGACCGGAATAAGCTCTAAAGAAAGCCAAACGACCAACATAAGGATCGGTAGCAATTTTAAACGCTAAAGCTGCAAACGGTTCTTTTGCATCCGGTTTTCTTGCGATCGGTTCATCAGTTTTAGGATCTGTACCTTCAATAGCTTCTTTGTCCAGTGGAGAAGGAAGATAACGGCAAACAGCATCTAACATAAACTGAACCCCTTTATTTTTGAAAGATGATCCGCAAACCATAGGTATAATGCTGATATCTATAGTTGCTTTACGAAGCGCTTCATGAATTTCTTCTTCCGAAATAGAATCCGGATCTTCAAAGAATTTTTCCATTAAAGTTTCATCATATTCAGCAACTGCTTCGATAAGGTTTTGGCGATATTCCATTACCTCCTCTTTCATATCTTCAGGGATATCTACAATATCAAAAGTAGAACCAAAGTTATCATTATGCCATACAATAGCACGGTTTTTAACTAAGTCAACTACCCCTTTGAAATCTTCTTCAGATCCGATAGGTAATACGATAGGAACCGCATTAGATCCTAACATTTCTTTAACTTGACGACATACATTAAGGAAGTCAGAACCTTGTCTGTCCATTTTGTTTACAAATCCCATTCTAGGAACTTTGTAATTATCCGCAAGTCTCCAGTTAGTTTCAGATTGAGGCTCAACACCGTCAACCGCACTAAATAAGAAAACTAATCCGTCTAATACCCTTAATGAACGGTTCACCTCAACAGTAAAGTCAACGTGTCCCGGAGTGTCGATAATATTAAAGTGGTAAGACTGTGTATCCGGTAGTTTTTTACCGTCATCAGTTAATGGGAAATTCCAATTACATGTAGTAGCTGCAGAAGTAATTGTGATCCCTCTTTCAGCTTCTTGAACCATCCAGTCCATCGTTGAAGCTCCGTCATGAACTTCTCCGATTTTATGGTTTACTCCGGTATAAAATAAAATTCTTTCCGTTGTAGTTGTCTTTCCTGCATCAATGTGAGCAGCAATACCTATATTACGTGTATATTTTAAATCTCTAGACATATTTTCTTTAGAATTTGAAATGTGAGAATGCTTTATTAGCTTCAGCCATACGATGCGTATCGGTTTTCTTTTTAACTGCAGCACCTTCCTCTTTAGCAGCGGCAATAATTTCAGCAGCTAACTTTTGAGACATGGACTTTTCATTTCTATCTCTTGAATATTTTATTAACCATTTCATCGCCATAGAAATTTTTCTATCCGGACGAATAGGCATTGGAATCTGGAAGTTAGCTCCCCCAACTCTTCTGCTGCGTACTTCAACGTGAGGCATTACGTTTTCTAAAGCATCTTTCCAAATTTCCAGAGATGTTTTTTCCTGATTTTCTTTTTTAGTTTCTACGATTTCCAACGCATCGTAAAAAATTTTAAAAGCTATGCTTTTTTTACCGTCTTTCATTAAGTTATTAACGAAACGAGTTACTAACTGATCGTTAAACTTAGGATCCGGTAAAAGCGGACGTTTTTTTGCTTTCGTTTTTCTCATTTTACCTGAATAATTTCGTTATTACTTATTTTTTCTCTTTAGGTCGTTTAGCTCCGTATTTACTTCTTCTTTGTAAACGTCCTTGAACGCCGGCTGTGTCTAAAGCACCTCTGACAATGTGATAACGAACACCAGGTAAATCTTTTACCCTTCCGCCTCTCACCAATACTATCGAGTGCTCTTGCAGATTATGTCCTTCTCCCGGGATGTACGCATTGACCTCTTTACCATTAGTTAAACGAACTCTGGCTACTTTTCTAAGTGCTGAATTCGGTTTCTTTGGTGTAGTGGTATATACACGAGTACATACTCCACGTCTTTGTGGACAAGAATCTAAAGCAGCCGATTTACTCTTCTTGGTAAGTGTGGCTCTTCCTTTTCTTACTAATTGTTGAATAGTTGGCATTTATGCTCTTTTAATTTTTAAGTTTGCAAATGTAGTGCTTTTTATTTATAAATGCAAAAAATAATACGCTCATAATCCACTGATTCATATGATTATTTATTTAAAATTTTATCTTTCTAATTGATAATTGTTTAATCTAAATTTAAAAAAAATCAACAATTGAATGAATTTTTCGTCAAGTATCTGAATTTAAGTTTTTAACTTTGAACCTGCTTAAAATTATATAAATACAAATAAATGAACGTGAACTACTTAAAATCGCTATTTTTTGTGGCGTTTGCAGCAGCTTCTTATGGAGTATTGGCAACTTTTGTTCGTCTGTCTTATAACGACGGTTATACTACAGCGGAGGTTACCTTTTCTCAAGCGGTCCTCGGATTGCTAGGTCTTATCATACTTCATGGTTTTAGTAAAAATAAACAGGTAAGTCAAGAAAAAAAATACACTTTAAAAGACAAAGTATATTTAGTTTTGTGTGGAACATCCTTTGGTCTTACCAGCACCTTTTATTACTTAGCCGTTCATTACGGAATCCCTGTATCCATATGCATAGTTTTACTTATGCAAGCGGTATGGATGGGTGCATTAGTGGATTTTATTGTAAATCGTAAGAAACCTACACTTGTTGAAATTGTAGCCATTATAACCATTCTTTTGGGTACTTTATTAGCAACCAATCTTATCAATGAATCTCACGTTCATTTGAATGCAACAGGTGTAATTTTTGGAATTTTAGCAGCACTATCCTATACTTTTTCAATGTTTACATCCAATAAAGTAGCCTTATCTATGCCCTCTACTTTGCGGTCTGTTTATCTGTTAGTGGGAGCCACCCTTATGGTTTCATTAATTTGGGCTCATGCGCTGATAACTGAACCCTTCCATTTTTCAATATTCTATAAATGGGGTATTATATTAGCTGTTTTCGGTACTATTCTTCCTCCATTTTTATTTACCAAAGGTATGCCGGTGGTTGGAATTGGAATAGGAAGTATAATTGCTTCCTTGGAACTTCCGGTTTCTGTTATGATGGCGAAATTTGTGCTTAGCGAAAAAGTAACTTCCCTGCAATGGGTGGGCATTGTACTTATCCTTATCGCTATTGTTTTACTTAATTTAACTTTTATCCTTCCCAAAAGATTAAAAAATTAAAAAATTCAAAAAAAATACAAATAAGATAAAAATAAGGAACTTTTTAAATTACAATAATTTTCATGTAAAAAATATTTTTTATCGCTTAATTTTCGCCTTTATGCGTCCCGGTAAATATTGTTTCTCATTGATATTTTAAATAACTTGCAAGACAATGAAACAGGATACATTAAAACATAAAGGAAAGAGAAATAAACTAATTAATTTACTTAAGCAAAAAGGAATAAATGATGAAATTGTATTAAATGCCCTAAATAAAATTCC
Source organism: Apibacter sp. B3706 (assembly GCF_011082725.1). Classification (NCBI taxonomy): domain Bacteria; kingdom Pseudomonadati; phylum Bacteroidota; class Flavobacteriia; order Flavobacteriales; family Weeksellaceae; genus Apibacter; species Apibacter sp. B3706. The sequence continues at coordinate 1,266,646 of NZ_CP049715.1, read as the reverse complement.
TCGTCATCTTTTTATAGATTCAATATTTGAAGATCTGGCTTATGAAGACCGAGCTTTTCCAATATTATCTAATCAAACGATTTCCCATCCATTTACAGTAGCTTTTCAAACTCAATTATTACACGTTCAGAAAGGAGAAAAAGTTTTAGAAATCGGAACGGGTTCCGGATATCAAACTTCTGTTTTAGTAGCCCTAGGAGCACAAGTCTTTACCATTGAAAGACAAAAAGAATTATTTGAATTCTCCAAAAGAATTCTTAAAAAAATTAATTTCACTCCTAAACATCAAATTTTTGGCGATGGATATTTAGGTCTTCCTTCTTTTGCTCCTTTTGATAAAATTATAGTGACAGCGGGGGTTCCCACCATGCCTAAAAAGTTATTGGAGCAATTAGCAGTTGGAGGGGTCATGGTTATTCCTATAGGAGAAAAAGAGCAAAAAATGTATACAGTTCTTAAATTAGATGAAAATACATTTGAGACTATGGAGTTTGGAGATTATCAATTTGTTCCCATGTTAGAAAATAGAGTGATTGAATAAAAAATCGATTGGTTACTACTAATAATTTTAAACCGTATCTATTTTACTAAAAAGCATTATGTTTTAATAATTTGAAAAAATATAATATAATCTAATCTAATGTTCTTATTAACAATTGATCTAAAAAAAATCATTTTCAAGATACTCACTAAGAAGCATAAATTTCATAAGAAACGTATAGATAACGTTAGATAGCTTGATCCTCTAAAATGTATTATACAAAAAAGAGTATCTTTGTTTTACTAAATTTCTAAATATGGTCCATTATTTATTAAGAGAACCTAAGTCAGCTACCGAGACGCCTTCATTAATACTTTTGCTGCATGGATATGGAAGTAATGAGCAAGATTTGTTCAGTTTTGCAGAAGAATTACCCGATGATGCCTACGTGATTAGTTTACGAGCCATACGAGAAATTAGCATGGGTGGATATGCCTGGTACGATTTAGATTTTACTTCAGGAGCCAAAATGATTAATTCCTACCAGGCCATTGAATCGCAAAAAATTATTATGAAATTTTTGGATCAAATCCAAACTAAATATCCTTTCGATACTAATTCCATAACCTTATTAGGTTTTAGTCAAGGAGCTATCCTTTCTTTTTCATTAGCATTACACCATCCAAAAAGGTTTAAAAAAATAGCCTGTTTAAGTGGATATCCGGATCCGGAATTATTGAAAGACGTAAACATGGGGGATGATTTTTCACAATTGGAATTTTTCTTTTCTCATGGAAAAGAAGATCCTATTATTCCCATTCAATGGTCTCGTCAATTCAAATCAATATGTGAGGAATTAGATTTAGATTATGAATATCATGAATACAATGAAGGTCATGGCATAAATTCTGAAAACTATTATGATCTTTTAAATTTTTTGCAATAAGATGAAAATTGGAATTGTTTGTTATCCTACGTTCGGTGGGAGCGGGATAGTTGCCACCCAATTAGGAATGGAGATGGCCGCATTAGGTAATGAAGCTCATTTTATAAGCTATAGCATTCCGGCAAAACTGGATGTCACTTTGCCTAATGTATATTTTCATCAAGTTTGCATTAAACAGTACCCTTTATTTGAATATCAACCCTTTTCCTTAGCATTGTCTACAATCATTGTAAATGTTGCAGAAACTTACGGATTAGATTTGCTGCATGTACATTATGCAATACCTCATGCTTATGCAGCCTATTTTGCCAAGCAAATTTTAAAAGAGAAGGGTGTTGACTTACCGGTAATCACTACCTTACACGGTACAGATATTACTTTGGTAGGAAGTCATCCCATTTATAAATCCGGTGTCGAATTTTCGATCAATAAATCCGATTATATAACCTCTGTTTCCCAAAGTTTAAAACAAGATACTTTTGAGGCATTTACTATTAAAAAAGACATTGAAGTAATTCCGAATTTTATTGATAATTCCTTGAAAATATCAAGCCCGTGTATCCGAAAGAATTTTGCTTCTGAAGATGAAAAATTACTCATCCATGTATCTAACTTGAGAAAAATTAAACGCATTGATGATGTAATGTCGATTTTCAATCTGGTACAAAAAGAAGTTAAATCGAAACTTTTGATTGTTGGAGAAGGACCGGAGACAGAAACTATTGAGCATTTAACTAAAGTGTATCATTTGGAGGATAAAATAAAAACGTTGGGAAAAATGGTAGATGTATCTTCAATTTTAAGCATTGCAGATCTATTTTTATTACCTTCTGAACAAGAAAGTTTCGGATTGGCAGCCTTAGAAGCAATGGCCTGTGGCATACCTGTTATTTCCAGTAATGCCGGGGGAATTACAGAAGTTAATAAAGACGGTTTTTCAGGATTTGTATCACCTGTTGGTGACGTTCCTTCCATGGCAAAGAATGCCATTAGGCTGCTGAAAGATGAAAAAATGCTTTCACTTTTCAAAAAACAAGCGAAAGATCAAGCTTTACTTTTTGATAATTCTAAGATAATTCCTATATATAAAGAATTGTATGACCGAGCATTGGGCAATCATATAACTAAATAGTTGAATTTACATACTTATCAACCCAATCAGCTGAAAAAAATAACATTTATATTCGGGTCTTTAATCCATAAAGAATGCGCTAATTTATGTAAACAGATGAAGCCTATAAAATAATTACCTGAAAGGCTGCTGTATTGTTCTTCGATGGACTCAAAATCATCAAAACCGGAAAATTGATCGTGATATCTCACATAAACTTTATAAATTTTAGTATCTACTAATTGTAATTGTTTATTTAGATGAATATATTTCTTGTTTTCATATCTGTAATCATACGTTAAAGCTGAAATATCAGAAAGCACGGCAGATCCGGTGGGTTTATCTCCGGCACCTTTACCGATCATCAGTTGCTTTTCAGAAAAAGCACTTTCTAAAACCACTCCATTATATTCATAATTTACATGAGCTAATGTATTTTCTTTTTCTATAAAAGTAGGAGCACAAAAACCCGTAATTTCATTATTATTTTTATTGCATCTTGCTATTAACTTGATTGTTAAATTTCTTTGACGAGCAAATTCCAAGTCAAAATCACTAATTCTTGATATTCCAAAATTAAATATAGATTCCGGTTTAGTAATAAGTCCAAAAGCATGAAAAAGAATAATACACAATTTATATTTAGGATCAATTCCTTCAACATCTAAGGTAGGATCTGATTCTGCGAAGCCTTTTTCTTGTGCTTCTTTTAAAACCACAGGATAAGAAAGTTTTTCATGGATCATTTTGGTTAAAATGAAATTGGTAGAACCATTAAAAATTCCCGATACCGATGTTAACAAATCATTGTCATAATATTCTTCTAAATTTCTGATGATGGGAATACTGGCGCAAACAGAGGCTTCATAGAGTAGGGGAACTTGGTATTCTTTTTCCAACTTTAGAAGTTCAGGTAAATGTTCGGCAATCATCTTTTTATTTGCCGAAACTACAGCTTTTCCGTTTTTCATGGCCTCTGAAACAATATCAAAAGCAGCATCAGCGTCATCTATTAATTCAACAATAACTTCAATTTCAGGGTCCGATAATAACTCGTATTTATCAGTAGTAAAATACTTTTTATCGATTGATCTCGGTTTATCGGGATGTTTAATACATATTTTTTTAATATTTGCATCTACACTTTCGGCTTCTTCTAACACTTTATACAATCCCGTTCCCACACATCCAAATCCAAAAATTCCTAATTTAAGTTTATTTCTTATCATTCAATTATTCAATTTATAAAATTAACCGTTAATCTAAAGCTTGTTTGATATCATTAATCAGGTCATCCACATTTTCAATTCCTACCGATAAACGAATTAAAGAATCTTGTATTCCTGTTTCTTTACGAACTTCAAGAGGGGTTGATTTATGGGTCATGGTGGCTGGATGGCTACCCAAACTCCTAACATCGCCTAAATTTTCAGCTAAAAGGAAAATTTTGGTACGGGTTAAAAAATCTTTTGCCGCTTCTAAAGTATCGTCTTTTAAACTAAATGATACCATTCCGCCAAACCCTTTTTGTTGTTTGGCCGCAATATGATGGTTGGGATGATTTTTTAATCCCGGATAATATACTTTATCTACTTTGGGATGTGTAGTTAAAAATTCAGCAATTTTTTGAGCATTTTGTGAATGTTTTTCCATACGCAGAGATAGAGTTTGAATTCCGCGTAAGGTTAACCAACTATCAAAAGGAGAGAGAACACCACCTGAGGTATTTTGTAAATATTTTAATTCTTCGGCTTTTTTAGGATCTTTCACAACTATAAATCCGGATAAAACATCTCCATGTCCTGAAAGATATTTAGTTCCACTGTGTACAACAATATCTGCTCCTAAACGTAGCGGTTGTTGTAAAGCAGGAGATAAAAATGTATTATCTACAATTAATAATGCTCCCACTTGCTTGGAAATTTTAGCGATTTCTTCAATGTCGGATATTTTTAAAGTTGGATTTGTAGGGGTTTCCAGCCAGATGAAGCGAGTTTTATTTGAAACTGCTTGTAAGACATTTTGAAGATCAGTAGTATCAATAAATTTAGAGGTTACACCAAATTTATTATAAACTGTAGTAACTATTCGATAAGTACCTCCGTAAACATCATTTACAGCAATAATTTCATCCCCTTGTTTTAATAACTTTAAAACACAATCCGTTGCTGCCAATCCCGATGAAAAAGCAAATCCGGCAATACCGCCCTCTAATTCAGCAATGGCTTGTTCTACAACTTTACGAGTAGGATTAGCCGTTCTTGTATAAGCAAATCCTTTATTCACATCCGGTTCTTCCTGAACATAAGAAGAGGTTTGGTAAATAGGAGTAGAAATAGCTCCGGTAAGTACATCAGGAGTAGAAATATGTACTAATTTTGTTTCTAATTTCATGACTAGGTTGTTTTTTCTAATTAATAAATGCCTTAAAATTCATTAATCATCATAAAACAACTTATACAAGATTCCCATTTAAATGCTAAATTATGAATTAGCTTCTTTATGTAGGTCGAAAGAAGCTCGTATTATTTGTATTTGTATGTAAGCTGTTTCGACTTATCTTTCCTTTACGGTTGGATGCAGCACCTACTCATATAAGAGGGTTGCTAAGGTATCATAGGGCCAATTCCCTCCACCTTTCTTGATAAGTAATTTTATTAATGATCGCTAAATATATTACAAAGATACGTTTTATTTTTTAATTTCCAATAAAAAACCATTTTATTATAATATTTATAAAGGTAATGCATCTTTAGTAATCATTATAATATAAGATTTAAAATATGCTAAACAGAAATGAATTTACCAACAGAAGCGTTTAAATAACCGTCGAAATTAATTTCATGTTGAAATAATACAATTTTTTGTGATGGTAAATAATTTACTGTAAAGCATGATTTATAGTAAGATTAATTATAATATTTTGCAATATAAATGATCTTTTAACAACCCATTTATTATATACTGATTTTATTTGTTGGAAAACTTTTTTAATACATTTTCAATCATTTGTATTCGGCTGTCTAATTTTTGTGACGCAGCATCTAATGTAAACCCTTCTTCCAATAATTCTTTTATTAGAATCATTTTTTTAATATTTTCATAATTGTATCTTCTGTTTTTTCCTTCCTGTTCTGTAAGACTTTTGATAATTCCTTTATCTTCCCAATACCTAATTTGTCGGGTAGGAATTCCCGTTATTTGAGAAACTTCGCCAATGCCCACAATTAATTGCTCTAAAAATTTAAAATCGAAAGATAAATGATTGGTTTCGTTCATTTTGTAAATTATTTACATTATTTGAAGTAAATATACAAAATAAAAGTTAAATTTGTAATTGTAAATAATTTGCATAAAATGTAAATATTTAACAATAAAATATAATTAAAATTTAAACACTATGATCAAAGACAAAAATGTTATTATAACCGGCGCTACAGAAGGAATAGGCTTGGGAATTGCTCGTGCTTTCGCCCAACAAAGAGCAAATCTTGTTCTAATTGCCAGAGATCCTCAAAGATTAAACAACATCAAAGAAGAATTTTCGTCGTATCACGTAACTGTTTTTCTGATTTCTGCGGATTTAACGGAAATTGATAAATTACCTTCAGTTGGTAAACTAATTTTAGAAAAAGTAAAGACAGTTGATGTGTTAATCAATAATGCAGGAATCGGTCGTTTTAATCCTTTTGAAGAAACATCTGAAGATTTGTTAGATAAACATATTAATCTTAATATGAAAGCACCTTATATACTGACTCAAAATTTGTATCAATCTTTGAAAAAATCTAAAGGAAATATAATTAATATTTCATCTTATTTTTCACACAGAATGTTACCGGGAAGAGAATCTACTGCTTACTCCATGACTAAGGGCGGTATAGATTCATTTACTAAATCATTGGCTTTTGAGGCAGGAAAAGATGGAATTCGGGTTAATGCTATTGCTCCGGGAAGTATCGATACGCCTCTTCTTCGATATAATTTAGAACAACTTAGCGAAGAAGGGAAAACAAATTTTCATACAATGATTAAATCTATATATCCGATGGGAAGTATTGGAACGGTAGAAGATATTGGGGCGGCGGCTGTTTTCCTGGCTTCCGATCAAGCCCGATGGATTACCGGAGCGATTCTATCAGTTGATGGTGGATTAACAACTAATTAGTTAATAAAAGATAGCATAAAGGAATATAAAAAAAACCAATCCGTTTTGGGATTGGTTTTTCAAGTCTATTTATAGTACAATATTGACAATTCGTTTAGGCACTACAATAATCTTTTTAGGTTGTTTGCCGTCAAGATAATTCGGTGTTTTTTCATGGGCCATTACTGCTTCTTCAATTTCTTTAGGAGTAGCGGAAATAGGCATTTCAATTTTAAAACGTACTTTTCCATTAAAACTAACCGGATATTCATGTATTTCGGAAACAAGATATTCAGCGTTGAATTCAGGGAATGCTTGAAATTCAATGCTGTTTTCATGTCCTAATTTTTCCCATAGTTCTTCTGCAATATGTGGAGCATAAGGAGAGATTAAAATGCACAAGGATTCTAAAATTTCTCTTTTATAGCATTTTATTTTTACCAAATCATTGGTAGCAATCATAAAAGAACTTATGGATGTATTGAAAGAAAAGTTATCCAAATCCTCTTTAACTTTTTTTATTAATTGATGAATTATTTTTTGTTCTTCTTTAGTAGGTTTTTCATCTGATACAAAGAAAGTTTCTCCTTCACCGGAATGATACAGTTTCCAGAATTTTTTTAAGAATCCATGAACTCCGCTAAGTCCTTGAGTATTCCAAGGTTTAGCCTGTTCAATAGGTCCTAAAAACATCTCATACATACGTAAGCTGTCGGCTCCGTATTCATCACAAACATCATCCGGATTAATAACATTGTAGTAAGATTTTGACATCTTTTCTACTTCTCTCCCGCATATAAATTTACCTTCTTCAAGAATAAACTCTGCATTTTTGAATTCATCTCTCCAATTTCTTAATTTTTCTAAATCAACTTCATCCGTTGTTCCTTTAAGAAGTTTTACATCAATATGCAGCGGAGTGGTATCTTGTGCTTCATGTAATAAATTGTAAGAGATGAAGTTATTAGTTCCGTTAATTCGGTAGATATAAGCACTTTGACCTAAAATCATCCCTTGATTAATTAATTTTTGGAACGGTTCTTCTTGGGCACAGTATCCATAATCTTTTAAAAATTTATTCCAAAAACGTGAATACAATAAATGTCCCGTAGCATGTTCACTTCCTCCAATATATAAATCTACGTTTTCCCAATAATTTATTTTTTTAGTATCCGCAAAGCAAGAATGGTTAGTTGGATCTGTGTATCTGAGAAAATACCAGGAACTTCCGGCCCAACCGGGCATTGTATTCAAATCTAAAGGAAAAATAGTGGTATGATTAATACGGTCGTTATTTACAACTTGTTCATTTTCAGTATCCCAAGCCCATTGTGCAGCACGTCCCAACGGAGGGTCTCCGTCTTCAGTGGGCAAATATTTTTCAACCTCCGGAAGAAGTAAAGGTAATGCAGATTCCGGTAAAGCATAGGGAATATCATTTTTATAATATATAGGAATAGGTTCCCCCCAATATCGTTGACGAGAAAAAACGGCATCTCGTAATCGGTAGTTGGTGGTTCCGTGCCCGATTTTCATTTTTTCTATTACCTCAATAATTTTAGCTTGAGCATCTTTAACAGTCAATCCGTCTAAAATTTGGGAATTGATACAGATTCCTTCTTTAGAAGAAAAAGCCTCTTCTTGAACATCGGTTCCTCCTTTAATTACTTCAACAATTGGAAGTCCAAAATGTTTAGCAAATCGATGATCACGCTCATCATGAGCAGGAACAGCCATTATGGCACCTGTTCCGTATCCATATAATACGTAATCTGCAATATAAATAGGAATTTTTTTATGAGTAAAAGGATTTATAGCATAAGCACCGGTAAATTGTCCTGAAACAGTTTTAGCATCTGCGATTCGCTCCCTTTCCGATCGTTTGGTGCTTTGATCTTTATATTGGTTTACGGCTTCGTAATAAGTTCCGGTAGTAATTTGATCCACAAGAGGATGTTCAGGAGCCATAACCATATAAGTTGCACCAAATATTGTATCCGGACGAGTGGTGAAAATTGTCACGGTTGCCTCGGAATCAGCAACAGCAAAATTGATTTCTGCTCCTAAAGATTTTCCGATCCAATTACGTTGACTTTCTTTGATTGATTCGCTCCAATCGATGGTTTCCAATCCGGAAAGAAGTCTTTCAGCATAAGCCGTGATCCTCATGGACCATTGCATCATACTTTTTTGATAAACAGGAAATCCTCCTCGTTCAGAAACTCCATTTACTACTTCATCATTTGCTAGGACCGTACCTAAGGCGGGACACCAGTTAACGGTTGTTTCTGCACGATATGCCAATCGATAATTTAAAAGAATATGTTGTTTTTTTTCATCTGAAAAACGTTTCCAATCTTCAGCCGAAAATATTTCAATTGGTGAGGTACAGGCATTTATTTTAGCATTACCTTCCTTTGAAAAAATATCTACTAATTCAGTAATAGGACGAGCCTCTTGCGAAGAAGTATTGTAATATGAGTTAAAAAGATGGATGAAAATCCATTGGGTCCATTTATAATAGCCGGGATCAGATGTTCTCACTTCACGATTCCAGTCAAAAGAAAATCCCAACTTTTTCAACTGATTATTATATCCTGCAATAACATTGTCTTTATTATCTATCCCCCCGTTAATATTAACTTCTGTGGTTATCGCCGGATGTTGGCCTGTTTGAATAGCATATTGTTCGGCAGGAAGCCCGAAACTATCATAACCAATGGGATGAAGTACATTAAAACCTTGGTGGCGTTTAAACCTTGCATAAATATCAGAGGCAATATAACCCAGTGGATGACCTACATGTAAACCGGCTCCCGAAGGATACGGAAACATATCCAATACATAAAACTTGGGTTTATCTGTATGGTTTGAAGCAGCAAATGTTTGTTGCTCTTTCCATTTTTTTTGCCATTTTTTTTCGATTTCCTGAAAATTATATTGCATGGGTAAAATTGAATTAATTTTTTGCAAAGGTAATGATTTATTCAATTTTTAAAATTGTATTTCAGCTCAAAGCATACGTATTAATTTCAATAGTGAAAGAGGATATATGATATGAAATATATATAATAATTCTTACAAACTTACTTACGCTTCAATATTATAAAATTTCTTAGACTGTAAAATTTATCGGAACTGTCCCATGCAACTGTTTTTAATTTATTTTCCATTTCCGGCCATACTTCATTATTTTTTAAAGTTTCAATCATAATCTCTCGGCTGTTTACATTAGCATAATAGATGCGAAGCCAATATAAATCTTCCTCTAGATTTTCCTCTTGAATTTGTTCCTCTATGATTTTAAATAAATTCTCGGGAATATTGAAATCGCCTTTGCACCCAAAATTACCGATATATACCTTCCATTTTTTGCCTTTGATTTCCCATTCTTCAATTCCAATTTGATCATCATTTGTAATCTGCCAAAAAGCAGATAATAACACATGAAATGAATTAGTTACAAAATTTTGAAAAGCATTTTGTATGGCACTAATTTTATTTTTACCAATACCTAAGTAGCTTTCCGAGATAGTTTTTTTACTGGCTAAAAGTAAGGTTATATCTAAACGTATACCGGCTCCATTTTCATATTCTTTAAAATCAAATGTTTCAGCACGCATGGCAGGAAGTTGTTCATCAACCAAAAGCCAGTCTTTATATTCAATGCTGGGTAGGTCATGAGCAAGAAGCATATTAGCGAGAATTTCTTGAGGTGACATAGATTATTTTTTTCAAAATTACATAATATCTTTTTTTTATACTACAACTAGTGCAAGTACGAAACTTACGAATACCGCTTCATATATTTTATCATAAAAAAAGTTGGTTCTATAAAAATATTTTGATACAAAATTTTAATAGACAATAATTTATATTATGTCTATTATGTCTATTAAATTTAAAATTATCAATTCTACAATATAATTAATTAAAAATATTGATTTTTTTAATTGTAAAACGATTATGTATATATTTAATAAAAATAAAATAATATATTTGTCGCTTTAAATAAAAATAATCATACTACTATGAGAAAATTATACTTGATAATGCTTATAGGGATAAATTCTATATTTATCACAGCACAAAAAAGTAGAATTGTCGGGCCTGGTGGAGTACCGGGCGCTGTCTTATGGATGAAAACAGTCCCTGAAACAAAGAATCTAAATGGTAGATATCTTTGGAAAGATTTTTCAGGAGACTCTTTAAGTCTTAATTACTATGATAGCGGTGGAGAGTATATTGTTGAATGGAATCCATTCGGGAGATCCATTAATTTTAATCCATCGATACTCTTAACTAATCCAAGCTCCAGTAAAGAAATTCAAATTAAAAGTGGAAATTTATCCACTGCCACTATTCTAGGTACTTATGCTGAAGCTAGTATACTTGGAAGTAAATTTGAATATCCGGATTATATTTTTACACTTAACGGAGTTGAAGGAAAAGGATTTGTCTTAAATAAAGATAAAATTATACACAGTAATGAAAGCAACAAAGGAATTTTAGACTATGGTTCCGACGAAGGCTATGATTTAATGTATCACCCAAACGGAAATTCAAATTCAGATTTAACGGCTTATCAAGAAAAGACCATGCGTTTGTTCACCTATTTTCGTGCAAATAAACGTGCAACTAACGTATGGGGTGAAAGAATGAGTTCTACCTTATCCATCGGTGAGAAATTTTATTCATTCAATAAATATAATAATTCGACTTATAATACAGATCTTTTTGATCCTAACACAATATATAGAGCGTACATGCCGGAATTAATCATGTACGATCGTATATTAAATCCGCTTGAAAAAATTAAAGTAGAATCGTATTTAGCCTTAAAATACGGTTTTATGTTAGAAAATTCCTTAATAGATAGTTATAATCGATTACTTTGGGACAAAGATGAGAATGCAATGTATAATCATCGAGTAACAGGTATTTACAGAGATGATATAAGTGGATTATATCAACGCAGAAGTACCACATCCTATGAAGAAAGCCCTTATTTCACCTATTCAGCAGAAGGAGATTCATATGATGAAGCTAATAATTATAATTTACCAAATAGAAATAAATTATTGGTTATTGAAAACTTCCCGGCTAATTCCTTGTTTGATACCGAATATTTAATTTGGGGAGATAATAACAAAGATATTAAAACATCTCAGATAGAAAGCATAGCCGGAATGAATATTATGAATCGGCGTTGGTTAATAAATTTCAAAAGTTATGTAATTAAGGATAATATAAAAGATGTATCCTGGAATGTGCCGGATAATTTCGAGGCAGTAAAAGAAAAATTCAAATTTTCCCAAGTGAAAATGGTTAATGATCGAAGCAAAGATTCCGAGACAGCGATCATGTATACTCAAAAACCCTTAAAAGGATATGATGGTCATGCCTCTTTAACCTTAGGCAATCCTTATGGAGGAGTTATGTTAAAGTTCGGGACAAAAGAGGTTACAAATCAGCAAAAACCAAGTGCTGATTATGGAGTATTTATAGACCATCAAGGAAAAGTATTTACCGTTATTAGAGGTATAGTAACACACTATATCAACCACAAAGTAAATGTAGGAGATCGGGTACAAATCGATAAAACTAAAGATGATTTTATCATACGATTTAACGGATATGCCCCCCCTATTCCCGGGTTAGATTCTCCAAATATACCTTTGGATAAAGAAGATATAGATAAACAATTCCATGTCAGTCTGGTCATGTACAAGTGGAATTTAGAATCGATTGTCAAAGATGTGAGGACTGGAGGATTTGTTTATAGCGGTAACAAAGTTGAATTAGGATATACTCAACATCGGGCGGAAGAATTCTCGGAATATAAAGACGGAAAAACGTATCTCTTAATTGACCGATCCGGAATAGGAGATTTTAAATTAGAAAATACCGATTTTTATTTGTCGGATGAATACGATCCATACAGACAAAAAATAATTTTTAATAATGTATTTTTTGAAACGAATCGCAACGGAAAAATTGTGTTTACTTTCGGATACCGACCAACCAATATAATTGCTAAAATAAATAAAAGCAATCCAACCTGTGATGCTTCTTCTCATAGTAATAATGACGGATCCGTACAAGTGAAAATTCTTAGAGGAGATGAAGGATTTGAATATGAACTAATCGATAAAAATGATAAGGAAGTAAAAAAATCCGGGGTATTTTATGGTAAAGATTTAAATTTAAGCGGACTTTCAACCGGTGAATACACATTAAGATTAAAAGAATTGGGCGGTTTCAATATTCTATCCGATTCTACCGGTGTAGAAGCAAAAGCACATAGTGTACAAAGTATCGATTGGGATAGAGGAGGATTTTTTGAAACAACTATTAAAGGTACCAATCAAAATTTCCAGATGGGATTAACTCTTAATCCGAGATCGAATTCAGTAGCCGACATTACAATCCATGCAGGATTTGAAATCAATCAAGGACGCATATATATAATAAAAGACTATGTAAAAAGTAACACTCCTTTAGCAGATGTTGTAGTTAAGGAGGGAGATCGTATTCAAATATATAAAGACTTTAATGAAAAACAATCGCCGTATAAAGTATACTATAAAATAAACGGTGAAACTTTTTATACGGAATATATTACCCTTTATCATTTTTTTGCAATAAAATTAAACAATAATGTGGGAGGTGTTTATAATATAAGAAACACGGACGGATTTAATGAATCTCAACCCAATTATTGGAAGTATCAAGGGGCTCATTCTTATCCAAAATCCGAAAATCTATCTAAAAGTATTTTGGAACAAACAATTATTTTGAAAGATGATTGTACAAAAGAGGAAGAAACAGATAATCAAGACATACCGGTTAAAACCAATAAAAATGTTCAATTTTATTATAAAGATTTTAAAAACAAATCAGAAATAACCGGAACTATTAAATTAAAACAACCATCCGGAATTATGATTACAGTATTCGATTTTTCAGGAAATATGGTTTTTAATAAACATATGAACAAAATTGATACTGAACATACCTTCGATCTTACCGGACTTTCCAAAGGGGTATATATAGTAAAAATATTTTCCGAGGAAGGTGAATTTACTAAAAAGATTTCAATAAACTAAATTACTATAAATAAGTACATTATTATGAAATTAAATTCAAAGCAAGCCCGTTTTGTATCACTCGTGTTACTATCCACGATGGCATTACAGAGCTTTTCTCCATATATTCCTTTAATTGAACATAGGAAATATAAAATAAGGGAGAAACGTTTAACCCATACTAAGCATTCGGAAACTGTTGATGCGAATTCTGAATTAGGTCACCCTCAAAAATCGGTGATGAGTAAAGGTGAGGAAACCCAAAAAAATAGTAAATCAGAAAAATTAATCACTTCAAAGTCTATCCTTTACAGCTCCAATATTACAGAAGGAGTAATCGGTACTTTAGAGAATAAAATTTTTGATAATCCTGAAGATAATATTTTCACGATAAATCTGGATCAAAAACCGCAGCAAGATCAAAAAGTATATTTGACTTATGAATTGTATGGAGTTTCCGATAAAAACGGTATTTCCAAAAGTATCAACGACCGAATGAGCAGGGGAGGATATTTAGTGAAAAAATATTCCGGATGGACTCATCAAAAAGAAGAAATAAATTCAGATTGGCTGAAAACCGGTGATAACACGATTCAATTTGCTATTCCGCAGGATGCCGGATACGGATATAAAATAAAGAACTTAAAAATTGAAGTAGAAAAGCAAGAATCTCCGTCAGGTACTATTACCTGGGAAGCACTTGCTTTTGAAGGAGGAGATACCTATGTAAAAGGATATTTTGCAGACGGAAAAGATCGCAAATTAGTAATTAACAATACAGAAATTTCTACCTGTCAAGGTGAATTTGAAGCTGTACTTTCCGGTAAAGTTTCCACTGTAGAATTGGTTACCGAAGGAATTAAAAATGTAAGAGAATCCAAAATTGTATCCGGAAAACAAGATTACTCGTATACCTTGCAATCATTTACAGCACAAGAACAAATTTGGTTTAAAAAAGATAAGACAAATAATAAAATACATCTTTTAGGAGCTGAATTGAGTGTAAATGGTAAGAATCTGTTAAGTGACAAGCAAATATTGATTCGAGGATTAAGAAGTATTGACATTCCTGCATTGGAGATGGGTATGAAAAATGTAACGGGAAAAGCAGACGGGTATAAATTCTTACCTCATGGAGAGCATTTCAATGAAGGAGCAATACTCAAGTTGGCTTACGACCGCACCAAAATTCCGAACGGCTATACTGAAAAAGACATCCGTACCTTCTATTTTGATTTGGAAAGTCATCATTGGGTTGCTTTGGAACGAGACAGTATAGATACCAAAAATCAAGTAATCATATCCCGAACTACTCATTTCACCGATATGATTAACGGGGTGATACAAGTACCGGAATCACCGGAAACTAATGGTTTTACTCCCACAACCATGAGCGATATCCAGGTTGCCGATCCTTTGTCAAAGGTGAATATAATTAGCGCACCGACTGCCAATAATCGTGGATCCGCAGCATTAAGTTATACTTTTGAAATGCCTCCCGCTCGTAATGGAATGAGTCCATCTCTAGGTATTCAGTATAACAGTGATGGGGGAAGCGGATGGTTAGGCGAAGGTTGGGATATGAATATACCAAGTATAACGGTAGATACCCGTTGGGGTGTACCGAGATATGATACCTCAAAAGAAACCGAAACCTATATGATGGATGGGATCCAGTTGGTAACCCTGGGAGCTGATGGAAATACGTCCATAGCCCACAGAGGAGAAAAAATAGCCCGAAAATCAGACCGCTTATTTTATTCCAGAAAAGAAGGGAGCTTTGCTACCATTCAAAGGAAAGGATCTAATCCGGGAAATTATACTTGGGAAGTTACCAATAGAAAAGGGGTTAAATATACTTACGGTGGAAATGGGGGAGTTCTTAAAGGAACTTTTACCGATATATCAGGAAAAAGTCGTGAAGTAATTTCAGAATGGAAATTATCCAGAGTAGAAGAGCTGCATGGAGATTGGATCGAATATTTTTATGAAGAATCCAAAGAGTATTCATATGATGATGTTTATTCCAAAGCTTTGTATCTTAAAGAGGTACATGCAGGAAATAAAGGAAAAAAAGCTCATACAATAGTAAAATTTTATTCAGATAGAGTATTTGATGAAATAGAAAAAATCACAGCACGATATGGTTTTTTAACCTCTCATGATGAATTACTAAAAAATGTTGAAGTTATCTTTGAAGGAAAAAAACTTAGAGAATATGAATTACAATATAAATTAGGCGCATTTAATTCAAAACTCTTAGATAAAATAATTCATAAAGATGATCAAGGAATTGAATTTACTTCAAATCGTTTTGAATATTATAACAATGTTAAAACAGAAGGAGAAGATGATTTTATTGAAAAATATTTTCCTTTTAGCGACCAAGAAGAGATTTGGGCAACAAAAGGTGAAAAGTTGAACCTGAGTAATACTAACTCA
Organism: Apibacter sp. B3706; assembly: GCF_011082725.1. Classification (NCBI taxonomy): domain Bacteria; kingdom Pseudomonadati; phylum Bacteroidota; class Flavobacteriia; order Flavobacteriales; family Weeksellaceae; genus Apibacter; species Apibacter sp. B3706. The sequence continues at coordinate 1,250,431 of NZ_CP049715.1, read as the reverse complement.
TATGGAGGATCTATTTATACGGGAATAGGTATTTATAATGGAGATATAATTTTCAACAGTGGAACCATAGGAGCGAATTACAGTTATTCCACCAGTGTAACAGAAGGCAGATCGACGTTTATAGATATTAATGGTGACGGTCTTGCAGACAAAGTATATCAAAAAAATGGAACACTATACTACGAGCCTCAATTGTCAACACCTTTAAAGGGTGAAAAATTTGGTAAACCTATAGCCATAAAAGGAATAAATAAATTTTCTAAAACCAAATCAACCAGTTCTAATGGAGGTGGCTCTGCCCGAGCAGGAATTTCATTGGGAACTGCAACTGTTGGAGTCAGCGGGGGGACTACTAATACTACTACAACCGTCTATTTTGCAGACGTAAACAGTGATGGGTTAATTGATCTCGTATCCAACGGTAAAGTATATTTTAATCATATTACCCGAGATAGTGATGGAAATTTGATTCCTACTTTCTCATTAGAAAGTTCATTGACTCCAAGCCCGATTATGGGAGGAGGAACTATTGATAGTTCCGACACTGCAGTAGATCCACAGGAACAAAAAGACCTTATTTATAATTCTCCACTTTATGATGTTGTAAAAGTATGGGAAGCTCCTTTTGACGGGAAAATAAGAATAGAAGGAAATGTACAGTTGCAAGCACCTACGGGGGATTACGATACTGAAGAATATGAAAAAGCCGATGGGATAAGGGTAGCCATCCAGTATAAAGGAAAAGAAAAATGGAATAAGAGTATAAACAAAGGTGATTTTACTAATTATCCAGCCAATATAAAATTATCCGAGACTATAAAAAAAGGAGATAAAATTTATTTCCGGGTACAATCCGGAAACCGGGAAATGTCTAATGGAAGCTTTGATCAAGTACAATGGAATCCTATTATAACCTACGAACAAACTACCCTTGTTGATGCAGACTTAAACAGTATAAATCCAGACGGGCAAAAAATGTATCGTTTTCCATCCTCAGATTCCCATATAGCTTCACAGGATGTAGCTACCAGTGTCGGTGATTTTAAAAAAGCCGTAATATTAGGAACTTTTGAAAAACCGATCACATCTGATAATGTTACGCTAAAAGTAATTCAAACCAATGACAGTCGTTCCGAAGAAGTTATAGTTTATGAAAAAACGTTTAATTGGAACGAAACTCATCAAGGAAATTTAGAAATACCTGTATCCGAAGGCAAAAATTGGACAAACTTTTATTTTACTTTGAGTTCACCCAGTCAAGTGAATTGGAAAAAGATTAGTTGGAAACCGCAGATAAAATTAGATAATGATCAAGAGACAGTACAGGGAAGTGTTAACTACAGCATTTACCATCAAAAATGGGAAGGAAATTATTATCCATTAACTTTTGAAAATGCCGGCCAAACTAAAAAAATTTCGCTTACATTTCAAGCGTTGGCTAATGATCCAATGAATTCTTCTCTTTTGAATGGAGACCTTGCGATTACCATTAAGAAAAAAACAGGTTTATTGGGAAGATATAAAATCAAAGTTGAAAATGGAATTGTTGTTACTCCCCCTCTAACAGATTTGAAAGTTGAGGCAAATGGGGCTTTAACTGAAAATATTTGGGTGGAAGCTTTTACCAAGGATGCAACGATCATCAAAAATTTGAAGGCTTTATCTTTTACTTTGCAAGCCGAAAACGGATTGCCTACTACTGGATATGCAAATGTCTTTATAAAAGATTCAGACAAAGGTTTTGGACCTATGTATCGCGGATGGGGACAATTTATCTATAATGCCAATTCCGGACGTTATGCACGTCCTATAGATGAAAAGGAATTACAATTGCCACAGGATGAAAAAGCTGATATGGATCCTCGTACCATGATCTTCATTCCGATGGGATTAGATAATGAAACCAAGAGTTATTGGACGGGAGCAGACCGCTATGTATATACTAAAGATTCAAGCATGAGTGCATCCCGACTAGGTGAAAAAGAAGTTAAATTAACCAATCCATTGGAAGGACTAAGCAGTAAATCTTCATCTACAGGAAGTTGTATTCAAGGGTCTTCAGCGGTGGGAGTCAAGTTGATGAGTAAATCTAAAAACACAACTAAACAAGCAGGAGCCTCATTTGGTGTTGGAGTAAATTATAACGATTCCGAAGGCAGCGACGAAACCACTTTATCTTTTTCTGATATGAATGGAGATGGTTATCCGGATATCATTACCAAAAATAAAATTCAATTTACTAATTCCCGAGGAGGGTTTGACGGGGAAGTTATTGATTCTCGCAATGGTTTTACTGGAAATCATCGAAGTACCAGTACCAGTCAGGCCTATGGTTTAGGAGCTAATCCAATAACAGCTGTATCAATCTACAACAAATTAACGGGAGGAGAAAAGCAAAATTCACGTGACTCTAAAGCATCTCAAGTCGGTATAAGCGCTGTAAACCTTTCATTCAGTGCTCCAAAAATGCATGAAAAGGTAGAGCACACATTGTTAGACATCAATGGAGATGGATTGCCTGATAAGCTTTATAAGAATGGTACAGTACGATTGAACTTAGGATATAGTTTTACTCCGGAATTGGTTTGGGATATATTTGATATTCAAAGAGCAAGTTCGAAAACTATTTCGGGAGGAGCAGATCTGGGGATTGATATAATACCCAAGTCAGATGATAAAGCTTCATCCAGTTTTGCCGGAGGTGTTAATGTAACCTCTGTTACCAATAAACCTACATTTAAGTTTATAGATCTGAATAATGACGGTTTATTAGATAAGGTGTATATTGAAGAAGGAAAAGTAAGGGTTTCTCAAAATTTAGGGCTAAATTTTGATGCGGAAAGAGAATGGCCGCAATTAACTCAAATTGCTAAATCAACTTCAGTCAGTGTTTCCACTAATGTAGCCTATACGTTAAATATTGTGATTCCATTACTTATAGCACCAACTCTTAAAATTTCTTTAAATCCGGGATTAAATGCGTCTAATTCAACCGGACAAACATTATTTGAAATTAAAGATGTCGATGGGGATGGATATCCGGATATGGTATGGACAGATAAATCCGGAAATATAAAAGTAAAAAGGTCTCTCATAGGAAAGGTAAATAAGTTAAGCAAGGTTTATAATTCTATAGGAGGAAAATACATGCTTGATTACAGTCGATCTGAAGCTACTTATGAACATCCGGGAGGAAAATGGGTATTATCATCTGTAGAAATTAACGACGGTATCCATGATGATGGAGCTAATAATCGTATGGAATATCGTTATCTGGAAGGAAAACAAGACAGGCATGAGAGAGAATTTTTAGGCTTTGGAAAAGTTGAGAAAATAAGTGTAGACACTGAAAACGACAATCAAATATATCGTAAGACAATAGATGAATACGATGTATCGAATTATTACAATTCAGGTAATTTATTAAAAACAACTATTACCGATGCTCAAGGTAAAAAATATGCTCAAACAGAGAATACCTATTATCAATATTCTGTAAAACAGAACGGTAAAAATGACTATTCATTTATTAGTAAAAATTTATGTTCTGATAATGAAGCATCCTTTACTCCTTTAAAATATACTCGTAATCTGATATTTGAAGGAAAAAATCAAGGAATTGAAACAAATGAATCAGCGTATATTTATGATCTTTCGAAAAATTATGGTGAAATAAGTCAATTTACTTACAGTGATAAAGGTAATTTAGGAGAAGATGCTAAATCAACTAATTTTAATTATGTTACCAAAATACAATATGCTTCTAATCCGGATAAAAATGTGTTTGGATTGCCTTCCATGGTGTCGGTTCAAGATAATCGAAATAGATACCTAAGAAAAATTGAAGCACAATATGATTTGAATTTTGCCAATCATCTTACTCAAGTGTATCAACAATTAGATAGTAAAGACAGATGGAGACTTGGTGCTGAAACAGATATTGAATACGACAAATACGGTAATATTATTAAGAAAACATTACCTGCCAATCACAAAGGAGAAAGAATGTGGTATAAATACCGATACGACAGAGAATATCACATGTATGTAGAACGTATTGATGATGCATTCGGTTATACCAGTTTATTGGAAAATTACGATTATCGCTATGGAATACCATTAACCAGCAAAGATATCAACGGATATTTTACAGAAACCACAATAGATAATCTGGGAAGAATTGAAACCATCACCGGACCAAATGAATTGGAATTGGATTTACCTTATACCATAAAATATAAGTATAACCCTTCAGTAGTTTTAAATTCAGATGGAGACATTGAAAATCCTGCTTATGCAATAACCTATCATTATAATCCGCAACACCCTACTGATGACATAAAAACGATAAGTTTTGTTGATGGGGTAGGAAGAACCTTGCAAGTAAAAAAAGACGCAGTGATAACACATACCGATGCAAACGGAAGTAATCCTCAGGACGAAAAGGTACTTATTGTAAGCGGAAGAACTATGCTGGATCCATTCGGACGAGTAGTAAAAACCTATTATCCGATAACCGAAGATTCTACTCAAGCTAGAATATTTAATCGTGAATTTGATAAAGTTTCCCCTACAATCAGCAAATACGACATCATGGATCGTACCGTAGTTACCATACTACCCGATTCCGCTACCAATACAACCGAATATACGATTAATCCGACTGAGAGACAACAAGTAACTATCGTTACGGATGCTATGGGAGGAAAACAGAAAACCTATGTCAACGGTTCGGGGCTTACCGTTAAGACCGAACAATTATCCGGTCCTTCAGGAGTGATTACTACCCTTTATAAATATGATGGGATTAATCAATTATATGAGGTAAAAGATACAGAAGGCCAAATAACTTTTTCAGATTACGATATGGCAGGTAGAAGAAGAATATTAAGGCACCCAAGTATCGGAGAAATTCTATTGAAATATGATCCTTCAGGAAACCTTATAGTTCATCAAAAAATGGATGAAGGAGAAAAACGTACCACCTATGAGTATGAATATAATCGATTAAAAAGCATTAGTTATTTTTCAGATTATGATTTTATTCCTAATCCTCAAAACAATGTTACCTATCATTATGGAAATAAAAACGCCAAATACAATCGAGTAGGAAGAGTATCTTTGGTTGAAGATGCTACCGGTGCTCAAGAGTATAAATATGGTACGCTGGGAGAAATCACCGAAGTGCGCCGTACGGTTATAATTCCTAATCAAGCAATCGCTACCTATGTAACCCAAACCAAGTATGATACATGGAATAAACTAGAGCAGATTATTTATCCGGATCAAGAAAAAGTAGATTATATTTATAATACGGCAGGTCTGTTAACCGGAATCAGGGGAAGCAAGGCCTATAGCTATGACTATGTAAATAAAATAGGCTATGATAAATTCGAACAAAGAAATTATCTCAAATATTGTAACGGCTCAGAAACCACTTATACGTATGATCCTGAAAGAAGAAGACTTAGTGATTTACAAGTTTGGGTATCACCGAAAACACAAGGAGGAGTAGTAAGAAATCAGATCATCAATAACAAATATACGTATGACGCAGTTAGTAATATATTGAGTGTATTTAATGGCTCTCCGCTACCGGAAAATAACAAAAATAATCCGGGCGGACAAATGAAACATGACTATGCCTACGATGGACTTTATCGTTTGATTCAGGCTAACGGAACGTACACCGGAGCCGATGCTAAAACGGCAAGCTATACGCTTGAAATGTCATACGATAACCTTCATAACATAATAACTAAAAAACAACATCTGTCGCAAAATGATATTATGTTCCAAGGCGGATTGAAAGCAGGATATGAATTAGAATATACCTATAATGGTTATTATAAGAATCAAATTCAAAGCATCTTAGAAGAAAATTATCGCCGGGAAGAAGGTCAACCGGAAGAAAAACGTATTGAAGAAAAGAATTACGAATATGAATTTACCGGAAACCTTATCTATGTAAGTACAGATTTAGAGAAGAAAGATTTAAATAGTTCATCAAAGACCCATGAAAGAAAACTACTATGGGATGAAGAAAACCGATTATTAGCCTTATATGACAACGGTTTTGTGAGTAACTATATTTACGATGCTTCCGGAGAACGAGTAATCAAAATAAGTGGAGAGAGCGAACAAGTCTACATCAATTCCTTATTCTCAGGAGGAAGAACCGAAACAACAGATTTCACCGCTTATATTAATCCTTACTTTGTGGTAAGTCCAAATGGAAAATACACCAAACATTATTACATAGGATCTCAAAGGATAGTAAGTAAGTTGGGAGATATAGAAAGCTTTGGCGCAGATCCTAGAAGAATAGAATATGCCGGAGCATCCCTGCCACGAGTAACCATTAATTGGAAAGAAAAGTACAAAACAAGTTTAGAAACAATAAAACGTAATTATGCTCATTTTGAAGTACCGTATAACGGGAAAGACAACGATGATTACGTAAACGGGGAAGGCTTCTGTTGTTCTCAGAATACAGCCTTAAGAGCAGGTATAGGAATCGGCAATGTGAACTATGAGAAAATGCAGTATTATTATCACCCGGATCATTTGGGCAGCTCAAGTTATATTACTAACTTAGACGGCGAAATAGTACAGCATGTAGAATATGTACCGTTTGGAGAAGTGTTTATAGAGGAGAGAAACAACAGTTGGAATAGTCCTTATTTATTTAATGGAAAAGAGTTGGATGAGGAAACAGGACTGTATTATTACGGAGCGAGATACTATAATCCAAGAGAAAGTGTATGGTTAAGTGCAGATCCATTAAGTGGATATAACCCGAATAATGAAACCGAGCATTATATAGATGGTCAACATAATGGAGGAGTTTATAATTCATTTAACCTAAATACCAATATTTATTGTTATCATAATCCGGTTAAGTTAGTAGATCCCAACGGAAAACAAGCAATAGCAGGAGCACTAATAGGAGCAATGGTAGATTATGGAGTTCAAGTAGGGGTAAATTATATAGAAGGAAAAAGAGGAATAGAAGCATGGACCGATATAGATTATAAATCCATAGCAGTATCCGCTGGAGCGGGGGCCTTAAGTGCAGGAATAGCTATAGCAGCAAAAGCCAAAAATGTAGGAAAAGTTGGAACAGCCATTATAGAATTAGCTACAGATACAGGAATAAGTGTTGCTAGTCAGGCTATTAATGAAGGTGAAGTTAGTGCTGGAGAAACAGTTGTAGATGTTGCAATCGGACAAATAGCAGGGCAAGTAGCAGGAAAATTATTAAAGAATACAAAAACAGCTAAATCTTTACAAATTGAAGTAAATACTCAAAAGAATATTGCCAGAGGAAAATCTAATACAGTACCAAAATCTAAAGCAGATGTTAAAGGCGCACAGAAAAAGTTAGATGTCTATGGAGCTAAAAGAACAACCTCAGCTTCAACAATAGCATCTGGAGTAGGTACTGAGACAATAAAACAAATGGAGAATAATAATGAGCATAAAAAAGAATAATTTTCGAAAAAAATTTGTAAAACTAGTGAAAAATAATCCTAGTACATTTATAACTATTATATTGTGGATAATTATAAGTATAAAATATATTTATGAGAACAAGTGGGAAATTCCAATTATATTATTTTTAGTAGGAATTATGTTAGGATGTGTTTATGGAGGATTATTTCGAATTTTATATTTTTTTAAAAATAAAAAATAGTTTTTATTAAAAAATAATTAAATAAAAAGAGGGGTATTTACTCCTCTTTTTTACTGAAGTTTACTTATTTCTCATATCCTACAATTCCAGTTCATCGTGGGGATAAGAGTTAGGTGATTGTAAAAGCATAGAAACGTGTTTCAAAATTTGTTTTTCGGAACTATGGGGAAGATTCATAGCCAAGATAAAAAAGAATTAGCAACATAAAAGAGGTAGTTTAGAGAAATGATAATTGTAAGTGATAAGAAAGATAAATAAATTTTAAAATTAAGTATTAAAAAGCTAATTTAGCTAACTGAGCAATTTGAAGAAAGAAAGTAATTTAATGAAACAAGATACTATAATCCGAGAGAAAGTGTATGGTTTACTGATCCATTAAGCGGTTACAATCCGATTATGGAAGTTGAACATTTTATTGATGGTCAGCATAACGGAGGAGTGTATAACTCGTTTAACCTAAATACCAATATTTATAGTTATCATAATCCGGTTAAGTTAGTAGATCCCAACGGAAAACAAGCATATTTCCAAGGAATGTTTAATCAATCGGATATGAATGCATTATCAGCGCAATCTCAGTATCAGCAATCACAGGGTAATAATATTTCAACTGCAAAAGAAACATCTTCTTTGAGTTCTTCAATTCGTAATACAATTTTCACGAATACATCAAGTATTTCATATGAAAAAAGTCTTTTTTATGAAAATATTTTAATGTCAGCAACGATGAATACAACGACAACAAAAGGAAGTCCAGGAATTTTTAATTCAGATGTTAAAGTTACAAGTGGAAAATCAACGTCATATGAAAACCAGGCAGATTTAGGAATATTTAAAAGTAATGTAGGATTTAGCAAAAGTGATATTTCTGCAAGTGTTGGTGTGTCATTGTTAGGAGTTTATGATGTTTCTGTTGGGATGAAATTAACACCAGATATATTAAATTCTGAAATTAATATTGGGATTTCAGAAAATATAAATAGAGATAATACCAGTACAGGATTAAATATAGGTATAAAACCTGCAGGAGCTCTCATATTAATAGGTACAGCCAGAAGTGGAAATTTAACTCCACCTCCAATTTTGCAACCAGCAGTAAATTAATTTAGGAGATTGTGAAAAATATAAATTTATTTAGAAAGGTTTTAAGAGGATTTATCTTATTGGGTTTAATTTATATTGTCTATAGTTTTATATATTATTTTTGGTCTGCCAGCAAATTAGTTGATATGCACGATATAAAAATATACAAAATAGGTAAAATATTAAATATAACGGAAGATAGGATAAAGTACTTCGGTGAATATAATTTCAAGGATAAATTTTTTTCATCAGAAGGTATGGTAGATGATAAATATTATTTTATAGTAATTAGGATAGGAAATTTAAAAGATAAATACAGGCCTATTTCTGATGTTATCAGTATTTCATCTAAGCCTTTTTCAGTAAGTAATCGAGAGAATTACTTTACAAGAAATAGTTTTATTATTAAATATTCAAAAAGTATTTATAATCCATATTTTATAGATTTTAATACTCATACATTTCCAGTAGAGTTAGGTACTATATCGGTTTATACTAAACAGAATATGAAAGTATATAATAGTATAAATAATGATAATTTATTAGAATTAAATACTGATTCAAATGAAATTTCATTTAGTTTTAATAATACATTAGAGGAAGATATGACATTTAAGTCCTATAGAAATCAGAATGTCAATATATTGATATATAAGGATAATAATGATGTATATCTAATGATTTTATCTTCAAGAATTGATGTTATAGATGGAGAAATATTTCCAACATCACCTACTTTATCAACTATTTCGGAATTAAAAAGTAAAAATTAGATTTAATTTTATTTTGGATAATAAAAAAGAGGAGCATTTACTCCTCTTTTTTATTGAAGTTTACTTATTTCTCATATTTCACAATTCCAGTTCATCGTGGGGATAAAAGCCAGCTTATTTGTAAAAGCATATAAAATAATCAAGAAGCTGTATTCCGAGAGCTCTGGATGATTCACAGTCTAGATAAAAAAGAATTAGCAACATTAAAGAGGTATTTTATAGAAATGAGAATTTTGTATGATTCAAAAGATAAATTGATTTCAGAAATAATGATAAAAAAGCTAATTTAGCTAACTGATTTATTTGAAAAAATGTATTATTACGGAGCAAGATACTATAATCCAAGAGAGAGTGTATGGTTAAGTGCGGACCCATTAAGCGGATATAATCCGAATAATGAAACCGAGCATTATATAGATGGTCAACATAATGGAGGAGTTTATAATTCATTTAACCTAAATACCAATATTTATTGTTATCATAATCCGGTTAAGTTAGTAGATCCCAACGGAAAACAAGCATATTTCCAAGGAATGTTTAATCAATCGGCGATGCAGGCAGCGGCTATGAATCAACAATACCCCCAAAAACCAATGACATCAGACGTTATCAAAGATGTCCTGTCAGGAGTTAAAAAAGATTTATCTAATCTTACGGAAAATGCAGTTTCAAAATCACTTCGTTTTACAGGTAAAGTAGCTCAAGACATAGGAGATGGAATGTCATTTTCAGATTATTTTTTAACATTAACTGGAGTAGGATCAGAATTGGGAATTCCTCTTTCTGGAGCAGGAAATGCTGTATCTACTGTTGGGGGATATATTGAAATGTCGTCAGATTTGTTGGAAGGAAAAATAGATCAATCAATAAAAAATATTGCAAAAACAATAGTAGTTGAAACAATTCAAAATCAGATAAATAAGAAATTAGATAAAATCCCTGGAGCAAATAAACTGACTAAAGAAATATTAAAGCAAAATGTAAATGTAAAAATAAAAGGTACAGAACGTTTATATAATTATGTACAAGATCAAAAATCAAATATAAAGACTGAAGAAAAATCAAAAGACCAATAAAATAAATGGAAAATATAATAGCAAAATATGAAAATTTATTATGGGGCATATTTTCTATAGTTATAGGAATTGGATGTTTGGCTTATATGAAATATGATAAAAAGACAAGAACAAAAGAAAGTGAAGATAATAAATATTCAATAGACAAATCTGTTCGATTAAATTTATATATAGGTGGATATTTTGCTGTAATAGTCGGAATATTTATAATATTAAATGAACTATTCATTTAACCACATAAATGTAAACAAAAGTCCAAACCCCGCTATTAGCGGGGTTTATCTTTTAAGATTTTTTATACATTAAATCCAAGAGTTCAAACTCATCTATAGAGTTAAGTGAGCGAATAAAGGATAGAATATTGTAAATATTCCATTGAATATGTTCGGTGTAGTTGGGGAAAGAGATTTCCGTTAATAAAGCGCTTTGGATAATTTTACAGAGGGATTTGAGGGTAAAGCCTAAGTTTTGTATTCAGGAATAGATTTAAGGTTTTCTAAAGTAACTAAGAAATCCTTAGGGTTAAAGACTTTTTTGGGATGTCATGGTGAAAAAGGGTTAATTTAACAAAAAAATCAGTTCGATGACATGGAATTCTACTAGGTGTAAAATTACAAGTTTGGGTATCACCGAAAACACAAGGAGGAGGAGTAAGAAATCAGATCATTAATAACAAATATGCGTATGACGCAGTTAGTAATGTATTGAGTGTATTTAATGGCTCTCCACTACCGGAAAATAACAAAAATAATCCGGGCGGACAAATGAAACATGAATATGCCTACGACGGACTTTATCGTTTGATTCAGGCTAATGGAACGTACACCGGAGCCGATGCTAAAACGGCAAGCTATACGCTTGAAATGTCATACGATAACCTTCATAACATAATAACTAAAAACAACATCTGACGCAAAATGATATTATGTTCCAAGGCGGATTGAAAGCAGGATATGAATTAGAATATACCTACAATGGTTATAATAAGAATCAAATTCAAAGTATCTTAGAAGAAAATTATCGCCGGGAAGAAGGTCAACCGGAAGTAAAAAGTATTGAAGAAAAGAATTACGAATACGAATTTACCGGAAACCTTATCTATGTAAGTACAGATTTAGAGAAGAAAGATTTAAATAGTTCATCAAAGACCCATGAAAGAAAACTACTATGGGATGAAGAAAACCGATTAATGTCCATAGATGATAATGGGTATGTAAGTAACTATGTATACGATGCCACAGGAGAACGGGTAATCAAAACAAGCGGCGAGAGCGAACAAGTGTATATTAATTCCTTATTCTCAGGCGGCAATACCGAAACACAAGGATTCACAGCCTATATCAACCCTTACTTAGTAGTAAGTCCTAATGGAAAATATACCAAACATTACTACGCAGGAAACCAACGAATAGTAAGTAAGCTGGGAGATATAGAAAGCTTTGGCGCAGATCCTAGAAGAATAGAATATGCAGGATCAACCGTACCCGGAGTAACGATCAACTGGAAAGCGAAATACCAAAGAAGCATTGAAGACTTAAAAGGGAACTATGCGTACTTTGAAGTACCGTATAACGGAAAGGACAATGATGATTACATTAACGGGGAAGGCTTCTGTTGTTCTCAGAATACAGCGTTAAGAGCAGGGATAGGAATCGGCAATGTGAACTATGAGAAAATGCAGTATTATTATCACCCGGATCATTTGGGCAGCTCAAGTTATATCACTAACTTAGACGGTGAAATAGTACAGCATGTAGAATATGTACCGTTTGGAGAAGTATTTATAGAGGAGAGAAACAACAGTTGGAATACCCCTTACTTGTTTAATGGAAAAGAGTTAGATGAAGAAACAGGACTGTATTATTATGGAGCAAGATACTATAATCCAAGGGAAAGTGTATGGTTAAGTGCAGATCCGTTAAGTGGATATAACCCGAATAATGAAACCGAGCATTATATAGATGGTCAACATAATGGAGGAATTTATAATTCATTTAACCTAAATACGTATGGGTATTGTTATCAAAATCCTGTTCTATTAGTAGATCCCAACGGAAAGCAGACGGAATTTCATGATGCATATTTAAGTCCAGCTGAATTAACAGGAGCTGCTATTAATGAGGTTAGATCAGCAGTTTCTAACATAGCAAGTAGAGTTATTAATCTTTTTACTGAGAAAGAAACAGTTACTCCTAGATATATAGTATCAGGAAGTGGTAGACTTACTTTAGTCACGGATATGCCTGCTGAAAGTTTTGGTGAACAGATTGTAAACTCGATAGGCGATGTTGCCACTATAGGCTTAGCTTTAATAGGAGGACCTGAAGGAGTTCTTTTTGGGAAGGCTGGTAAATCTAGTTCTATACTTCTTTTAGAAGAGGGTAAAAGTGCTTTAAAGGGAGCATCAAAAGGATCTTTGAGTGGAACAAAAAAAGCTTTAGAAAAAGCTAAACAAGAAATTGGTTTAAAATCAGGAGAAAGTTTACCAAAAGGGAAAGAAGGAAAATTTGGAAGTCCTCAGAGAGGAGATGGTAAAAAAGGATATCGTTTAGATCCATCTCATCCAAATGCTAAACCTGGTTCAGGTGAAGAATATCCGCATATAAATTTTTGGGATTATACTAATGGTAAGAGAGGAACTGGTGGAAAATCTGGTGCTGTACCAATAAAAGAATAGTTATGCAAGATTTTAAAATAGAATTATTTGAGAAAGAATATAAAATTAATTTTCCGTCATATTTGCATTTGTCTGAACAAGATAGTTTTAGTATACGTTCTAAGATATCTGGGAAGTATAATTTATCTATCCATTCATTAAATAAAGAATTAAGTTCTATAGAATTACCGTTGGAAGATATTAATGTTGAAGAAAATTTTGATATTAGTAGAATTTTTGAAATAATAGAGTTATCTCCTTTATCAAAAATATATATTAATTGGTATAAATTTGATGATATAGATTTATTTAATTTAGTTGATTTTAATAAATACTTTTATGATATTTGGTTTCCAAGTTCAGATGATATAGATATATTTGATGAAAGTTTAAATTGGATTATTTCAATAAGACATGATGGATTTGTTAGTTATATAAAGATATAATAAAATATATCATAATTAAATCCTTTTTCGTTAACGAGAAAAATAAACCCTAAACCCCGCCTTTAGCGGGGTTTTTACTAGTAATTAAAATAAAAAAAAGAAAAACTTTTAACAAAAAGATAAAAAAATATTTTATATCAAAAAAAAGTATTTTTATCATTATGATGATCATTAGAAAGAATCCCTATTATTCACTATTTCTGAGGAAGAATCACACGGCTTTAGACGAAGGAAACGCACGCAGAACTGAGTTGGATGAGTATTATTATGGAGCAAGATACTATAATCCGCGAGAAAGTATCTTTTTAAGTGTAGATTCCTTATATGATAAAACAATGTTAATATATCAGTATACCTATCAGAACCCAATAAAGTATACAGATCCAACAGGAATGAAAACAGAAGGCGTAGATCCAGAGAATGAGACAGTATTACCAGAAATAGAAGTAATAGGAAAAAGAAGACCGTCCAACGATGAAGTAACCAAGCAACAGCAGGAAAAAGAAAGACGCTCAAGAGAAGCCTATCAACGATATTTGGATGCCTATGGCGGAAAACCCTTAATGCATACAGATGATGTAAAGAACTGGACGTTAGGAGCATTAGGCGTGATTTTCGGACCGTTTGCGGCTTATGAAGGCATAGCAGCAGGATTCTTTAGTTTATCCGGAGGAGCAACAACTACAGCCGTTTTAGGTAGAGTAGGCACAGATGCAGCTGTACAAACGGCGGCAAACATGACTACAAACGGCGGAGATTTGACCAAAGCTATAGGAGACGTCAACCTTACCCAGAGCGGATTAGCGGGTCTAGGAATGAATTATGTAGGTAATGCCTTGCTTTCTTCATCAACTCCAATAACAATGAATGAAAAAATGAAATCCATATTTAATGGAACACTTAAAGGAGATAAGTTTTTAAGCCAGGCAGCCTTAGGAATGATAGGAGGAGCTGCAGCTACAGGAATCAGTGGTTCACAATTATTTAAAGGAACCGTAATCGGGACATATATGCAAACCAGCGTACGCTTTGGTCAAACAGCAGGAAGCAAAGCCGCAACTGTATTTATGAATGCACCGGATTATGGAGTCAATGTGATTCAAAATAAATTGGATTAGAAAATAACCCTAATGAATAAGTTTATAGAAACTTTACGCTATTATTTAGTTGAAAAGGAATCAAAATGGAATTATTTATTTATTATAATACCTTTTATTTTGCTGTATATGTATATAAGTTACAAACATAATCCTGTAGATTATGGCAATTACACGATAGGGTATATAGATCGGATCTATTGGCCTATAATATCTTATAAAAAAGTAAGTTATGAATATACCGTAAATGGTAAAAAATATTCAAATAGTAATATACATGATGAAGATGCAAATCCTAAAAAAGGGAGGTATTATTTGGTCCAATTTTCATTGGAGGATAATAGTTATTCAAAAATATACCAGGATATTCCAGTACCGGATAGCATAAAGCAAGCTCCGCCGGGAGGCTGGAAAGAACGTCCCGAATGGGCAAAAGGTAAATAGAAATCAAAAACCTCGCATAATGCGAGGTTTTTTGATTATATTATTAATTTTTCAAATTAACAAATGGATATACCGGTTTATTAGAAAATTATGATTATCGTTATGGAATACCGTTAACCAGCAAAGATATCAACGGATATTTCACAGAAACCACAATAGATAATCTGGGAAGAATTGAGACCATTACCGGACCAAATGAATTGGAATTGGATTTACCTTATACCATAAAATATAAGTATAATCCGTCAGTAGTTTTAAATTCAGATGGAGACATTGAAAATCCTGCTTATGCAATAACCTATCATTACAATCCGCAACACCCAACAGAGGATATAAAAACGTTTAGTTTTGTTGACGGAGTAGGAAGAACCTTGCAGGTAAAAAAAGACGGAGTGATAACACATGCCGATGCAAACAGAAGTAATCCTCAGGACGAAAAGGTACTTATTGTAAGCGGAAGAACTATGCTGGATCCATTCGGACGAGTAGTAAAAACCTATTATCCGATAACCGAAGATTCTACTCAAGCTAGAATATTTAATCGTGAATTTGATAAAGTTTCCCCTACAATCAGCAAATACGACATCATGGATCGTACCGTAGCTACCATACTACCCGATTCAGCTACCAATACAACCGAATATACGATTAATCCGACTGAGAGACAACAAGTAACTATCGTTACGGATGCTATGGGAGGAAAACAGAAAACCTACGCCAACGGTTCGGGGCTTACCGTTAAGACCGAACAATTATCCGGTCCTTCAGGAGTGATTACTACCCTTTATAAATATGATGGGATTAATCAATTATATGAGGTAAAAGATACAGAAGGCCAAATAACTTTTTCAGATTACGATATGGCAGGTAGAAGAAGAATATTAAGGCACCCAAGTATCGGAGAAATTCTATTGAAGTATGATCCTTCAGGAAACCTTATAGTTCATCAAAAAATGGATGAAGGAGAAAAAACGTACCACCTATGAGTATGAATATAATCGATTAAAAAGCATTAGTTATTTTTCAGATTATGATTTTATTCCTAATCCTCAAAACAATGTTACCTACCATTACGGAAATAAAAACGCCAAATACAATCGAGTAGGAAGAGTATCTTTGGTTGAAGATGCTACCGGTGCTCAAGAGTATAAATACGGTACGCTAGGAGAAATCACCGAAGTGCGCCGTACGGTTATAATTCCTAATCAAGCAATCGCTATCTATGTAACCCAAACCAAGTACGATACATGGAATAAACTAGAGCAGATTATTTATCCGGATCAAGAAAAAGTAGATTATATTTATAATACGGCAGGTCTGTTAACCGGAATCAGGGGAAGCAAGGCCTATAGCTATGACTATGTAAATAAAATAGGCTATGATAAATTCGAACAAAGAAATTATCTAAAATATTGCAACGGCTCGGAAACCACTTATACATATGATCCTGAAAGAAGAAGACTTAGTGATCTACAAGTTTGGGTATCACCAAAAACGCAAGGAACAGGAGTAAGAACTCAGATCATTAGTAACAAATATACCTATGACGCTGTTAGCAATGTATTGAGCGTATTGAACCAGATGTACGTGCTAAAAAATACTATTTAATTAGATAAATTCATTTTATCCTTTAAAGCCTGTATTTCGTCTCTATATTGAGCAGCCGTTAAGAAATCTAAATTTTTAGCCGCTTTTTCCATTTCTTTTTGTTTTTTAGAAATAATTTTTTCTAAATCTTCTGATTTATATTGAGGTTCATCCTCTGCCACTTTTTTAATTTCATGTCTTGGAGCATACGATTTCACTTCATTATCCAAGTTATTAATGGAAATATTGGTTATTTTTTTATTTAATGGTTGAGGAGTAATATGATGTTCTAAATTATATTGATTTTGAATTTCTCTTCTTCTGGCAGTTTCATCGATCGTTTTTTTCATACTATCCGTCATTTTATCCGCATACATAATAACCTTACCGTGAATATTACGAGCGGCTCTACCCGCAGTTTGCGTTAGAGAACGATGCGAACGTAAAAAACCTTCTTTATCGGCGTCAAGTACAGCAACTAAAGAAACTTCGGGAAGATCTAATCCTTCACGTAATAAATTAACACCAACTAAAACATCGAATTTACCAATACGTAAATCCTGCATAATTTCAACACGTTCCAACGTATCAATATCTGAATGAATAAATCGAGTTCTAATCCCAAATTTCGTAAGATATTTAGTTAATTCCTCCGCCATACGTTTAGTTAGCGTAGTAACTAATACCCTTTCATCCTCTTCAATTCTTTTTTGAATTTCAGCCATCAAATCATCAATTTGATTTAAAGAAGGTCTCACTTCAATTACAGGATCCAGTAATCCGGTCGGACGAATAATTTGTTCGATGTATATTCCTTCACTTTTCTGCAATTCATAATCAGCTGGAGTAGCGCTAACATAAATGACCTGATTCTGCATCATTTCAAATTCCTCAAATTTTAAAGGACGGTTGTCTAGTGCGGCAGGAAGTCTGAAACCATGTTCTACCAACGTTTCTTTTCTGCTTCGGTCTCCTCCGTACATGGCATGAACCTGAGGTAAAGTAACGTGACTTTCATCAATTACCATTAAATAATCTTCAGGAAAATAGTCTAATAAACAGAAAGGCCGGGTTCCGGGTAGACGACCGTCGAGATATCGAGAATAATTTTCAATACCCGAACAATATCCTAACTCTTTAATCATTTCCAGGTCAAATTCAGTTCGTTCTTTTAAGCGGTGAGCTTCCAGATTTTTACCTACTTCATTATAATAGTCGACCTGCTTACCTAAATCAATTTGTATGTTTCGTATAGCATTATTTAATGTTTCCGGAGATGTCACAAATAGGTTAGCCGGATATATATTGATACTTTCAATAGAATCAATTACATTATTAGAAACATAATCAACATTTTCAATACGTTCAATCTCATTTCCGAAAAATTGAATTCGTATTCCTGTATCTGAATAAGCAGGAAAAACATCGATTACATCCCCTTTGACTCTAAAATTTCCTCTTCCAAAATTGATTTCTGAGCGTGAATATAAGGCATTTACTAAAGATTGCAGTAATTTTGTTTTTGAAATAGCCTGACCCACTTTTAATGAAACCATGCTACTTTTAAATTCTACCGGATTTCCAATACCATATAAACAAGAAACAGAAGAAACCACCAATACATCTCGTCTGCCGGAAAGCAGGGCAGAAGTAGCGCTTAAACGTAATTTTTCAAGATTTTCATTAATGGATAAATCTTTCTCTATATACGTATTGGTAGTAGGCATAAATGCTTCAGGCTGATAATAATCGTAATATGAAACAAAATATTCTACTGCATTATTTGGAAAGAATTCTTTAAATTCCATATAAAGTTGGGCTGCCAACGTTTTATTATGCGCCAGGATGATAGTCGGACGTTGAATTTTTTCAACCACATTGGCAATAGTGAAAGTTTTACCCGAACCGGTTACTCCTAATAGAGTTTGATACTTTTCATTTTTTAATATTCCTTTGGAAAGTGATTCAATAGCCTGAGGCTGATCGCCTGTAGGCTTAAATTGAGAAACTACTTGAAATTTCATATATTAAAAATATAAATGTAATAAAATATATATTGATAGTACTCTTTTTACTAAAAAAGGTTTTTTACTGTATAAAAAAACATGTTAAGGCATTAAATATCATTTGAAACCTAGGTTTCAAAAAAAATGTTACATTAAATTAAGTAATGTTTTATTTACTTAAATAAGGAAGATAATAAATTTAAAGTTTGAAACTTAAATTTATAAATAATAATCAATTAAAGGATGTTAAAATATTATAAAATAATGATAAATTTAAACACGTTGCGAGATAGTTTATTTTCGTTTAACGAGTTCATCTCTTAATTTCGCTGCAGTCTCATAATCTTCATTTTCTATAGCTTTAGAAATTAAATCATTAATCTCAAAATCGGTTAAATGGGCAAATGAATCTTCAATATCATTGGTATTTAATTGATTTTCAATGGTATCTAACGCCTTTTCAAAAGTTGATTCATTGGATAATTCTTCTTCATTCATTTCCATATATACCCCTGCTTTTTCCAAAATTTCTTTATTGGCATACACGGGAGCTTCAAAACGCACGGCTAATGCAATGGCATCAGAAGTGCGAGAATCTATTTCAATTTCCTCATCGGTATCTATGTTTTGAAATAAAATATTGGAGTAAAATACTCCGTCTTTCAATTTATATATAAAAACAGCTTTTACAACAAAATGTAAACTTTTTGCAAAGTTAGCAAATAAATCATGAGTAATTGGTCGGGGAGGAGGAAGATCTTTCTGTAATGCTAAAGCAATGGATTGTGCTTCAAAGTTTCCTATAATTACAGGAATTTTCCTTTTACCAAAATCTTCTTCTAAAATAAGAGCATAAGCTCCGGATTGAGTTTGGCTGTATGAAATACCTCTAATATGTAGTCGAATTAAATCCATAAATTATATATTACTCAATGAAAACATAGTAAATACTGAAATAACAATGCAATTTACGAATTTTTTTTAGAATTTTTTAATAGATATTTATTTTAGGGGTATAAAGGAACTTTTATTTATATAAATTAATAAAATCCTTTTTTGTTGATAAATTAATTTCTAATAATATTAAAAATATCAACAATTTTAAGATGAATGCAGCTTCCAAAAAATTTCTTTGCCAATTTAGAAAAAGTAGGCGTTAAATCGGAAACATAAAATTCATAGAAAGGATTTTTAGATTGTGAAGTCAATTTTTTATTTTCAAGGTCTTGTTTAATGTAATTGGCAACGATCAGCGGAGAATCAATAACCTGTATTTTATTTAAATAGAAATTTTTAACTTCATTAATAATGATAGGATAATGAGTACACCCTAAAATTAAAGAATCTATATTTTGTAGCTTTTTATTAGTTAAATACGTTTTAAGAACTATAGATGATATTTCATGATTATTAAAACCTTCTTCAATTACCGGAACCAGCAGGGGAGCAGCTAGTTCATGAACATTAATATGTGGATTTAGTTTTTGAATGCTTTTTTTATATATATGAGAAGATATGGTAGATTTGGTAGCTAACACACCTACATTTTGATTAAAAGTGAAGGCTACTTTTTCAGCTACGGGTGAAATAACATCATATACCGGCACATTTTTTTCATTTGCCAATGCAATCACTTCTTTTAAAGCGTTGGCAGTAGCAGTATTACAGGCAATAACAATAGCTTTGCAATTATTTTCGAGTAAAAATTTAGTTATTTTTATCGAATATTCGGTTATAACTTCTTTAGATTTATCTCCATAAGGCAAATGCTTTGAATCTCCGTAATAAATTAGACTTTCATGAGGTAACAAACGTTTTATTTCCTTCGCAATAGTAAGTCCTCCCATTCCGGAGTCAAAAATACCAATAGGTCGATCTTCTTCTTTCATTGGTGCAAAAATAAGTGTTTATAAGTTATTAATCAATGAAAAAAAATTGGGCAATAATTCCATCCGTAAAAAATAAAGATTCCGGATGAATAGTTACTATTTGATTGGATATTCTTACTTTTTTAGTTGCTTCAAGTTTCTTTAGTTCTTTATAAAAGTGTTTCATCAAAGAAGATGAAAATTCTTTCTCCAATTCATCAATATTGATCCCCCAAAGAGTACGTAGTCCCAACATGATTTTTTCATTAAAACGATCTTTTTCACTAATAACTTCTTCCTCATAATTGAGTATATTCTTTTCGATTGCTTTGAGGTATTTTATATTATGGGAAACATTCCAGCTTCTTTTATCTTTTCCATTATAGGAGTGGGCGGAAGGGCCTATTCCCAAATAAGGTTTATTTTTCCAATAGGAAGTATTATGTTGAGAAAAAAATGTTTCTTTACCAAAATTTGAAAATTCATATTGGATATACTTATGCTCAATTAATTTATTTCTAAGCGTTTCAAATTGAATCGCTTGTTTTTCCTCATCAATTGGTGGAAGTTTATTTTTTCTGATTTGAGCTTCAAAAGCGGTTTTTGGTTCAACTGTAAGCGCATAGGATGAAATATGAGGAATTCCTAAAGAGATAGCTTTTTCAAGAGTATACATCCATCTTTCATGGGTAGTAGTTTGTGCCCCATAAATCAAATCAATCGTAATGTTGTTAAAACCAATATCTTGAGCGGATCGAATAGATTGAATTGCTTCATCTGCATTGTGGTTTCGATTCATAAATTTGATATCCTCATCAATAAAAGATTGAATCCCAACACTTAGTCGATTTACAGGAGTTTGATTTTTGAGGAATTGAAGATATTCTACAGATAAATCATCCGGATTTGCCTCAAAAGTAATTTCCTTTGTTTCAGACATATCGTAATGTTCCTTAATTATAGTAAATAAGTATTCAAGTTCTTTATAATTAAGGATTGAAGGAGTTCCACCACCAAAATATATGGTCTCAATGGGGCTAATCAATTCATTTTTTCTTAAAATCAATTCTTTACCTATAGCTTGTATCAATTGTGATTTATAGTTGAATTGAGTTGAAAAATGAAAATTACAATAATTACATTTTTTTACACAAAAAGGAATATGAATATAAAGTCCTGACATAGTAAAATCATTGCAAAGATATTATAACTCAAGGAAATGTTGAATCATTTTAATTAATTTAACTTAAATTAATAAATGCTTTTTAAGCAAATGGTTATGTCATAATACCTGATAAATAGTATAATGTTGATTAAATTCAGTTATAAAAAGTAGAAAGTTAAAAAATGTGTATTATCAATGAATAAGTTTAATTGATATCGGAAGCTAAAGAGGTAAGTCTGCCTTACAAGTATTTAAATAGGGAATAAGTAACGCAAAGTTAATATGCAAGTAAGAACTAAAATAAAGTAAAAAAAAGCTCAAATTTAATTTTAAATTTGAGCTTTATATATTTTATAAATTTATTGTAAAAAATCATCCAAAGCTTTTGCCATTGATGGACTTTCTTTGGTTGGTGCAAAGAAGTTAACAGTTAATCCTGTTTCTTCAGCAGCTTGTTTGGTGGAATGACCAAATATACCGATACTTATGGAATCTTGTTTAAAATCTTTATAATTATCAAATAAGGATTTGATACCGGAAGGACTAAAAAATACTAAAGCATCGTATTCTTTAATATCTTTAATTTGTGAAGCCACATCGCTACTTACTGTACGGAAAAGTATAGCTCGGGTATAATCTACTCCTGATTTGTCTAATGCATCAGGGATATCCTGATTAAGCACATCAGAAGTTGGTAAAAGATATTTTTCATTAGGATTCTTCTTCAAAAGAGGAATCATATCTTCCGCCTCTTTCTCTCCAAAATAGATTTTTCTTTTTCGGTATACAATATATCTTTGAAGATATAAAGCAATAGCCTCAGATTGACAAACATATTTCATGGAATCGGGTACCGTAAATCGCATTTCATCGGCCAGTCTAAAAAAATGATCGATCGCGTTGCGGCTGGTAAATATGATTGCGGTAAAATTAGAAAAATCGATTTTTTGTAATCTAACATCTTTTGCATCAGCGCCCTGCACATGGATAAAAGGACAAAAATCAATTTTTATTTTATGCTTTTTTTCAATGTCAAAATATGGTGAACTATCGCCAGCGGGCTTTGATAGAGAGATTAAAACGGATTTTATTTTCATAATAAATTAAAATTTATCTCCTAAAAACACTAATTTTAAAACATATAGTGCCGGTAAGATTTCGAAAGCGCAAAGGTACAAAAATTCATAATAACCAGGAAGTTTTATTTGATTTTTAATGAAGAACATCAGCCAAATCCATTCTGTAACCAGTAAAAATGATAGCGTTCCTACCACAAGATAAGGAGCATATTGAACCGAAATATCTGTATAATATATTGTAAAACAAAGTAGTATTGTAATAAACAATTTGATAAACAAAAAGATAAATCGATTATTATAATTAATCTGATATTCTTTGTTTTTTCCTAATATCAAAAGAAAGCCGTTTCCTAACGTATAAGAAGATACTTGATATATGGTTAAAATTACAAATAATGAGATTAATTTTAAAGCTTCCGTATTGTAAAAAGGAATTACTACCGTAAAAAAAGGAAGAAGAGTTAAAGCTAAAATAACTGTATAAACAAAACTACATATAGCAACATACAAAGTAAAATTCTCATTTTCGGTAGGTATGGACCTAAAACGGAAAATGGGTTCATCTTTAGGAATTAATAAAAATCTCGAAATAATCAATAATAGTAAAGATCCTAAGAGAATAAAATTTACCAGATTGTCCCCTAAAGGTATTTTTGTTATTTCCAAAATTTAGATGATTTACTCTATAAATTAATCTTCATCAATAAAACGTTTGGTAATAGGAGAATAAGAGTCAATACGACGATCTCTTAAAAAAGGCCAATGCACTCGGTAACTGTCAGATTGTTCGGTTTCAATTTCCACAACCATAACCTCTTCGTTTTCATGAGAAGCTTGTTGTAAAATAGTGCCGAATGGATTAGAAACAAAAGATCCACCCCAAAATTTCATCGCGCCGTCTTGTTCATATCCCACACGATTAACACTTACTGTATGCACTCCGTTGGCAATTGCATGACTTCTTTGAATGGTTTGCCATGCATTATATTGTTCGATGTTGGTGTCTTCATCTTGAGTAGAAGCCCAACCAATAGCTGTAGGATAAAATAGAATTTCAGCACCCAATAAAGCCGTAATACGAGAAGCTTCGGGATACCATTGATCCCAACAAATTAATACTCCAATTTTAGCATATTTGGTTTGAAAAACCTTGTATCCTAAGTCACCCGGAGTAAAATAAAATTTTTCATAATAAGCAGGATCATCAGGAATATGCATTTTGCGGTATTTTCCCAAATATTGACCATCGGCATCAATAATTGCAGTAGTATTATGGTATAATCCTTTGGCTCTTTTCTCAAAAAGAGAAGCAACAATAACTACATTTAATTCAGCTGCTACTTTTCCCAATCGGTCCGTAGTGGGGCCGGGAATAGTTTCAGCTATTTTAAA
This sequence comes from Apibacter sp. B3706, assembly GCF_011082725.1. NCBI lineage: Bacteria > Pseudomonadati > Bacteroidota > Flavobacteriia > Flavobacteriales > Weeksellaceae > Apibacter > Apibacter sp. B3706. The sequence continues at coordinate 1,226,063 of NZ_CP049715.1, read as the reverse complement.
ATTATCGTAATTTTCAACATCACAAAAATACAGGGATGTAAATAACTCTTGAAGACAAACTATTTGAGCACCTTGTGAAGCTGCTTTTTTAATTCCTTCAATTGCTTTCTCTATGTTATTCTCAATATTATTGGAACAGCTGGATTGTACCAATCCGATTTTTACTTTTGCCATTACTTAAAAATATATTTTCAAGGTTTTTTCACTTACAAAAATAAGTTATATTTTATAAATTATAGTGTTCAAATAGCATCAATTTGAGAATTAAACTCGTTGGCAAAATTTTTAACCTGTTTCCAATCTGTGTATTCAATTACGGTTGAAGAGTCAGTAGGACCTTTAGTCATTGTCATAATTAGCTGAATCATGAGCCTGTCGAAAGTTGAATAGGCAGGATAATTTAATAAGCCACCAAATAAACCTATAAGGTTTGGTTTCCATTTAATTTTATTTAAAAATTTTTTAGCGTATGGATTATTTTCAACCAATCTTCTTTCTTTATTTCTTGCTATTAAACTTATTGAGAAAAAAGCATTCGGCATCGAACTTAGTTCTTGAGAATGAGTATTGATATAATTTTTTACTTTATTTCTATGGAATCCATACCGAATACTAGCCCCGATAATTACACCATCAAAGTTAGAAAGAGAGGGAATTGGATCATTAATTGATACTATAGTTACCGTCGCCTTTAAATTAGCAGCAATAAACTTGGAAATTTTAATGGTATGACCATCGGTAGTAGAATATATAATCAAAACTTTTTTTTCTTTTGATGACATATGACAATAAAGTTTTTAGTGACTGCAAAATTACTTATAATAAATGTAATAGCCGGTATGTATGAATAAAGCTTTCATGAATAAGAAGTGTTAAAAATTACAAAATTAAATTTCAGATAAATATATTTAGTAACTTTGTTAAAAGTTAAAGGTAATGACTCAAATAGCCAGAGATAAACAAGAAATTTTAAATACTATTTCGCATGGAATGGGAATTGTATTGGGTATTGTCGGACTAATATTTCTATTAGTAAAAAATAATAATAGTAGTATATACAGTACTTTAAGCATTTGGACGTTTGGTCTTTCGCTCATCATCTTATATACCTCTTCAACCATCTATCATTTTTTTGTGAATGAAAATTGGAAAAAAAAAGCTCGCGTTTTAGATCACATGAGTATATTTTTACTGATTGCAGGAACATATACGCCGATTTGCCTGATTACATTGGAAAAAAGTTCGGGATGGACGCTTTTTACTATCGTTTGGACCATAGCAGCTTTAGGTATTATCATGAAAATTTTTTTGACCGGCAAGGTTGATAAGTTATCTTTACTTCTTTATTTGGTTATGGGTTGGCTTTTGGTATTCGACATTAAGAATATCGCAAATTCTATGACTTCTCAGGCTTTGCTTTTTTTAGTTCTGGGAGGAGTCTTATACACTCTGGGAACTATATTTTATGCAAGGGATAAGATGCCTTATGCTCATTTTATATGGCATTTATTTGTTTTAGGAGGAAGCGCATCCCATTACGCTATGGTATACTATATTATATAAATTTTTAATGAAAATAGTTGGATTAACAGGAGGAATGGGGGTAGGAAAATCGACGGTAGCCAATTTATTTGAAGATTTTGGTTTTCCGGTGTTTAATTCCGATACAAGAGCAAAGGAACTAATGGTTGAAAATGATGAGCTCAAAAGGAATATAATTTCACTTTTAGGGCAAGAGGCTTATGAAGGAGACACATTGAACCGAAAATATATAGCAAAAAAAATCTTTACCGATAAAGAACTTCTTAAAAAGCAGAATCTTTTAGTTCATACTGCTTTGCAACAAGACTTTCAGTTATGGAAAAGTAAACAGAATGCCCTATTTGGAATCAAAGAAGCAGCCATTTTATTTGAAAGTGGTTCTTACAAGGATTGCGATTTTACGATAGCTGTTACTTCTCCCGATTCTCTACGGATGCAAAGAATACTATCCAGAGATCATTTATCCGAAACTGAAGTTAAAGAACGTATTCAACATCAATGGCCTCAGAGTAAAATTGTAAAATTATCCACCTTTCATATAAATAATGATTCGGATTATGAAAATTTAAAGAATCAGGTCATTCAAACCGTCAATATCTTAAAAAGTAAATGCAAACAGACTAGCTAGTTCGGACGATTTTAGCCATATAAAACCCATCAAAACCACAAACGGATGGCATCAATTTTTTCTCTTCAATCAACTGATAATTAGAATTTTCTTTCAAAAAGTTTTTTACTTGTAAAGAATTCTCAGATGGTAAAATGGAACAAGTTGCATAAACTAAGATTCCGTCTTTTCTAACAAGTTTGGAATGGTTTTGCAAGATTTGTCTTTGTTCCTCTCTAACACGGCTTATAAACTCTTCATTTAATTTCCATTTTGCATCCGGATTACGTCTTAACACTCCCAAACCGGAACACGGAGCGTCAATGAGTACTCTATCTGCGCTATTTTCAAGTCTTTTTAATGTTTTAGAATCTTCAATAACTTTAGTTTGTATATTGTGAGCACCATTTCTGCGAGCTCTTTGTTTTAACGTTTGCAATTTCCATTCATGAATATCCATGGCAATAATTTGGCCTTTGTTTTCCATTAAAGCTGCAAGTTGTAATGTTTTACCACCGGCTCCTGCACATGAATCGATAACTCTCATCCCGGGTTTTACGTCAACAAATTCTCCCACTCTTTGTGAAGACGCATCTTGAATTTCAAATAAACCGTCTTTAAAAGCTTGTGTTTTGAAAATATTTTTCTTCTCTTCCATTATAAGAGCATTTTTGTATCCCCTGATAAAATCAACAGTTATATTTTCTTCACTCAAAACGTCTTTAAGTTCTTCTGCTGTGATTTTAAGAGTATTAGCTCTTAAGATAGTTTGTGCCGGAACGTTTAAAGCTTTTATTTCTTGGCTCCATGAATCGCCCAATTCTGATTCCAACACTTTTTGCATCCATTCAGGAATAGAATATTTTATGGCTAGAGTGGGAAAGGGAAGTTTAAAACGATCCTTAATCTTTTTTATATATACTTTTTCGAATTCAGGAAAAGGTTGAAGCTCAATTTTATTACGGAGTAAATACGTGGCGATTATACTATCAATAGATTCGGGAGATAGCTTCTTATTTGCAAAAAATTCCAATTGGTTTTTCCAACGTATAATCTCATAAAATGATTCAGAAACAAAGCCACGGTCTTTGCTGCCCCATTTTTTATTGAATTTCAGGGTTCTTTCCAGCACCTTGTCCGCGTATTTATTTGGCTCGAAAAAACTTTCTTCTAAGGCTTTATGTAAACCTATTATTAAATTTCTGTGTAACTTTATCTTTGGAATCATTTCGTATGAAAATATTTGCAAATATATAGGTTAATTATAACATGTATCAATATTTAAGCTAATGCATTGTACAATAAAAAATACATTTGTATTATAACAGTAATTACTTAACTACAAAATAAATAAAACTATGAAGGTATATTTCATTCCGGGATTAGGAGCAAAATGTCAATGTTTCAAGTTCATTAAGCTACCTGAAGGATTTGAAAAAATATATATAGAATGGCATCTTCCTGAAAAAAATGATAGTTTATCTACTTATGTCCGAAAGATGTCAGAAAAAATAGATCAATCCGAACCTTTTATATTAGTCGGTTATTCTTTTGGCGGTGTCATTGTTCAAGAAATGAATAAGTTTATGAAACCGGAAAAAACCATACTGATAGCAAGTATGAAAGATAAAATCCAAATTCCTGAATTATTTAAAATCTTAAAGAAAATTAAATTCGCAAAATGGTTTCCCATGAAATTTTTTACAGGAAAGAAAATGCTTTCATATGCATTTATGAGATCCGTCTATTTTAATACAATACCATCCAAAAAACAAAAAAGAAATCAAATTAAGTTAGACGAATTTATGGTAAATTTAAATTCAGAGTATTTTAAATGGTCCATTGATCAAATTGTAAATTGGTTACCCGAAAAAGAATGTGAAAAAATATATCAAATTCATGGAACAAAAGATCTTATTTTTCCATTCAAGAAGATACATACCAGTTATGCTACTACCCAACAACCCCATCTTGAAATAATAGAAAAAGGATCCCATCTTTTAGTATTGGAATTACCAAAAAAAGTGAATAAAGCATTAGAAAATATAATATTAAATGAATAAATAATAAAAATTGATGAAAAAAAAATTAAAACATTACTAATACTTAAAATATTTCTTTTTTTAGTAAGTTTGTACAATATATAAACGTTTATTTAGATTCTAATTTAATAATTGCTAATGAGATCATTTCGACTTTTTTTATTTTTAATGCTATCATTTTTTCTAACTAAAGTAAAATTATATGGACAACAAAGTATTCCTTTTGATCAACAATATCTCTTGTCGGATAAAGTGTTGATTAATCCGTCGTATACAGGATCTACCGATGATATTGTATTAAAAGCTACGTATCATCAACAATTTAGCAATTTTAATGAAAGTCCGAATACCCAAACCATCAGTACCCATTTCAATGCTTTTGACAGGGTAGGATTGGGGGCTTACTTTTTTAGGGACGAAAACGGTCCGATTACACTAACAGGAGCTAATATTTCTGGAGCCTATCATATTCCTTTAACGGATGAAGAGAACAGATCGGAAAGTCAGTTTTCATTCGGTACTTCGTTCAGTTTTTTTTCACAATCATTTGAATATTCCAAATTGAGACCCGAAGATGCGAATGATCCTCTATTATATGGTGATAAATCTGTATTTTTGCCTTACCTGAATTTAGGGATGTCCGTAGCCTACGAAGGTTTCTTTGCAGGAGTCTCTGTACAAGACATACCTTTAGGGAAAAACAAACCGGTGGTAAACTCCATAGAACCTTCACCTTCTTGGTATTATTTGAATTTAGGCTATAATTGGGAATTAGTGGAATCCTTTTTTTTAGAACCCTCATTTATGATGAGCTTAAATACAAATTCCGAAAGAATGATGGATTTAAATTTGAAAGCTAAATATAAAGATGATTTCAATGCTTTTGCTTTAGGAGTTAGTTATAGAACAGCCAAAGATTCTCAAGTTAGCGGCGGTCTTTCCGTAACACCATTTTTACAAGCAGAATTAGGTGGGTTAAATTTTACTTTTGGATATAATTTTGGAATTACAGACGTTTTCAAAAAAGGAGGTGATGGATTAATGGTAGGTTTAGGATATAATATAGAAAACTTTATAAATCCGCAAGGATTTCGTTACAGATAGAAGAATTTTTGAAAAGATGACAGAATACGTAGTTTTAGTGAATGAGAAAGATGAGATAGTAGGTGAAATGGAAAAGCAAGAAGCCCATATAAAGGGTGAATTGCATCGAGCATTTTCAATATTTATTTTCAATAAAAAAAAGGAACTTTTAATTCAACAAAGAGCAAAAATAAAATATCATTCCTCTTTAAAATGGACCAATACTTGTTGCAGCCATCCTAGAATTGGTGAAAGTTATTTAGATGGAGCGCATCGAAGACTTAAAGAAGAATTAGGATTTGATTGTGAATTGCACAAAAAGTTCGATTTTATTTATAAAGCAGAGGTAGGGGACGGGCTTATTGAACATGAATATGATTATGTTTTCATAGGCCAATACGACGGAGAGATAGTTATCAATCCCTTAGAAGTAGAGTCCATAAAGTGGATAAACTTAACAGATTTAAAAAAAGATATTGTTTTGCATCCCTCTAATTATACTGAATGGTTTAAGATCATATTCGACAAATATGAAAAATATATTGAACATTGCACCGGTTAATTTTTAAACATTAAATCCGATGGTATCTCAAATAGAAATTGTGCTGAAAGAACGAGCCAGAGGTTTTCATTTGATTACGGATGAAATAATCAATAAATTACCACCCCTTCCTCCGATCGGAATACTCCATCTTTTTATAAAACATACATCTGCAGGCTTAGCCATCAATGAAAATGCCGATCCCGATGTCAGATTCGATTTAGAAAATATTTTTAATCATCTAGTTAAAGAAGGAGAACCTTACTATACCCATATTTATGAAGGGGAAGATGATATGCCTTCCCATGCTAAATCCATACTTTCAGGAGCGAGTGTATCGATACCTATAACCAATGGTAAACTTAATTTAGGAACTTGGCAAGGCCTATATTTATGTGAATTTAGAAATAGAGGAGGAAACAGAAAACTGGTTGCTACTATATTAAGCTAGTTCTGCCTTTTTTAACCCTTTTTTAATTTTTATTATTCGATACTTTACTGGATTTGGCTATTGCTTTTTAAAGAAAGATTAGCTTGATATAAATACATCAAATATAATCCAAAACTTAAAGGAAATAACAAGCTGATCCAAGACAAAACACAAGAATAATAAGGAATTGAACCTTTATCTAAATAAATGTAAAATCCTTGTATAAATAATAAACTTTCCGAAATAAAGAAGAAAAGTAAGAAAAAGAAAGTACCGATCTGTATAAGATTATTTCTGCAGTTAATCCATTGACATTGTATCAAGAGTAAAACAACAGCTAAAGTTGTATACATTCCAAGAACTTCCAAATGTATAAATCCTATACGTAAATTTTTAATTTCATGAGATAATTGAGCCATTTCCGGTACTAAAAGAAACAGTTGGAGAACGTTTTTTGCAACAAAGGAAATTACAAAACAACCGTATAAAAGATATAGGATATAATCATTTTTTTTACTAATTTTTACAAAAAAAGGATGAATATACTTTAAATACAATACTAAAGCGGCAATGTTACAAAGAATCCCTAAAGAGTATACAAAATAAATATAAATCGAATGAAAATACCAGCTAAGAGGTAAGCCAAATGTTAAAAGTATACCTCCTAAAATCAAAATATAAAAATACCTGGCAATTTTAGGCGGAATCCTTAAAGATTTTATTGTAATCAATCGTAATAATAAAGCCAAAGAGCCCAATAAAAACCAACCGTTGATTTGGAAATGTAGATAAAATTGTATGCAAATAGAATACAATACAGAGTTCTTACCTAATGTTCCCATTGTAATCCCCAGTCCCCAAATTCCAAAAGAAGATATGAGCATACAAGTTAATGCAGATCTAAGAAAAATAGAATTCAAATCATTCTCTTGAGTAAGATTCTTAAAAGTTATAAAGCAGAAATAATAAGAACATAAAATATATATACCGGAAAACAATATAGAAAACAAGCCATAACCTTGAATCGGAAAGCTCAATAACATTCCCAAAATAGTTATTTGAGTAATCCAAAATAAGGCAGAATAGGAGGATAAATTTTTTTTGTTTTGAGGGATAAAATACAGATAGATTAATACATAATATATTTGATACAATCCTCCCAGCATAGCAATATGAGAATGAGTATGTAAAAAATTACCATACGGAAAACTTACCTCATAGTATTGAAATATCCTGAGTAAAAATCCCAGAACTCCGGCAACAAATACATTTAAAAAGCTTACAAATATCCACTTTTTAATCATCGTTTGTATTATCAGTTCAAAGAAGATTCCAATTGTATAGCTTTTGGAAATAAAATATTATTTTCCAAATGAATATGTTTGTGTAAATTTTGCTCAAATTCATCCAGCATAGCAAAAGATACACGATACGTATTGCAAGCCTCCATGGGAGGAGTATAATTTTGAGTTAATTCGCAAATTCTTTTAAATCGTTCACCTTCAATGTCATGATCGTGCTTCATCATCTCAATAGGATTTTGTACAGTACCAAAATGAGGAGTTACAAAGGGTAAATTTTTATTTTTAGCTTCATTTAATTGACGGATAAAAGGAAATAAAATTCTTTCCTCCTTTTGTATATGTGCTTCTAAATCGTTTACAGAGGCTTCAAATAAATGATAAACTTCTACTAATTCGGGATGCCTAAAACCATGAACTTTTTGTACTTTATTTAAAAACTTTAACAATGAAGGACTTTTTTCACGAATATATTGATGATGGATTTTTTCAATATAATCTGCCAATAAATCCAGCGGCCAAGATTTAAAATCAATGTTTTCCTCGCGAACAGCTATTGCTTCATTGAGTTGATCGGTTAATTCTTTGATATCAATTGATTTTTTATCACAAGCTTGTTCGATGGTTCTATCTCCTTTACAACAAAAATCGATACCGTATTTTGAGAAAACGGAAGCTGTTTGATAATTTTCTGCTACAATTTCTCCAATAGTTGCGTTCCAATTATGTTCCATATTATAATTAATTTGTTATTTTTAAAAAAGTTAAACCGGAAATTACATCCCTAATCATATCTTCAATACTGATTGATTGGAGAGTATCCTGTAATTGATTCCGAATAGCCTTAAATTTATGGTGAGCAGGGCAAGGGTGATTCTCCGAGCATTTGGGTAATCCCAATGCACATCCCGTAAAAATTGAATCTCCATCAGTAGCTGATACAATGTCGTATACTTTAATTTCCGATAAAGAATTAATAGGAATACTAAACCCACCCGAAGGTCCTTTATGGGAAGTAATTATATGATGCCTAACTAAAGTTTGTAAGATTTTAGCGGTAAACGCCTCCGGAGAATTAATTTCTGCAGAAATATCTTTCAAACCCGGTTTATTTCCTTTAAAAGATTGCGCACCAACAAATATCGTCGCTCTAATAGCATATTCACAGCTCTTCGAAAACAATTTCTAGATATTTAAATTGTGCCAAAGGTATAAAAAAAATAATAAAGGACAAAAATATCTTTTATTATATAGAAAATTATCAATATTTATATGGGATAAAAATACTTGATTTACAGAATAATAAATTAAATTAAGGTAAATATTAATATATAAATTGTAAAATAAATATAAAATATTCATACATGTATCTTAAAAAAACATAATAATATTAAATGGTGTATTAAGTTAAGAAATTGAAAATGAATCAGTTATTTATAATCTTTTTAAATATTGAAGATAATAGGATATAAAAGTCTTATTATAATTTTTAAATTTGTATATTTGTAGAAATAAAACTATGTTTAATTTCTGCATTAGAAAATAATGTTTTCAAAAACAAGTGAATACGCAATTAAAATTATGATATATCTAAGTGCTAACAGTACAGTAGATAATTTGCGTCAAGTCAAAGAGGTAAGTGAAGCATTAGGCACTCCCGGGCCATTTACTGCTAAAATTTTGCAGCAATTGGTTAAAGCAGGTTTATTGTTTTCAATGAAAGGTAAAAACGGCGGGTTCACTTTAAGCAGAGAACTGGGGGAAATCAAGATTTCTGATATAGTTATAGCGGTAGACGGAGAAAAATCTATAAATCGATGCCTTTTAGGTTTAAAAGATTGTTCTTCAGAAAACCCTTGTCCTTTACATCATAAATTTTATAAAATTAAAGACGATTTTAAAAATTATGTTTTGGATTCAACCTTAGAAGTCTAACAATTAACTATTATACAACTATTAACTATTATTAAACTACTTTATTAAATGAGCACTAAATTACTTCAATCTCACAAAATACTTTTTTTAAATACATTAGCCTTTACGGTTTGCTTTGCCTGTTGGACACTCAATGGTGTTTTAGTAACTTACTTAGTAGATAAAGGCATATTTGATTTTTCTGTGGTAGAAACGGGATGGCTGTTGGGAATTCCTGTTTTAACAGGGTCACTTTTACGACTACCTATCGGAATTTTAACGGATAAATTCGGCGGTAAATATGTATTTGCAGGTTTACTTCTGTTTTGTTCCATTCCTTTATTTTTACTGCCTATGGCCAAATCATTTTGGGTATTTGCTTTATTAAGCTTTTTATTTGGATTTGTAGGAACAAGCTTTGCTATAGGAGTAGGGTATACCTCTGTTTGGTATCCTAAAGAATGGCAGGGAAGAGCTTTGGGAATTTTTGGAATGGGGAATGCAGGAGCAGCTTTAACCACTTTTTTTGCACCGACTCTTTTAAACTATTTTTCAAAAAATGATCCCGATAACGGATGGAAAATGCTTCCGATAACTTATGCAACAGTGTTGTTGGTTATAGGAATTTTATTTTTACTATTTGCAAAAAATAAAAAACCGGCTGGAAATGCCAGAAATTTGAATCAGATGTTATCTCCATTAAAAAAAGGGAGAGTATGGCGTTTCGGTTTATATTATTTATTAGTATTCGGTTTTTTCGTAGCTTATTCTCAATGGTTGGTTCCCAACTTCATGAACGTTTATGGAACGTCTCTAGTAGTAGCAGGAATGTTTGCTTCTTACTTTAGTCTTCCTTCAGGAGTAATTAGAGCCTTTGGGGGATATCTTTCAGATAAATTTGGAGCAAGGAAAGTTATGTATTGGGTATTAGGCTCTTCTGTCGCATTAAGTTTCTTATTAATGTTCCCTAAAATGGATATTTATACGGATGGACAAGGAGTTTCTGCAGCCAAAAAAGGAATAGTAACTAAAATTACGGCAAATAGCGTAACTGTTGATACTAAAGAATATGTAATTAAAGAAAAAGAAGATAGAGCAGACAAGAAAAAAGATATATTTCCAACTAAAGAATCTTGGCAAGAAATTGTTGTAAAAGAAAACCAGCAGGTTAACAAAAAAGATTTATTAGCCAAAGGAATTACTGAAATCAGTTTTGATGCAAATATGTGGGTTTATTTAGTATTGGTAATATGTATAGGAATTTCTTGGGGAATAGGAAAAGCAGCTGTTTACAAACATATACCTGAATATTTTCCTAATGAAGTTGGAGTGGTAGGAGGCATGGTAGGCCTTATCGGTGGATTGGGAGGATTCATCGGACCAATTATTTTTGGATATTTTCTTAATTATACAGGATTGTGGACCAGTTCTTGGATATTAATATTTATTATTTCATTAACCTGTCTAATTTGTATGCACAGAGTAATATTAAAAATGACTCGTGAGAAAATGCCTGAAATTTATAATGATATAGAAAAAAAATAAAAGAATCAAATTATAACTTAAAATAAATTCAAATATGGGTACATGGCTAAAAGAATGGAAGCCTGAAGACAATAATTTTTGGGAATCTACAGGTAAGAAAATAGCTTGGAGAACATTGACAATAACTACAATATCCCTAACACTATCATTTATCGTATGGTATTTAATGAGTGGTATTGTAACTAAACTTCCGGGTATAGGTTTTAACTTTACCGAAAAAGAGCTATTCTGGTTAGCTTCACTTCCCGGATTAGCAGCCGGAACTTTGCGTATTGTCCATACTTTCTTAATCCCAATTTACGGGACAAGACATACGGTTACATTTTCTACCTTAATAAAATTAATACCGGTAATCGGTATAGCTTTAGCAGTAATGAATCCTGAAACTCCATTTTGGGTATTTGCTGTATTGGCTTTTACCATGGGATTCGGAGGTGGAGACTTTTCATCTTTTATGCCTTCAACCAATATGTTTTTCCCGGCTCGTTTAAAAGGAACAGCTTTAGGAGTACAAGCAGGTATTGGTAATTTTGGAGTAAGTATCGTACAATTTTTAACTCCGGCTTTATTGGGAGTAGCCATTGTAGGAGCTCCGGAAATTTTAAAAACTACCGATCCTATTACTCATGAAGTAACGACCAAACCAATTTATCTACAAAGCCCGGCTTTAATATATGCACCGATACTAATAATAATGACTTTAGTTTGTTGGTTTGGCTTACGAAGCATCCCTTTAAAATCATCTTTTAAAGAACAATTAGGGATTTTCAAAATCAAACATACTTGGTTTTGTACAATTACCTATTTTATGACATTCGGAACTTTCTCCGGACTTGCAGCAGCATTTCCTTTAATGATAAAATCATTATATGGAGACTTTCCGGGAGCTCCGGATCCGTTAAAATATGCATTTTATGGTCCATTAATCGGTTCTGCCAGTAGAGTAGCTTTTGGATTCGTTGCAGATAGAGTAGGAGGAGCCGTATTAACAACAATTACAGGTCTAGGATTTGCCGGTTGTATTGCAGTTATGATTACTATGGGATTGGTAGCACCGACTTCCATAGATCAATTTCCTTTATTTTTAGCTATGATGTTAACCATATTCTTTTTCTCAGGAATGGGAAATGCGGGAACTTTCAGACAATTTCCTATCATTTTCAAAGATAATCCGGTATATTCTGCAGGAGTAATAGGGTGGACAGCAGCTATCGCAGCCTACGGACCGTTTATCTTTTCAATGATTATTGGAGCTGAATTACAATCATCTAAAGCTTCAGGATTGAAAAGTGTAAATTCTTTTTTCTGGGGAATACTTATATTTTCACTTTTAGCAACTGCTATAAATTGGTATTATTATCAAAGAAAAGGAGCTGAAAGACCAAGCTAAATAAATCATAAAAATTATGTTTAAATCATTTAGTACACTTAATAAACCGGCATTATTAAAAGCAACTATTGCTACACTCTTAATTATTGCCTTAGTTTTTATAGGTTCGCGCAATCTTCAAAATTTTGACGCCGCATTAATAGCCTATTTATTTGGAGCTGTCTTTTGTGTATTTGGAGTAACCTATCGGTATTCCATTTGGTTGCAACGTCCGCCAACTAAAATGTATTGGAGACGTTCTTGGCAGTTTTTTTTCAGTAAGCATTTTATCGCTTATGCAATAAGAGGACTTAAATTATTTTGTCAAAATATACTTTTTCAAAAATTTATATACCCGAGAGGTCGAACCCGATGGATAGGACATTTTATGTTAGCCACCGGTTGTTTGATCGCATTTTGTATAACTTTTCCGCTAACTTTCGGTTGGATACATTTTACCTTAGAATCAGGTTCAATGTCCACCTATGAAGCTCATATGTTTGGTTTTAAAGTAATGGATTTTCAATTAGGATCTTTCTTTGCTTTTTTAGTATTTCATGCCTTGGTTTGGTGTTCTATATTAGTTATCATCGGTTCAATTATGATGATGAAAAGAAGGCTTACCAACGGAGGCTTAATAGCAACGCAAACATTTGACGGAGATTGGTTACCGCTACTTTTGTTGATAGCCATATCATTAACAGGAATAGGAATTGTTTTCGACTATACCTATTTGGACGGAAAAACCAATCAATTCATGTCAGTTTCTCACGCGGTTACTGTGATATTATTTTTAGTATGGATGCCGTTTGGAAAATTTTTCCACATATTCCAACGTCCGGCGCAACTAGGTGCCAATATATATAAAACAGAAGGTATAAGACAAGGTATGGCGGTGTGTCCTCACACCAAAGAGGAATTTGCTACCAAAATGCACGTTAATGACCTTAAAACTGTTACCAAAGAATTGGGATTTGACTTTACCTTAGAAGACGGTAGCAGTCATTTAGACTATAGCCCGGAAGGAAAACGATCAGCCCTTGCAATCGCTCACCTCAAAGCTAGAAAAGAATCCGGTAGTTTCTTCGGATAATAAAATAGAAACTATAGTAATTATAATGATAAAATAAAATTAATTATATGGCTAAATTACCTGTAGATGGAGATAAAATTATAGAGCAATTTGGACCTCATAAAAATTATACACCTAAAGAAGGTTTCAAAGGAATTTCAGATCCGGATAAACTTGTAAAAACACATTGTTGTTTTTGCGGAATGCAATGTGGTATTCAGCTAAAAGTAAAAGATAATAAAGTAATCGGATTCGAACCTTGGAAAGAGTTTCCTTTTAATGAAGGAAGACTTTGTCCAAAAGGTGTTCAGCGTTATCTGCAAGATAATCATCCGGATCGATTACTTCATCCGATGCAAAGGGTTGAAAACGAAGGTTTTAAGCCTATTTCTTGGGATGATTCATTTGACAAGATAATTTCAGAAATTCATAGAATTCAAGGGCAATATGGAAACAATGCCTTTGCTATGCTTTCAGGAGTTTCACTAACCAATGAAAAGAGTTACATGATCGGTAAATTTGCTCGTGTAGCTTTAAAAACAGCTAATTTGGACTACAACGGAAGACTTTGTATGGTTAGTGCCGGTGCAGGTAATAAAAAAGCATTCGGAATGGACCGATCTTCCAACAGTTGGGCAGATTTAAAACATGCGGAAGTTATCATGGTAGCCGGAGCAAATGTGAGTGAAACGTTTCCTACTTTAACTTATCGACTTTGGGAAGCCAGAGATAACGGTGCAAAGTTAGTGGTAGTCGATCCAAGAGTCACCCCGTTTGCCAGAACTGCAGACTTACATTTAGATTTACGTCCGGGTACAGACTCTGCTTTATATGGAGCTATACTTAAAATCTTATTTGACAATGATTGGGTAGACCATGAATTTATAGAAAAACACACCTCAGGTTTAGAAGAAACCTTACAGTCAATTCAAGATCATACGGTAGAATGGGCTGAAGAGGTAACCGGTGTTTCAGCAGATAAAATACGAAAAGCAGCCGAAATATGGGGTAAAGCCAAAACCAGCTTCTTATTACATGCCAGAGGAATCGAGCAACATTCCAAAGGGGTAGATAATGTAGTTGGATGCATTAATTTAGTGTTGGCAACCGGAAGACTTGGAAAACCTTATTGTGGTTATGGTACCATAACAGGTCAAGGAAACGGACAAGGAGGTAGAGAGCACGGACACAAATGTGATCAACTTCCCGGAAACAGAGATATTGAAAATCCTGAAGACAGAAAAGTAGTTTCCGAAATATGGGGAATCGATGAAAAAGATTTACCGCACAAAGGATACAGTGCTTGGGAAATTATTGAGGCAATCCATAGAGGAGAAATTAAAGGACTTATATCCATTTGCTTTAATCCTTTAGTTTCTTTACCTAATAATAATTACGTACGTTCTGCCTTAGAAAAATTAGAATTCTATGTAGCCATAGACTTCTTTTTAAGTGAAACCGCACGTTATGCCGATTTAGTTTTGGCAGGATCCCTGCAGGAAGAAGAAGAAGGTACGGTTACCACAGCAGAAGGAAGGGTAGTTCGTGTGCGTCAATGTGTAACCCCTCCGGGAGATGCCAGAACCGATACCAGTATTATTTTGGAATTAGCCAGAAGGTTAGGTGTAGAATCTTATTTTCCGTATAAAAACAGCGAAGAAATTTTCAATGAATTGAGAATAGCTTCCAGAAATAGTAGAGCTGATTATTATGGAATAACTTATGATCGAATTGAAAAAGAAATGGGAGTTTTTTGGCCTTGTCCCGAAATTGGACATCCGGGTACTCCTAGGCTTTGGGAAGATTATAAATTTAAAACACCTGATGGAAAAGCACATTTCAATCCGGCCCCTTATCGCTTATCTTCAGAAATGACCGATGAAGAATATCCGATTATTTTAACTACAGGACGGGTTGTTTCTCAATATCTAAGCGGTACGCAAACCAGAAGGATCGGAAAATTGGTGGACCAATATCCTGAACCTTTATTAGAAATACATCCTAATCTGGCACAAAAATACGGTATACAAGATAGTGATTTAATTCGAGTAGTAACTCGAAGAGGAGAAATGATAGTTCCTGCCAATGTAGTAGAAACCATCAGAGAAGATACCGTATTTATACCGTATCACTGGGGAGGAAAACATTCGGTGAATCAATTAACAATATCAACTTTAGATGCTGTTTCCAAAATGCCCGAATTTAAAGTATGTGCATGTAAATTAATTAATACAGGTAAAAAATTATCAAAAGAAGAAGAATCCAAAGCATTCCAAAGTTCAATTGGATAAATTAGAAAATATGGTAAGTACAGAATATAATAAAAATGTAGGCTTTTTCGTGGACATGCAAAGGTGTATTGGATGTCATGCATGTGAAATGGCGTGTGCTGAATGTGAAACTAACGGACAGGACAGTATGATCAATATCCATTATGTTGATCGTAAACATACCATACAAACCACTGTACAGGTTTGTATGCACTGCGATGACCCCGTTTGTGCTAATGTTTGTCCGGCTGATGCCATAACTAAAGATACTTTCGGTGTAGTACATTCAGCAAATACTTCTCGTTGTATCGGATGTTCTAACTGCGTAATGGCTTGTCCATTCGGAGTACCTAAAAAAATGGAAGAAGCAGAACTAATGATGAAATGTAATATGTGTTACGACCGTACCAGTGCAGGACTAAAACCTATGTGCGCAACGGTTTGTCCTAGTGGAGCACTATTCTATGGAACTTTAGAAGAAATAGAAGCAAAACGTCCGAACAGTACACCGGTGAATAAGTTTATTTTTGGTAAACAAGAAGTAGTTACCAAAGTAAATATTATGATGCCAAAAGGAAGTACCGAGTTAAAAGTTCACTAATAATATTGAAGAAAATGTCAAAAAAAGATAAAGAGAAACCCATTTGGAAAACAGATTTTCCTATAAAGCAGGATGAAGCAACGCATGTTTCAAGAAGAGAATTTGCAAAGTTTTTATGCCTACTATCCGGTGGATTAGCTATAGGAAACGGTGCAATAGCTGCTAAATCTTTATTATTTCCTAAAAAAAGGCTGGATGAAGAATATTTTGTTTGTAATTCAACAGAAGTTCCTATTGGAAAGATGAAAGCCTTTGTAATTAATGAAAACCATAAAGTACCCTATATACTTATACATTTAGGTGAAGATAAATGGAGATGTTTTGAACAAAAATGTACTCATTTATCTTGTGCGGTATTATATGATCACGATCAAAATAAAATCGTTTGTCCTTGTCATAAAGGGTTTTTTAATCCTGAAACAGGAGAAGTACTGCAAGGTCCGCCGCCAAGACCCTTACCACAACTGTCTGTTGTAATAAGAGATGGAAAAGTATACGTAACAGATAAAGATAAAGCCTAAGAATATGAATAATTTCAAAGAAGTTCAAAATTCAGCAAATTCTAATAAAATTAATACATTAATGTCTGCAATTATTGTTATATTAATATTAATTTTAACCTTGCAGGTATGGATGATGTATGGAGCATTGAACAATGCGTTAGATGACAACCAGGCGTTTGCATGGGCAACATTTGGAGGTTCGGTTTTTCTTTTCTTCTCGGCTGTCTTTTTACTAAGATATTTACCGGAACCACCTAAAAATCTAAAAAAAGATCCGAATAATAAATATGAATAAACTAGTTGATAGTTATAATCGAATTCATAATTATTTGAGAATTTCTCTTACAGACAGTTGTAATTTTCGTTGCATTTATTGCATGCCCAATGAAAAAATGCAGTGTTTGCCTTACGGAAAATTAATGAGTCCGGATGAAATTTTCAGCATAGCTAAAACGTTTACTAAATATCAAATAAATAAAATACGTCTTACCGGAGGAGAACCTTTGGTAAGACGTGATTTTGAAGAAATAGTTAAAAGGTTGTCTACTTTACCGGTAGAATTGAATTTAACAACCAACGGGGTGCTTTTACATAAGTATGCGGATTTATTAAAAGAGATAGGATTGCATACAGTAAATATCAGCATTGACAGTTTACAAGAAGAAAAATTTAAATTCCTTACAAAGCGTAATGCATTCTCTCAAGTTTGGAATAATATTTTACTTTTCGTAAACCGAGGTTTTCAAGTTAAGCTCAACACAGTATTAATGAAAAATGTTAATGATGACGAAATAAAAGACTTCATCTCATTAACCAAAAATTTTCCTATACAAGTTCGTTTTATAGAATTTATGCCCTTTAATGGAAATCAATGGGAAAAAAATAAGGTAATTACTATGGACGAAATGTTGGATGAAATAGATTCTCATTTTATTTATGAGAAAATTCAGGATCACAACCACGATACAACCAAAAAATTCAAAGTTAAAGGTTATGAAGGAACTTTTGCCTTTATAACAACCATGAGTCAACCTTTTTGTCAAGGATGTAATAGAATGAGAATTACCGCTGACGGAAAGATGAAAAATTGTCTCTTTGGTAAAGATGAATTTGATATTTTAGGAACCTTACGAAAAGGTGAAGACATAGAACCAATCATACAATCCTTTCTAAAAAACAAACATAAAAAGATGGGAGGTCAATTTGAAAATTTTGTAAAATTAAATCCCGAATATCTTAAAAACAGGAGTATGATTAAAATTGGCGGTTAACTTTTCTTTTCGATATGCTAAAAAAAACCTATTGAAACATGAATGAATTTATAACAGTATCTGAAGCGAGAACCCTTATTTCCAATGAAATACGTATTAAATGTCCCATTCGTGAGAAGAATTTGAGCGATTCTTTGCATTCGTATATAGCTAAACCGATATATGCACCCATAGACGTACCGAATTTTACCAATTCAGCGATGGACGGATACGCTTTTTGTTATCAAGATTGGATGGATAAAAATGAAATAACGGTTAAATACATCATACAAGCGGGACAAACTGAATTGCCAACTCTAAAGAGAGGAGAAGCAGCTCGAATATTTACCGGAGCAATGATTCCGATCGGCGCAGATATAGTAGTCATGCAAGAAAAAGCAACCGTTGAAAATAATAAATTAATAGTTCAAAAAGGAGAATTTCAAAAAGGAGATAACATACGCCCCCTAGGTTCTCAAACAAAAAAGGGTGAATTAGTGGCAGCAGAAAACACATTGATTACACCGGGTGTTATAGGTATGTTAGCAGGTTTTGGAATTGAAAAGGTACACGTTTTTTCTTCACCAAAAATTGGTATTATTGTTACAGGGAATGAATTAGTTACGGCAGGAACACCTTTAAAAAAAGGACAAATATATGAGAGTAACTCAATTACGCTGCAATCTGCTTTAAAAGAAATGGATATTTCAGTTGAATTTATAGTAAAAGTTTCTGATGATAAAGAAAAAACATTTCGTGAAATCCAAACAAGAATAGCTGAAGTTGATGTATTATTGCTTACAGGAGGTATTTCTGTAGGAGATTATGATTATGTAAAAGAAAGCTTAGAAAGAGCAGAGATACACCAACTTTTTTATAAAATTCAGCAAAAACCGGGTAAACCACTATATTTTGGTAAAAAAGATCAACATTATGTATTTGCCTTACCCGGTAATCCCGCATCCGTTTTAACGTGTTTTTATCAATATGTTCGTCCTTTCTTAAAAGGATTGAAAGGGGAAAATCATATTTTTAATTCCTATGAAGATGCCCAGTTGCTAAATGACTTTAACAAAAAAAATAAACTCACTAATTTTTTAAAAGGGCATTTAAAAAATGGAGAGGTAAGCATAACATCCTCTCAAGAATCCTATAAAATGAACTCATTCAGTAGCGCGAATTGTATAGTAGAAATATCGGGAGAGGAAAGAATGATCCGTCAAGGGGAAAAAGTTACAGTATGGAGAATTTAAAAATAGAAGGATATATTTGGTTAGAAACTACCCACGGCTTAAAAATAGGCAGGGGACGGGCCGAACTATTGAACAGTATTGAGGAGACCGGTTCTATAGCCGCAGCGGCCAGAGAAATCGGCATACCTTATAGAAAAGCTTGGGGAATGGTAAGAGAAATGAACGAATATTCCAATACACCGCTGGTTTTTAAAAATCTGGGAGGTAAAAATGGGGGAGGTGCTTTCTTGACTAAAGAAGGGAAAAAAATTGTGGAAGAATATAAAAAAATAAACGGACAGTTTAATTTGTTTAAAACCAAAACTTTATAACAATGGAAGCTTATATCCTTGCAGGAGGAAAAAGTACTCGCATGGGAGAGGATAAAGGTTTAAAAAAACTAAACGGAATTCCTATAATACAATACAGCATTGAAGTTTTATCCCAATGTTTTCCATCGGTTAAAATTAATACGGATAAAGAAGAATATAAACAATTCGGTTTAGAATTGGTTGCAGATAAGATTAAAAATAAAGGACCATTGGGAGGAATTCATGCAGCATTAGATTACTCAAAGAAAGATGTATTTGTTGTAAGTTGTGATATGCCTTTTATTACCCACGAAGCAATTAATTATCTAGTTAACAACCTCAGTACTAATTTAGCCACCATAGCAAGTTATAACGGAAGAATTCAACCATTGTTTGGAATTTATACTTATGATGCACTACAATTTATTGAAGATAAACTAACTGATAACCAATTAAAATTGACGGAATTTATTATAGAATCCGAATCTAAAGTAATTGACCTAACTGAGATAATTGAAAAAGATATCTTTTCAAATATAAATACCCAAGAAGAATTTAAGAAAATTGAAAAAAATTTTAAAACAATATGAATATTAAAATTTTCGGGAAATTAACCGATATTTTTCAGAATGAAAAATATCAACTAAATGATAAAGTTAATACTGTTTCAGAACTTAAAGAAATATTGGAAACTTATTTTCCTGAATTAAAATCTTTAAATTATTTGATTATTGTTAATAACCAAAATACAAAAGAAACAGACCCGATACCGGAAGGTGCAGAAATAGCTTTACTTCCGCCATATTCCGGAGGATAAAAATTTAATTTAATCAATCGATGGATTTTAAAAGATATAACAGACAAATAATTTTGTCCGGATTTGGTCTGGAAGCCCAGAATAAACTTTGTAAGTCTCGTGTATTGGTGGTGGGAGCAGGAGGATTGGGTTGCCCCGTGCTTCAATATTTAGCTTCAGCCGGAGTTGGACAATTGGGAATTGTTGATTATGATACTGTTGAATTAACCAATTTACATAGACAAATTTTATTCAAAGAAGGCGATATAGGAAAGTTTAAATCGGAAGCAGCAAAAGAAAGGTTGGAAGAAATGAACTCAACTATTAAAATTATCTCTTTCAAGGAAAAGGTTACTTCAAAAAACGTTTATAAACTTATAAATTTCTATGAAATCGTTGTAGATTGTACAGATAATTTTCAGGTACGGTACCTTCTTAATGATATTTGTACCTTAAAAAATATTCCCTTAGTATATGGAGCCATTTACCAATATGAAGGTCAAGTTTCTGTATTCAATGTGGAAAAAGATAAAATGAAAACCAATTACAGAGATTTGTTTCCTGATCCACCCAAACCTTCAGAAGTTCCAACCTGCAATGAGACAGGAGTTTTGGGCACTCTGACGGGTATAATTGGCACTATTCAAGCCCAAGAAGTTATAAAATTAATTACAGGTATCGGAGAACCTTTAGTACATAAATTAATGATATTTAACATCTTGTATTATAGTACTCGAATTATTAATTTTGCCGAGTCGGAAAAAAATTCAACTCCAAAAAATGAAGATGAATTTAAAGCAGTCGATTATGAATGTAGTTGTGGAATTTTTTCATCCGAAAATGAAATTGAAAATCTTTCCCGGTTGGAAGAAGTACTTTCCAATGAAAAATCGATACTGGTTGATGTAAGAAATGAAAATGAACTACCCAAAATTTCCGGTTTCGACTATATACAAATTCCGTTGTCTGTGATTGAAGAAAATATACCTATTCTTGAAAAATTTGACACAATTGTATTTGTTTGTAAAACGGGAATACGCAGCAGCCGAGCTGTCGAGATAGCCAAAGAATTGTTTCCCAATAAAGCTGTATGGCATATTCGAAACGGAATTGACACGATTTTTTAAATAGAAAATTATATGAAAAAAATATATCCATTTTTAGAGGGAGCTATACCCGCTGAATTTATTTCTGAAAGTATTCAAAGCCATACTCATAAAAAAGATATTGGAGGACATAGTATTTTTTTAGGACAAGTTAGAGCAGATATAGTTGAAGGAAAGGAAGTTGAAGGAATAGAATTTACCGCCTATCAAGAAATGGCCGTTGAAAAACTTTCACAACTACGGGAAGAAATATTTTCTAAATACGATTTGTTGTGCATGCATGTATATCATAGCCTCGGTTTGGTAAAAAAAGGCGGAATTTGTCTTTTTGTTTTTACATCATCTAAACATAGAAAACCTGCTATGCTGGCTAGTGACGAATTAGTTGAGAGAATAAAAAAAGAACTTCCCATTTGGGGTAAAGAAATATTTAGCGATAACAGCTACCAATGGAAAGAAAACAAACAATAAAACCATGAAAAAACCTTTAATTAGCTCTTTACATGCGGGTAAAATACAACGCTTGGCTAACACAGAATATCAAAGCGCCATTAACAAAAAAAAAGTTACCGATTCGCAAAAAGTATCCAAATTGGGATTAATTAATGATGAACAGAGTGATAAGATCAATCATGGAGGAGAAGAAAAAGCGGTACATCAATATGCCTTTGAAAATTATGAATATTGGAAAACGTCTTTGCCTGAACTTCCTTTATTAGAGAAATCAGGAGCATTCGGCGAAAATATTTCCTCATTAGGAATGACGGAAGAAACGGTTATGATCGGAGATATTTATAAAATAGGCAGCTGCGTGTTAGAAGTAAGTCAAGCCAGACAACCGTGTTGGAAATTAAATTATCATTTTCAATGCAGTGATATGTCGCTTAGAGTACAAGAAAGTTTAAAAACAGGATGGTATTATCGTGTATTGGAAGAAGGAAGTTTGAAACAAGGAGATACTATTGAGCTAATAGATCGGCCATACCCCGAGTATAGTTTAACCTATTTATTAACTATTTTATATAAAAAAGAAAATTGTTTAGATAAGGAAATTTTAAACAAATTATTAAAGATAAAATCATTAGCACTAAGTTGGAAAAAAATATTTAGCAATCGTTTAGAAAATGGAACCATTGAAAATTGGGATAAACGATTGTTTAAATAGAGAAAATTAATTATTAACTAAAATTAAATTTATGAAACACAAAAAAATTTGGTATTTGTTGTTTTTTAGTTTAGGGAGTTTAAGTCTCTTAACTGCACAGAAAATTAAAATTGACGGAGAACTGAGAACCAGAGGAGAATTAAGAAGTGGTTTTCGTAAGCCTTTGGCAGATTCTTTAGATGCTGCTTATGTGAATAACTTAAGGGTACGATTGGGTGCTACTTATTCTGAAAAAGATTATAAAGTTAAAATTACTTTACAAGATACGGAAACGTACGGATCAAATGGAATAAATAAAACCGGAAATAATTTAGGAGTATACGAAGCTTGGGCAGAATATTTCTTTACCCCTGAATTTTCAGGAGTTTTAGGACGTCAAATATTAGAATATGACGACAAGCGTCTTTTTTCATCCGGTAATTGGAGCAATACCCCTAATGCACATGACCTTTTAAAATTAAAATACGAAACTTCTAAATTTAAAGCACATGTCGGAGGAGGTTGGAACAATGCGGCAGATGTCCTTTATGAATCTGTGTATGACAAAAGTTATAAATCATTATTCTATACTTGGTTATATAAACCAATTGGAAAATTTACAGCTTCTGCCATATGGGTTAATGAAGGTTTCCAAAAAGGAGAAGTTCCTGAAGAAGTAAAAACTTCTATCTTTAGAAATACAGTAGGAGCTAACTTTGGATTAGATGATCGCAGCATTCCTTTTTCATTTTATGCAACCGGATATTACCAGTTTGGATATGACAGATCTGACAGTAAATTAGATGCTTCTTTATTAGCATTGAAAACTAAGTACAGATTCTCCGATTTCATTTCAGCTAACGTAGGGGTTGATTATTATTCAGGTTCCAAATCCATGTTATCAAAATCTAAAGATCACACCTTTAATAAACTTTATGGAGCTAACCATTCTTTTAATGGATCTATGGAGTATTGGGCAACCTTACCTAAGCAAGGGTTACTTGATTTATACGGTGGAGTGTCTGTAAAAGCAAATTCAAAATTAAGTTTTGACGGAGGATTCCATACTTTCTCAACTGCTGAAAAAATGGATAACCGAAATAACAAAGGCATAGGATCTGAAATAGATTTATTGGCAGATTATACAGTTTCTCAAACATTATCTTTACAAGCAGGTTGGAGTACTTATATGAAAAATAAGGGAACAAGAATACTAAAAGATCAATTGGGAGTTGATACCAAGTTTCCACAATGGGCTTATATCATGATTACTTTCAAACCGGTATTCTTTTCAACCAAAGCAGAAAAATAATTTTAAAAAATAAAAAAGTGGTAAATATAACGCATAAAAGTAATTCTTTACGAAAAGCCATAGCTCAAGCGGTGGTTAAGGTGGGATCTCAACAAACTATTCAAACTATTAAGGATAACAAAGTTCCCAAAGGAAATATTTTTGAAATGGCAAAAGTTGCCGGTTTATTTGCGGCAAAGAAAACAAGTGACATGATCCCTGATTGTCATCCGTTGCCCATAGAATATACTTCCATAACCTATGAAATGAAAGAGTTAGAGATTTATATTTATGCTGAAATACATACCATTTATAAGACAGGAGTTGAAGTGGAAGCTATGCATGCGGCATCGGTAGTTGCCCTAACGATGTATGATATGCTTAAACCCATTGATAAGAATGTCGAAATCCAACAAATTAAATTACTGGAAAAAAGAGGAGGAAAATCAGATAAAAGTAATTCATTTGATTTACCATTAACTGCATCCATATTGGTTTGTTCTGACAGCATTTCTAAGGGTGATAAAAAAGACCGTGCAGGTAAAGTAATTATGGAAAAACTTCAAACCATAGGAGTAGATGTTTCCGATTATGAAATTATTCCGGACGAAAAAGAGGATATACAAACCAAAATTAAAGAATATCACCGGAAAGGAGTAAATTTAATTTTGGTAACCGGCGGTACCGGATTATCTAAGAGGGATGTTACCCCTGAGGCGGTTCAACCTTTACTGGAAAGAGAAATTCCGGGAGTGGCTGAAGCGATAAGAAGCTATGGGCAAAATAGAACGCCTTTAGCCATGTTATCCAGAAGCATAGCCGGATTAATCGGAAATACTTTAGTTATTACTATGCCGGGTTCTACCAAAGGAGCAGAAGAATCTATGGATGCAGTTTTTCCTTCGATACTGCATATTTTCAAAATAATTGAAGGAGCACAACACTAAAAATTTTATATAATCATGAAACGTAAGCTAGTTTTTTTGCCGATATTACTATTTTTATTCGGCTTAATATCTTGTACAAAAGAACGTAAAGCTACTATTGCCGCTGCTGCTAATTTAAGATATGTACTGGAAGAAATTAAAGAACAATATCTTAAAGATTACCCGGGTGCAGATCTCCAAATTACTTATGGATCTTCAGGAACTCTAACCCAACAAATTATTAATGGAGCCCCTTTTGATCTTTTTATGTCTGCAGATACTAAATTTCCCGGCAAATTAGAAGATCGAGGGTTAACTTCTGCATCGGCAGTTAACTATTGTTACGGAAGAGTAGCCATGTGGAGTTCTACATTGAATTTATCGCAAGGATTGTCAGCCGTTTTATTACCGGAAGTTAAAAAAATAGCCATTGCTAACCCGGACAATGCTCCCTATGGTTTAAATTCTGTTAATGCACTTAAAAAGGAGGATTTATACGATAAAATAAGTAAACGTATTGTATGGGGAGAAAATATTAATCAGACGGCTCAATATGCATTTTCAGGGAATGCAGAAATAGGGTTTATTGCTTTATCGCTGGCCTTAGCACCTGAAATGAAAAATAAGGGGCACTATTATGTATTACCGGAAGATATATGTCCACCGATAGCACAGGCTGCCGTACTTATAAATGGGTGGGAAAAGAACGGTGAAGCCTCTCGTTTCTTGGATTATATTATCAGTTCCAAATGTGACAATATTTGGAAAAAATACGGATACGGTTTAGCAAAAAAAGATTAATTAATTGAGCGAAGATTTTATAAACACTCTTTGGCTTACAGGTAAGTTGGCAACTCTATCAACCGTTTTCTTATTGTTTATAGGGTTGCCGGTTGCCTACCTGTTGGCATATACGCATTTCAAAATAAAACCCCTGGTAGAAGCTTTGATCTGTATGCCTTTAGTTCTTCCTCCCACGGTACTGGGTTATTATTTATTGGTGGCCTTTAGTCCCCAAAACATGCCGGGCGCTTTTTTAGAGAAACATTTTAATACAAGATTAGCTTTTACTTTTGAAGGCATAATTATAGCAAGTATTATAGCAGGTTTGCCCTTTATGATACAATCTCTTCAAAATGGATTTTCGTCTCTTCCTGTAAGTTACAGAGAAGCTGCCTATACTTTAG